>NZ_AYMG01000001.1 GCF_000633455.1 Pedobacter jeongneungensis
GAAGCACCATGCGACGTTCAAGACCATTTTCTCTTGAGATTGTGGCCAGAGATTTATCTCCTTTTAAGATCTGATTGACGATAGCCAATTTAAATTCTAAGCTATGCTTAACTTTTCTACTCATAAAAATGCCCCCATAAAGTGTCTAACTTTTTGGGGGCACTGCATAAAAATTCTGAGGCTTTTTCATGTTGATTAAGTATTTATAAATCGTGACTATTCATCATTAGCCTTTAGCAAACTGTGTATTCTGCTCCCAGCCTAATGACCAATGACTAATGAACCAATGGCCAGGTAACTAATGAAACTATAAATCAGTCTTAATCTTCAATTCTTTCAATTGTTTCTCATCAATGGTACTCGGGCTATCGATCATTACATCTCTACCAGAGTTATTTTTAGGGAAAGCAATTACATCGCGGATTGAATCTAAACCTGCGAAAATTGAAGTTAAACGATCGAAACCGAAAGCAATACCACCGTGCGGAGGTGCACCAAATTCAAAAGCATCCATTAAGAAACCAAATTGCTTTTGTGCTTCTTCCGCACTAAAACCTAAATGTTTAAACATTAAAGCCTGCAATGCCCGGTCGTGGATACGGATAGATCCGCCACCAACTTCAGTTCCGTTGATTACCATATCGTAAGCATTGGCACGTACATTTTTAGGGTCAGTATCCAACAAAGCAATATCTTCAGGTTTTGGCGAAGTGAACGGGTGGTGCATCGCATGGTAACGTTCAGTTTCTTCATCCCATTCTAAAAGCGGGAAATCCAATACCCAAAGGGCCGAAAATGTATTTTTATCACGTAAACCCAAACGGTTACCCATTTCTAAACGAAGCTCGTTTAGCTGTTTACGTACTTTATCAGTAGAACCCGCTAAAATCAACAATAAATCGCCTTTTTCTGTTCCGAAAGCTTCGCTCCATTGTTTAAGGTCTTCTTCGTTAAAGAATTTATCTACTGATGACTTAATTGTTCCATCATCGTTATGGCGGGCATAAATTAAACCTGTAGCACCAATTTGCGGGCGTTTAATAAAATCGGTCAGTTCGTCCAATTGTTTACGGGTATAACTTGCAGCACCTTTTGCATTGATACCAACAACCAATTCAGCGTTATCAAACACAGGAAAACCTTTTCCTTTTACCAAATCGTTAAGCTCAACGAATTTCATTTCGAAACGGGTATCTGGCTTATCAGAACCGTATAAACGCATTGCATCTGCATATTGCATCCGCGGAACTTCTGGTAAATCGTAATTGCGCACTTCTTTAAATAAAGTACGGATCAATCCTTCAAAAGTATTTAATATATCTTCCTGTTCGATGAACGACATTTCGCAGTCAATCTGGGTAAACTCAGGCTGACGGTCTGCTCTTAAATCTTCATCCCTGAAACATTTTACAATCTGGAAATAACGGTCGAAACCCGAAACCATCAACAATTGTTTAAAGGTTTGCGGCGATTGCGGTAAAGCATAAAACTCGCCTTCGTTCATACGGCTAGGCACCACGAAATCCCTTGCACCTTCTGGTGTTGATTTAATTAATACAGGTGTTTCTACCTCAATAAAATCTAAGGCATCCAGATAACGGCGAACCGATTGTGCCATCTTATGACGCAAAACCAGGTTATTACGCACCGGGTTACGACGTAAATCCAGATAACGGTATTTCATACGCAACTCATCACCACCATCTGTTTCATCATCAATCATAAACGGAGGTAATTTTGCCGCATTTAAAATCTCTAAAGCAGAAACTTTAATTTCTACATCACCGGTTGACATTTTTGGGTTTTTGTTGCTTCTTTCTACAACGGTACCAACTGCTTTAATTACAAACTCACGACCTAATGTACGTGCAGTTTCGCAAAGCGCTTTATTATCGTCCATGTTAAAAACCAACTGAGTAATACCATAACGATCGCGGATGTCGATAAAAGTCATACCGCCTAAATCTCTTGATTTTTGTACCCAACCACATAGCGTAACACTTTCGCCTAAGTTATTTAGGTTTAATGCGCCACAAGTTACTGTTCTTAACATATATAGTAATCTAAATTGAGCGGCAAAAATACCGATTTTGTTTTAAAGTTTAGAATAGAAGATTTAAGGAAATTTTGTGATAACCGATTTGCCTTTTTTTGACCACGAAGAACACAAAGAAAAAATAATACTATTTCAGTGCCTTGATTGAATTTATGCTTTTGATTTCAATCTGCTCAGCGTTTCTTGAGAAATATTCAGATAAGAGGCAACCATTTTATTCGGCATACGCATCACCACGTTTGGATTTTGCGCCAGCAGCTGGCGGTAACGTTCAGTGGCGTCGAGCGTTATAAACGACATTAGGCGATTGGTGTTGGTTACATACGCATATTCCAGGTAATGGCGGTACAGTTTCTCCCATTGGGGAATAATTTTAAGCAGGAAGTAAAAGTCGTTCTGCGAAATGTAATATAGTTCGGTATCTTCTATGGCCTGCACAAATTCTTTTGAAGTTTCGTTGGTAATGAAACTGACCAAAGCAGTGGCAAACTGGTTTTCGAAAGCAAAATGCCTGGTGGCTTCGGTACCACCTTCAGTTAGGAAAAAAATCCGCAAACAGCCTTTGCCAACAAAATAAATCCGTTGGCTTGTTTCGCCCGGACTGATCAGGACTTCATTCTTCTTTACTTCCATTATTTTGAAAAAAGAGAATACAGTCTCCATATCCGGATCGCTGATTGTGATTTTTTCTCTTATATAATCTGAAAGCTGTTTGTGCATTTAAATTTAGGCTTAACCAAATATAATCATGTTTAGGTTTTCGAAGTTATTTTTTCGGCCAGCTTCCTTGCGTTGGGGATAATGATAAATGCCGCAAAATAGGCTACGGGCAGCATCACGCTCCACGCTTTTAAAAATTTGATATCCAATCTTCACCAAAACCATAATTGCGCATTAGGCCAACAAAGGCCATAATTAAAGTCATGGGTATTACCACAAACAACGTGTTGATGTATCTAAAGTATTCTTTTTTCATTTTTATAAAGTTTATATTTTTAATACTGCAAAAGTGCAGGTATCAAAAACCTTAAACTTTGATGTAGGTCAAAAAATTAGGAACTATACTTTATTTTAATACTTTTCTTCTAACACAATTTCGAGCGCAACCACTTTCCACTCATTCTTAATATTTTTCCAATGGTATATTTCTTCAGCCTGTATGGTCTGTTTTTTAGATAAAACGAGCATTTTAGGTTTTAAAAGAACCGATTTACGGGCTATTTTTTCGGTAAAAACATCATCTACCATAGATGACTTTATCCGGTAATAACTGGAATGGATTTCTTTAGTCCCGCTCAAATATTTTTTTAAATCGATGGTAAAATCGCGTTTGTTTATGGTTGGTTTTTCAAACGGAGTATAAGTTAAGCTATCGTCAAACATAGCTGTATAAGCGGTTGCATCTTTATTCTCTAAGGCCAGGTTTGCTTTTTGGTGTAGATCGTTAATTGCTGAAATAATTAAATCGGTTTCCATGGCATGAAGTTAATGGTTTGTATCAGGGTTTTCAAATTTATGATGATCCTGCATTCTATTTTCCACAAATGTTAAACCGTAAAACTGCTTGTTTTGTATTGAGTATAAATTATTTTTGTGTTTTGAAAATGAAAGGATAGTGTTTCATTGGTGCTGTAGTCCCGCCATCCGCTTTATCCCGATTGGAAAAAATCGGGATGCACGCTTTTGTCGGGTTTAGTTAACAGCGGTTTGGCTTTCCTGCACCGGCCCAGGTTAAATAAACCTGATTGGACGGACGCCAATTTCCTTCAAATTGGCTGGAGGGAAAGCAGGGCTGAAAATGCTAAAAGCACAGAACCACTCATTTCCTATTAATTATAAAATGTTTTTCATATTCCGGAGATGAAAAGATAGCATTTCATAGGTGCTGTAGTCCGCCATCCGCTTTATCCCGATTGGAAAAAATCGGGATGCACGCTTTTGTCGGGTTTAGTTAACAGCGGTTTGGCTTTCCTGCACCGGCCCAGGTTAAATAAACCTGATTGGACGGACGCCAATTTCCTTCAAATTGGCTGGAGGGAAAGCAGGGCTGAAAATGCTAAAAGCACAGAACCACTCATTTCCTATTAATTATAAAATGCTTTTCATATTCCGGAAATGAAAGGATAGCATTTCATAGGTGCTGTAGTCCCGCCGTCCGCTTTATCCCGATTGGAAAAAATCGGGATGCCCGCTCCTGTCAGGTTTATTTAACAAAGGTTCGTTTTCAATGCACCAAACTTGGTATCTAAACCCGATCCGATAGCTATCGGATGCCGGGAAGAGCTTCCGATTCTTCATCGGAACTCGTACTAAAAAGCGGGAATGAAAATGCCAAAAGCACAGAACCATTAATTTCCTATTAATTGTAAAATGCCTTTTTTTGGATATGAAAGGAGTTATTTCATAGAGCAATGATGCTTCCTTCCTCAGTATGAAAGTATATTTGATTCTATCTTAATACTGTATTAATATATTTCTAAACTTTTTTTCTACCTTGATGCAACGTTTTAAAATCCCTTATGTCTTATAATCAGAATATTCGAAATTTTGGAAGCCGTATACATCGATAAAAACCTGGAACTAGTAAAAAAATGCATGCAGGGCAGCCGCGCAGCGCAGTTTGAATTGTACAAGCTGTATGCAAAGGCCATGTATAATGTGGCGCTGCGCATTTTAAATTATGAGGAAGAGGCTGAAGATGTTTTACAGGAAGCATTTTTGGATGCATTTACCAGAATTGTTGATTTTAGACAGGAAACCACATTCGGACTTTGGCTAAAACAGATTGTGATTAACAAATCCATCAATTACCTGCGTAAACGCAAAATGGAATTTGTAAGTACAGACGAAATATCGGAAGTGCCGGATGAAGATAGTTTTGATGACAGTGAAGTGCAGTTACAGGCTGAAGAAATCAGAGCAGCCATTACCCAATTGCCAGATGGTTATAGGGTAGTATTGAGTTTATACCTTTTAGAAGGTTATGATCATGAAGAAATTGCACACATTTTAAAAATAAGTGAAAATACCAGCCGTACACAATATATGAGGGCAAAAAAGAAGTTAAAAAGTATTTTAGAACAGAAAGGGATGAGAGATGAATAATAGATTAGAAACCTTTGTAAAGGATAACCGTAAGTCTTTTGATATTATGGAGCCATCGGCCGATCTTTGGGCAAAGATTGAACAAGGTTTAGATGCCAGAACGAAAAAAAAGCCGGTAAAGCTGTATTTATGGATGAGTGCAGCAGCAGCTATCGTAGTCGTTTTCGGTTTAGTTTGGTTATACGCCGGAAGGTTACAAAACAAAGATTTAGAAATAGCCGACGTTAGTGCTTCATACGCAAAAAAAGAAGTCCATTTTGCAGGATTAATTACTGAAAAAAGAGACAGTTTAGCCATTTTCGCCTCGGCAAATCCAGAATTATACAAAAAATTTACTGCCGACCTGAGAAAGCTTGATGAAGATTACGAAAGGTTAAAAGCAGAACTGCCAACCTCGCCCAACCAAACTTTTGTGGTAAAGGCGATGGTTAAAAACCGCGAAATACAACTACAGTTATTAAAACAACAATTATTGATTATTAACCAGGTTGACGATTACAAAAGGGTTAACCAAATTTAAGCTGCAAGCAGCAAAAGCAAAATTAAATAATAGCAGAATCGGCCTTATACCCGATTCACGCTACTTAATACCAGGAGGGGTACGCTCACTACATTTAAATGTTTATGACCAGCCGGCAGGTGTAAACCTTAAATGTTTAACAATTAACAACATGAAAACAATAAAAATATTTCTGGCCTTTATGGCTTTAATCGCCGTAAAAACCAATGCGCAAGAAATTGCGGTGAATAGTCCAACTGAAAAAGTAGTTGCAGAAGCTGCCGATAAATCGACTTCACTGGCTATGGTTAGCTATTCCAAATCAACACAAACAGGAAGCGATGCCGAACGTTCTAAATCTTTTAGCAAGAGTTTTAGCGTAGACAATAACGATAAGGTTAATTTAAATAACCAATACGGATCAATTACCATTAAAACCTGGGACAGGAAAGAAGTAAAGGTTGATGTAGATATTAAAGTTTACAGCAATTCGGATAGCGATGTACAAAGGCTGATTGACGGTGTGAATATCGACGCCACTAAAAATGGCGATGTAGTTTCTGTTAAAACCAATATGGGTGATAGAAACGGACGTTATGGACGCAGTGTTAAAAACGGGGTAACCACCTGGAGAAGGGAAATTAAAGTAATTTATACGGTATACATGCCTGCAGTAAATCCTTTAACCGTTTCGCAACAGTATGGAAGCGTAGAAATGGGTAACTTTGCTGGCCCAACTTCTTTAAAAGTAGAATACGGAAATCTGGTTGCAGGCAATTTAAGTAACGCCAACAACTACATCAATGTGCAGTACGGCAAATGTGATATCCAGGATTTAAATGCTGCTGTGGTAAAACACGAATACAATGGTCCGGTAACTATTGGTGCGGTAGGTACCTTAGAACTTGATGCGGAATATGTTGCGGTAAATATCAATACCATCAGAAAATCGGCTGATATTAAAGTTCAATATGGCAAAGGTTTAACCATTGGTACCATTGGCGGCAACTTGCTTTTAAATTCGGAATATGCGAAAGTAAACATCAATACGGTTAAAGGTAATACGGTTGCTAAACAAGCTTATGGCGACTTAAATATTGCTTCAGCCGGTAAAATTGCGGTAAACGCAGAATATTCTAATGTTACTTTAGGCACCTTAAATGGTGATGCGAATATCAATATGGATTACAACCGTCTAAGTGTAAATGAAATTACACCAGCCTGTAGAAACTTTACCTTTGGTGGCGAATATGTAAGTGTAAGCCTTGGTTTTGCAGACCGTTATAATGGAACTTTTAATGTTTCTACTTCTTATGCAGGCTTTAAATACGGCTCAAATGTAACATCAAGCATGGTGAGCAAAGATGATGAAACCAAAAAATATTCGGGCAAGATTGGCAGCGGTGGTGCTTCAAATGTATCTGTTAAAACTGAATATGGTTCGGTTACCTTTAAATAAAAATTTTCCAAGCTAAACAAACTATAAAGTCCTGCCGCATTGGTAGGACTTTTTTTATATTTATCGCCGATGAAAATTTACCTGATTATTCTATTTTCTATTTTTGCTTTACCAGTATTGGCGCAAGATGCACCGGTTAAATGGGCTACTCAAGAAACTTTCTTCGAAGATTTAGCAGGCAAAGACCTCCCAGCTTTTAGCGGGTTAACCATTGATAAAAAACCATTTACCAATTTTGATTTAAAAAACCAGGTAACCGTAATTAATTTCTGGTTCGAAAAATGCCCGCCCTGCATTGCAGAAATGCCAGAATTAAATAAACTGCTATCGAAATATGGCAAAAATGGCGTAAGGTTTATCGGCATTACACACGATAGCCCTGCAAGCGCAAAACGTTTTCAAAAACGGAATGGCTATAAATATAAAATCGTATCGTTAAGCAAGGATGAAATCCGCAGGTTAAATATCAATCACGGTTTCCCATCGAATATTTTAGTTGGCAAGGATGGAAAAATCATTTATGCTACGGCTAATATTTCGTTCTCCGATCCCCAATTTAAAGCAAAATCTGTACTTTTTGAAGAAAAATTAAAGGCGGAGTTAGAAAGGAATTAATAGGTTTTAACGGCTTGTGAGCGCCGGGAGGCCATGGATAAGGTATATTTTATCATTCTGAGTATTAATTTATTGCATAAAATTCAATATGAATGACTTATATAATTGATTGTTTTTTTGGCCATCAGAACGGTCTTGCCCCGGCTCCCCGCCACCAAAGGGCTCTTTCTTTTTGCTGCCAAAAAGACCAGCGAAGCTAGCTTGAATACCATTGAAAATATGAATACTGATGAAAAAACAAAAACCACCGGCTAAAAATTTTTCTTTCGAAGCCAGTAATATGGCTAATACAGTGTAGCCCGATCCCGATAGCTATCGGAATGTTAGGCCGGACTTTAGTAGAACGGAGATATGGTGCTATGGCCTAACTCGACGGGAAATGCATAGCTCCTCAAATTGCTCATTAATAAATAATTACAAAATAACGTCAATGGTAGATTTTATTTTCATAAAAAAACGAAAGGTACAGTTATAGTTGGTCGTCATTTCACCGCAGTGGAGAAATCTTTAAACTATGTTAACAGATTTCTCCATTTCGCTACGCTCCAGTCGAAATGACGACCCATCTATACCTTCCATTGGTTTCATGACGTTCAAATAGACACATCATTATATTAGAAATGCTTATCTTAGTTTTAAAACAGGCATTTTTTGCCTGATCATCCCTTTTCGCAAAATATGGATCTAAAAGAAAAATTCAGGCCCTTTGTTATCTGTGCTTCCATAATTGTATGGTTTTCGCTGGCACTTCAATTTAGTGTAAGTTTGAATCTTTCGGCTGGCAATTACCTGGAAACAACAAAAATATTTTTATCCTACTTCACCGTAACCACAAATATTATTGTTGCCTTTTGTTTTAGCTGTCTATCTTTTCTTAAATGGAATGAGACTGAAAATCTATTTGCAAAATCCTCTACTTTAACTGCAATAACGGTGTATATCGTGGTAGTAGGCCTAATTTACAATATAATGCTAAGAGGCATTGTTTCTCCAGTGGGTTGGGCGAGGGCAGCAGACGAACTTCTGCACGTGGTAAATCCCTTGATTTTCCTGCTTTTTTGGATTTTCTTTGTTAAAAAATCAACCTTACAATATAAACAGGCCCTTTCATGGCTCATTTATCCATTACTCTATGTTATTTTTATTGTGATTAGAGGTTATCTGATCAACAAATATCCCTACCCGTTTATTGATGTAGTGCAATTAGGCTACCCCAAAGCCATTCTGAACGCCATTATTGTAATCTTCATCTTTTGGCTTTTATCACTCTTTTTCATCTTTATCGGAAAGAAAACTGCAAAGGTTTAAAGAATATACTCTTCGTTTATCGGCTTAACAGGCTCCGGAATATCATCTTCTTTCAACATCTGTAAAAGGTTGATTTCGATAGTCCTGGTAATCTGGTTAAGCGGAACACCCGCTGAGTTATTTTCGAAAGGATTAACCAAACTCATTCCGTTAATTTGTGTAGATACAAATACGAAGCCGATTAACCAGCCTAAAAAGATTGCAGCAGGGCCGGCATCCTGACTGATTACAAGGGTAAAAGTAACCACAAACAGCCAGATAAACACCTTGGTTAAATAAGTGTAGGTTGTTGGAAATATCGTGTTTTTAATCCGCTCACTCATCCCCATCGAATCAGAAAAACGGGTCAGCATTTCGTTGATTTCTATAAAACGGAAACCATCGATTTTATTTGCCTTTGCTAACTTCTGCAGATCACGCGATTGGATGTTAAGCAGGGCATTGTGCGCATTGTTGTGTTTTTTAATTTCATTTAAATCGGCTTCCGGCAGATATTTGGTATAAATCTCATCTACCGTGTTCCTTAAATTAGCTTTTAACGCATACAAAAAAGCGATGTGCCTGTAAATCATTCGTTTTACACTTTCTTCATCTTCATCAACGTAATTGATCAACGCCCGTGCATACGAACGAGAATCGTTTACAAGTGCACCCCATACTTTCCGGGCTTCCCACCACCTATCGTAAGCCTGATTATTGTTAAAACCAATAAAAAAGGCAATGGCTGTACCTAGTACGGTTGGAATAATTGACGGGATGGAGAAATGATGCGCAATTAAATACTCCCGAACAAGATACGCTGCCGTGCAAGAAGCAATCATAATCAGATCAACATGCCATGTATTTCTTAAAATTCTACTTAATCTGATATTTTGTATTAAAAGCATATATTTTTTGGGGAACAAATTCTTATGGTTGAAAATACAAAACTAAAGCCGAAATGTTTTACAATGTAACAAATTAAATGACAGACAGTACAGGTTGCCGATTGTTATGCAAATGTTTATCTTGGAGAGCCAAATATTCTTTTTTCTTATGAGCGAAACGTTACCCAAGAATAACATTTTTAAAGTTATTGGTGCTTCATCACTGGGCACACTGATAGAATGGTATGATTTTTACATTTTTGGTAGCCTCGCGGTCATCATTGGCCATCAATTATTTCCTGAAGATGCTGGTGCTTCGGCCTTAATTAATACCCTGGCTATTTTTGCTGCCGGATTTATTGTCCGCCCCTTTGGTGCATTGGTTTTTGGCAGATTAGGTGATTTGATCGGCCGGAAATACACTTTTTTACTCACTTTGGTACTGATGGGCGGATCGACATTTTTTATCGGTTTAATTCCCTCTTATAAAAGCATTGGTTATGCAGCACCTATTTTGGTGTTGATATTAAGGCTGATCCAGGGCCTGGCTTTGGGTGGTGAATATGGGGGTGCGGCAACCTACGTTGCAGAACATGCACCGAAAAATAAACGTGGTTTTTTTACCAGCTGGATCCAGACGACTGCTACCTTAGGATTATTTCTTTCCTTAGGAATTATCGTCATCACCAAGAATATTCTGGGCGCAGAAACTTTTGGCGATTGGGGCTGGCGGATTCCCTTTCTGTTATCGATTGTACTGGTAGTGGTTTCGATTTATATCCGCATGAAGATGCACGAATCGCCCATGTTTTCAAAACTGAAAGCGGAAGGAAATGTTTCTAAAAATCCGTTAAAAGAAAGTTTTAATAATAAGGCAAATTTTAAAATGGTGCTTCTGGCTCTTTTTGGGGCTACCATGGGGCAGGGTGTGATCTGGTACACAGGCCAGTTTTATGCCCAATCTTTTTTAGAAAATACCTGCAAACTGGATTTTAACGATTCGAGGTATATTTTGCTCTGGGGAATTGCCTTTGCCACACCATTTTTTGTTGTTTTTGGGGCATGGAGCGACAAAGTAGGTAGAAAATGGATTATGTTGAGCGGAATGTTACTGGGGATCTTATTTTACCGACCCATATATCAAATATTTTTAGACGACACCGATTATTCAAAAATTGAACAGGCTGCTATTTTATCATCAAAACCTGCACCTATAACTTCTGTTTTAATTGCAGATTCACCAGACAGCTTAAGAACAACTTCTATTAAAGTAATATTGAAAAATGGGGCATCTTTTAATAAGGTTCAGGTAGATACAGTTTCTGCCACTAAAGGTGTTCTTGTGGGTAAAGAGGTGATCAAAGATAAAGTTTTGGCTACACCAGTTTTCTGGAAATTTGTGGGATTAATTTTCTTCCAGATTTTATTGGTAACGATGGTTTATGGGCCAATCGCGGCTTTTCTTGTTGAATTGTTTCCAACCAAAATCAGGTACACTTCCATGTCGCTGCCATACCACATCGGGAACGGTGTTTTTGGTGGACTTGTTCCGTTTATCGCGACCTTAATTGCCAGTTTTTCGGGTTCTACGCCATTATCAGGTTTATGGTACCCGATAGGTATTGCGGCACTGAGTTTAATTATAGGAACCATTTATTTATCGAATAAGAGAGACGAAAACATTAACGATTAATACAAAAAGGATGAACACGTTAAAGAAATTTTTAGGCTTGGTTTGGATGGTTCTAGGTCCATTAACCATGACTTTCCTGTTTTTACAGGCTATTGACAAGGTGGGTTTAACACATACCTATACCGAACGCACCAATACCATTCTGCAATGGGGAATTATTCTGTTTATTTTTCTGCCGATCAGTTTAGGATTGATGATTTTTGGCTTTTATGCATGGAAAGGGGAATATGAGCAGCTGCCAGAAAACCCGGAAGAATTATAACACAGTGTTTTAACAAAAAAACAAGTTTTCAGCTTGCAATTTTCAGTTGGTGGTATTAAAGATTCTGAACTATAATCTCCGCGTTAATCTGCGCATCTGTGGCTGAAATTACAACTTACAAATTGTTGGTCTGTGAGGACGCAGACCAAGGATTGAGTTGACAGTATTAAGTTTCCGAACCATGCTGACCAATGAACGAATGAACCAATGAACCGTTATTAACCACAAAGACACGAAGCCACAAAGAAAGAAGGTTTTATATTTTGCCACGGAGACGCGGAAGTCACGGAGAAATAATCTAATCCATGCTTTAAATGGGCTATTAGCAATATAGAAGGTTCGTCATCTCGACTGGAGTGCAACAGAACGGAGAGATCTTTGAAATAAGTTATAAGAATTGAAATTTAAAAGATTTCTTCCCGAATCTTCGGGATCAAAATGACAGAACTTCTAAGCTGCCGCACCTCATAAATCCCTGTTAAAAACCAAATTATGCCCCGAACTGACAATCTAATTAAGTATGCCGTGTTAATCCGTGTTTCAGTGGCTGAAAATATAAATTATTGGTCTGTGGAGACACAGACCAAGGGATAGGACCAAGGATTGTGGGATCAGTTTCTGATCCATGCTAACCAATGAACGAATGACAAATGAACTATTGAACCACAAAGGCACGAAAGCACAAAGATCCTTCAACTACGTTCAGGACGACATATCGCTACAAGACTCTTAACAACAACCCCTTCAAATATTCTCCTTCTGGAAAAGAAATTCTAACAGGATGATCTTCGGGTTGACAAAATTGTTTGATGATCTGCACTTCTTTACCCGCATCAAGGGCTGCCCAGGCGATAATCTGTTTAAAAGTTTCGATATCAACCGCACCCGAACACGAGAAAGTAGCTAATAAACCTCCTTTTTCCAGCAATAACATGCCTAAGCGGTTTAAATCTTTGTAGGCCCTTGCTGCACGATCTAATGCGGAACGTGATGGCGCATATTTTGGCGGATCGAGTACAATTACATCAAATAATTCTCCTGATTCTTTAAAAGCACGCAATTGTTTATTTACATCCGACTGAATGGCTGTAACTTTATTTACATCAAATTTGTTTAAAGCCACATTTTGCTTTAACGTTTCTACGGCCAAAGCAGAACTATCAACACTGGTAACACTTGCTGCATTATTAGCCAAACTGTTTAAACTGAAACCACCACTATAACTAAAACAATCTAAAACCTTTTTACCTTTTGTATAACTGGCTAAAATGCTTCTGTTATCACGCTGATCGCAATAAAAACCAGATTTTTGTCCTTCGGCAATATTAATATGGTAAATAATTCCGTTTTCTTTTACCTCTAAAAATTCTGGTGGATTTTCTCCCCAAAGCAGTCCGTTTTCGATGGGTAAACCTTCATGGGTACGGGCAGTAGCATCACTTTTATCAAAGATCCCTTTAGGTTTTAATTCTGTTCTTAAAATGTCGACAATTTCCGTTTTCACTTTTTCGATTCCAGAGCTTAAAATCTGAAGGGAAAGAAAATCAGCATATTGATCAACAATTAAACCCGGCAGAAAATCTGCTTCGCTAAATACTAAACGACATGTATTGGTTTTTTCACTTAAAATAAACTGGCGTGAAGCAATGGCCTGTTTTAAACGGTTTTGGTACCAGTTGTTATCAATGGTTTGTGTTTCATCCCACTCTAACAAGCGAACAGCAACACGCGAATTGCTGTTAAAATACCCATAGGCAAGAAATTCATTGTCGAAAGCAAAAACCTTTACCACATCACCATCTTCAGGTTTTCCCTTAACTTTTTCCAGTGCACCAGAAAATACCCATGGATGTCTTTGTAATGCCGCTTTTTCTTTGCCCTTTTTTAATATGATTTCTACCATGGTGCAAAGGTAATAATTAGTTTGGAGTTGAGAATGAGAGTTTGGAGAGGAGCGTTAGGCGACTAGCGCTAAGCGTTTAATTATACGCCAATCGCTCTTCGCTTAGCGCTAAACGCAAACTGCCTACCGCTTCGCCATCTTCACCAGCTCTGTATCCAAAACCTTGGTTTCGAATTCGGTGATAGGCCTTTTTGCTTCGATCATCGAAATTAATAACTCGGTGGCTACCTGACCCATTTCGAATGCAGGCTGTTTAACTGACGTTAGCGATGGATTAAACAATTCGACCAGGTTGGAGTTTGTGAAACCTGCAATTGCAATTTTATGCGCCACTTCGGGGTTGGTTTTTTTCAGCGCCATAATACAGCCGGTTGTTAAGCGATCGCTAGAAATAAAAATCCCATCAGGATTGAAGGGTAAAAGTTCTTTAACGGCTTGTTCCAGTTCTGCACTGTGCATACCACCATGCTGGCAATATTTAACCAGTTCGGGCTTAAATTCGATATGGTATTTGGCCAGGGCAGCTTTGTAACCTTCCAGCCTTTCTTTCGTTATCGAAAGGTTTTCTGAATTGGTTAAGTGTGCAATGATCCGCTTTCCTGATAAAATCAGGTGCTCCGTGGCATCAAAAGAGCCTTTAAAATTATTCGCGATGACTTTATGGGTTTCAAAGTCTTTAGGCACCCGGTCAAAAAAAACAATGGGTAAACCTTTGGCATAAAGGCTCCTCAAATAATCTATATCCTGCGTTTCTGACGAGAGTGCAATCAGCAAACCATCTATAGATCGCGAGGCCAGGTGCTCAACGTTCAGTTTTTCCTGCTTGTAAGATTCGTGGCTTTGAGAGATGATTACATGATAATCCCTGTCATAAGCAATTGATTCAATGCCATTTATCACCTGCGAAAAGAAGTTGTTGGCAATTTCGCTCACAATAATACCAATAGAATAGCTACGGCGTTCTTTTAAGCTCCGGGCAATGGGATTGGCACGGTAATTAACCTTTTCGGCATAGGCCAAAACCAGTTTTTTAGTCTCTTCACTAATTTCGTAACGGTCTCTTAAAGCCCTCGAAACCGTTGAAGTTGACAGTCCTAATGCTTTAGCAATATCCTTTATGGTAGATGTTTCAAATCTCATTTTCGTAATGCGTACAAGTTACAAAAAATATCTCTTTAAGGGGATTGCATCGCAAACATTAATAAACGTTATATAGACGTTTTTGGGAACGTTTGCACACTTTTTTAGTTAAAAATGGTTTCAAACGGTTTTTAGTTTGTAAAATTGTTACATCAACGTAACCAAATATAAACAAACAATAACATCCCGAAATAGAATTTAATTCTACATGCAAGCGATTGCAGTATCTTAAAATAACCAAATCACTTCAAATAAATAATTTATGAGCAGAGTTCTACTCTTTTTAGCATTTTTCTCTTTTTTTGGATTATCTGTAGCACAGGCACAAACCAGGCAGGTTACCGGAACGGTAAAGGATAAAACTGATGGGCAGCCATTGGTTGGCGTTAGTGTGAATGTTAAAGATTCTAAAACCGGAGCAAGTACCGACGCAAATGGGGTTTATAAAATCAGCGTTCCTGCTAAAGGAGCCGTTGTAACTTTTACTTATGTGGGTTACAAAACCAAAAATGTAACCATTACCGATCAAACTAAATTTGATGTTAACCTGGAAGAAGATGCCAATACTTTGCAAGAGGTTACCGTAAACATTGGTTACGGCTCTGTACGTAAAGAAGCCTTAACAGGCTCGGTTTCATCCATTACCGGCAAAGATATCGACCAATTTCCGGTAAGTACTGCGGCACAGGCATTGGCAGGGAAACTTGCCGGGGTTTCGGTTACCACAACGGAAGGAAGCCCGGGTGCCGAAATTGTGATTAAAGTACGTGGAGGTAGTTCACTTACTGGTGATAATTCGCCGCTGTACATTGTAGATGGGATCCAGGTTGAAAATGCTCTATCCATTTTATCGCCAAACGAAATCCAGTCTATTGATGTATTAAAAGATGTTGCATCTACTTCGATCTACGGTAGCAGAGGTGCCAACGGGGTGGTAATCATCACTACAAAAAGCGGTAAAAAAGGAAGACCGATTGTTTCATTCGACGCTTACGCAGGCGCCAGACAGATTGTAAACAAACTTGATGTAATGAACCCTTATGAGTTTATCAAATATCAGTACGAACTGTATAACAATAACACCAACCAGGATGTAAAAGATACATTTACCAAGAAATACGGCACTTTTGAAGATCTAGATATTTACAAAAACATTCCAAATATCGATTGGCAGGACAAAGTTTTCGGCCGTCAGGCATGGAGCAATACCGAAGTTTTAAATCTATCGGGCGGTACTTCTAAAACCACTTACAATGTTTCGGTAAACAATACAAAAGAAGATGGTATCATGCTTAATTCGGGTTATAGAAGAACTTTTGCTTCTGTACGTTTAGACCATAAATTTTCAGATAAACTGAGGGTAGGTTTAAATGCCCGTTACAGCCGTCAACGTGTTGATGGTGTGGGCACCAGCTCTACAGGCTCACAGGGCACAAACCGTTTAAGAAACTCGGTACGTTATCAGCCCTATTCGGGCGGAAGTGATTCCGGCGATTTATTTGATGCCGATTATTTAACTACCGGATTAACTAATCCAATTACATTGGCCAACCAGGAACTGAAATACGATTACCGTAACGATTTAATTTCGAGCGGTTATGTCCAATACTCAATCCTTAAAAACTTAACAATAAAGAGTACCGTAGGTTATAACCGAACCAACAGGCACACCAATACCTTTAATGGTCCGGTAAGTAATGTGGCGCGGAACAATGCTGGTTTACCAGCTATCCAACTGGATACTACAGCACAAAAATCTTTTATCAACACCAATACCATTAATTACAGGCCAAATCTGGGTAAAGACCACAGTTTAGATTTATTGGTAGGTCAGGAAATTAACATGGTCGATATTGATTCGAGAACTACTGTACTTAAATTTTTACCAATCAACATTTCTGCTAACGATGCCTTTGTAAGTGCTGCCCCAGCAAATACCATTCAGGATAGACCTACATCATTAATCTCAGCCACCAGACAGTTTTCAATTTTTGGCAGGGCTTCTTATGGCTTCAAAAATAAATACCTGGCTACGGTGAATTTCAGAACAGATGCTTCGTCTTTATTTGCAGCTGGCAAGCAATGGGGATATTTCCCTTCAGCACAGGTTGCATGGAGGGTTACAGAAGAGAAATTTGTTAAAGACATGCAGTTAAACTGGCTGGATAATTTTAAAGTGAGGTTTAGTTACGGTGCCGCGGGGAACAACCGCATTGGTCAGGATTTATTCAGAACCTTATTTTACTTAAGTTCTACTACAGGTGGTTATGCCGATACGGATGGAGCTGTATCAACAGGTTTGATATCAGGTACAGCAACTGGAAACATTTTATCCAACCCGAACATTACCTGGGAAACCAACATCTCTAAAAACCTGGGGATAGATATTGATCTGTTCAAAAACAAGTTATCGCTGAACCTGGATTATTATGATAACAGAACCAAAAACCTACTGTTAAATGCAAACGTACCACAAACTACAGGTTATGCAACCCAACAGCAAAATGTGGGTAAAACCCAAAACAGGGGGCTTGAACTACAGTTAAATTACCAGGCGATTAAAACCCGGAACTTTAGCTACAATACCAGTTTCAACATCTCATTCAACAAAAATAAAATTGTCGAACTGCAGAACGGAGTGAGTTCTTACATTACGCAATCGGGCTGGGTAAACAGTTTAGGCGATTTTAAAGTTGAAGTTGGACAACCGGTTGGCCAGTTTTACGGTTTCATTTCCGACGGACGTTATACGGTTGATGATTTTACCTATGTACAAAATGCTACTACCGGGGTTTATACTTATACCCTTAAGCCAACGGTGGCAAACAGCAGGGTATTGTTGGGTAACCGCGAACCACAGCCAGGCGATATGAAAGTTCAAAAACTTTCTTCTTCATCGAGCATGATGATCGGTGATGATGACAGAACGGTTTTAGGCACCGCACAACCGAAATTTACCGGTGGCTTTAACAACCAGTTTACCTATCAAAATTTCGACCTTACCGTATTCGTAAACTTCAGTTATGGCAGCAAGGTGTACAATGCCAATAAACTCGAATTTACTTCGCAGTATAACGTTAAGGATAACAATTTACTAGCGGTAATGAACGATCGCTGGCAAAATTTTGATGCCAATGGGGTGAAAGTAACCGATCCGGCAGTACTAACTGCAATGAATGCCAATACTACCTTATGGACACCTACAACAGGTAATTACGCCTTAACTTCTTACGCCATCGAAAATGGATCTTTCTTAAGAATCAGCAACGTAACATTGGGTTATAGCTTACCACAAAGTTTAATCAAAAAAACAGGGTTTATCTCCAAACTAAGGGTTTATGGAACAGTTAATAATCTTTACACCATCACGGGGTATACCGGTTACGATCCTGAAGCGAACACCCGAAGATCAAACCCACTTACACCAGGTATAGATTATGCAGCTTATCCACGTAGCAGATATATTCTTGCCGGTATTAATATGGTATTTTAACCTCAACATTAAAGAAAATGAACAATAAATTTATAAAATCGGCTTTAATGGTAATTGCTGTTGGAGCATTGAGCATAACCACTTCCTGTAAAAAATATTTAGATGTACAATCGCCGTCAACTTCTTCTCCTGATGTTGTTTTCGAAAGTACAGCCAATACCAATGCTGCAGTGATTGCCATTTATAACCGCCTTTGCGGAGATAATGGCTACGGAAGCCGTATCTCTACCTTATTTGGTTTAACTGCTGATGATTTTAAAACTTCGGGGAGTTATAGTTCTTCTGACCGTAGGGGAATCAGCATGTATGGTGCAAGTTCTGACAATACCGACCTGATCAATCCATTTTTACAACTCTATTCAGGTGTAGAACGTGCAAATATCTGTATTAAATATATTCCGATCTCTAAGCTTTATACCAGCGGTTCTGATGCGGAAAAAGCTACCATGCAGCATTATTATGGTGAGGCACTTACGTTAAGGGCTCAATTTCTATACGAGCTGATCCGTAACTGGGGAGACGTACCGGCTTCTTTTGTACCAGCGGCAGATGCGGAAACATTATACGGCCCTAATGTAGATCGCAATAAAACTTACGACCAGATGATTGCAGATTTAAAAATGGCTGAAGACCTTGTTCCATGGAGAAGCGGAATTACCGAATATGGCAGTTTCCGCTACACCAAAGGAGCCATTAAAGGTTTAAGGGCTAGAATCGCATTGGCAAGGGGAGGTTATTCATTACGTACAGCAAGCCATACCATGGAGCGTAGCGCTGATTATTTAACCTATTATAAAATTGCTTTTGATGAGTGTCTGGATATTATGAATCACCGTTCGGAACACAATTTGAACCCGGTTTACGAAAATGTATTTAAAAGTCTGCATACCACAACACGTTACGATGATGCCCACGAACTGATGTTCGAAGTGGCTGCTTTTGGCGGTAACGCTTCTACCGATAGTAAATTAGGATATTACAACGGGATCCGTTTTAACTCAGCCTCTACTTTTGGTTCTGGCGGTGGCGGTATGAATGCCATCCCCACTTATTTCTATGAATTTGATGCAACTAAAGATTGCCGCAGGGATGTAACCATCGGTGTTTTCGAAATTGTAGCATCTTCAAAAAAAATCGTCAATACGTTGTTTAACATGACAGATGGAAAATTCCGTAAATCGTGGACGGCTTTTAACAATTCTTCCGCGGCGCAAACCTTTGGGGTAAACTGGCCGATGTTACGTTTTTCAGATATCCTTTTAATGTATGCAGAAGCCGATAATGAAATCAATGGTGCACCATCAGCAGCTGCAGTTAATGCTTTGCAGGAAGTTCAGAAACGTGCCTATGCTGGCTTCGAAACCCAGATCCCGGTAACACCAATGGATAAAACCGGATTTTTTAATGCCATCGTTAAAGAGCGTTTATTGGAATTTGGTGGTGAAGGTATCCGTAAATATGATTTAATCCGCTGGAATTTATTGGCAAGCAAATTTGACGAAACACGTACTAAAATCCGTGCTTTAATTGCCGGAACGGGCGATTACGTAAATGTGCCAAATTATATTTATGCCAAAGAAGGTAACTACTTATTAGGAACCAGTGTTAATGAAGTGGCCACACTCGACCTGTATGGTGGCGTTCCAAACAATGTGTTTGCTTCACCAGGTTTAAACAACTCAACGGCACCAACAGGTTATACCACCAAGAACTGGAGAAAAGCGGTAACCGAAGATAATTCGATAACCAGTACTTCTACAGGCCTCGCTTTTTACTTTGAAGCCAACAAAAAGGAGCTTTTCCCATATCCAAAAACCACATTGATCGAAAACCCGAGCATGGCTCAAAACTTTGGTTATTAACGCATTTATATCATAAATTATGAAAAAAATTATAAATCAAATAGGGCTTAAACTGATCATTTTATCACTAATGGTTGCTGTGGTCTCTTCTTGTAAAAAGGAAGATGACATCCCTACTGACCCTGCCCGGATATTTAAACCCAGCGACGTAAAAATTACTGCCGGGGAAACTTCGGCGAAATTAACCTGGACTACGCCTTTAATGTCGACAGGAAAAACCTTTAAATATAGTATTGATTTTTCTACCGATTCTTTATTTGCAACAGTAAATTACAGCACTACAGCAGATACAGCGGGAGTTACGGTAACTGAAGATAATTTAGCAGTAAGGACAAAATATTATGCAAGGGTTAAAGCCAATGCAACCGAAAGTCAGCCTGAATCGAAATACGTAAGGAGCAGTGCTTTCCAGTTAACAGGTATTCAATTGTTTCTACTGATCAGGGACAACGAGATTAAAGAAAACAGTATTACCCTGCGTTATACCCCAACAGTTGGCTTAACTTCTATCGTTTTAACACCGGCAACCGGTAATGCTATTACTACCACTTTAAGTACGAGTGACGCATCTGGAGGCTTAAAAGCCATTACAGGATTAACGGCAGGAACAAAATATACCGCCGAACTTTTTGCGGGAACAAAGAGTAAAGGAATTACCACTTTTACTACCCTTGCGCCTACTACCTACACCGTAAAATTAAACCCTGGTGATGATTTAGCAGCTGCGATTATATCGGCAGCCAATGGTGCTGTTATTGGTTTAAATCCTGGCACTTACAATATAACTGCTGCAACAACATTTATTACACAAAAAACCATCACCATAAAATCAACCTCAGGTAATCCGGCAGATACTAAAGTAAACTATAAAGAAATAGATTTAGAGGGAACAGGTTCTGGGGTAACACTATCAGGCATAGAATTCGATGGAACAGCCGGAGCATCGCTTTATTTCATCAATTTTATCGGTACGCAAGCAGCAAATGGAGCAGCTGCAACCTTTACCAATGTAGTGGTAGATAATTGTATAGCCCATGGTTCTACAACAGCATTTTTGAGGGGTGACAGAGGTACAGCTGCCCTCGATTTTAAAATAACAGGCATTACAGTGAATAACTCAATTGTATACGATATGGGTGCAAACGGTTCTTCCGCTTATTACACCTTCCATGTGAACAAAATGCAGTTTAACACCCTAACCATATCGAAATCTACTTTTTATAACTCAGGTCCTGGTTTAGTTACCGCGAGCACCACTTATGCCGGCGATGTTATTCCTTCAATTTCGATTACTAATTCTACTTTCAACGGTTTTGGTGGAAATGCCAAATATGCTTTGTTAGATGCAAATGCAAACCCGATCAGCTTTATTATCCAGAATAGTATTTTGGCTAATACGCCAAAATCGGGCACGGTGGTGGCAGCAGCGATTAGAGGAACTGGTGCCGGAAGTACATTAAGAATATCAAACAGTAATTACTTTAACTTATTCAGCGCATTAACCGGAGGAACAGCTTTAACTTTTGGTACAGCAACCTTGGCAAGCAACCAAAGTCTTAATGCAGGCTGGACAGCTACAACCACAGATTTTACACTGCCAGCTGCCTCTCCTTTGAGAAGTGCGGGAAGCACAGGAGGCCCAATCGGCGACCCTAGGTGGACATATTAATTTTTATTATATCAAGGGCAGGTTTTTAATCTGCCCTTTTTTAATGAAATTTAACTACTAATTAAAAATATCATCATTGCGAGGAACGAAGCAATCCTAATGCAACCGCTGGTAGCGATTGTAGTAAGATTGCTTTGTCGGCTGAAAAAGCCTTCTCGCAATGACGATTCCCCTCGGACTATCAAATTGCGAAAAATATATTGTCATTGATTTTTACGAAACTTAACCATAATGAGAAGAATATCCTATTTTAAACTGATTACGCTACTCTTTTTAAATACCTTATCCTTTATTTACGCCAATGCCCAGGACCCTAAGTATCCATCAACTATAACCGTTTCAAAAGATGGCGGCGCAAATTATAAAACCATTCAGGAAGCTGTAAATTCGGTAAGGGATTTAGGTGAGAAAGAAGTAAAGATTTATGTTAAAAAGGGCATTTATAAAGAAAAACTGATTATCCCTTCATGGAAGATCAGAATTTCTATTATTGGGGAGAATCCTGAAAATACCATTATTACTTTCGACGATTATTCAGGGAAGCCAAATCCAGCAGGTAAAGACCAGTTTGGTAATGCGAAATTCAGCACCTATACTTCTTTTACCGTATTGATACAAGGGAATGATATTCACCTCGAAAATTTAACCATCATCAATTCAGCCGGCCGTGTTGGCCAGGCTGTTGCGCTGCACGTAGAAGGTGATCGCTTTATAGCAAAAAACTGCAGGTTTTTGGGCAATCAGGATACGCTTTATGCTGCTATCGAAAATAGCCGTCAATATTATCAAAACTGCTATATAGAGGGTACAACCGATTTTATTTTTGGCAAAGCCACCGTTGTTTTTCAGGATTGTACGATCAAAAGTTTAAGTGACTCATATATTACAGCAGCTTCTACTTCTGCGCAACAGAAATTTGGATTTGTTTTTCTAACTTGTAAGCTCATTGCAGATACTGCTGTAAAGAAAGCTTATTTAGGCAGACCATGGCGACCTTATGCAAAAACGGTATTCTTAAACTGTGATTTAGGCAAACACATTTTACCCGAGGGCTGGAATGCCTGGAAAGGCGACAAGATGTTTCCTGATAAAGAGTTAACGGTTTTTTATGCGGAATATAAAAATAAAGGTGCCGGGGCATCGCCCGGAGCAAGATTACCCTGGACGAAAAAGCTCACAGATAAAGAGGCTAAAAATTATACTTTAAAAAATATATTGAGTGGATCGGATCAATGGAATCCAATTACAAATTAATAAAATGAAAACGAATTTCCTTAAGATTTTTGCGGCAGGTACCTTAGCCGTTCTATTCTCTTTTACTTTTGTTCAAAAGAAAACAAAGCTGTACATCATCGGCGATTCTACCGCGGCCAATAAAGAAGAAAAAGCTTATCCGGAAACGGGTTGGGGCATGGCATTGCAATCTTTTTTTAAACCTGATGTTACGGTTGATAACCGGGCTTTAAATGGGAGGAGTACCAAATCGTTCAGGGCCGAAAAACGTTGGGACCCAATATTGGCGCAACTAAACCCAGGTGATTATGTTTTTATAGAATTCGGACATAATGATGAAAAAGTTGATAAACCTACAGTCGGTGTTTCTTTAGCTGATTTTAAGATCAATCTGGTGAATTATGTAAAAGAAACCCGTAGCAAAAAAGCTTTTCCGGTTTTACTCACGCCAATTTCCCGCAGAAGTTTCAAAAATGGGGTGTTAATAGATTCCCATGGCGATTATCCCAGAATTACCCGTCAGGTGGCCGATTCGTTAAATGTACCCTTAATTGATATGCTGGCTAAAACAGAAAGTTTATTGACCCGTTTGGGAGATGAGCCTTCAATTAAATTATTCAACCATGTTGATTCTGGAAATGTAAATTATCCAAAAGGCAAAAAAGACGATACGCATTTAAGCCCGGAGGGTGCTAAACAGGTAGCAGAATTGGTTGTGAAAGGGATTAAGGAGTTGAAGTTGAGTTTAGCGAAGAGTTTGAAGTAATCCAATCTCAAGGTTGGTGAGCCACCAACCTTGAGATTGGATTATTTATAAAAAAAATCGTCATTGCGAGAAGGCTTTTTCAGCCGACGAAGCAATCTCCCTAGAACTGATGATTAATTCTTCGTTTAAGATTGCTTCGTCGTTCCTTCTCGCAATGACGATATATACTAATTAGTTAGCGACTAGAAAATATACTTCGTACTTAAAAAGTTCGAATCATCTCCCCTCACAATTTCATTCAGTAACTTTTTGTTATCCTCTGTAAATTTAGTAGCTACTAAAGAGCGGATCGAGAATGAACGCAAAGCATCCACTACAGAAAGCGTTCCTTCGGCACTGTCTTTACGACCGGTGAAAGGGAATACATCCGGTCCACGCTGACATTGGCAATTGATATTTACACGACTTACCTGGTTAACCAAAGGATCGATCAGTGAAGAAATTACCGCAGCGTTGTTGCTGAAAATACTTACCTGCTGGCCGTGTGGCGAACCGATTAAATATTCAATTGGTTCTTCCAGGTCATCAAAAGGTACAACCGGAACAATCGGACCGAACTGCTCTTCGCGGTACAGTTTCATGTTGCTGTTTACCGGATACACAATGGCAGGATAAACAAAAGTTTCTAAGGTTTGTCCGCCATTTTTGTTCACCACTTTTGCCCCGTGTGAAACCGCATCATCAATACATTCTTTTAAATATTCTGGTTTATTCAGCTCAGGCAATGGTGTAAGGTTTACGCCCTTTTCCCATGGCATACCGAATTTCAGTTTTTCTACTTCTGCAGATAAACGTTTTAAAAATTCCTGTGCCAGACTTCGGTGTACATAAACGATTTTAATCGCGGTACAACGTTGTCCGTTAAAAGAAAGTGAACCTAAAACAGTTTCAGAAACGGCTAAGTCCAGGTCGGCATCTTTGGTGATGATGGCTGCATTTTTGGCATCCAAACCTAAAATTGCCCTTAAACGGTTTACTTTAGGGTGCAGCTTTTTTAATTCGTTAGCTACTTTACTCGAACCGATTAAGGTAAGCACATTGATTTTTCCTGATTTCATCAATCCAGGAACAATGGTATTGCCACGGCCGTAAATCGTATTCACTACACCTTTAGGAAAACTAGAACGGAAAGCTTCCAACAAAGGGTAATGTAATAAAGTACCATGTTTAGGTGGTTTGAATAAAAGCGTGTTGCCCATAATCAAAGCCGGGATCAGCGTAGTAAAAGTCTCATTTAAAGGATAATTAAACGGGCCCATACAAAGTACCACCCCAAGCGGAGAACGGCGCACCTGGGCTACAATTCCCTGCTCTATTTCGAAACGTGATGACTGTCTGTCAATATCTTTCAATGCATCAATGGTCGCGTAGATATATTCAACTGTACGGTCGAACTCTTTTATTGAATCGGCATAAGATTTTCCGATTTCCCACATAATGAGTTTAGCAACAATTTCTTTTTGCTCAACCATTTTATGGGTAAAGTTTTCTACACAGGCAATGCGGTCGGCAACGCTCATGGTTGGCCACTGCCCGCGACCGTTGTCATAAGCGGCTACGCCGGCATCCAAAGCTTCTGTCGACTCTTTTTCTGTACATACCGGAAAACTACCGATACGCTTTCGTTTCAAACCCTCAGGGGTTTTTACGCATACTGGAGAAAACACTTCATTAAACGGTCCGTTCCATGGTTTCATCTCTCCGTTTGATAGAAACTCCTTTTGATTGATTTCTTCCGTGAGCCTAAATTCATCTGGAATCTGGCTCTCTTCAACGAAAATACTTTCGAGGTTTAGCGTTGTACTCAATTTTAAGTTGTTGTTAGGGTTAAATTAATGTTAAATCTATCGTTTAAGTATAGATTCGTTTGTATAAAAAAGCTGATGGTCCAGAAAACTTTCCTTACATCAGCCTCTGGTTTATTTTAATTCGATTACTTTATATTTTGGCACTAAGGATTTCATTACTGTCCAGCCGATTAAATAACACACCGCACAGATGGAAAAAATAATGAAATAACCGGCTTCCTCACCTTTAAAACCCATAAAAACAATCTCGTTTTTGCCCGTATAATCGAACAGCAAACCAGAGCCTTTATTGATGATGAAAGAGCCTAAGCCACCCGCCATACCACCAATACCGGTGATGGTTGCAATGGCTTTTTTAGGGAACATATCGCCTACGGTAGAAAATATATTTGCCGACCATGCCTGGTGGGCTGCACCTGCAATACCGATAATGATTACCGGAATCCAATAGGTAATGTGGCCTAAAGGTTGTGCGGCCAAAGCCAATAGCGGGAAAAATGCAAAAATCAACATGGCCCTCATTCTACCTTCGTAAGGGTTCATGCCTTTTTTATCAACGAAATAAGTGGGCAACCATCCTCCGATAATCGAAAGCAGGGTAATCATGTAAAGCACAAATAAAGGAAGCGCACTTTGAGTAGAATCCATTCCGTAAACCGATTTCAGGTAGGCTGGAGTCCAGAATAAAAAGAACCACCACACCCCATCGGTCATAAATTTACCAAAGGCGAAAGCCCAGGTCTGTTTGTATTTAAAGCAATCGATAAACGAAACTTTTTCTTTGGTTTCTTCAACGTAATCGGCTAATTTCCGGTCGTTGATTACATCCTGCTGGATATAGGCCAGTTCTTCAGGACTAACCCGTTTGTGCAGCTCTGGTTTGTTGTACACAAAAACCCATAAGCCCATCCACACAAAACCCAGGGCACCGATAATGATGAACGACATTTCCCAGCCATAAGCTTTGGCGATAAAGGGAATGGTAATGGGAGCAGCCAATGCACCCACCGTAGCACCTGCGTTGAAAATACTGGTTGCAAATGCCCTGTCCTTTTTAGGGAAATACTCAGCAGTGGCTTTAATTGCTGCAGGGAAGTTTCCGGCCTCTCCAACAGCCAATACGAATCGGGCAAAAATAAAGAGCGTAACACTTACTGAAACCACCAAACCTGTATCATTAACACGGGCAATAATTTCTTTAGCGCCTTCAAAACCTACAAACCAGTTTCCATTAACAATACCTGCAGTGGCGATACCACAGAAAGCATGTAAACAGGCTCCAACAGACCAAACACCAATGGCCCATAAAAAGCCCTTTTTAGTATCCAGTTTATCAACTAAACGACCTGCAAAAAGCATCGATATGGCATAAAAAATAGAGAACAGGGCCGTTATATTTCCATAGTCGTTATTATCCCAATGAAATTCCGGTTTAATAAAATCTGTCCAGGTTAAAGAAAGGACCTGTCTATCTAAATAATTTATCGTAGTGGCTAAGAATAACAGCAAACAGATGGTCCATCTATATTTGCTTGTTTTGGGTTGGTTCATTTGGTTAGGTTTGTTAAATTTTTATTTGCTCTGCTGGATTAGATCAAGCGCTAATTTGGTATTGTCGAATAACTCCTCGTAAAGTCCTTTACTCATCACATCTTTACTGATTAATTTACTTCCCATACCAACCGCACAAACACCAGCTTTAAACCAGGTTTTTAAGTTATCGGCATTAATTTCTACTCCACCTGTAGGCATAAACAGCTGTCCGGCGAAAAGATCCTTAATTGATGAAATAAACTCCGGACCTAAAATATTGGCAGGAAAAATTTTGATCAGCATGGCTTTATGCTCCTGGGCAACGCTGATTTCAGTCGGCGTCATACAACCAGGAATCCACAGCATACCTATTTTGTTGGCAATTTCGGCAACAGCCGGATTTACGATCGGTGCCACAATAAAATCTGTACCAGCCTCGATAAAAGCATGTGCGTCGGCAGGGGTTTTAATGGTTCCGATACCCAGATAAAGATCCGGCATTTCTGCATCGCGTACTTCCTTTAGTTTTTTAAAGTTCGGCAAAGCCGATTTACCACGGTTAGTATATTCGAAAACACGTACGCCCGCTTTATACAGCGTGCGTAATATTTCTACGCTACCTGCTTCGCTATCCTGATAAAAAAGGGGTAACATGCCCTGCTCTAAAATGGCATCTAAAATTTTGTGCTTGTTGCTAATCATTGCGTATTATTCTTTTTTCTATGTCAGCTACGGTACTGGTTGTAGCATCGCTTGGAATGTATAATTTATCGTATGCTGCCGCGGTGGCAAAGTTTAAAGTTTCTTTGGCCGATAACTGGTTGTAAAAACCGTATATCAGGCCAGCCATAAAACAATCGCCACTGCCTACTTTATCTAAAATTTCGTCCGAAACATATTCTTCGGAAACCGTTAGTTCACCTTCGGTATAAATAGCGGTATAATACCTGATGCCTTTGCCATGATCGAATCTAAATGTATTGGCTACAGCCTTACATGCCGGAAACAAACTTAATATTTCTTTAGAAGTATCTGTTGCCTGCTGTAGTAACGTTTCTTTTGCATAACCTTCAGTTGGTGTTAAATCTTCGTGAAGTGCAGTACCCAACATTTTATTGGCTGCCCAAACATTACCCATAATCAGGGTGCAATATTGAGCCAGTTCTGGCAAAACATCAATCGGATCTTTACCGTATTTCCAAAGTTTGGCGCGGTAGTTCAGATCCAGTGAAATGGTGATATTTCGCTTAGTTGCTGCTTTTAAAGCTTCCAGACAAACATCAGCAATAGATTGGTTGATTGCAGGGCATATCGCACTGAAATGGAACCAGCTTACGTCTTCAAAAACTTCATCCCAGTTAATCTGGCCAACCTTTAAATCTGCATAGGCAGAATTTGCACGATCGTAAATTACACCGGCATTTTTAAGGTCTTTTCCTTTCGGGAGATAATATAAACCCAAACGTTCGCCATGGTAAACCATCGGCGTGGTATCAATATTACGGGCGTCAAGATAATCTACAATTTCGCGGGTGACTGAATTATCGGGTACAGCCGATAAATAGGCCGAAGGAACATTCCAAAGGGCCAGTGCAGTGGCTACATTCAGCTCTGCACCGCCAACATAAAACGGAAGTTTATTTTCTTTTAACCAGGCACCATCCATATCGGGGCAGATGCGCAAAAGTATTTCACCAAAGCTTAAAACTTTTTTTCCTTTTTGTGATGAAGCGAATATTTGGGTGCTCATTTTTATATCTAATCGGCGTATTTCATGCTGTTTTCTGCAACGGTATGAAAATGGAAGGAAAACGATTGAAATGATTTGATTCCAATGAAATACCGTCCTAAAGCCTGATTTTGGTTAAAATTTAAAGTAATTTTTTGCGTTAAAGTACGAAATATCCTGAACAATTTTGCCAACCCATTCCAAATCGTTAGGCAATTCTCCGTTCTCAATATCTTCCCCAAACAGGTTACAAACAATCCTTCTGAAATATTCGTGACGAGGAAAAGAAAGGAAACTGCGCGAATCGGTAAGCATACCTACCAGGCGGCTTAAAAGCCCCATATTCGATAGTGCGTTTAATTGTTTGATCATGCCGTCTTTCTGGTCCAAAAACCACCAGGCAGAACCAAACTGAACTTTACCAGCAACCGAACCATCGTTAAAGTTACCGATCATGGTGGCAATTAATTCGTTATCGGCAGGGTTAAGGTTATAAATAATGGTTTTGGCCAGTTTATCCTGATTATCCAAACGGTTCAAAAATTTAGAAAGCATACGGGCCTGGCTAAAATCGCCTATCGAATCCCAACCGGTATCCGGACCTAATTGCCTTAACATACGGGCATTATTGTTACGCAAAGCACCAAGGTGATATTGTTGCACCCAGCCCTTTTCATGATCCCACTCGGCAAAATAAACCAGCATGGCCGATTTAAATTTCAGGTTTTCCTCATAAGAAATGTCTTGTTTACCGCGAATTTTATCAAAAATTGATGAGATTTCGGCTTCAGTATAGTCTTCGGCATAAATCTGCTCTAAACCATGATCGGAAACTGAGCAGCCATTATCGGCAAAGTAATCGTGACGGCTTTTTAAGGCCTCGATATAGTCTTGAAAACTGCTGATTGTTTTATCTGCAACGCTTTCCAGCTTGTTGATATATTCGTTCAATCCTTCAATATCATCACTATTCATAGCCTTATCCGGACGGAAAGCAGGTAACATTTTCAAATTTGCACCTTCTCTTGCCAACTGTTGGTGGAAGTTTAAACTATCCAACGGATCATCTGTGGTACAAACCGCCTCTACATTCATTTTTGCCAATAAACCACGCACAGAATACTCTGGGGTTTGCAATTTTGCAGAACATTCGTCATAAATTTTCTGTGCCGTTTTGCCCGAAAGTAAATCGGTTACACCAAAATAACGTTGAAGTTCTAAGTGTGTCCAGTGGTATAATGGATTACGTAAGGTATAAGGAACAGTTTCAGCCCATTTCTCAAATTTTTCATAATCTGATCCAATGCCGGTAATGTATTTTTCATCAACACCATTGGCACGCATGGCTCTCCATTTATAGTGATCGCCATAAAGCCAAACCTGACTAATATTGGCAAACTGGGTATTATTGGCAATCTGCTCCGGAATAAGGTGATTATGGTAATCAATAATCGGCAACGGTTTTGCAAAGTTGTGGTAAAGCTTTTCTGCTGTTTTGCTTTGCAAAAGAAAATTTTCGTCTAAAAAAGGTTTCATGCTATGTAATTTGAGACATTAGATAATGGATTTGAGATGTTCAAAACGACTATCTATTATTTTTTTATTTATGTAATATTGTCCCCGGTCTGTGGTAACACAGACCGGAATTCAATTTATATTTTATTTGCTTGGTGTTCTGTGGGGTCACAGACCACGGCATTTGGGTCTAAGACTCACGACTTCGGACTCAAGACTCTGGACTACAAACTAACGCCCCGTTTCCATGGAATAAAATCATCCTGGTTAAGCAACACTGCTTTAGGGATCACTTCGCCACTGGCCGCTTTAATGCAATATTCCAAAATATCTTCTCCCATCTGCTCGATGGTTTTCTCTCCTTCGATTACCGGTCCACAGTTGATATCGATGATATCGCCCATGCGTTTAGTTAATGCATTATTGGTTGATACCTTGATGGTCGGGCAAACCGGATTTCCGGTAGGTGTACCCAAACCGGTAGTAAACAAAATTAAGGTTGCCCCCGAGGCTGCTTTTCCGGTTGTGGCCTCTACATCATTTCCAGGCGTACAAACCAAATTTAAGCCTGGCTTAGTGGCGGGTTCAGTATAATCTAATACATCTTCTACCGGTGAGGTTCCACCTTTTTTGGCTGCACCGGTACTTTTAATCGCATCGGTAATTAAACCGTCTTTGATATTTCCTGGCGATGGGTTCATAAAAAATCCAGAACCTACATTTTCTGCAGCCTGGTTGTAAGCTGTCATTAACTGGATAAATTTGCGCGCAGCGGTTTCGTCTTTGGTACGATCGATCAGTTGTTGTTCGGCACCGCAAAGTTCAGGGAATTCGGCCAAAAGCACCGTTCCGCCTAAAGCAACCAACAAATCAGAAGTATAACCTACAGCAGGATTGGCACTGATACCACTAAAACCATCGCTACCACCGCATTTAACGCCTAAAACCAGTTTACTCAATGGTGCTGGCTGACGTTCGATTTTATTGATTTCGGTTAAACCTATAAACGTTTTACGGATGGCTTCTTTAACCAGCTGTTCTTCGCTCTGCGATTGTTGCTGTTCAAAAATGAATAATGGTTTATCGAAATTCGGACTACGCTGTTTTAAGTCGTCCATAAAATCTTTCACCTGTAAATTCTGGCAACCTAAACTCAATACAGTTACACCAGCCACATTGGGATGATCGGCATAAGCAGCTAAGAGTTTACTCAACACAGCAGCATCCTGACGGGTACCACCGCAACCGCCCTGATGGTTCAGAAATTTAATGCCATCTACATTTTTAAAAACACGGTTGGCTGATGGATTGGCCAATCCGATGGAATTTGGATCAGCTTCTTCTAAAATTTCTCCGTTTTTATAAGCCTCAACCAATTGGTGGGCATAAGATTTATATTTATCGGTTACGGCATAACCCAATTCGTTATGCAAAGCCTCTCGGATCACATCTAAATTGCGGTTTTCACAAAAAACGGTTGGAATAAATAACCAGTAATTGGCAGTTCCTACACGACCATCGCTACGGATATAACCATTAAAAGTTCTGCCTTCAAATTTGGAAACATCAGGCGCATGCCACTCGTAATGGTATGGACGAAATTCGTAAGGATCTGAGGCATGTTTGGTATTTTCAGTATCCATCAAACCTCCTTTAAGGATGAAATGCTGTGCCTTACCAACCAAAACACCATACATAATGATGTGGTCGCCGGCATTCATATCCTGCATAAAAAACTTATGCTTAGCCTGGATGTCATCCTGCAAAGTATATTCATGTCCATCGTAAATAACAGTTTCGCCTTTTGCCAGGTTTTGCAAGGCAACAAGCACATTATCATTGGGATGGATTTTTAAAATTCTAGTCACCATTTTAAATTGTTCTTTCTGAATGCAAGTTACTTAAAGTTTCTTTTGCACCCTTATTTTGTAATAATTCTACGTAAGATTTTACGGCTGCGTTAAAGCCGGGGTAATTGTTCAGGTTTTTATCCCAAAGGCGCCTGTCGCCAAGGGTATTATCTACAACAGTTTCAGGATTTTTCCAGTATTCGTACAACACTTCTGCAAATTCATCCTGTACAGGGAAGGTTTTTCCGTTAGCACTGGCCGTATAAGTATCGCCATCTTTGTTCACATTCATAAAAAGGAGGTAAGCGGCAACACCTAAAGCAGTAAGCTGAGGAACTTCATTTTTTAAGGCATAATATCTTCTAATGAGCGGCATGTTGCGCATCTGCATTTTTGAAGTAAAGTTTAGCGTAATGGCCTGCCACTGATGCTCTAAAAAAGGATTACTGAAACGGTCGACCACACTTTCGGCAAAAGCCAGGGCTTCATCATAAGTAATATCTTCATTTACGACAACAGGCGCAATTTCCTCCTTCATTAGTTTTAGTACGTTGTTGGCGAAATCTTCATCAGCCATAGCCTCTTTTACGGTATTGAAACCGGCTAAAATGGCTAGTCCACAGCTGATGGTATGTGTACCATTAAGCAAACGCAGTTTTAATTCTTTAAACTTATCGATTGATGGAACGATGAAAATACCCTTATCTGCTTTTGCAAAAGACAAAACCTCTTTCACTTTTTCGTTTGATGATTCAATTGCCCAAAGCCTGAAAGGTTCGGCCATGATCATGAGTTCGTCTTCGTAACCCAATTCGTTTTCGATGGCTTTTTGTTCTGCCTCTGGAAGTTTTCCCGGCACAATACGATCGACCAAAGTTTTACAAAAGTGATTGGCAGTTTTTAACCAGTTTTCGAAATCCCAGCCCAACTTGTTCTGGATGGCAAGATCCAATAAGATTTCTTTTAGTTTATCAGCATTATCGCTGATCAGTTCCGTAGGTACGACCACCATTCCGCTTTCAGCTGAGCCATTAAAAGCTTGATATCTTTCGTGCAGAAAAGCCAATAATTTGCCCGGGTAAGATTGTGGCGGATTATCGGTGATTTTATCTTCACTTTTAACGATGCCAACTTCAGTGGTATTCGAAATTACGACCTGCATTTCTGGTTGATGCGCTGCTTTTAAAATTTCGGCCCAATCCTGCGAGGCAGATAAAACCCGGCTGATTGAAGCATTGATGGTATTTTCTTCAACACTTACACCATCTTCAATACCTTTTACGCAAAGTGTATAAAGGTTATCTTGCTTCGAAAATTCATCGGCACCACCTCTTGAGGTTGATTTAACGACTAAAACGCGACCATTAAAAATGCCTTTCTGATTGGCCTTATCGATAAAATAATCTGGAAGTCCACGCAGTAAAACACCTGTTCCAAACTGGATTACTTTTTCGGGTAAAGCTAAAATTTCGGTGGTAGGTTTTGTAACCTTATCACTGTTAATGTTTTTTAGATTTTCTTTATTTAAAATCATATTCTTGAGATTTCCGTCATTGCGAGGAATGAAGCAATCTTAAAGCGGTAGAAATTCCCACCCATAGTAGTAAGATTGCTTCGTGCCTCGCAATGACGAGTTATACGATGTTTATTTCCCATTTGCGGCTAACCACTTCGGGTATTCCTTTTCAATTAATTTTTGTCCCCAGTTGCCGTACCATGCGTAACCATTACGCCTTTCAGGACTCAACTCTTCTAATTTTGTTTTGATTGTATTGTCGCGGTCACCAAAAATCGGTGTATTTTTATCTAGGTCGTAGAAACGTGCCCAGGTATTGGCTGTATTATCTGCAACTAAAGCTGCGGTTTTGATATTGGTTTTAGGATCGCTTGGTCTATCGAAACGGTAGCCGGCAATTTTATAGGTATCAAACCATTTTACAGCTCCTGCAATTGCATTTTTTTCTGCCGCAGAAGGATTTTTCATCCGCATTAAAAAACGGACAATCCCTGCTGATTCGCTAGTGCTCAACGAGGCTGGCTCAAATGCCCTGGCTTTTGCCGGCAACAGCGAATCTTTATCATACTGTGCAGCCCAAATGCTTAAAACACCGTTTTGTTTTACTTGTGTTTTTAAAATACAGTCGATGCCTTTTGTAACTGCTTTTTCTGCTTTTTTGATGTAAGCAGGATTTACCACTTCGAAATCGTTTGTTTGCGTGGCAATATCCTGCAAAATGTTCAGCACATTGATCATTGCATCATCATTGTAGGTAATTTCTGATCGGTACAAAGCTTTATCAGGATAATATTGTGGCCAGCCACCATTAGCATATTGGGCCGATAAAATATAATCTAAACCTTTTTCGGCAGCAGCCAAATAAGTTTTGTTCTGTGTTTTTTTATAAGCTTTTACCAGGTAAAGCACTTCTCTGCTGGTGGCCTTATTATCAAATGTGGCGTGGAGATCTTTAGTTGCTTTTATTTTGGCCAATAACTCAGGGGTTAAAGCTGCACCATAGTTTACCACGCTTTTATCTTCCAATTGCTTTGGCCAGCCACCATTGCCCAATTGATAAACCAACATTTTATCTGCCGTAGAATCGGTAGGCTGTTGTGCGTAACACGATAGTAATAAAGTGCTACAAATTAGGGTAAACAATATTTTTACTTTCATCATTTTGTTTGTTCTGTTCCGTGGTTTGTATCCTCACAGACCACTAATTTTCTTTTCTTTTTGTTTCCATGTGCCGTAGTTATTGTTTGCCACGGAGACACAGATTAACACGGAGGATTTTTCTATAGAATAATTATTGCTCAAATCTGTCACATTGAGCTTGTCGAAACGCCTTGCATTAATCTAAAGAGTCCTTCGACAGGCTCAGGATGACAATTCTATTTATTTTATCCATTCGCCATGGTTCGTGTCTACACGAACCATTATTATCTGTTGTTAAATCCTACTTCTTCCCCGGCACCTGCTTAATCAACCAGTTCACCAAATCATTCGTGGCTTTAAAATTTTCAAATTCAGCAGGTAATTTTCTACCGTCGATATATTCATTATAAAACCAGGGATCGCCCACCGCGAAAACAGTTCCTTTGCCATATTTTGCTGTGGCGATAATCACATCTCCATTATCGGTTAAAGCAGAAACCGCCGGACTTTTCGCCACAATGGTCGATATTTCTTTGATGTACACTTTTTTGGCTGTCTTGAAAATAGAATTGCCTGCCGGGATTTTTATTGCACCCTGTTCAAAATTTGCGCCCTGAACTTTATTGCGGCTATCTTCATTAAAATGGATACCAAATGTTTCTGGCAGTACATTGAATTTTGAAATTTCACAGTTGCCAACATCATTTAACAGCAATACCAAAACACCACCTGCCTTTACCCACTCACTAATCTGTTTGGCGTGTGCAGCATTCATGAAATTCGGGTTTGCTGTTTCTTTTTCGGTATCCGGATCTACAATAATGTAAATGTTGGTTCCTTTTAAATTTGAAGCGGTAGGTGCAGCTTTAAGTGTACTGGTTTTTACACCAGCATCGCTAAATACTTTTCCGAATAAAGAGAACCCGTTGTTATCATCTTCTTCCCAAAGGTAATGGAAAGGGATTTTATCGCCCGTTGGCCCAGTCATGTATTCATTGTTGAAGAAATTATCAACCGTAACCGTTAAACCTTTACCAGGTTTTGGCAGCTGATCAACTTCCATCTCGGCAGCAGCACACACAAATGCACCCATTCCTTTAGGATCGTTGGTGATTACTTTTTCACTGATGTAATAATCGAAGCTGCCATCGCGGTATTTCGGTTTTCCACCCAAACCAGATACCGAAACGGTTTTAGTAAGGTTTACCCTTTCATCGCCTGCTTTTTCTATAAATTCTTTCTTTAAACCCGCATAACCTTTATTTGCAGCTGGCATAAAAGATGGCGCCAACCAACCCTTACGCACTCCTTTGGCCAGGCCATATACAAACATGCTCGATGCAGAACTTTCCAGGTAATTCCCTTTACGGGCTGGCATATCTAAAATATCATACCAAACACTTGATTTTGGATCCTGGTATTTTACCGCCGCTGTTGCTGTACGGTTTAAAATGGCCAGTAATTCTTTTCGTTGCGGATGATCGGCCGGAAAATTATCCAGCACATCTACCAAAGCCATAATGTACCAACCCATTGCCCTGGCCCAAAAATTTGGCGAGCGCCCGGTTGTTTTATCCGCCCACTGTTCGGTTCTGCTTTCATCATAGCCATGGTAAAGCAAACCTGTTTTTGCATCGCGGGCGTTTTTTTCCATGAGGATAAACTGTTTGGCGATGTCATCAAAAGCAGCATCCTTTTTCATCAGTTTGGCATATTCTGCGTAAAAAGGCTCACCCATGTATAAACCATCCAGCCACATCTGGTTTGGATAAATTTTCTTATGCCAAAAACCACCTTCTTTGGTACGTGGTTGTTTTTGTAACTGATCGTATAATTTAGTTGCCGCCAACAAGTATTTCTGCTGTCCGGTAACTTTATAGAGCAATAATAATGAACGACCATTTTTAATGTTGTCGATGTTAAAATCATCGGGCTTGTAAGTGGTGATATTTCCTTCTTTATCCAGATAAGCATCCATCGAACTTTGGATGTACTTAAAATATTTTCCATCGCCGGTATTGCGCCAAACCGCTGCTGCGCCTTCCAAAACTACCCCCATATCGTAGGACCATCTCGGGCCCTTTGGCCCTTTTAAAACGGTAGTGTCCTGCCAGAGTGTTTCCATCGCAGTTAAGGTTAACTGTTCTGATAATTTCTTTTGAGCAAATCCACTTTGAGATAAAATCGAAAAACTGATAAGGGCAGCCGCTGTATATAAAATTGATCTTTTCATTTTTATTATTTTGAAATTTCCAGTGCTTTTTTATCTACTTCGGTGCCTAAAACAGAAGCTGTTTTCGCTTTGGACACATCGGTTGAGCTAATTTTTACCCCTTTTGATTTTTCACCAGAAACATCAAATAAAACTTTGCTGTTAGCTGGATAACTAAGGTTGCTGATGTTAATATTAGAGCCGTTCTGGATCATCACCACCGGACTGGTATTATCGGTAATTACGTTTACGTTTTTCAGGAAAATTCCTGCTGCCTCAATAATTTCGATGCCTTTTTTGGCTTTTATGGTTACATTTTCTAAATGCACATCTTTAATATTCATTTCTGGTAAGCCCCTGAAAAATATTGCTTTTTCGGCACCGTTGGCCACTACATCTTTAATGTAAAAATTCTTAAACTGAGGAGTAGCTTCAGTAACCGGAACCGTTACCGTTTTAATGGCTTCACGTTTTTCGCCAGCCAAAGGAACCGGATCAACCGCAGCATAATACATGTCGAATAAAATGGCTTCGCCAGGAATATCGATCATGTTGATATTATTGATGTAGATATTTTCTACCACACCACCACGACCGCGGGTGGTTTTAAAACGCAGACCAATATCGGTACCGATAAAAGAACAATCGTACACCCAGATATTTTTAGCACCCCCGCTCATTTCGCTACCAATTACAAAACCACCATGGGCATGGTAAACAATATTATTTCTTACAATCACATTTTCTGTGGGTACACCACGCTTACGGCCAGCTTCGTCGCGACCAGATTTTATACAGATGCCATCATCGCCAACATCAAAAGTGCTGCCTTCGATTAATACATTTTTGCACGATTCTACATCAACACCATCGCCATTTTGCGCAAACCATGGGTTTTTTACCTGTAAATTTCTTAGCGTTAAATCTTCACACAATAAAGGATGTAAATTCCAGGCAGGCGAATTTTGAAAGGTAACACCTTCTAAAAGAATCTTTTTACAACCTGTTAGCACCAATAAATTGGGGCGAAGGAAATCTTTAATATCATCATAATCAGCAGCAGTTTTTCCCGCTTCAATTACCCCGGCATTTTTGGTGTTAGAGCCTTTAACGGTTTTCTCAGATGGGTACCACATTTTGCCGTCTGCTTTAACGATACCTCCTGATGCAACGAGGTTTTTCCACTGTGTTTCGGTGAGTTTATCTTTTTTAACCATACGCCAGGCACCACCATTGCCATCGATGATCCCGCTTCCGGTAATGGCAATATTCTCGAGGTTTACACCCGAAATCGGGCTCTGGTTCCGCCACGCCGGCTGACCTTCCCAATTGCCCTGAACGAGTTTATACTGGTTAAAATCGGCCGTAAACTGAAGGATGGCATCGCGTTTTAAATGAAGGTTTACATTGCTTTTTAATTCGATTGGTCCGGTTAACCACAAACCAGAGGGAATTAGCACCACACCACCACCTTTTTGGCTTACACTGGCAATGGTTTTATTAATGCTTTGAGTATTTAAAGTAATGCCATCGCCTTTTGCCCCGAAATTAACGATGCTTGTTGTGTCCTGTTTAAATTTAACCTGCTGTATAATGGGTAAACTTTGCTTTTGTTGAGCCATAGCCGTTGCAGAAGATAAAATTAAGCATGCGAGAGCTACTTTAATATGGCATAAACTACCAGAAATATGTTTCATTATTTGCGCTGTTAAATTATACTTGGTTATTGTAATAACAAGTGTACGTTGTTTGCAGTTAAAACAGAAGAGAAATCTATGCAATCGTTACCGGAAAACTTAACAAAAAAGCGCCTCAAAAAAGACGCTTAAACGCTGTATAACAACAAGTTAAATGACTTATTTCGCCTCCGGATCCCATCCACGGAAAACGTTTTCCAAAATGTAGCCCTTATACTCATTATCAGTTAATTGGTGCGACCAATTGGCCCTATTTTTAGGATCGGCACCTTTCCCAGTGCTTTTATATTCAGCATAATAAGCCGTTTTTTCATTGCTTTCTTTGCACCAGTTGTTCCAGCCTTCAGGGCGGATAAAATCTGGCAACTCACAATTGAGGTAGGCAACTTTAGCATAAGGCCTCCAGGGGCGGCCGAGGTAAAAACTATTGGCAGGAGCATCTCCCTTGATTTTACATTTATTTAATACATAGCCAAATTTTGTGGTATCGGCCGTTGAAGCCGCCGTAATATAACCCGCTTTTTTGCAAAAAATGGTACAGCTTTCGAACCATGCGGTAGAAGCGCCGAAAATAAAATCTACTGTTCCCTCTATGTAGCAATTTTTATAGTATTGACGGTTATTGCCACCATAAGTGTAAAGTGTATCCTGAAAACCCAAAAACCGGCAGTTGGTGAAAATCAGTTTATCGCCACCTGCCCAAACAGCCACTGCTTGTCCCACCGGACCAGATGAGTTTTCGAAAGTGATGTTCTCGGCAGAAAAGCCTTCGCCATAAATGTAAAAGCTTGATGATCCCGAAGTGCCTTTTTCTTCGCCAAAAGCATTTTTTTTCTGGGCAAAATCATCATAGGTTAAAATGGTTTCATTTAAGCTTTCTCCAATAAACCTTACATTTTTTTTAGAGGCCGCCAATACCAGCTTCTCTTTATAAATGCCTTTTTTGATAAATATAATAGTGATTTTATTCCTGAAATCGGGTACGGCATGGATGGCCTCCTGTACGGTTTTAAAATTTCCGCTTCCATCGGCTGCCACCACAAAATCGGGTTTAACATCCAGGGCATAAACTCCAGATGAAATACTTATCAGTAAAAATAGGATGATTGCTTTCATATCAATTTGGTTAGGCTAAAATTAAAATCGGCCACGTAAAAGTATAAACTTTGTAACGCAGCCGTGTTTTAAAATATATGATGAACAATTTTAAACATTAATATCGAAGTGGAAGAAGTTTTTAGCAGATTAAACATTGCAAACGATGTCGGGAACGATTGCACAATAACAACTTGTCTTAAAATAAAAAAAGGCTTAATCTTGTTGATAGGCTAATTGATAAAATACACGAGTCTGTATCATAATTATAGAATTGTCATCCTGAGCTTGTCGAAGGAGTCGTTTTTAAATGTTTTACAAGGCATTTCGACAGGCTCAACGTGACAAAATCGAAGTGAATTACAACTTATGATACAACCTCATATCACAAACCACATTAAGATTCCCGCCTGCGCGGGAATGACGTAAGACCAAATATTAAAAAAACATCATTGTAAGATGAAATATCTATACAGTTCAATCCTATTTTTAAGTGTTAGCATCAATGCCTTTGCCCAACAAATGCCAGATAACCGTTATGTTTCTAAAGTTTGGGTGTCTGATTTAGGTAATGGAACTTATAAAAACCCGGTAATTAATGCAGATTATTCCGATCCTGATGCCATCCGTGTGGGTGACGATTTTTATATGATCGCCTCCAGTTTTGATGCCGTCCCCGGATTACCGATTTTGCACTCAAAAGATCTGGTCAACTGGAAAATCATCGGTCATGCCTTAAAACGCCAGCCTCCCTTTGATCATTTCGAAAAAACACAACATGGTAATGGCGTTTGGGCGCCTGCTATTCGTTATCATAATGGCGAATTTTACATTTATTACCCGGATCCCGATTTTGGTATTTATTTAACCAAGGCTAAATCCATAACCGGCGAGTGGTCTGCACCTAAATTGGTTGCTGAAGGCAAGGGATTGATTGATCCCTGCCCGTTTTGGGATGAAGATGGCAAAGCTTATCTGGCTTATGCTTATGCAGGCAGCCGAGCCGGGATTAAAAGCGTATTAGCGATCATGCCATTAACTAACGATGGCTCAAAAGCGACAGAAACGGGTAGAATTGTTTATGATGGACATGAGCTCGACCCCACCATCGAAGGACCAAAATTTTACAAACGCAACGGCTATTACTATCTGTTTGCACCTGCTGGTGGCGTTTCCACCGGCTGGCAATTGATTCTAAGAAGTAAAAACATTTATGGTCCTTATGAAAGAAAAGTAGCCATGGATCAGGGAAAATCTGCGGTAAACGGTCCACATCAAGGTGCTTGGGTAAACACGCAAACCGGTGAAGATTGGTTCCTGCATTTTCAGGATAAAGATGCTTACGGCCGGGTGGTACACCTGCAGCCCATGAAATGGATCAATAACTGGCCAGTTATCGGCCTTGATGCAGATGGCAACGGAAAAGGCGAACCCGTCATCACCTATAAAAAACCAAATGTGGGTAAGTTTTTCCCAATTGAAACACCGGCGGAGAGTGATGAGTTTGGTACAGCAAAATTAAGTTTGCAATGGCAATGGCAGGCTAATCCGCAACCTACCTGGTTATTTACGGATGCCGAAAAGGGCTTGTTAAAGCTCTACACTTCGAAAATTCCTGATGAGGCTAAAAACCTTTGGGATGTTCCGAACCTGTTGATGCAAAAATTTCCTGCTGATGAATTTATGGCAACAACGAAACTCAACTTTAAACCTAATCCAAAATTAGAGGGTGAAAAAACAGGTTTAGTAATCATGGGAAGAAGTTATGCACAGATTAGCATCAAAAGCAAAAAAGACGGTTTATACCTCATGTATGGTGTTTGCCAGAATGCGGATAAGGGAAAGGCAGAGAATGAAAAAGAAATTGCCAGGCTTAAATCGGGCTTGGTTTATTTTCGCGTAAAAGTTGCTGGAGGCGCAAAATGCCAGTTCAGTTATAGTGAAGATGGCATAAATTTCACCAATGTGGGTGATGAATTTCAAGCCACTGCCGGACAATGGATCGGTGCTAAAATGGGAATATTTGCCATTAGAGATACCCAGACAAACGATTCTGGAAATGCCGAATATGATTGGTTCCGCGTACAACCTTTAAAATAAAATATGATGAAAAAATATAAATTTCTTATTGCAGCACTTGGTGCTATTTTACTAATGTCTTTCATCGTCAAACCTAAACCCGTTAAAGTTTATTTAATTGGCGATTCTACAGTTGCAGATTATACTCTGGATGAAGGTTATATGCAAAAGAAATACCCCATTACGGGTTGGGGACAGGTTTTTCAACAGTTTTTAACAAAAGACAATTTAAAAAAATTAAACAAACTGATTAAAAGCGATAGTGCTTTGGTCGTTGATAAAGCAAAAGGCGGAAGAAGCACGAGAACTTTTTTTGAAGAGGGAAGGTGGAAAGATGTTTTATCAACTTTAGACAAAAATGATCTGGTATTGATCCAGTTTGGACATAACGATGCGGCAAAAGACAAACCCGAACGTTATGTAAATATTCCGGGATATAAAGATTTTTTAAGGATGTATGTGAAGGAAACCAGAGCGAAAGGTGCTTTACCAATCCTCATTACACCAGTTACCCGAAATTACCCATGGAAAGACGGTAAATTAGGCAGTGCGCATGGCGAATATCCTCAGGCCGTAAAGGATGTGGCGAAAGAATTAAATGTACCAGTTATTGATCTTACTTCACTTTCAGCTGATTTTTTCACTACCAAAGGCAACGAATTTGTAAGCAAAAATTACTTTATGAATTTAGATTCGGCGAAATATGAAGCTTACCCGAAAGGACAAAAAGATAACACGCATTTCCAGCCAGAAGGGGCTAAGGAAGTTGCGAGGTTGGTATATGAGGAATTGAAGAAGATTAACCATAAAGCATAATGGTTAACCACTAAGACACGAAGTCGCGAAGGATTTTTATTAATAAACCTATGAGGTTTTTGAAACCTCATAGGTCTGATGGGTTGTTTAGCCCACCATTACTTTTGCGGTAATAGCGAGCCTGTTCCAGGCATTGATGGTTACAATGGCCATAATAAGCTGTGCCACCTCTTGCTCATTGAAAAAACTTGCTACTTTTTGGTAAGTGGCATCAGAAACGTGGTTGGCAATTAAGGTTACTTCTTCTGTTAAAGCCAAAACTGCTTTTTCCTTTTCAGTAAATAAAGTTGTTTCTTTCCAGGCATTTAATAGATATAAACGTTGTTCGGTTTCACCTATTTTACGTGCATCGGTAGAGTGCATATTTAAGCAAAATGCACAGCCGTTAATCTGCGAAGCACGCATTTTGATCAGTTCTAAAAGGATTGGATCTAGTTTGCTGGTTGATAAATATTTCTCTAAACCATACATGGCTTGATAAGCTGCAGGTTCTACTTTTGGGATATCAATTCTGTTTTCCATTTTATTTGTTTTTTGATTACGATGTAAAGGTCGGCATCATAAAAAACAAAAAACTTAATGTAGTTTAAGAAATGAATTTTCTAACCGCAAAGGGCACAAAGGCTTTCGCAAAGTTAGACAGCTGTGTTTTTTTAGCCATGGAGGCACGGATACACATCGCGAATCAAATTCTCCGTGTTAATCTATGTTTCCGTGGCTGATCATCAATGTAAGCCTAATTTTGCGGTTAACAAACAATTATTTCTTCGCCCTGATTTTACTTAAAAACTCCGGCGTAAAACCCAGGTATGAGGCCAGCATGTATTGCGGCACGCGCTGTACAAATTCGGGAAATAAACTGTTAAAATGGCGATACCTTTCTTCTGCAGTCTGGCTGTAAAGGAATTTTATCCGCCGTTGCGAGGCCTGATGATTTTTCTGCAAGATCAACCTGAAATATCTTTCCAGCTTGGGCAGTTTATGAAACATTTCATCATAATGATGGTGCTCAATGGCAATTACATCGGTGGCTTCTGCTGCCTGGATATAAAATTCTGTCGGTTGTTGAAAAAGGAAGCTGGTTAGATCGGTAATCCACCAGTTTTCGATGGCGAACTGGGTGGTTTGCTCCGCACCTTTAATGTCAATAAAATAAAGCCTTAGGCAGCCCTTCACTACAAAATAATTAGCCCTGCAGGTTTGTCCTTCCGTTAACAAAAAGGCTTTCTTTTTAACTGAAAAAGATTTGAGCATCGATGCCAGCATTTCCTGCTCATCGCTACTCAAATCTATAAATCTATTAATATGGCTATAAAGTGCACTATACATGTTATCTTATTGATTATGCTAAAATAAACATAATTATAAGAAACCTAATCTATCGTGCTAAAGCGAAAAGGCTTTAAAAATAGGATGCGCATATTCACCCCAGTTTTTCATCGCCCCAAGCAATATCGCTTTTAAACCTTTATTATCTGTCGGCTTTCCTTTTACAGGTGCTGTTAAGTCTTTTTCGGGTATGGTAACTTCTGTTACCTTGGTTGCAAACCAGGTTACATTTTCGTGTGGCAAAGCTAAACCTAAAATCATTCCGGGCAATCCCGTAAAAGATTCAGGACCGCCCGAAACGGCAATCTGGTTGCTGTAATAAGCCACTACATAAACCGAATCCATAATGATGGCATTTGCCCTGCGACACTCATAACCTGCAATTTCTCTCGTTTCGTCGGTAATCTTCCAGTTGATTTTACGTACACTATCTTTAACGAGGTAAACTTCTTCGTATACATTCTTTTGCGTAATACTGGTTTGCTGATCAAAATTTGTGGCAATCGTATTTTTTAGATCAGCCAGCGCGTCAGATGATATCCAATTGCCATTTGCTGTTTCCTCTACCGGTGGCCATTTATATAAACTTTTATCCCTGGTAAAACTTAAAGTACTCTTGGCAACCTTAAATTGGGGATTATTTTTTTTATACAGCTCGAAAGCCTCATTCATATAACTTTCATTGTCTTTATCGATCTTCTTTTTGATCAATGCATATATATTCGATCTTTTCTCGAATTCAATCACACCATTTTGAACGAAGTGTATATTTTGTGCAAAAAGATCGCTGCTGATGAAAATAACAGCAAACAGGATGATATATTTTAGTATAGTTTTCATGATTATTTCTGTGTTTTAACGCCGCCGCCCATTTTGTTGAAGTCCCATGATACCGAAAACATAAAATACCGTTGAATAGTCGTATTCCGGGTTTCGCTGATGGTGGTATTCGTTGCCGATCGGTCAAATCCTACATTTTGATTCAAGATATCGTTTACAGTTAAAGAGAATTTTAAATTATCCGTTTTGAAGAATTTTTTGCTCAATGAGGCGTTCCAGATAAAACGCTCAAAACTCTTGTTAAGCACCTGCGTTTTTCCATTATACTGGTATTCTCCATCCGTAGAGATTTCGAATTTAACTGGTAACTGCACATTTCCGGAGAAATAACCCCCAAGTCCCCAGCCATCGCTGTTTGTACCAATACTTACCCTCGACATGTTATAAGTTGGACCAAAACGACCATAAAAACTGTATTTCTTCTCTACATATTTAGAAATATTTAAACCTCCACCATAATTGTAATTCTTGGTGTTGTTTAATGTCCTGCCCTGGTTAGTGGTAATGTAGTTATAATTAGAATTTCCATTCGCATCCAGGTTTAAACCGATGTTCATATCGAGAAACTTAATTTTCCGACCAACCTGTCCGTACAGGTAAAAGTTGGTCTGCATTTTATCCGAGAAATTAATGTAGCTATAAGTACTCTTACCAGCAGCATCAGTGTTTACATCACTAATGATCGGATTTGAGGTAAAACTATAAGAACCGCTTAACCAGATTGATTGATTGGTTAACACCTTGTAAGAGTTATAACTTGCATTAACACTGCTTCTGAATGATGGCCTTAAATCCTGATTTCCTTTAACCACATTAAAAGGGTCGTTATTTACCCTAACTGGTTGTAGCTGATCGAGCGAAGGCTGATTGGTATTCCCGTTATAATTGATCCGGAGTGATTTCTGTTGAGAAAAACGGTACTGGTAAGATGCCTGAGGCATATAATTCACAAAATTCCGGATGTAAGTTCTGTTGTGGTAAACATCATCCTGTTTAAAGTTTACTCCACTAAATTTCGAACCGAAATTGATTACCGTTTTACCTTTTTTATAATTGAAAATGGCACCTCCCTGATTAATGGTTTGGTTCAGCTCGAAGTTGTTGCTGAATAAAGTATCTAAAATATCATATCTACCGCTACCAGATTGATTGAAAGATCTGCGGTCTGATTTTCCATTCATTAAGGTTAAACCATAGTTTACAATCACCGTTAAGGTTTTAGAAAGCGGTTCGGTATAAGCTGCATTTAATTTAAACGAATTGTTTGTGATATCGTTTACCTTGAACTGGTTGGTGAGGCTGTCTACGATTGCACCCGTTTCTATAATACGTCGTTTATTTTCAGAATTTAAATAGCCTTCAGTACTGTTTTTATTGATCGACTGGTTGAGGTTCAATGACAATGTACGCCCTTTTTTCTTCAGTTTTTTGGTTAACAGCACATTCATATTGAAATTCTGATCATCCGCCTCGTTGGTAATTGTTCTATCTGATGAATTCAAAAAATAGTCGTTTTCTCCATTTGTTTCTGTTTTATAGTGGTTTGCGGTGTTGCTTTTTTTCAGGGCTCCGTCAACACTCACTTTCATTGTTAAGGTGGTATCTATTTTTATTTCGTAGGTCGCATCCAGTTTTTGCCTGAACATGTCGTTATCAAAATCTTCATCCGAAGTGCTAAACTGCGTGCCAGATGCTAAATTATTTTGACTGATCGAATTCCGGCTACCTTTTACCCTGATCGAACCAATTTTGTAATTGGTATTGATTGATTCTTTGTCTTTATTCCATTTATTGTCGAAGTGCAAACCACCTGTTCTGGCTACCGGTAAACCCACTCCATTATACTGGCCGCTGTACGAATCTAAGTCATCACCTCCTCCATAACTGAAATACATTCCGCCATCATCAGTCATCGTTAAGCCACTCGATCCGCTATATTTATCGCGGTCGTCCCAACCCAAGCCTACTGTTCCGTTATTGCCTAAAATACCATAGGCAGAGAATTTCTTTTTCCCCCAGAATTTATTGAACATGGCCTGTCCCTGGTAAAAGTCTTTAGTTCCATAACCTCCCTGTACTTTACCGAAATAACCGTTCTTTTTATCTTCTTTTAATTTGATGTTCAACGTTTTTGTTTTTTCGCCATCGTCGATACCGGTAAAACTGGCCTGATCGCTTGCTTTATCATAAAGCTGAACCGACTCTACCATGTCTGCCCGCAGGTTTTTGGTTACCAGGGTAGGATCATCACCGAAAAATTCCTCCCCATCTACCAGTACTTTCGGAACGGTTTTTCCCTGGGCTGTAATTTTTCCATCTTTATCTACCTGAAAGCCAGGAAACTGTTTAATCAGGTCTTCCACTTTCGAGTTGGGCTCGATATTGTATGCTTTAGGGTCAAACTCGGTTGTATCGCCTTTAATTTTTATGGCTGTACGGTTTCCTTTAATAATTACATCAGAAAGGATTTTAGCCATTCCGGTAAGGTTAATTTTTCCATAATCCTTCACCAGGGTGGTAGAATCTAAGGCAAAATGATCCACGAAATCGGCATATTTTGGATAGGAAACCAGTAGGATATACTTTCCGTTTTTAATACCATTGATTTCGAAAGCGCCATTTTCGGCTGTTCTGGTAAATTTTACCAATGTAGAATCCTTTGCATTTAAAATTGCGACTGAAGTTCCAGACAAGAGGGTGGTAGATGCGGTGTCAATCGTTCGGCCTTTAATGGCATGAAGGCCCTGTGCTTTTGAGTATGAAGAGATCAAAACTAAAAAGCACAACGAGAGTAATAGACGTGTCATAGATAAGATTTGGTTTTGTTGCCCGAATATAAAACTAATATATTAGTTACCCGCAATGGTTTAACCTTTTTTAACATATTAATGTATAGCCAGTTTTTTAGATTAATCAACCAGTCACTTTTCGTATAGGTTATTTTGGCGTTCGTCTATAAATACAAGCTCATGGTATAATAGCCCACAATTGGCTGAAACGTTTTTAACAGATCGCAGTCTTAATTACAAAACCACCTAATAATTAGGGATTTAAAATAAAGATTTATAAAACATAAAATATTAAGATCATGAAAACTTCTATCAAAAATTTATTCGCAGCTGCATTAGTAATGGTTACTTTAAGTAGCGCAACCGTAGTAGCAAACGCAACAGAAAACAATGCCAGCTACACTGCTTTAACAAAAGTTAAAAATATCAGCAAAATTGTGGTATCAGGAAATGTGAAACTGATCCTTGTTCAGGATGCTAAGGAAAGTGTTGAAGTGTACGATCAATATTACACCAAAAATGCTTTGGTACAACAACAGGGAGCAGAATTGAGGATCAGCTCTTTTAATAAAAATACGTTAACGGTTATTGCCCATGTAAATAATTTAACCGCTATTGAAGCTTCAAATACTGCAAGCGTAAGCACTGCCGGAAATTTCAACCTGTTAAACCTAAGCGTTGTTTTAAATGATGATGCATCGGCAGATATTAAAGCCAATACCGTTAATTTATCAACAAATGTAAAAGATGATGCATCCTTAAAATTAGAAGGCACTACTGATACACACCAGGCTGTAATGGGTGTTGCATCCAAAATAAACATGGCTGGTTTTACCGCTCAGGAAACCAGTATCAGACTAACAGGAAAATCACTTTTAGCAAACAACAAAAAATCCCGTTACGACGATATACAAGTTGATTTATTAGAAAAACTATTCTAACTCTATCATATATTTTACCGAAAAGGCGCTGAATTTAGATTTCAGCGCCTTTTTTATTTAAGGATTTGTTGACCAAAGACTTGCGTCTTTTACAAAAACCCTTCGATTCAGTTTCAATTGAGAAACGATGAACTCTGCCAGATCTTCCGGTTGCATAACCTTATCCGGATTTCCATCGGTTAACTTTAAGTCGATTGCCATATCGGTAGCCGTTGTACTTGGCGACAAAGCGGTTACACGGATATTATGCTTACGCATCTCTTGCATTAAAGATACCGAAAACGCATTAATTGCAGCCTTCGACGCCGAATACGCACTTGTTACTGCAGCAGGATTAAATGCAGAAGAACTTGAAATGTTAATGATATCGCCAGTTTCTTTTTCCATCATTTGTGGCACCACTGCACGGGTAACAAAATAAGTTCCCAGTAAATTGATTTGAATAATCTCCTGCCATTCAACTGGACTCAACTCCAAAAATTTACCAAATTTACCCACACCTGCGTTGTTAATCAGGATATCGATAAAACCCAGTGCTGATTGTACACTTTCTACGGCTTCGTTAACGGCATCCATATTGGCGACATCAGCCGTCGCGACCGCAATTTTAATTTGATACTGCTTTAATTCCTCAGCCAATTCATCTAAGTCACTTTTGGTTCTGCCAACCAACCCCACATTTACACCTTCTTTTGCCAGTGCTATGGCTATTGCTCTTCCAATGCCTTTTCCTGCACCTGTTATAAGTGCATTTTTTCCTGATATATTTTCCATTATTTAATAAAATACTGATGATAGTTGGGATTTTATAAAGATCTGGATTATAAATCCAGATCACATGATATTGTTACCACAAAGACACAGAGGCGCAAAGGAATAAATGGTCTTTGTGTTCTTAGTGTCTTGGTGGTCAAACTTAAATCAATACCTATAAATCAAATTTAATTCCTTGTGCCAACGGTAAAATATTGGAATAATTGATCGTATTCGTTTGCCTGCGCATATAAGCCCTCCAGGCATCCGATCCGCTTTCTCTACCACCGCCTGTTTCCTTTTCGCCACCAAAAGCACCACCAATTTCGGCTCCCGAGGTACCAATATTTACATTGGCAATACCACAGTCTGATCCTTTAGCAGACAAGAAATGTTCTGCTTCTCTTAAATTTAAGGTCATAATGGCTGATGATAAACCTTGTGGCACAGCATTTTGCAGAGCAATGGCCTCATCCAGTGTTTTATATTTAATCAGGTATAAAATTGGTGCAAAAGTTTCGTGCTGAACGATTTTGAAATCATTCTGAACCTCGGCAATACAAGGTTTTACATAACATCCACTTGCATAATCATCGCCCGATAAAACACCGCCTTCTACCACAAAATTACCGCCCTCTTCTTTACATTTTGCTATCGAATCTAAATAAGCCTCGACAGCATCGGTATCAATCAGCGGACCAACATGGTTATTTTGATCTAGCGGATCGCCAATGCGAAGTTGTCCATAAGCTTTAACCAGTTTAGTTATAAAAGCATCATATACACTTTCATGAATTATCAATCTTCGGGTAGAAGTACAACGTTGCCCGGCAGTACCAACTGCACCAAATACAGCGCCGATTAAACTCATATCCAGATCTGCATGCTCAGAAATAATGATCGCATTGTTACCACCAAGTTCAAGCAAGCTTTTACCTAAACGGGCACCAACAGCAGCACCAACTGCTTTCCCCATACGTGTTGATCCGGTTGCTGAAACCAATGGAATCCGGTTATCATTTGTCATTAATTCACCAACGACTCTATCTCCTAAAACCAGGTTACAAACGCCTTCGGCAACATCATTGTTTTTAAAAACCTTTGCAATAATATGCTGACAGGCAATGGCGGTTAAAGGCGTTTTTTCTGACGGTTTCCAAATGCATACATTCCCACAAACCAAAGCCAGGGCTGCATTCCAGCTCCAAACCGCCACCGGAAAATTAAAGGCCGAAATAATACCAACAATACCCAGCGGATGCCATTGTTCGTACATCCGGTGGCTTGGGCGCTCGCTGTGCATGGTTAAACCATAAAGCTGCCTCGATAAACCCACTGCAAAATCGCATATGTCGATCATTTCCTGCACCTCACCAAATCCTTCCTGCAAACTTTTACCCATTTCGTAAGAAACCAAGGTGCCCAAAGCTTCCTTATTTTCGCGCAGGGCATCGCCAAACTGACGTACAATTTCGCCTCTTTTCGGCGCCGGTACAGTACGCCACTCCTTAAATGCAACTTGTGCTTTTATTACAATAGCATCGTAATCGGCAGTGCTTGCAACTTTTGCCGAAGCAATCAGTTTACCATCAACAGGAGAATAGCTTTCTAATTTTTCTGTGTTCGATGTTCCGCCCCAATTGCTACCTGTACTATAGGCGGCATTGTCTGCTTGTACGCCCAATTTCTTTAAAATGGATTGAATATCTGTAGTCATATATCTAACGATTTACACAAAAAAACAAAAAATTAAGTTAAAGCAGGTTACATTTGGTGCTTTACTTTTACCACAATTCTTAATATCTTGCTTTAAAGATAACTGACTTATAAAATCTTAAAAAATGAATAAAAAATTTATTACCTGTGGTGTAATACTGGTTTCAGCTTTTATGGCTAATCCACTTTTCGCACAGGAACAACCCGTAGAAAAATCAAATAACCTCAGCGTTTACCGCGTAACAGCAACCAAAGTTAATGACCTGGTACATACCAAACTCGATGTATCTTTCGATTATGCGAAACGCTACCTGAATGGTAAGGAATGGGTAACCTTAAAACCTCACTTTTATCCTACTGATTCTTTAACCCTCGATGCGCAGGGTATGGACATTAAAACGGTTGCCCTGGTTGGCACAAAAGGAAATACGCCACTTAAATATGTGTATAACGACAATAAATTGCACATCACGCTCAATAAAAAGTACACCAACACCGAAAATTACACCATTTACATCGCTTATACTGCCAAACCAGATGAGCTTAAAGTAAAAGGAAGTGCAGCTATAACCGATGCCAAAGGCCTTTACTTTATCAACCCTGATGGTACCGATAAAAATAAACCAACTCAGATCTGGACGCAGGGCGAAACGGAATCGTCATCAGCCTGGTTTCCTACAATCGACAAACCAGATCAGAAAACCACCGAAGAAATTTCGATGACCGTAAAATCGAAATACACCACACTTTCTAATGGTAAATTGGTTAGTCAGAAAGCCAATGCCGATGGCACCAGAACCGATACCTGGAAAATGGACTTGCCACATTCGCCATATTTATTTATGATGGCCGTTGGAGAGTTTAAGGTTACAAAAGATACTTATAAAGGTAAAGAGGTAAATTATTACCTGGAACCAAAATTTGCACCTTATGCTAAACAGATCTTCGGAAAAACACCCGACATGATCCAGTTTTACAGCAATATTTTAGGTGTAGATTATCCATGGAACAAATATTCGCAAGTGGTAGCCAGAGATTACGTTTCGGGTGCGATGGAAAACACTACAGCAACTTTACACGGTGAGCAGGTACAGAAAACAGACCGCGAATTATTGGACGGAAATGAAGAAGGGACCATTGCCCATGAGCTTTTTCATCAGTGGTTTGGCGATTATGTAACAGCTGAATCTTGGTCTAACCTAACCATGAACGAATCTTTTGCCACTTTTGGCGAAGTGATCTGGCATGGACATGATGCGGGTCAGGATGCAGAAGATAAATCACGTTACGAAAAACTACAATCGTACTTAGGATCGACCAAGAAAGGCGAAAGCCCGGTTTTGGCACGTTTTTATTATAACGATAAGGAAGACATGTTCGACAATGTGAGTTATGCCAAAGGTTCGATCATTTTATATGCGCTTAAAAACCAGATGGGCGATGCAGCCTTTTATAAATCGCTTAACCGCTATTTAACCACAAACGCTTTCAAAAATGGCGAAACACACCAGTTACGTTTAGCTATGGAGGATGTGACCGGTAAAGATTGGAGCCCATATTTTAACCAGTGGTACTACAATGGCGGTCACCCGATTTTAAGCATCGATTATGGCTACGAAAATGGCAAAGCAACCATTAAGGTGAAACAAACTCAGGATTCGAGCGTGCAAACTTTTACCTTACCGGTTAAAATTGACATTTATGCGGGTGGTAAAAAAATCAGAAAAGATATCCTGATCAATAGCCGCGAGCAGAATTTTAGTTTTGAGGTAAGCGCTAAACCCGATCTGATCGATTTTGACGTAGACAAAATCATCGTGGGTGAAACCAATGATAATAAAATTGCCGAAAACTATTATTTCCAGTACAAAAACGCACCTAGCTATGCCAATAGGATTGAGGCTTTGCAATTTATTATGCAGAGCAAAGCCAATAGCGGTCAACAGGTATTATTAGAGGGGCTAAAAGATAAATCGGGCGATTTACGTGCCTTAAGTATCGATGGCATTAACCTGGAAGATGCAAACATTAAAGCTGCAGCTTTACCAATTTTGCTTCAACTGGCCAAAAGCGATAAAGATACCGAGGTAAGATCTGCTGCAATTGTAAAATTATCCGAAACCGGCGATCAAACCTATAAGGCATTGATGTTAGAAAGCCTTAAAGACAAATCGTACAAAGTACTGGCTGCTGGTATTGGTGGTTTAGCCAAACTGGCACCACAAGAAAGTATTGCAGCATTATCTGCTTTAGATGCCGATACAAAAGAGCATATTGCACCTTCTATTGCATCGTTGTATATCAGCGATCCTAAAGATGAGCATCAGGCATTTTACGAAAACATTATGCTAACTGGCGACCGCAATAAAATTTTTGGCGTAATTGGTCAGTATTTCCAGTATTTAAGGGCAAATACAAACCCAACGATTACCGAAAAAGGGATAAACAACATCAGTAGCGCGATTGAAAGATTAAAACTGCAATCGTATTTAAACAAACAGCTGGCAGGCGCTTATACAGCCACCGCACAAGCCAAAGCAAAACAGGCCACAGCAGCAAGCGGGGAAGCTAAAACAAACCTGAACAAACAGGCTGAGCTATTTAAAAAAGGCGCAGCAGATTTAGGAAAAGAATAAGAATACCGAGAGTCGTCATTGCTTCGTCGGCTGAAAAAGCCTTCTCGCAATGACGACTCTTTTATAAAATGTAAAGCCCGACAAACAATAATCAAACCACAAGCCTTGCTTTCCACAAAATAATAACTCAACCTATAAAAACGTTAATTACAACCATCCTTTCTCCTTGTATCAATAATATAAACAATCTGCCAGCCCTTATCTCCCTTTACCAATTGAAAGGAATTCACCCCGCAATGACTAAATTTTTCACCAACGTAAAATTTATAATCTGTCCATACAGCAGCCAGTGGCCCATCAATTAATATTTTAGTGAACACAATGCGTTCATCATATATTTCTTTATGCGGCATGCCAATAAGCTTTACAAAATCATTAACCGATTCTGTTCTAACGTTCACCTTTTCAGCCTTATTCACAATGGTTTGCATTACTGCACCGGCCGCAAAAGCAGACCGTACTACAGCGCTGTCACCTGTTTTCATTCCGGCAAATAAGTGATTTACCGCTTCTTTAACAGCACTTTCTTCACTGTTTTGTGCAAAACCAGCTGTAGTAAACTCCAGCAAAAACAGGGCAAAAATGATCAATCCTTTCATGACTTCTTAATTACGTATATCCCATAAATTTATAGTATTTTTGTAAAAGAAGGGAAAAGGAACCGCGATGTTGCAAAAAATCTATCGATTATCCACACATCTTAACCACAGTTAATACACTTTATATTCAGCCATTTACGCTGTTTAAGCTTGTTGATGTTAATAATTATTTTAAAAACGGATTATTTTAATTGGTAAACTTATAATGTGTTTTTCTGCTAATTGGCACGGTTCTTTAATAGTATAATATATGGAAGAAGAATTCTTTTTTGAATCCAACGAAGACGCACAACGCTCGGTAGAACGTTACGAAGAAATGCTCCGCAATCAGGATCAGTATTTTTTCGATGCAGGTGCATTCGAATACATTGTAGATTTTTACATTGAGAAAAATGATCCGGTCAAAGCTTTGCAGGTAGTTGATTTTGCAATCAGTCAACACCCTTATGCAACTGTTTTTTTAATTAAACAGGCTCATCTTTACATTTTAACCAACAACCACGAACAGGCTTTCATCGCTTTGCAAAAGGCTGAACTTTTAGAGCCTTCAGAACCTGATATTTATCTGCTGCGCGGTAATATTTTTCAGAACACTGAACGTTATGACGAGGCTTTGGAAAATTACGAAAAAGCTTTAGGCCTGGCCGAAAGTACCGATGAAATTTTATTGCAGATGGCTTATGTATATCAAAGCATGAGTGACTATGAAAGCGCCATTACTTACATTAAGCTTAGTTTAGAGCAGAATATGGAAAATCAGGATGGTTTATATGAACTGGCTTTCTGTTACGATGTATTGGATAAACAGGAAGAGAGCATTAAGTTCTATCAGCAATATATCGATACCGATCCATATTCGTACGCGGCATGGTACAACCTGGGCAATAGTTTCCACAAACTGAACCTTTTCGAAAAAGCAATTGATGCTTACGATTATGCGATTTTAATTAAAGAAGATTTCAGTTCGGCTTATTTTAATAAAGGAAATGCGCTGGTACAGCTGGATAAGTACGACGAAGCCATTGATGTGTACAAACAGACTTTCGAATACGAACCACCTAATGCCGATACCTATTGTGCCATCGGCGAGTGTTACGAAAAGCTCGAAAAAATGGACGAAGCACGTTCTTATTATAAAAAATCAGTGAAAATGGACCCAAAAATGGGCGATGCCTGGTTTGGGATCGGAGTTACGCTGAATTTTGAAGAACGTTATTTCGAATCGCTTCATTTTTATAAAAAAGCAATTGATTTAGAAGCCGAAAACCCAGACTTTTGGTTTGCCATGGCCGATGCTTATTATAAATTAGGCCAGATTGATGAATCGATCGAGGCTTACGAAAAAGTATTGGAATTTAATCCGATGGATATTGAAGCCTGGTTAGATTTTAGCACTGTGCTATACGAGCAGGGAAAACTGCTCGAAGCATCAGAAACAATGGCTGAGGCGATTAAGAACAATCCGGAAGCCGCTGAGCTTTACTATCGCATGGTAGCCTATCTTTTTGCCATGGGCAATTATAGTGATGCGCTGGGATATTTGGAAACGGCTTTAACAACTGACCCTGACAAACACTATATTTTATTTGAATATTTACCGCAATTGCAGGATAATAGTGCCATTTTGAACGTTATAAACAGATATATAAGGTAATGACCTTGTGAGAAAAATTTAACAAATAAATCTCAAAATTTTTTTCACTTTTGTACGCATATGAATTATCCATTATTAAACGTTCCCGAACGTCCAGCTAAACCACGCCAAAAAGGCTTAACAATGGTTATGGATAAGGGATTGAGCCTACGCCAGGTAGAAGATTTTATTGAAGTTGCCGGCGTACATACAGATATCGTAAAATTAGGTTGGGCAACATCACACGTAACACCAAACCTTAAAGAAAAATTAGCTTTATATAAAAGTGCAGGCATTCCAACCTATTTCGGAGGAACCTTATTTGAAGCCTTTATTATCCGTAACCAGTTTTCAGATTATCAACGTATTTTAGACCAGTACGGAATGGAATATGCAGAAGTTTCTGACGGGTCTATCGAAATTGAGCATGATAAAAAATGTGAATTTATCCGTGAGCTTTCTAAACAGGTAACGGTAATTTCGGAAGTAGGCAGTAAAGATGCAGCTAAAATATTTGCACCATACAAGTGGATTAAATTAATGCAGGCCGAAATTGAAGCCGGATCGTGGAAAGTAATTGCCGAAGCCCGCGAAGGCGGTAACGTAGGTATTTACCGTGGAAGCGGCGAAGTGCGTGAAGGTTTGGTTGATGAAATCTTAACACAGATCCCCGAAGAAACCATAATTTGGGAAGCGCCACAAAAGGAGCAGCAGGTTTGGTTTATCAAATTAATTGGCAGCAATGTAAACCTTGGTAACATTGCTCCAGCTGAAGTAATTCCTTTAGAAACCATTCGTTTAGGTTTGCGTGGAGATACTTTCGACTATTTCCTGAACCAAGCAAAATAATCGAATTTAAGTACCTGTATTATAAACCGGTATATTCTTAGAATTGTCACATTGAGCTTGTCGAAATGCTTTATATGCATTTGCAATAGTCCTTCGACAGGCTCAGGATGACAAATCGATTTTATAATACAGCCTCTTACTTTTTACATCAATATGAAAACATACGGCTTAATCGGTTATCCGCTATCTCACTCTTTCTCTAAAAAATATTTTACCGAAAAGTTTTTGAATGAAGGCATCGCCGGTCATCGATACGAGCTTTTTCCGATTGAAGATATTAAATCGCTGCCTGACCTACTGAGCGAAAACCCATCGCTTTGCGGCTTGAATGTAACCATTCCACATAAAGTAAATGTGCTTTGTTATTTAAACGAAGTAGATGAAGCTGCAGAGAAAATCGGCGCCGTAAACTGCATTTCCATTAAAAGTTTCGAAAACGAAAATTATTTAAAAGGCTACAATACCGACGCCTACGGTTTTGAAACATCCTTAACACCTTTATTAGGTTCACAACATACCAAAGCACTGGTTTTTGGCGATGGGGGAGCAGCCAAAGCAGTAAAATATGTTTTAGAAAAGCTCAATATCGAATACCAGGTAGTGGTGCGTAAACCTGTTGAAGGCGCTATCCTATACACCGAACTTACGCCAGAAATTCTGGCTTCGCACAAACTGCTGATCAACACCACCCCGTTGGGAATGTCGCCAAATATTGATACCTTTCCAGAAATTGATTACAGTCAGCTCGGATCTGAGCACCTGGCTTACGACCTGGTGTATAATCCCTTAGAAACCGTATTTTTAGCAAAAGCAGCAGCACGTGGTGCCAGCATTAAAAACGGGCTGGAAATGCTATACAAACAGGCTGAAAAAGCCTGGGCGATCTGGAACAAATAATTTAACTTATCGTCATTGCGAGGAGGAACGACGAAGCAATCTTTGATAGAATGTTATGAAACTAAAACAACTGATCTGTGTACCCTTTGTGCTGCTTTTGTTTGTAACAGCCTGTCAAAACCACGATTACAGCCCTAAACCAAAAGCTTATTTCAGGATCGTATTCCCCCAAAAACAATATACACCATTCACAAAACCGGTTCCTTTTAGCTTTAAATATCCTACTTACGCAACTGTAGAGCAGGATCAAAGCCGCGATGCCCAAAAAAACTGGTACAACCTGCATTTTAAACAGTTTAATGGCTTTTTGCACTTAACGTATTATGATGTATCGGGCAAAGGCGAATACGACGAAATGGTAGAAGATGCGCGGAAACTCGCCTTTAAACACACCATAAAAGCCAGCGCTATTGATCAAAGGATTATCAACTATCCTAACCGCAAGGTATATGGTATTTATTATGCCATAGAAGGGAATACAGCATCATCTGTGCAGTTTTTTTTAACCGATAGCGCAAAACACTATTTTAGAGGCGCCCTATATTTTAATGAGCGGCCGCAATACGATTCGATAGCACCCGTTGTTAAATTTATTAAACAAGATATCGATACCCTGATTGCCACTTTTAAGTGGAAAAATTAATTATCCTGATGACTTATCAGATTTTTTCTAAAAACTTATGATTACAGTAAAAACCTTCACCTTTAACGCCTATAGCGAAAATACTTATCTGCTTTATGATGAAACCAAAGCGTGTGTCATTATCGATCCGGGAATGTATGAAGGTTTCGAGCAGAACGAACTAGCGGCATTTATTAAACAAGAGAACCTCAAACCCGTTTTATTGTTAAATACCCATTGTCACCTCGACCATGTTTTTGGCAATAAATTCATTTTCGATACTTATGGATTAAAACCACAGTTTCATGAAGGCGAATTACTAATTTTAAATGCAGTGCCGGGATATGCACCATCAATGGGCTTTACCCGCTATGATGTTTCGCCTCTACCGGATACATTTTTACCCGAAACCGGAACCATATCTTTTGGCAACAGTACTTTAAGCTTAATTTTTGCCCCTGGTCACTCACCTGCACATTTATGCTTTTACAGTGCAGCCGATCATATTTTAATGGGTGGCGATGTGCTTTTTTATGGCAGCATTGGTCGTACCGATCTTCCGGGGGGTAACCACCAGCAATTAATTCAAAACATTTCGGATAAACTTTTTGTATTACCTGATGAAACCAAAGTTTATCCTGGGCATGGACCAGCTACCAGCATTGGTTTCGAAAAGCAACACAATCCGTTTTTTTAATATTAATTATTGTTTTTGAGTTTTTTTTAAGCGTAGACGTTTACACCCTATGCCTTCTAGCTTTAAACCCTCAACCTTTTACCTATCTTTACCGCTGTGAATACGTCGTTTTATATTGCCAAAAGGTATCTTTTTGCTAAAAAATCTACCAATGCCATTAACCTGATATCGGGCATATCAATGGTTGGGGTAATGGTAGGCAGTGCAGCATTAATTATTATCCTTTCGGTATTTAACGGTTTAGAAACAGTGGTATTGAATATGTTCGATACCATTACCCCTCAAATTGCCATTACACCGGCTAAAGGAAAAACTTTTGATCCGAATACTACTTACTTTAATCAGCTCAGAAAAAACAAAGCTGTTGCTGCTTTTACCGAGGTGTTACAGGAAAATGCCTTATTAAAATACAACAACAAACAGGCTGTTGGAATGGTGAAGGGTGTTAGCATGGATTATTTAAAAAACACCAAACTAGATAGCACCATTAAAGAAGGGCGTTTTATACTCCATAACAGAAGTGGCGATAATGCGGTAATTGGCTCGGCGCTGCAAAGTTATTTAGCAGTAAACACGGTAGATCCCTTTACCGAGCTGGAAATTTATTCGCCGAAGAAAGATATCGTGCCAAACAGTTTAAACCCGGCTGATGATTTTGTGGCAAAAAGCATCCGGGTAAGCGGTGTTTTCGAAGTACAACAGGATTTTGATAATGGCATCATTGTTCCATTAGATTTTGCCCGCGAACTGCTGGGCGAAAATAAAAATGTGTCTGCAATTGAGATCAACCTACAACCAGGTGTAGATGTAGATAACTTTCAAAAAGAGGTTATAGAAAGGGCCGGAAAAGATTATGAGGTAAAGAACCAGGCCGAGCAGAATAAATCGCTGTACCACATTTTAAACACCGAAAAATGGGCCGTTTATATCATTCTCACTTTTATCCTGATTATTGCTATATTTAATATCATAGGGTCGTTAACCATGTTAGTAATAGATAAAGTGAAGGATGTTGCCATTCTGAGCAGTTTAGGTGCCGGAAAAAAATTAATCAAACGTATATTTTTATTCGAAGGCATGATGATCACCATGTCTGGCTGTGTATTAGGCTTAATTATTGGCCTCATTTTTTACTATTTTCAGCACACTTACGGCCTGATTAAAATGGGCGAAGAAAATAAAACGTTGGTAAGTTCTTATCCTATAGGCTTAAAATGGAAAGATTTCATATTAGTTTTTGCTACGGTAGGCATCTTCTCATTTTTGGCATCTGCTTTGTCCTCCAATTTAAGTGTTAAAAAGATAGGTCAAATTAATCAATCCATATAAAATGAAGTTATTTAAACAAGCAATTGTATTCGTTGTGCTCCTTGGCGTAGCCATTACCGCTTGTAATAGAAACGATAAGGCCGAGGGAAAAAACAGTAACCTGAAAATTGTTAAAGGTTTATATAGCTTCGGCCCTGAAATGAAATCTTTTACCCTATGCGAAGATACCCGCGATTATTGGGTTACCGACAGCGTAAAAAATTTAGAGCTGGCCTATAGCAATTTAGGTTTCGAAAAGCCTTACGAGCCTGTATATGTAGAGTTAGAAGGCTATTTCAAAAAAACCGATACCGCTACCGTTTCTGCCGATTTCGATTCTACCCTGGTGGTTACCAAAGTAATTAAAATCAGCAAAGAAATTCCTGACGGGCCTTGTGCACAATAATTCATTAATCAAGCCTTGATTCGTGTCCCCACGAACTAAATCAAGTATATTTTACAAGCTTGCGTTTCAAAATATTTTTTTTGGAGCGCAGTTGCAATACTAATCGGATAAAGCAGTCCTGCTTTACGCTATAGTCCCGACGTGAAGTCGGGAGCTACCACTGCAATCAGGGCTAAAGAACTTAGGCTTGCTGCGAAAAACTTTCCTTTCTGCGTCCTGCAACCATAAATAGCAGTACTGTCCCTGCCACCTAAACCTGATCGTAGTGGTTCCGGTTTTTCACCGGAAGGAACGGAGAGCAGGGCCAAGCCTATCCTAAACGTTACTGTATCTGCTTTCCCAAAAAAAAGGACACACAATACCCATATTCTATATTAAAACAAAAAAAGCTTTCCGGTATCCCCAGAAAGCTTTAAAATATTTAATAAGGAATTTTACCAGTAAATACCGTAAAGGGCTACCAATAATCCTATAATAATTAATGCACCAACCGCAAAACTGGTTGTGGTTTTAAACATTTTCGAATCGATTTCCAATCCTTTAGGGTTAACACCATTTTTGTTCTCGAACAAACTGATAATTACCATACCGATGATACAGAATACGAATACAAAACCCATCCTGTCTAAGAAAGGGATTTCGTAAATACCAGCTGCATTCTTAACTGAAAAGCCCATTCCCGATAACCATGAAAGATCGGTCCATCCCGGAAGGAATTTAAGCACTAATGATAATCCGAAACCACCAATAGTGGCAAAAAGCGCTGCATTAGAAGTTGCTCTTTTCCAAAAGAAACCCAGGATAAACATGGCGAAGATACCTGGTGAAACAAAACCTGTATACTCCTGAATATATTGGAATCCTCCTTTTTTATCGATACCCAGGTGCGGTGCAATCAACACACCCAATACCATCGCTACCACCACAGCAATTTTACCGGTTAAAACGAGGTTCTTTTCAGAAGCATCGGTTTTTAATACCTTTTTGTAAATATCTAAGGTAAAAATCGTTGCAATACTATTTGCTTTACCAGCTAAAGAGGCCACAACGGCAGCAGTTAAAGCCGCAAACGATAAACCTTTTAAACCTGCTGGCAGTAAATTTAACAACACAGGGTAAGCACGATCTGGGTTAACCGATCCATCCTGCAACATTTCGGATTGGAAAGCACCGTCTTTATATAATACGTAAGCTGCAATGCCAGGTAATACCACAATAATCGGCATTAATAATTTTAAGAATGCCGCAAACAGAATACCACCGCGGGCAGTTTTTAAATCGGCCCCTAAAGCACGTTGGGTAATGTACTGGTTACAACCCCAATAGTTTAGGTTTACAATCCACATACCACCAACAAGCACGCTTAATCCTGGTAAATCAATATAATTTTCATTATCAGGTTTCAAGATCATGTGGAAATGCTCTGAAGCTTTTGAAGTCATTAAACTATAACCTTCAAGGATGCCTGAAGTACCATAATGGGTAGAAACCAAATTTAAAGCTAAATAAGTAGTTGCTAAACCACCCAGAATTAAGAAAAACACCTGGATTACGTCGGTATAACCAATTACTTTCATTCCACCCAGGGTAATTACGATCGCAAATATTGCGATGGCATACATACAAAAGGTAAGGTCGAAACCAGAGATACTACTTACTGCCAAGGCGCCCAGGTAAAGGATCGAAGTTAAGTTTACCACCACATATAGTAACAACCAGAACACCGCCATAATCATGGCCACTGTGCCGTTGTAACGTTGGTGCAAAAACTGTGGCATCGTAGCAATCTTATTTTTCAGGTACACCGGAATAAAGAAAACGGCAACAATTACCAGGGTAAGAGCAGCCATCCACTCGTAAGTTGCAATTGCCAGTCCCATCTTAAAGCCCGATCCGCTCATACCGATAAACTGCTCTGCAGAAATGTTCGATGCAATTAAAGATGCACCAATTGCCCACCAGGTAAGTGAACCTTCTGCCAGGAAATAATCTTTTGAGCCGGTGGATGCGGATTTTTTCTTATTGTAGATGTACAGACCGTAAGCAGCCACAATGACGAAGTAGATTGCAAATACGATGTAATCCTTCGAATCCAATAAATTTTGTTTCATTAATTAATAGTGGTTATTTGGTTTAGAAAGTTAAATGTAATAAAATCATAAAATAATATCCGCTTTTTTTTAAATTAAAAAATGTTAAAATGACGTTTATTATTTTCAGGATCATTAAAAAAGGTCTAAAATGCAAGTGGTCTGTGCGGACACAGACCACAGCTCGTGAAGGTCTTCGACTACGTTCAGACTGACAAATCTTTTAAATATATCTGTTAATCAAATTTTCCAGATATTCCTGTTTCCCGCTGCGTACTTCTGGCTCACCGTTTTCTGCAGCGTAATTTCTAAGGTCTTCCAAACTTAATTTTCCTTGTTCAAATTCTGCTCCCTTACCGCTATCGAAAGAAGCATAACGATCAGCCCTTATTTTTTTATAGTCTGATTTTTGAAGAATGGCGTCAGCAGTAATCAAGGCCCTGGCGAATATATCCATTCCACCTACGTGTGCATAAAATAAATCTTTAGGATCGGTAGAGTTACGGCGGATTTTAGCGTCAAAGTTTACACCTCCGCCCTGCAAACCACCACCTTCTAAAATGATCAGCATGGTTTCGGTCAGTTCGTTAATATCGTTCGGGAACTGATCGGTATCCCATCCATTCTGGTAATCACCACGGTTAGCATCTATTGATCCCAACAAACCGTTATCAACAGCAACCTGTAATTCGTGCTGAAATGTATGACCTGCTAAGGTTGCGTGGTTTACTTCTAAATTTAATTTGAAATCGGCCAACAGATCGTATTGCTGTAAAAAGCCTTTAACAGTTGCGGCATCATAATCATATTGGTGTTTAGAAGGCTCACATGGTTTAGGTTCGATAAAGAAAGTACCTTTAAAACCTTGCTTACGGGCATAATCTTTGGCAGTATGTAAAAACTTCGCCAAATGTTCCTGCTCACGTTTCATATTAGTGTTCAAAAGGCTCATGTAACCTTCACGTCCACCCCAGAAAACATAATTTTCGCCACCCAAGGCAATCGTAGCATCTAAAGCGGCTTTAACCTGCGCAGCGCCGTGAGCCAGTACATGGAAATCGGGATTGGTAGAGGCTCCATTCATGTAGCGCTTGTGGCTAAACAAATTAGCGGTTCCCCAAAGTAATTTCACGCCACTATCGGCCTGTTTCTGTTTGGCATATTCAATCAATGTTTGTAACCTGCGTTCATTTTCAGCAACATCATCACCATAATCTACCACATCCACATCGTGGAAACAATAGTAAGGAATCTGCATTTTGGTAATAAATTCAAAAGCGGCATCCATTTTATCTTTTGCCCTTTCTACAGCATCTTTCTTTTCATCCCAGGGAAAAACATGTGTTGGTCCACCAAATGGATCGGCGCCATTGCCATTAAACGAGTGCCAATAAGCACATGCAAATTTAAAATGCTCGCTCATGGTTTTGCCTGCAACCACTTTATTGGCATCGTACCACCTAAAGGCTAAAGGATTATCGCTGGTTAAGCCTTCAAACTGGATCTGCCCTATACCTTTAAAAAATTCTTTTGCTCCTGTTACTACTTTTGTCATAATGTTTTCTTTATTTTTTGGTTGATGGTTTTTTGGTTGATAGTTCATGGCCAACCTGTCTATGAACTATTAAACCATGATCCATTAACCTTTATCTATTATTCAGTTAACTGTTTCTCTAATATTATTCTCCAATCCTGATAAATTGGCTCATACGCTGCTGAATTTTTCGGACTTAAAGTTTTAATTACTTCATGGTTGGTAAATGCCTCTTCGGCACTGCTAAAAATACCCGCACCAATGCCTGAACCCAATGCCGCGCCAATGCTTCCGTCGTTTTCATATAACTCAACCGGAATTCCGGTAACATCTACAAAAGTTTGGGCAAAAACTTCACTTAAAAAAAGGTTTGCCAAACCCGCACGGATTACTTTAGGCTCCATACCGTTTTCGCGCATAATATCTAAGCCGTAACGGAATGAAAAAGCGATCCCTTCCTGCACTGCCCTAAAAATATCAGATTGGCTGTGTGTATTTAAGTCAATATCCAATAATTGAGCGCCGGTATATTTATTGTTTAACATCCTTTCGGCACCATTACCAAAGGGAAGTACTTTTAATCCATTGCTGCCTATTGGCGCCTCGGCAGCCAGGATGTTTAGTTGTGCATAAGTAGAGAGGGGTGCGAAAGTATGTTTGGCCCATCGGTACATACTCCCTGTGCCATTAATGCAAAGCAGCACGCCCGTATGTTTTTTTTCTGCTGAATAGGTTACATGTGCAAAAGTATTTACCCTCGATTGTTTATCGTAAGTAAGATCGCCGCTTACTCCATAAATTACACCCGATGTTCCGGCTGTTGCGGCAACTTCACCAGGTTTTAACACATTTAAAGATAATGCATTATTAGGTTGATCGCCAGATTTATAAGCTACAGGGATTCCAGCGGTTAAACCCAATGAAGCTGCGATATTTGTTTTTAAATGGCCGTGTGCTGAGAAAAGCGGTTTTACTGCTGGGATAAGTTGCTCATCAATACCATAATGACTCAGCACATCTTTAGAAATTTCGTGGTTTTTAAAATCCCATAAAATACCTTCAGATAGCGCAGAAATGCTGGTGGTAATTTCGCCCGTTAATTTCATGGCAATGAAATCGCCAGGTAGCATCATTTTATCAATTTTTTTATAGGTCTCCGGTTCGTTCGCTTTTACCCAGGCCAGTTTTGAGGCGGTAAAATTTCCAGGCGAATTTAGCAGGTGTTTCAATGATTGATCATGACCAATGGAATCAAAAGCATTTTTGCCCAGTTCAACAGCCCTGCTGTCGCACCAGATAATGCTATCGCGCAAAACCTCTTGATTTTGATCTACCACCACCAGACCATGCATCTGGTAAGCAATACCTATGGCTTTAATTTCTTTCGGATCGAATAAATCGCTGGCATTTAATTTAAGTACAGCCTGCTGCACATTAAGCCACCAATCATTAGGCGATTGCTCTGCCCAACCCAATTGCAGGGATTTGATCGCTGTTTCCGCTTCGGGATACTGAGCGGTAGCTACTTTTTTTTGTGTGGCTACATCAACAACTGCAACTTTTATGGAGGAGGTACCTAAATCAATTCCTAATAAATACATGTTTCAAAATTATTTTATATTTGGTTATGCAAACGGTTGCATAAAGATAGATGTAAAAATATAAAACGCAAATTTTTTATCATCCAGATAATCTTTACATCCTATTAATGGCATTTGAACCTTGAATGAATGAATTAATTTATATTTTTGGACAACACGTTAAATTAAGTTATGGAACAGATTACCTGGGATGATTTTGAAAAGGTAGAATTAAGGGTGGGAACGATATTAGAGGCTTTCGAGTTTCCTGAAGCCCGTAGACCAGCCTATAAATTAAAAGTAGATTTTGGTGAATTTGGCATTAAAATGAGTAGCGCGCAGATTACCAAACATTATACACTGGAAGAGCTCCCAGGCAAACAGATTGTTGGGGTAATCAACTTCCCTAAAAAGCAGATCGGCAAGTTTATGTCTGAATTTCTCGTTACGGGTTTTGCCGACGAAAACGGTGATATCGTATTAACTGCGGTGCAGAGCAAGGTGCCGAATGGGAGCAAATTGGTTTAGCGCGCAGACTTCCCATTTTCCCGCAGATTTAAAAAGATCAAAATCGCAGATCGGCACAGATTCTTTTTGCAATATAAAATCTGTTTAATCTGCGCCGATCTGCGGGAAAAATAAGCTATACATTTACGCCTTGCTATTTTTCCTATTGACTACAGGCTTTTTTTAAATAGCCCTGATTGAAGTGATTCCGATTCTTTACCAATCAATCGGCACTAAAACAACATCGGAAGTAACGGAAAGCAGGACCGTAGCAACCGATTAGCAATGCAACTGCGCTCCAAAACCTATAACACTTCTGAAATTTCCCTGCGCATTGCCTTATTAAACTTCGGAAGTGTTAGCCTATATTTGCCGCATGAGTTTTTACAATTTCGAGAATACAGATCCTGAGGAAGAAGACATTCATTATATGAAACTGGCTTTGGAAGAAGCAAAAAAGGCTTTAACTGAAGATGAAATTCCGATCGGCGCCATTGTAGTAAGTAAGAACAGAATTATTGGCCGCGGATACAATTTGACAGAGCGTTTTAACGATGTTACCGCCCATGCCGAAATGCAGGCTTTTACCTCGGCAGCCCAAACCATTGGGGGAAAATATTTAAGAGATTGTACGCTTTATGTAACCATCGAACCTTGTGTAATGTGCGCCGGAGCGAGCTACTGGACACAGATTGGCAGGATTGTTTATGGAGCCCGTGAAGAAAAAAGAGGTTTTATTTCGAAAAATGCAAATCTGCTTCATCCAAAAACAATACTAAAAGGCGGCGTGCTGGCAGAGGAGTGCGGAGCGTTGATGAGGGGATTTTTTGCAAAAAAGAGGTAGACGCTTGGAGTTTATGGCATAGTAGTTTATAGAACATGCGATAATCAGACAATGAGCCAACAAACCATGAACACTTTCCTCTCTAAACCTTCCAACATTAAAACCTTCAACATTACAACATTAACCCAGAAAACGATTTGATGATAATAACATGAACAAATCTTAACGTTCTAATGTTATATTTGCTACAAGAAACATTTTTAAAATCTTAAAACATAAACATTATGGCTTTTGAATTACCTGCGTTACACTACGCAACCGATGCATTAGAACCGCATATTGATAAAACTACCATGGAAATCCACCATGATAAACACCATCAAGCTTACGTTACCAACTTAAACAAAGCGTTAGAAGGTAAACCTGAAGCAACTTCTAGCATCGAAGAAATTGTTAAACACATTTCAAAATTCCCTGCTGCTGTTAGAAACAATGGTGGTGGTCACTATAACCACTCTTTATTCTGGAACATTTTAGGTCCAAATAAAGGCGGTGAGCCAACCGGCGATTTAGCTAAAGCAATTAACGAAACTTTCGGTTCGTTTGCTGAGCTTAAAACTAAATTACAAGAAGCTGGCGCTACCCGTTTCGGTTCAGGCTGGGCCTGGTTATCAGTTGGTGCTGATAAAAAACTTCAGGTTTCTTCTACTCCAAACCAGGATAATCCTTTAATGGATATTGCTGAGGTAAAAGGAACTCCAATTTTAGGTATCGATGTTTGGGAACACGCATATTACTTAAAATATCAGAACAAACGTCCGGATTACTTAGCAGCAATCTGGAATGTAGTGAACTGGGATGCAGTTGCAGAACTTTACAAAAAAGCTTTGTAAGCTAATTCCAATAAAATTTAAGAAAGTCCCGGTTAAAAATCGGGACTTTCTTGTTTTAAGATAATTAAGTAACTTCGCACATATTAAAATATTCGAAATGAAAAGGCTTGTAATTTTATTTTTAATTGTTGTTGGTGTAAATGGATTGGTAAGTGCACAGCAGAACAAAATGCCTACACCTACAGAAATTGCACAAAAAAATGTAGATGATCTGGATAAAAGATTAAAACTGAATGCTACGCAAAAAAGCGTAATCTATAGTTTCACTTTTAACCAGGCAAAAGAACAGGCCGATTTAATTAAAAGACAACAAGCCGGAAACTCGCGCGAGGAGGATGTAGATAAATTTTACAAACTGCAGAACGAAACCACAAAAAATATCCGCAATGTTTTAAGACCAGAGCAGCAAACGGAATACGATAAAGTTATTGAAGAACGTTTAAGCGGCAAAGGCTTAAAAGCCAAAAACAAGAAAAAGAAAAAAGGCGAGGAAGAAGAAGTTGAAAGCGATATTAAAGGCCTGCTTTCTGCCCCACCGCTCGAAAAGCAAAAACAATAAGGTTTAAATCAACAGCAGTATGCCTTTATAAGATGCCAGAAATAATCCTCGGATCTATCGTACTCGGACTGCTATTATCGCCGCAGCTCCTTGCTGGTTTTTTAGCAAAAAGAACCGGACGAAATTTTTGGTTCTGGTTTTTCATTTCTTTTTTAATTCCCATTATTTCGCTGATTATACTGATCTTTTTAGAAGATAAAAATCCTGAAGCTCAAAGTTATAAGCTGGCAGAGCATGTAGATAAAGACAGGGAGTTAACTTCCGAGGTTGCGAAATAAATCAATCCTATCGAAAAGTCGTCATTGCGAGGAGGAACGACGGCCTGTCCCGACTTTTCGGGGAAGCAATCTTTCATACTTGTGAACCCTACCATAAAGATTGCTTCGTCGGCTGAAAAAGCCTTCTCAGCAATGACGATCGCAGCATAAGTTGAAAATTAAATCCCAACTATATCTTTTTTCTTTTTTTGCTTCATGGCTTTTGGGATGATTTCTAAAATCTCGTCTTTTAAAGCGTTAAGCATCCTCTTTTTAATAAAGTTTTTATGCGTAACCAAACTGATCTCCCGCACAGGTTCCGGAGATTTAAAGTGACGTATTTTACTGGTCTGTTTGGCGTTTAATTCTGCAATGGCCAACTCCGGAAGCAAGGTTGCGCCACCATTTAAATCGACCATTCTTACCAACGTTTCTACACTACCGGTATTATATTCTAAACCCTGTAAACGGTTATTTTTTGTAGAACGGCAGATATTCAAAACCTGGTTACGCATACAATGGCCTTCGTTTAACAACCAGATATTCTCATCGTTCAGGTCTTCAGCATCAACCGCTTTCTTTTTATACAGTTTGCTGTTTTTGCTGATGTAGCTTACAAAGTTTTCGTAGTACAGTGGAGTTTCTGTAATGTTCGGATCAGTTAAAGGGGTAGCCAATATTCCGCAATCCAATACACCTGTTTTTAAATGATGGATAATATCTTCGGTGGTATATTCCCAGATTAAAAGTTTCAGTTCAGGATATTTCTCCAGCATCGCCGAAATTACCTCTGGCAATAAATAAGGGGCAACCGTTGGAATAACCCCAATTCGCAATTCGCCTAAAACATCCTGCTGCTGGCTGCTGATCAGTTCTTTTATTTTACCACTTTCTTGTAAGATGATTCTGGCCTGTGCAATAATCTGTGCACCAATCTCCGTCGGACTTACAGGCTGTTTACTCCGATCGAAAATTTTAACGCTGATTAATTCTTCCAGTTTTTGCACCTGCATGCTTAGCGTAGGCTGGGTTACAAAACATTTATCGGCAGCAGTTACAAAACTTCTATAAGTATCAACAGCAACAATATATTCTAACTGAACTAAAGTCATATAGGTAAAATTGATTTATAATATCAAATATATCAATTTTGACTATAATAAAAAATGATCTGTAAGGGCAAGAAATGAAAGGTAGATTTTCTGATAATTAGATGATAAAATTCTTCCTTTATATGAGGCGTTTAAACAGAAAGTTGAACCAAATATTTAGGCACCATTGATTTAATTAGCAATAACCTAACCATCACTTGCTTAACAAATTAATTGGGTATATTAGCTTTATGAACAAAATCGCTTTAGGCCTATTTCTTCTAATAGTTTTTCTTCCGCTGGCCTTTGCAACAAATGCCCAGGGTCTGTTACCCGAATGGGCACTAGGGCCATTTACAAGACCGGAAAATGTTAATCCCATTATTTCGCCAGAAACCGAAAGTCTTTTCTTCGACCCAATGAGCAAACAAAAAATTGCCTGGGAAGCGGGCGACGTATTTAATCCGGCAGCTGTCGAATACAAAAATAAAATATATGTACTTTATCGCGGAGAAGACCGCTCAGGTATTGGTATTGGCAAGCGTACCTCGAGAATAGGCATTGCCGAAAGTAGTGATGGCATTAAAATGAAAAGGAATCCGGAGCCAGTGCTCTATCCTGATGAAGACAATCAGAAAGCATTCGAATGGCCGGGTGGTTGCGAAGACCCACGAATTGCGGTAACCACAGAAGGATTGTATGTAATGCTGTATACCCAATGGAACCGAAATATATTTCGGTTGGCTGTAGCCACTTCCAAAGATTTGAAACACTGGACTAAACACGGTGCTGCATTTAGTAAGGCCTATAATGGCAAATTTCAGGATCTCAAATGCAAATCTGGTTCTATTGTAACCAAGGTAGAAAATGGTAAACAGGTAATTACCAAGATAAACGGCAAATATATGATGTATTGGGGCGAACATTTCATGAATATTGCTACTTCGGCCGATCTTATTAACTGGGAGCCTGCTTTAAATGCAAAAGGTGATTTAGATTTAATTGTGAAACCCCGAAAAAATTATTTTGATAGCGACCTGACCGAATGCGGTCCACCAGCAATTGTTACCGATAAAGGTATTTTAGTTTTATACAATGGCAAAAACAGGAGCGATGCCGAAAGAGATACCAATTATGTGGCCAATACCTATTCGGCCGGGCAGGTGTTGTTCGATCTGAAAAATCCCTCAAAAGTAATAGCGCGGCTAGATCAACCCTTTTTCGTGCCTACTGCACCTTTCGAAAAAAGCGGCCAATACCCTTCAGGCACGGTTTTTATTGAAGGGCTGGTTTATTTCAAAAAGAAATGGTTCTTATACTACGGCTGTGCCGATAGCCGGGTGGCAGTAGCAATTTATGATCCTGCTGCTAAAAAATAAGGTGTAAATAAAAAGTGCGCAGGATGTTATACTGCGCACCATTGTAAAATTTATCTAATACCTGCTTTCAAAATCCTGATAAGCCATTGCAATGCCTTCAGGCAATTCAATTTTATGTTTCCAGCCTAAATTATGAAGTTTGCTCACATCCATTAATTTACGCGGCGTACCGTCGGGTTTGCTGGCATCGAATACCAATTCGCCTTCAAAACCCAATACCTCTTTAATTAATAAAGCGAGGTCTTTAATCGTTAAATCGTGCCCGGTACCAATATTGATCAGGTTAGGTTCGTTATAATTCTGCATCAGGAAATAACAGGCATCTGCCAGATCATCTGCAAATAAAAATTCGCGCATTGGCGAACCCGATCCCCAAACTACCACCTCTTTTTCGTTGTTCGCTTTTGCCTCATGCACCTTACGGATCAAAGCTGGCAAAACATGTGAGTTTTGAGGATGGTAATTATCATTAAAACCATATAAATTGGTCGGCATTACCGAGATAAAATTACAACCATACTGATCGCGGTAGGCATCGCACATTTTGATTCCTGCAATTTTTGCAATGGCATAAGGCTCGTTGGTATGCTCTAAAGTTCCGGTTAAAAGGTAATCTTCTTTTAAAGGCTGTGGTGCCATTTTCGGGTAAATACAGCTTGATCCTAGAAACATCAGTTTCTTAACGTTATTTAAGTATGCATTATGGATCACATTGTTCTGGATGGCCAAATTTTCGTACAGAAAATCAGCCCTGTAAGTATTGTTCGCCACAATACCGCCAACTTTTGCTGCCGCAAGAAACACATAATCAGGCTTTTCTTCAGTAAAGAAATCGGTAACGGCCTGCTGGTTGCGCAGATCCAGTTCATCAGAAGTTTTGGTAATGATATTTTCGTAACCTTCTTTTTGCAGTTTACGGTAAATGGCCGAACCCACCATACCGCGATGGCCTGCAATGTATATCTTAGCTTCTTTTTCCACAGTAATTTTTATAGGTTACAAAAATACGATTCCTAAACAAGATTGACATTAATCTTTATGGCAAAAGAAACATGGGTTATTGATTTAATTGTATTTTTGCAGAAAAAAAACTTTTGGGTAAAGATAAACTTAGGCGTTTTGCAGAAATCGAAACATTTGCAAACGTATATCAATTAGACGCAGGAAAGGCCTTAAAAGGGAATTGGGCTTCAGCACATTTTAAAAATGAAAATCCAATTGTGCTCGAACTGGCATGTGGAAAAGGTGAGTATTCGGTAAATCTAGCCAGGTTGTTTCCTGACAAGAATTTTATAGGTATTGATTATAAAGGTAACCGTATCTGGCGTGGTGCTAAAACCGCTATTGAAGATGGGATTGATAATGTTGCTTTTTTAAGAATACAGATTGAAAATATACTTGATTATTTTAATGAAGGAGAAATTGATGAAATCTGGATTACCTTCCCGGATCCGCAGCCACAGGATAGCCGTGAGAAAAAACGTTTAACGTTCCCTGCATTTTTGAACAGGTATAAACTGGTTTTAAAACCTGGAGGAAAAGTTAACTTAAAAACGGATAACGATCAGTTATATGCTTATACCTGCGAAAAAGTAGCAGAATTAAGTCTTCCAGTACATAAAAACACCGATCATTTATATACCTCTGATCTGGTAGACGAGGTCTTATCAATCAAAACCTATTACGAGAAGAAATACCTATTACACGATAAAAATATTAACTATATTCAGTTTTCTTTTGAATAATGGATACCAATTTTTACGAACAGGTTTATGAGATTGCCCGCCTAATTCCGAAAGGAAGGGTAACTTCGTATGGAGCAATTGCCAAAAGTTTAGGTGCAGCCAAATCATCGCGAATGGTGGGCCATGCCATGCTTTATGCCGGCTCAGCTTACCCCAAAGTACCTGCTCACCGCGTAGTAAACAGCAGCGGCCTCCTTACCGGAAAATTTCATTTTAAACCACCTGAATTAATGGAAGAACTGTTAAGACAGGAAGGGGTTGAGGTTAAAAACGATAAGGTGGTTAATTTTAAAAAAGTATTCTGGAATCCGCTGGAAGAAATCAACCTCGATTGATAAATTAATTTTAACGTCATGCGCTCATTCAAAAAATCATTTATTCAATAATTTATATACATGGGAAAGTTAGTAGAAGAATTTAATGGTTATCGTGAAAAAATGAACGATAGGATTATGGAAACGGCGAATACAAACATCAAACGTTTTTTTGCTTTAGATACCACTTCCTATGCTGATGGTGCCCTGGATGTTAAAACAAAAGAAATGCTGGGCCTGGTAGCCTCAATGGTTTTGCGCTGCGATGATTGCATTAAATATCATTTGGGTAAATGCTTCGACGCAGGTGTAAACAGCGACGAAATGAATGAAATCTTTATGATCGCCAATCTTGTGGGTGGCAGTATTGTAATCCCGCATTATAGAAGGGCTGTTGAGTATTGGGACGAGTTGAGTTCTAGTCCAGAGTCTTAAGTCCTGAGTCTGTAGTCTCTTTCTCTTCCCAAATTATTATATTAGTTTAAAAAAATTATGGGAAAGTTTAGAGAATTAATGGCTTATAAAAAAGGATTTGCTCTTTTGATGGACATCTTTAATTTAACGAAAGATTTTCCTAAATCAGAGCAATATAGCTTGGTAGATCAGATGCGTAGATCTTCAAGATCTGTTTGCAGTTGCATTGGTGAAGCATACAAAAAGAGAAGATACCCTAATCATTTTATCAGTAAACTATCAGATGCAGATATGGAAAATGGTGAAACGCAAGTTTGGTTAGATGTAGCGCTTGCCTGTAGTTATATCTCTGAAGAAAAATTCAATTATTTGGATGCTCAATGTGAAGAAATAAGCAAATTATTAAATTTCATGATTAGCCATCCTGCAAAATTCGCATAATATGACTCACGACTCTGGACTAAAGACTAAGGACTCAATAGTACGCTGTTCCTGGGCTGGCACCGATCCGCTCTACATCAAATACCATGATGAAGAATGGGGGAAGCCGGTTTATGACGATAAAATTTTATTTGAATTTTTAATACTGGAAGGTGCACAGGCTGGTTTGAGCTGGATTACCATCCTCCGTAGGCGCGAAAATTACCGTAAGGCTTTTGCCGGTTTCGATGTTAAAAAAGTTGCTGCCTTTACCGAAAAAGATGTGGAGAGGTTAATGAACGATGAGGGCATTATCCGCAATCGCTTAAAGGTGAATGGCGCCATTACCAACGCCAAACTGTTTATCGAAGTGCAGAAGGAATTTGGGAGTTTCTCCAAATACTTATGGAGTTTTGTACCTGATGGCAAACCGATCCAGAATCGTATCGAAAAAATGGGAGATGTTCCGCCACGCACAGAACTTTCCGACAAAATCAGCAAAGACATGAAAAAGCGTGGTTTCAAGTTTTTTGGCACCACAATCTGTTATGCGCACATGCAGGCTACCGGAATGGTTAACGATCACTTGTTAAACTGTTGTGCAAGGTAATTTTATGCAAAACGATTTCGCAATCCTAAAATCTATTATTAATCCTGGCTTTATTTCTTTGTCGCGTTATATTCCTTTACCCATTCAATTACATCTCGGCTATTAAAATCTGTTCCCGCTTCTAATTTAGCTTTCAAATCGGGTTGATCGCCCATTTTTTGTAATAGAATATTTTTAACTTCAGTCTTTTTAGCATCTTCAGTAATGGCTTTCATGGGTACTTCCTGTAAAGGGCCTGCACCGGGTTTCTCAATAAAATAACGGACAGCGGGTGCTCCTGCAGGTCTCTCAGGTGCCGAACTACGTCCGCCACCAATGCTGATTCCTCCACCCATCCCCATGCCACCGTAACCACCGGTTCCGGTTCCAATACCTACTGAAGGCCTGAACCTTACTTTTTTCTCTTTTACCTCAGGCACCAAAGTTCCTCCACCGAAAGAATACAAATTAACCGTTCCCATTTCAATCACCTTCACAAAACGGTATTCGAAATTACGTCCGTTTGCAAAACCCTTGCTTACAAAGCTGTTGCCGTTCCAGAAAAAACTTTTAACATTCTTTGCAGGCAAAATTACATCCGCTTCATCATTGGCACTGATAAACACCGAAAAATAATCGGTACCTTTAATCGTTCCGCGGATTACATCATCATTGTTTTTAACGATAAAATCCTGTGCCGAAAGCTGATTTAAAGTAAAAAAGAAAAGAAAGACAGAAAATAGAAATTTCATATAATCAATTGGCTTTCCACAAATAACGGAACTAAATTTCAAATCGTACTAATTCAGGTTAATTTTGATGTTGCCCGTTTCTACATTTGGATGTTCCTTTTGAAAGGTATTAAACGATTCTTTCATTTTATTTAAAGCATAAGCTTTCGTATTGCTGATGTTTTTACCTAATGCATAAAATTTATTGATGATGTAAACCTTAAACAGATATTCTTTTATTTCGGCCGAAGCCTGGGTATCGGTCATCACTTTTGCTAAATTTTCCCGATCAACAAAATTAACAAGCCCCACACGTGAAGCGATATAATTGGCAACTTTATTGATGCTATCCTGTTGATTACCAAAGGCATCTTTCGCTACATTAATATCATCAATAGCTTTTAATTGTGGTGAAATTTCTTTTGCTAAAACCTCCTTATTAAGCGAAATCAGCCCCTTTGGCACAAAGAAAGCAGAATCAAGTTTATAGGGATCAACAAAAAGAAATATAGTATCTTTTGAATTGGGATTTATCAAAGTATAACGGTCTACAATTCCTGTGCTCGAATGCTCGCTTTTCCTTTTACTAAAATCAATCTTTGATCCATCCGGCCAGCGATAAGAATTTTCCAGTTTGGCCATCCGTAAGCTTAAGTAACTTCTATCTATTAAATTTTTAAAGGCACCAGTACCTATTGGCCGGTTGATAGATGCACCATACCCATCATCATTACCTTTCAGGTTTTCAAAAGTAATATAGGTAACCAAAGTATCAGATGGAAGCTGGGCTTTAACCAAGCCTGCAATCAGGCAAAAAGTTAATGTACAAAATATTTTCATAGCGCGTTTTATTTAATGATGATGAAAGTTAAAGAATTCAATAATTTAATTTTAATTTTTTTTGTTGATAAAGCATTTTACCGATATGATTAACTTTGGTTACTTTTATCATCCGGTAAATCTATTTGCCAGCAATCATTAAATCGGTGTAATCACATGAATAAAAAACTCTTTCTCCTAGACGGTATGGCGCTAATGTACAGGGCCCATTTTGCATTAAGTAAAAACCCCCGTTTTACCTCAACAGGTATCAATACATCGGCAGTAATGGGCTTTACCAATACTTTATTAGATGTTTTGAAGAAAGAAAAACCAACACATATTGCAGTGGTTTTTGATACTGAAGCACCAACAGAAAGACATACCTCCTTCGAAGCTTATAAAGCACACCGCCAGGCCATGCCTGAGGATCTGGCTGCTGCAATGCCTTATGTGATTAAATTAATTACCGGTTTTAATATTCCTGTGATCACTTCTGATGGTTATGAGGCCGATGATATTATTGGTACACTGGCCAAAAAAGCAGAACTAAAGGGTTATCAGGTTTACTGCATGACGCCGGATAAGGATTTTGCGCAATTGGTTTCTGAAAATATTTTCATTTACAAACCTGCCCGCATGGGTAACGATATGGAAATATTGGGCGTAAAGGAAATATTGGCAAAATGGGAGATCGAAAATGTGCTACAGGTAATCGATATTTTAGGTTTGTGGGGCGATGCAGTAGATAATATCCCTGGTATCCCAGGAATTGGCGAAAAAACTGCAAAAGCCCTGATCAAACAATATGGTTCTATGGAGAACATTATTGCCAACTCGCACGAATTAAAAGGTAAACAACGCGAAAACGTAGAAAACTTTGCAGAACAAGGACTGATCTCCAAAAAACTGGCGACTATTTTATTGGATGTTCCCGTTGAACTTGATGAAGCCAGCCTGGAACTTTGCGATCCGAGCCGTGACTTGCTGGAGCCATTATTTACCGAATTAGAATTCAGGACTTTAGGCCGCAGGGTATTTGGCGATGAGTTTTCGGTTACTACGGCACGTTTTCAGGAAGGTACACAAACTGATTTATTTGGCAATCAATCGGGCGAGGCCATACAATACACTAATACACTTGAGGAAGAACCGGCAGAAAAACTTCCGGCCAAAACCATCGAAAATACGGAACACGATTACCAATTGGTTGATACTGCTGAGCAGCGTGCAGATTTAATTAAATTATTGCTTGCCGAAAAGCGGATCTCGTTTGATACCGAAACCACCGGCACTGATGCCAACATGGCCGATTTAGTTGGCTTATCATTCTCTATAAAACCAGGTACGGGTTATTATATCCCGGTTCCGGCAGAAAGGGAAGAAGCCCAGCTGATTGTTGATGAATTCAGGGTGGTATTGGAAAATGAAAATATCGAGAAAATCGGTCAGAATACTAAATACGACATACTGGTGTTAAAGTGGTATGGCATTCAGGTACAAGGTAAACTGTTCGATACGATGCTGGCCCACTACTTAATCGATCCTGATACCCGCCATGGCATGGATGTGTTGTCAGAAAATTATCTGGGTTATTCGCCAATCTCTATTACTAAACTAATCGGTGCAAAAGGCAAAAACCAGGGCACCATGCGTGATGTGCCGGTAATTGATGTAGTAGATTATGCTGCTGAAGATGCTGATGTAACTTTGCAACTGGCACACATTTTCGAGCCAAAATTAAAAGAATTAAACGCCGCCAAACTGGCCGAAGAAATTGAAAATCCTCTGGTTTATGTATTGGCCGATATCGAAAAAGAAGGCGTACGCATTGATATCGAAACTTTACAGGCTTACTCTAAAGAGCTTGAAACCGAAATCATCAAATTCGAACAGAATGTTTATGATAAAGCGGGGATTAAATTTAACCTGGCCTCACCAAAACAATTAGGTGAGGTGTTATTTGATAAACTTCAGCTTGACCCAAAAGCCAAAAAGACTAAAACAGGCCAGTACCAAACCGGAGAAGATGTTTTAACAGCCTTAGCCAGCAAAAGTGATATTGTACAGGATATTTTGGATTTCCGTCAGTTACAGAAGCTTAAATCAACTTACGTGGACGCTTTACCATTAATGGTTAACCCGAAAACAGGTAGAGTACACACTTCTTACAACCAGGCCGTAGCCGCTACCGGCAGGTTGAGTTCTAACAATCCGAATTTACAGAACATTCCAATCCGTACCGAACGCGGTAGAGAGGTACGTAAAGCTTTTATTGCAAGGGATGAAAACCACATTCTGCTATCGGCCGATTATTCGCAGATAGAGTTACGCATTATAGCCGAAATTAGTAAAGAAGAAAATATGCTCGATGCTTTTAGCAAAGGGATCGATATCCATACCGCAACTGCTGCCAAAGTATATGGCGTAAGTATAGAAGAAGTAGATGGAACCCAGCGTAGAAATGCAAAAGCAGTAAATTTTGGTATTATCTACGGTCAATCTGCTTTTGGTTTATCTCAGAACCTGGGTATTCAACGTAAAGAAGCTGCCGAAATTATTGAACAATATTTTGCGCAATATCCAGGCATTAAACGTTACATGAGCGATACCATGAACTTTGCACGGGAGAATGGGTTTGTGGAAACCATAATGGGTAGAAGACGCTATTTAAGAGACATTAATTCAGCCAACCAAACTGTGCGTGGTTTTGCCGAACGAAATGCGATTAACGCGCCTATTCAGGGCTCTGCTGCTGATATGATCAAAATTGCCATGATCAATATCCATAAAGAAATGAAAGCACAGAACTTACAATCAACCATGACCATGCAGGTGCATGATGAGTTGGTGTTTGATGTGGTGCGCTCGGAAAAAGAAGTGATGAAAGCCATCATTCAGGATAAAATGGCCAATGCCATTAAGTTAACGGTGCCAATAGTAGTAGAAATTGGAGAGGGCGATAACTGGCTGGCTGCACACTAAATATGAAAACGCTTACTATATTCATTTTATGCTGCTTTATATCCATTGGATGCATGGCGCAAAAAAGTGATACGCTGATTACCTATAATTTTGGCGATAATTACTACAAAGCGGCAACCAAAGCGGCTGAAATGTATAAAGTTTATAAGAAGGATAGCACTTGGCTGAAAAATACTTTTAATGCTAAACAAGTTTTAATCAGAACCGAATCGTTTGGAGATCGAAAACTAAAAAAATTAAATGGCGAATATTTTGAATATGAAAACGGAAACATTTCGTTAAAAGGATTATACCGCGATAACAAAAAAATAGGCTTGTGGACAAGCTTTGATGCTGATGGTAAGTTAAAGGAAACAAAAGTATATGATCAGGATCTATTAAACGGCGGTTACAATACTTATTGGAAAAATGGTACCCCAAAAACAAGTGGAAACTATACCGATGACAAAAAAACAGGCGAGTGGAAGATTAATTATGAAAATGGTAAGCTTGCGCTTAAAGAATTATATGATGCCAAAAATAAAGTAACGGATAGTTCCTATCTGGATATGGATGGGGAACCAGTTGCCAAAGCCGATGTTACAACCGAACCATCATTTCCGGGGGGCATGAAGAAGTTTTATATGTACCTCGGCAAAAGTATCAGGTATCCGGCAGATGCTCGGAACACCAGAGCCCAGGGAAAGGTTTATTTATCATTCCTGGTGAGCAGCAATGGCAAAATTGAAGATATAAAAGTTATTTCTGCACCACACACCAGTTTAGCTGAAGAAGCTATCAAGGTTTTGCAGGAATCGCCAGATTGGATTCCGGCTACCTTGTTCGGAAAACCCATCTCCGTACCATACAACATCAATATTAATTTTACGATAAGTTAGATTTTTAAAAAAAATAAAAATATTCGTTATCTTCATTAAAACTTCATACCAATTAATGAATTTTATATCAACAAAAAACGAGTAAAACAAAAATCGAAAATTATGAAAAAGTTATTGAGTTTAATCGCAATCGCAGCATTTGGTTTAACCACAGCATTTGCTCAAACACCAGCAACAACAGCTCCCGCTAAAGCTAAAACAGTTGCTAAAAAAGAAGTAAAAACTACAACTGCACCAGTAAAAGCAGGTGTAAAACAAGAGGCTAAAAAAGTAGAAACTAAAACAACTACTACGGCTGCTAAAGTAAAAGCAGATGGCACTCCGGATATGCGTTTCAAAGAAAACAAAGCAAAAGCAGTAACTAAAGTTGCCGGTCCAACTAAAAAAGACGGTACAGCTGATATGCGTTACAAAGCAAATAAAGAAGCAGCTAAAAAAAATTAGGTTCAGGTTTATAATTTGAAGGGTCTTTAATGAAAATTAGAGGCCCTTTTTTGTTTTATCATCATTTTCAACCCAAGCGCTACAAAACTCTTTATTCATATTTTAAAGATTTCTCTACTACACCGGCGGTCATCTCTATCAAATCCATTTGAAGCTTAATTTACTACAGCAGCGAACTAAAAGAGAATTTTGTTTTCTCCTGTACTAATTTCCCCCTTACCTGTTTAAGCCTGGGATTAATATTGTATTTGCCGGGATTAGCAACCTGATAGTAAATAATTACAGAATCGGTAGTATCATCAACCTGCTGGATACTGGCTTGTAAGAATTGCTCCTTTCCTTGCTGATCCAATTCAATATTTATCTGATTTCCGGGTTTAAATTTATCTGCCTGAGTCTTATTTATCCTCAATTCTCCGTAAATGGTTTTCTCTTCATCTGCTGAAATTTCTATCATTGCCTGATTTTTCCTAAGAATACTCCCAACCTTTAAATCACCTTTAATATTTAATACTCCGCTTATCGGGGCAATTAAAAATTGGTATTTTGAAGGGGCACCAATTTCTGACAATTTAGCTATGGTATCTCCCTTTACAACCCTTTTGTTTGTTACGGCATAAACCTGGCTAATCTTTGAGAGGTTTTTTACCTCTATATACTGGGGTGCAGGAGATATATTGAGGGTGGTATAAATTGGCTTGAACTGAAGTTTCTTTTCAAATAATTGATAGATCAGCAGGCTACCTAATATCACGATAACGATAATATAGATATTCCATTTTTTGAGCCATTTTGGCAAACTACTTAAAATATGATCAACTTCTTCTGAGTAATCATTTGCAGTATGTTCTGTTGTCGCTTGGTTAACTGGCATGGGTTAAGCTGTTTTAAATTGAATTAGATTTTGATTAATTTCATCCATTGATAACTGATTTTTGACCAGATCAAAGTAGAACCCATTTTTCCGGATCAGTTCCTCATGGGTACCAATTTCTTCTACACGGCCTTCATTTAGTAAAACAATCTGATCTGCCGATTTTATGGTACTAAGCCTGTGGGCAATTACAACAACTGTTTTTTCGTTAAAGAAACGGTCTAAATTTGAAACGATCTCTTTTTCATTTTTACTATCGAGTGCACTTGTAGCCTCATCAAAAAACAGCACCTGAGGGGCCTTATAGATTGCACGAGCAATCAATAACCTTTGTTTTTGACCAGTACTTAAGCCAACACCTTCCTGACCGATTTTTGTTGATAAACCAAGGGGTAAGGAATTTACCAAACCTTCAATATTGGCCACGCGGAGTGCATTCCTTAGCTTGTCGTGCTCTACATATTCAACCCCAACGGCAATATTTTTTTCAATGGTATCCGAAAATATAAAACCCTCCTGCAGCACTGAACCACAGATATGTCTCCAAAATTCATCAGAAATAGATGCTAATCTTTTTTCGTTCACCAATATTTCACCTACTGTTGGTTTATAAAAATTTAGCAGAAGTTTCATCAGGGTGGTTTTACCACTGCCACTTGAGCCTACAATTGCCGTTACTTTATTGCGCGGAATGGTAAGGGAAATATTGTTTAAAATAATCTGATCCGGCGCTCCGGAATAGCAAAAAGTAAGGTTTTGCAGTTTAATTTCAACCCCATCCGTGGTATCAGGTATTTCTACATTATAATGGTTGTTTTCTTCTTCCTTGCCATGGATTTCTGCAATCCGTTCCAGACTCAGTTTAGCATCCTGAAAAGATTGCACAAATGATACGAGTTGGGTGATAGGGGAATTTAACTGGCCAATAATATAACTGATGGATAAAAGCATACCCAGCGTAAGCTCTCCTTTAATTACAAGCTGTGCTGCAATAACCGTAATGATGATATTTTTGAGCTCGTTAATAAAAAGCGAACCGATATTCTGGACCTGATCAAGTGCTAAACTCTGGATATTCGTTCTGAACAGTTTCGTCTGGAATTTTTCCCATTGCCATCTTTTTTCCCTTTCTGCATTATTTAATTTGATTTCCTGTATGCCATTTATCAGTTCTATGGTTTTGCTCTGGTTTGCGCTCAGCTGGTTAAACCTTTTATAATCGAGATCTCCTCGCTTTTTGATAAAACAATAAATCCATATGAAATTTAAGGAACTGCCAAACATAAAGATTAAAAAAATCGACAGGTTATAATTTACCAATACGATACTGAAGAGGAAAAGGTTGAAAAATGAAATTAAGGTACTAATGGAGTTAGAGGTAAGCGTTTGTTCTATTCTTTTATGGTCGTTGATTCTTTGTAGAAGGTCCCCCGTCATTTTCACATCGAAAAATGATAAGGGCAATTTCATCAGCTTTACAAAGAAATTAGAGAGCATGGAAATGTTAAAACGTGCACCTATATGCACCAGGATCCAGCTGCGCAAAATTTCAACACTTATTTTGCCTAAAAACAAAAACAATTGAGCAGCCAAAATCATATAAATGATGTTCACATTTTTATTTTTGATCCCATTATCTACTATAGACTGTGTGAGGTAAGGAAAGGCAAGCTGTAAGGCGCCTCCGATTACCAGTCCGGCCAGCAGGTGCACACCATAGCTCCTGTATTTTTTCAAAAAAGGTAAAAGGAAACCTATTCCTTTATATATCCCGTTTTCTTCGTCTTCCTGAGCGTAAAACGCAGGTGTAGGTTCGAGCATCAGTACAAAGCCAATATCTCCGTTTGAAGCCCAGCCTTTTAAGAAATCTTTTATACTGTATACCAATAATCCCCTGGCTGGATCTGATATATAAGCTTTTGTCTTGGTAATCTTATAAAGCACATTAAAATGGTTCTGGTTCCAATGTAAAACGCAAGGCAGGTCTACTTCGTTTTGAAGCATTTCCAGATTTACTTTTGCACCAAAACTATTGTAACCCAGCTTTTCAGATGCACGGAGTAGTCCCAGCATGGTGCTGCCGGCCCTTGTAGTTTTGCTGAGGTTCCTTAAACTTTGAAGGTTGAAAAATTTACCATAAAATTTGCTCACAATCCTCAGGCAGGTTGGACCACAATCCATGTGATCTAGCTGCGTAAAATGCGGGAATTTTTTTAAACTTGGGTTAATCATGGCTTTTGAGTGTTGGAATACGGTCGCTAATTAAATTACTTAATGTTGATAGTGTTTCCAGCCGCTTGCTGTTATCCGTATCAAGGTCTTTGAAAATAAATTCTTCGATGCTGGTTTCCTCATAAAGGGCTTCCAAACGATCAGAAAAATAAGCCGGTGACCCAACAATGAAATTGCTCAGCGGATCGTATGCTGTTTTATAGGTATCGTAAAAGCGCTTTTCAGCCCTTTGGCTATCCGTATCACAGATCCCCGCAAATGCCAGGTTAAGCGGCGGCGGGACCTTGTGCTGAGCCTCAAACAATTCCATGTGGCTAAATAGCAGATCTGCATTTTTGCCTGCCGGATCGCTTGTGTGGAATAAAGATCTTGAAAATCCCATTCCCATTTCGCGTGCAAACGGTAATTGATTATACGATGCTCCTAAAAGCCACATCTCGGGTAAATCTCCATGTATGGGCGCTATAGATTGTGTTTTCCCCTTCAAAAAATCGCATGTTAACCTAACATTATCATTAAAGGTCTTATAAATTTCATCGGTTACACCAGAGCGGTTTAATAAATATCCCGCAGCTATTAAGCTAGGTTTGCCATTGGCAAAGCCCAAATCTATTCTGCCTGGAAAAAGTGTACCTAAAAGCTTAAAATCGCAAGCTACGCGATATGGAGAATGAACAGCAGATAATGTACCCGCGATGCCAATCTTAATGCGATCGGTATAACAGGCTAATGTTGGGATCAACATTTCCGGGCTATTCCAGGCCAGGCTTAAAGGATGATGTTCTGTTAGCCAGAAACGGCTAAAACCAGCAGCATCAGCAATTTGAGCATATTCCAAAACATTTTCCAATATTTCGGCCCCTGAATGCCCTTCAATAGCGCCAAACTCTAGAATTCCGATTTTCATATCTACAGTTAAAAGGTGAATAATAATTTGCTGCTATACTATCAGTTTTTAATACGGCCCTGTTCCTCGCCCGAAGACTTTCTTTTGGTAGCGGCTCCCTTAACTGTGCTTTTGCCAAATTTGTAGCTATAGCTTAAGTTCGCCCTTGTTCCTTCCCATCTATAGTTCGAAACCAGGTTCAGTGTGCCCAGGTTGGCCGTTATAGAAGACCTGTTCGTATTGAATAAATCGAATATGCTCAGCTTAAACGTAGATCTTTTGTCGGAGAGGCTTTTGGCTATACCCAGGTTAAAATATAGGTTGGGTTTTACACGGTAAATACCATAGGCATTGTTGTAAAAACAAATCATGTCCAGTTCGGCCGTTATACTTTTTGGCAGCGTGAAAGATGAAGTACTGTTAAGCTGCAGCGCCGAGCCTTTTGATCTGATCTGGCCCATGGTATAATCGGTGTAGTAGAAGTTGGCATAGTTACTAATCTCCCATATCTTAAGCACCTTTACCGGAATGTTCGCCCCGATATAGTAGCCATAAAACTTATCAAAGTTTTGATAGATCTCTTTTACCAGTTTAGTATCGGGTTCCTGTACGGCAATTTTTTCAAATTCATCTTTTGTATGCTGAAAACCTGCCGATATATTAAACTGTTGAAGTAAGGTATAATTCAGTTCGAATGAATTTGTAAAGCTTGGCCTTAAAAAGGGGTTACCCTGACTTGCCGTGTATTGATCGGTGTAATAAGTAAATGGGTTTAGATCTTTATAACCTGGTCTGCCAATCCGCCTGCTGTAAGAAATACCGAGTTGATTGTTCTGGTTAAAATCGTAAGTAATGTAGGCACTTGGAAACAGCTTGAAGTAGTTAAGCCTGAAAACCGAATCAAGTGTTTTCGAATCACCGTCTGATCGTGTCTGTTCGCCCCTTAAACCCAATTGTAAGGATAGTTTTTTACCTAATTTGGTATTCAGGTTTAGATAACCCGACACGATGGTTTCATCGTAGTTAAAAACATTGCTTCTTTTTACATCATTTTCCCAATTGCCATCAATCTGCTGGTTAAAACGGGTCATGTTATCAGTGGTTACACGACTTACCTTTGCACCTGTTTCCAGATTTAGTTTTTTTAGAAGCACACGTTCATAATCAAGCTTTGCCGAAGCAATCTTAATCATGGTTTTATTGATGTTAAGGGTATTTGGCTGTGAAGGCTGATTGTTAGCATTATTGGAAGTATAGTTGATATCTCCATCATTTTCGTAATTAGAAAGGTCAGCATCAAAAGATAAGTTTTCATCCTTTTTTAGTGCCAGTTTGTAATTGAAACTATAGGTAAGGCTGTTCCAATCGGTCAGGTTGGCGCTATAAAGATTAAGTTGATTAATGGCTCCGCTTTCTCTCAATGAAGTTAAACTGTTATTTGCAAGGTTATTATTTGCCTTGTTGCCAATAAAACCAAAGCCAAGTGTATTTTTTTCATTTGGGAAAAAATCTATCGATAGTTTGGCAAGGCCTGAATTAATGGTTTTGATGCTGGAGCTATTTTGCGAAAAATCGGTCCCCGATAATGTTCTGTTTAGTTCTCCGGATGTAGGGCTCTTATCATGGTTATAGCCAATATTGCCCGAAACAGCAAACATTTTTTGTCTGTAGTTGAGTAAACCACTACTATTGTATTTTCCATTCCTACCGTATCCCCCGCCAGCTGTAACACTACCGTTAACACCTATTTTCTTGTCTTTTTTTGAAATTACATTGATTATTCCACCAACACCCTGCGCATCATATTTGGCCGATGGATTACTGATGATTTCTATTTTGTCGATATTATCGCCCTGCAGGCTTTTTAAATATTGTGCAACCTGATCGCCCGATAAATAGATTTGCTTATTGTCTACCAAAACCAAAACACTTTTACCACGGAGTTTTATCGCATCTGATTGATCAACAAAAACCCCGGGAGCCCTTTTTAGCAAATCCAAAGCCGAGCTTCCAGCCGTCATGGGGCTTTGCGAAACATTAAAAATCAGTTTATCGATTTTTTGCTCTATTAATGCCTTTTTCCCTTTAATGTTTACTTCAGATAACATTTTGGTGTCAGCCAGGAGTATAATATCAGGTGCCGTAATTACTTCAGGATTAGTAGAAATATGAAACGAAACCGCTGCGCTGGCATAGCCCATAGATGAGCCCAATAATTTATACGCTCCCTTACCCTGTTTTAAATTAAAAAGATAGTTCCCCTGTTCATCGGATATTGCAAAATTGACCGCTTTACCCAAACTATCGATTAATGATATGGTCGCGAAAATTACTGGTTCATTTTTGGCATCCAAAACCTTTCCTTTGATCTGGATATCCGTTTGTGCACTTACGGCGGTGGTTATGGCAACAATTAGTGCGAGTAATAAGGTTAACTTTTTCATTTGGTAGATTTTAAAGTAAAAAAATAGATTTCCAGGGATCGATATTGTTTTTATAACTGTTAAGTACTAAAGCGGTACCAATCAATCCTTCCAGAAGCGATGCATGTTCTGGTTTTTCGATAGCATCGTTAATATCTTTCGACCTGTATTTTGTAGCGATGATCTTATTTGTCCTGTCGATCCAGAACTCATAATGGTTAAGGTAATTTTCATCGTTCGATAATTGATACAGCGATTTATACAATTGAGCAATACCGGCGCTTCCGTGGCAGAAAAAAGGATCGTTAACAAAATCCAGCTGCTTAAAAGTTTCTTTCATTGATAAATGGCCAATCTGATCGGCAACTTTACGGTATTGGTCATTTTCTGAAAACTGCCCCACCCTATATAAAAAGATACAAATCGCCAGATCGCCGTAACACCAGGCCACGGGAATTTTGTTAAAACATTTTATCCCATCGGTTCGTATAATTGATGGAAATAAGGACCTGATCACTGCATCATCGCCAGCCCGGAGTTCAAGGTGTTTGATCATATAATGGGCAAGCAACTCAGCTTTTTTTCTCAGCCAATGCAGCGTTGGATCTTTATCTGCCAAATTCAAAAAAACCATTCCTAAAGCCAGGTTTCCATGGGCTAATCCAAAATTAATGTGGTTATTTTCGTCGGGCTCTTTATGGTAGAAGGCATTTCTAAACCTAAGCCCCTCTTCGTCAATGATCTCGTTTTCAAAAATTCTTTTTAATAAGCTTTCTATATTTTGCTTTATAAAGGGACTTAAATTTCTTTCGGCAAAGTAGTGCAGGTACCCGGTAGCGCCATAGAGGAAATCGGTATTGTTGAGTTTGATATCGGCAATTGATTTATTTGCGATGGCCAGGTCAAGCTGATACAACTCATCCTCCACATCTATTTCGATGAAGCCCTGTTTTTCGAGATAGTTAACCAACAAACAAAAGCCAGTATAGCCATTGGCAAGAGAGTAATCGCCAAAAGCGGGAGTGGTGGCATTTATTTTCTCAAATAGCTCGTAGAGTAAGCCTTCGGCTTCTTCTCGGGCATCTTCACCAGTAAGCCTGCTACTTTCAAATAAATAAAGGATATAACCCAACTGACCAGAAAAAAGCGAATTGTTCAGGGTTTTAACACCGTTAAAAATTAGCCTTTCAACGATTTCGTAAGAACTGGGATTTATATAATCAAAAGATTTCTCTGGTGTAGTCATTGTATTGGCTTTTTTGGTTAACGAATGCGTAACAGGTGGCAATCATCATGATTTCCTGAAAGCTTAATTCTTTTTGGGCGTAAATAATTTTGGTGAGATTGGCTTCTAACCTCGACATCCAAAGGTCTGAAGCCTCTAAAAAATTAATGTCGTCAGTAAAATCATACAACAGCTTATAGCCATAATACGGGCCCAATGCTCCCGAATAAAAACCAACGCCATCAATATTATCGTCAAATAAATCAGGTAATATCAAGGTATGGAGCCCCAGCAACAGCCCGGTTTTATATAAAGGCTTATTGTTTTTTAAAACCGAGTAAACGATGGTAACTATTGCTTTTTGGATATCGCCATCACGCCAGGTAAGTAATCCCTTTAAAGTTGGATATTTGAGGTTTTTGCCCAAAAAGAGGTACTTTTTATCCTCATGGTTTACTTCTTGCCAATATGAAAACATGGCATTAAAGCAGGTATCGATGGTATCTGTAAGTTCTGTTTCTTCGATCTCGTTCGGCTTATTTAAATATATTCCGATCAGGGTATCAGTTAATTTTGACAACAGATATTGCGGGTTTTCGGTAAGTGTATACGCCCTTTTATCAACATAATTTCTTACACCACTAACAAACCTGCTTTTAAGGCATAGTATTTCGCTGCTGTTTACCGATTTTAGGTAGAACAGCATTCCCGATGCACCATTGGCAAAATCAAAAATATTACTGCTTATAGCTGTATTGGCACTTTCTACAATGTAGGTGTTGAGTTCGGGTAATAAATACTCGTCTTCAAAAATGCGTTTCTCAATTTCTGGTTCTATAATAAAGAGTACATTTACCGCACCTAAAAAAGGCTCTATAAATATGTTTTTATCAAAAGGTTCGGCCCCCCTTAAAAGCGCCTTATCTTCAGCTTTCACCGGACTACCCTCTATTACAGCCAATAAAAATCGCACCACACTATAGCGAACGGTATTTTCGTACGGTTTGCCCTTCCCATCAATCTGGTGTAGCAGAAACTTCAGTATGTCCGATGGTTCGATCATGCCGATTTAATTATAGTTGTACGATACCATAGCGCAAGCGATAACAATTGGTTTTTACCTCTCAAGCTTAGTTTGCAGGTAATGCTGGCTTTATGGTTATTTACGGTTGCCGGACTGATGTAAAGTTTTTCGGCAATGTTTTTGGTCGACAATGAGGTAGATAGTGCAATAAAGATCTCCATCTCCCTTTTGGTCAGTTCTTTTATTTTGTTGAAATAAGAGATAAAAAGTAAGTTTTCTTTAACCAACGAATTTTTGGTCTGGAGTAATCTTTTTACATGGTTCGATTGATAATCCAGTCCGTAAGCAACCTCCATAATGCAGTAATACAAGTCGCTCATACTCTCGTGGTTAGACAGCAATCCCTTTACCAGGTTATTCTTACCTTCACTGTAATACCTTAGTATTTCTACATCATTACTTAATAAGATCACTTTAAAGTCTGATCTTATTTTTTTTAAAGCATCCATAGTCTGAAAAATAGTACTATCGAGCAGGCTCGAACTAATAATCAGGATGGATGAAGTGTTTGCGCACAAAAAGTTAATGGTTTCTTTTTCTGAACCCGCAATACCTATATTTTCGAAATTTCTTTTCCCCAGATATTCAAATAATGCTTCGCACAAAATATTGTTTTCCGATGCGATACAGATAGGTCCAATGCTTTTAAAGTTGAGATGTTTTTCCATAGGTAGATGAATTATCTTATTTGTTCATTGGAGGCATATTGGTTAGGGTAATCGTAAGCGTAGTATCCATGGTTCCAAAATTTCCACCTCCACCGTTTAGCGATTTCATTTCATCATTGTTTAGATATTCAATGATTCTCTTTTTTAATCTGATCGTGTTTTTAGCGTTTTTCATAAGATTTGTTTTTTTGTTTAATCTAATGTGAGAAGATGCTCAGAAATAAAAAAAATATATACACCAACTGTACTGGAAATATGTCCAACTATCGAAATTTAAGGACGACCTGAAAAATGATTTGTGGTTAATGAAGCTTTGGTAAGTGTGGAGTTACTTTGTCCCATGAAGCAAAAGAGGGGAGATAAGGCACTTCGAGATCAAAGTTATTAATCTACCTTTTCCACGCTCAGCTGTAGCGGCACAATTTTATTGCACTTTTAAAACCTTTTCACGTATTGTTGGTTTTATCTGGCAATACCAGACCAAATATTGCCGTCAATTGGCATAACCACTTAAATTAATCGGCTTGGAAACACAAGAAAAACATACAAAGGAGCAGAAGTCTTTTCTTCCTAAATTGCTGCTTATACTTGCTCTTGCCCTGCTGCTCGGAGCAGAAGGATACTTTGGCTTTAGGTTACACCAACTTTCCGATCAGCAGGAGCAGATTAAGGAAGATTATTCTAACATTAACAACATTACTTACGGGCTGTTTTCGGTACAGCAATGGAAGGATAATGTTTCAAAGATTGTGCACCATCAGGTAGGCAACCTAAAGATGACCAAAAAACAGAAAAAGGTATTGCAAACCGAAGTTGAACAGGTATTGCTGGCACTGATCAATAAAGCAGAAGCCCTTGTAAATAAGCCCAAAAAGACTTTAAGTGGGAAGATACAGAAATTCGCCATTAAGAATTTTGTGAACTCTGATAGCATAAAAGCACAAGTACCTGGTTTTGCCAAAAAGATTATTGCCGAGGTAGATAACCCAAAGAACAAAAAGCAGTTGAGTAAAATGGCCATTGGCGAGTTTAATGAAATTGCCAATGAAGAAAAGAAAGATAGTGCATTTGTTGCAAATGCTGCAGCGATTAAAACAATGTACCGGAAATATCAGGTATCTTCTACCGATGTACTGAATAAAAAATTAGTCGCCTCGCTTGCTGAAATCCGTGAAAAAACCTACGGCTATTCTTTTGGTATGCTGGCCTGTGTGGTGGTGGTGCTAGGTTTTTGGTGGGGGCTTCGTAAGCGTAGAGACCTGCATGTTACACTTTTTGTAATGTCGCTGTTTTTTGCCTTTATCCTCTTAGCTGTAGGTCTTACGGCCTCAATGATTGAGGTAGATGCACGGATCCGGTCGCTTGATTTTGTTTTATTGGGTGAGCATGTAATGTTTAAAGATCAGGTACTGTTTTTTCAGAGTAAGAGCATTATGGATGTGGTTAGGGTACTGATTAGCCAGCCAGGAATCGATTCGATACTGGTGGGGGTACTGATATTAGTCTTTAGTATTCTCTTTCCCGTTGTGAAACTTAGTTCAACAGGGATTCATCTTTTGGGCAATAAACGTTTGGCTGAAAACGGAATTATTAAATATTTTGCTTTCCAATCAGGAAAGTGGAGTATGGCCGATGTAATCGTAATTGCCATCCTGATGGCTTATATCGGGCTAAATGGACTGCTGGAAGGACAACTTCAGGCATTGAATATTAAAAACGATTCACTTACCATCTTAACCACCAACAATACAGCCCTACAGCCGGGATATATCATATTTATCAGTTTTGTACTTTATGGTCTCATTTTATCCACCATATTAAAGTTCATTACGCCACATGATGCCCACTAAACCATTTTTATTTCAGCTGTTTGATTAATTATTATGGCAACTACAACAAATACCACTCAAGATACTCCGGTAAGGAAAAATAGGGTAGCTCCTATATTGCTCATCGCTGCACTCAGCATCCTTTTGCTGGGAGAGGCCTATTTTGGCTACCGTTTCCATCAGCTATCTGTAGAGCAGAAGCACATCAAAGAAGATTATAGCCTGTCAAATAACATTACTTTTGGTATATTTTCGGTCGACAGATGGGGAGAGAAAATCTCGGCCGTTGTTGATCGCAGGGTAAAGGGTTTTAACCTGACCGCGAAGCAAAAAACAGAAATGCGGAAAGAGGTTGAAAAAGAATTACATGGATTGGTAAACAAAGCAGTATCTGAAGTAACCAAGCCACAGAAAAGCCTTGGAGGTAAGCTTAAAAAACTAGCTTTCAAAAGTTTTGTGGATGTTGATGAACTTCATGCGCAAGTACCTTCTTTCGCTAAAACAATTGTTGCAAAAATCACCAGCCCTACCAGTTTAAAAAGGTTAAAGGGTATTGCAACCAGCAAAGTGGACGAACTTGAGGCACAGACCTATGATAGTACAGATACAACCATTACCACTGTTGAACAAAACATTTATCATAAATACCATGTAGCAAATGCGAAAGCATTTGACCGTTTAGTTAATACAAGATTGGCAGAAATAAAAAAAGCCAGTTTTCAGTTTGCACTTGGGATGCTTGGCTGCGTAGCAATTGCACTGATGTTATGGTTATTTTTGAGAAAAAAAGTACAGCTGCACGTACCATTATTTATTATGTCGCTGTTGTTTGCCGTTATCCTGCTTGCTGTAGGGGTTACTTCTCCGATTATAGAAGTTGATGCACGGATTCAGACATTAGAGTTTGCACTACTCGGAGATAAAATTGCCTTTACCAACCAGGTACTTTTCTTTCAAAGCAAAAGCATATTGGGGATTATAGGAACACTGATTGAACAACCAAAGCCTGATGCCGTATTGGTTGGCGCGCTGCTACTGATTTTTGTGGTCGTTCTTCCACTGTTAAGAATTGTAGCCCGGGGTGTTCATGTATCCTGTGGTCACCTTTTTGGCAGCCAAAAAGTGTTGCGGTTTCTGGCATTTGATCTTGGTAAATGGGATATGGCCGATGTAATGGTGGTGGGTGTTGCAATGACTTATATTGGACTTAACGGGATCTTAAAGAGCCAACTCTCGGGACTTAACATGCAAAATGATACACTAAAAACTGTAACGGCAAATAATTCGGCCCTGCAGCTTGGTTTTTTTGTGTTTGTAGCTTATGTAATCTACACTATAGTGCTCTCATCTATACTGAAGCGTATCGATGAACAAAACGGTCCTTGTTAAGGATTGAATATAGATCTTGAAGAAAGTTATAACAGAAGAAACAGATTTGATTTTAAACAAAAAGACCCTGAAACAAGTTCAGGGTCTTTTTTTATTTTACTTCCTCGTAATCTACGAAATCACCGAGTTTATCTGTTTTACTTTGATCGGGTTTTGGAGGCATATAATCTATCGAGATAGAGCCTTCCGGTTTCGATCGTCTCTGTTGTTGTTGCTGTCCGGTTGCCTGACTCTGCATTTTACTGGCCAGGTTATTAAACAGCATGGGTAGGATTAGCCTGATCAACATTCTGATCAGCCAAAGTACCAATATCGTGATGAAAATGAATTTTACTAATGCCATTCTTTAAATTACTGTTGTTACAAATATAGACGTCATAAAATTTATTTTGTTACTTTTTTAGCCTTTAATTGCAATTTCATTACAATATAATACGCAAATAACCCTGTAATGGTTTTAACTAGACCTTAATTAGTCTCCAACTATTTCAGCTACGCGGCCAACCTGGCCATCTTCGAGCCGCACTTTTATCCCTCTCGAATGAAATGCAGATGAAGTAAGCAGGTCTTTAACCACCCCATAGGTGATCTTTCCTGACCTTTGGTCTTTTTTCAAAATAATTCCGACTTCTAATCCTGGATAAATGTCTTTTCTGTTTTGCCCGTCCATTTGTACTGTAATAAGTTGATGATAAAAGCTTCAAAAATCCATAATTATTTTGAATGTTAAGGCAATTTACTAAAATCTATTTCTGGTTTCTTGCCGGTAGAGGTTCTGGTGAAGATTTTTCTAGGCGTAGTATAATCATTAAAGAAACCACCGTTTTTCAGGTAAAATGCCCCTTTTTCCGTTCCTCCCTGATAATCCACTCTGTATCCTTTTGCTCCCGTATTATCGGTAGTGAAACGTGCTGATTTTAACTCGCTCCAAACGCCTTTATCATCGCAGATCCATTGATTATCGAACAAAACTTTTCTCGATAAATCGCCTTGAACAGGCGAAAAGTTTTCTAAAAAGGAATGGAAACGTTTAAGGTAGGTTTTAGTCTGTGGCCTGCTGAAACTAGCGATCAACTGCCATTTATTGGTTTCCGGAGCAAAGAAATAAGCGGTGTATGTGGTAACGCTATCTTTTCCGGGTACGCCATGAAGCAGGAATTTATAGGTATTTCCCGCTTTCCAAAGGTAATTTAAATAACTCTGCCCTCCTGCACCTTCGTTACCAAATTCTCCGGTATGTACGCCTTCGCCTTTCTTTAACATTTTAATTTTGTGCGATTCTGGAATGCTTTTAGGATCGTCGGTATTAAACGGACTCCACACCGAAAAAAGAATATGCCTCTCGGTCGGGCTGTTTACCTGCATGCCAAAATAACCTTCACCAAAGCCGCAAGCCATAAAATAGGAGCCTAAAATATCTTCTCCTTTTGGTACGGTTACTTCATTATAATACCATTCTGCATTTACATTCTCAGGCTGTTGATAGTTTAAATGTACGGATGGACCGCGCCTGCCCCAATGGAAGAAATTGCCTTCATTGTTTTTAACATAGGCTGTTTTACCTTCTGTAGCTGTTCCACCAACAGTTAAAGTTTGAATGGAAGGAAACTTTGCACCGCTTTTGCTGATCCCTTTGATGACGATGGCCACATAACCTGTATCTTTGATCGTCCATTCGCCAATCTCGCCATCAAAAGCTTTGGTTTCATCGAAACTTACTTTTTGGGGTTGATTATTAATGGTAAATTCTAGTGTCGATTGCCCTTCTAAAGCAGGTTTGTCAACCAGAGAAATCACAATTGTTCCAGGTTTGGAAACCCTGAAATAAGCGGTAAAATACTCTTTTGGATTGGTCCAGTTTACGATGCCTTTATTAGATAAGGTTCTTTCTGAATCCTGATGCAGAGAACTGTAAGCGTTACCTGCGAGGGGCAGGGAAATTGCCGAATTTTGGGCCTGACTTTTCAGACCGATGACGCCGAGTACGATCAGCGTTACGAGTTTAAAAGATTTCATTGAATGATTTTTAGATAACTTATTGAATTGCAATTGTAATCCAAATTTAGCTAAAAACCATTCTTTAAAACCAAATCGTTACTTACCAAATTTTTCGTTAAACATTTTCTCCAATGCAAACATTTCGTCTCGGAGTTTTGCAGCCTGTAAAAAGTCCATATCTTTTGCCGCTTTCTGCATATCCTTACGCGTATTATCGATTGCCCTTTGCAATTCATTTTTACCCATATATTGCACAATCGGATCGGCTGCAATACTGATTTCCGCATTTTCTACATAAGCCCTCGCCTTGTTATCGCTTGCTTTCTGAGAGAAATCGAGTACCGATGTCTGTTCTAAAATAGCTTCTCTCGATTTTCCAACGGTTTTCGGTGTAATTCCGTTTTCGAGGTTATAAGCAATCTGTATATCCCTACGTCTGTTAGTTTCCGAAATGGTTTTTTCCATACTATCGGTAATGCCATCAGCATACATAATTACCCGGCCTTTATCGTTACGTGCGGCACGGCCAATGGTTTGAATCAGCGATTTTTCTGAGCGGAGGAAACCTTCTTTATCAGCATCTAAAATAGCAACCAGGGTTACTTCGGGTAAATCTAAGCCTTCTCGCAAAAGGTTAATTCCTACTAAAACATCAAATTCACCTAAACGTAAACCGCGGAGGATTTCTACACGTTCCAAAGTTTTAATCTCAGAGTGGATATACCTAGTTTTGATATTTAACCGATCCAGGTATTTAGTCAGCTCTTCGGCCATACGTTTGGTTAAAGTAGTTACCAGAATGCGACCGCCATCTTTTATAGTAATATCGATTTCATCCAAAAGATCATCAACCTGATTAATAGCTGGCCTGATTTCGATCACAGGATCTAATAAACCCGTTGGCCTGATTACCTGCTCTACCACCACACCTTCTGATTTTTCAAGTTCGTATTCGGCTGGTGTTGCACTTACATAAATGGTTTGTGGAGCAAGTGCCTCAAACTCGTTAAAGTTTAATGGCCTGTTATCAAGCGCGGCGGGTAAACGGAAACCATATTCTACCAATGATAATTTCCTCGACCTATCGCCACCGTACATCGCCCTGATCTGTGGAACGGTAACGTGACTTTCGTCGATTACCATTAAATAATCTTCCGGGAAATAATCCAGCAAACAGAAAGGGCGCATGCCCGGCTGTCTTCCGTCAAAGAAACGTGAATAATTTTCGATACCCGAACAATATCCGAGTTCTTTCATCATTTCGATATCAAAATTGGTGCGTTCTTCCAGTCTCTTGGCCTCCAGTAAATGCCTGTCAGCAATCAATTGGTTCTTACGGATTTCCAGCTCTTCCTGAATTCCCCAAATGGATTGATTAAAACGGTCTTTAGGGGTAACGAAAAGGTTGGCAGGATAAATGGCCATATCTTCGAGTTTTTCCAGGGTTTTACCTGAAACAGGATCAATGGCCGAAAGTTCTTCAATGTCATCACCGAAAAAAGAAATGCGGTAAGCATGATCCAGATAAGCAGGATAAATATCTACAGTATCCCCCTTAACCCTAAAAGTTCCGCGTTTAAATTCTGTTGTGGTACGAGAGTATAAAATCTCAACCAGGCTATGCAAAAATGCATTTCTCGAAATCCGTAATCCTACCCCAAAACGAAAAACCATGCGTGAGAAATCTTCAGGATTACCCATACCATAAATGCAGGAGATGGATGAGACCACGATAATATCACGCCGGCCGCTCATCAATGAAGAGGTGGTACGTAAACGTAGTTTTTCGATCTCCTCGTTAATACTTAAATCCTTTTCGATATAGGTATTACTGGAAGCAATAAAAGCCTCTGGCTGATAGTAATCGTAATACGAAACAAAGTAATTTACCGAATTTTCAGGGAAGAAGTTTTTAAACTCGCCATAAAGCTGTGCTGCTAATGTTTTATTATGACTTAAAATCAAAGTAGGCTTTTGGGTCTGCTCGATTACATTAGCCACGGTGAAGGTTTTTCCAGATCCTGTAACGCCTAATAAAGTTTGATAATGTTCGTTAGCGTTTACACCATCAACCAGTTGTTTAATGGCATTTGGCTGATCTCCGGTAGGCTGATATTCTGAGGTGATTTTAAATTTCATGAGTATATCAAATATACGATTTAGGCTGTAAAGAGTAAAACAGGCAAAAGTCAGGAAAGTTGGAGATTGATCGATTAATAATAGTCTTAAAATTATAAAAGAATTTATTTTAAAAATTAGATATTGTGTTTAGACTGTTTAAATGACTATCAACCTAGTAAATCGAAAGTTTAACTTTTGATTTACTAGGTTGAAAATAAAAAATCCCCGTTGAATTTCTTCAACGGGGATTTTATGAAATCTAATTATTCAGAAGCTTAAAGATTCCCAATCAAGTTGGGAATGACGATCCGCGATAATGATGATGCTATTATTTTCCGGCAGCTGCCTGCATAGGGTTTTTACCAACCGACTGGCCTCTTACAGCACCACCAGCTTTCATTTTGTAAACCTTAAATTTACTTTCTTTTGCTTTACCGCCCCAGGTATTGTTTGAGGTATCGATATCAGCAGTTTCGCGCAAAGGATCTACTAAAATTGAAGCAACTTCTTTGTTTTTCACATAGAATTTTGAAGTTTTAAGTTCATTGTGTCTCCAGATCTGCGCCGGGATACGGTCGATTTCTTTGGTGCCATCTTTATAGGTAAACTCCACAATGATAGGCATTACTAAACCTCCTTTATTGCTAAAGCTTAGTTCGTACAAGAACTGGTTTGCGTATTTACTTTGATCAGCATCTGCAATCACTTCTACAGGTGCTGTCATATCCATTTTGGTAGATACTGTGGTATCAATAGTCACCAATCCTCTATCGTATTTATAATAGAAATCCTGTGCAGCAGTATTTTTATCTACATAGAAACCAATTTTCTTATCCTCGCGGTTTCTGATTTTCGAAATATCTTCAAAAGCATTTACAGCAGGTTTATCAATTTTCACCATTCTCGATCTTGCCGCCGGAACTTCTTTAGGGAAATCGGCTTTAGCAAATTTCACACTGTCCAATGAGATATCGCAGGGATCTGTTCCGTAAAACCAGCCTCTCCAAAACCAATCTAAATCTTCGCCACTGGCATCTTCCATGGTACGGAAAAGATCGGCAGGCTCAGGGTGTTTAAAAGCCCATCTTCTGGCGTATTCTTTAAATGCGTAATCAAATAATTCTCTGCCCATAATGGTTTCGCGGAGAATGTTTAAGCCTGTAGCTGGTTTTGAATAAGCATTCGGACCGAAACGTGCAATATTTTCAGAGTTGGTCATAATTGGCTCCAACTCATCTTTAGGCAGTTTCATGTAATCAACAATGGTGTAAGCAGGTCCTTTTTTGCTTGGAAATTTATTGTCCCAAAGTTCTTCTGTTAAATATTCAACAAAAGAGTTTAAACCCTCGTCCATCCAGGTCCACTGGCGCTCGTCGCTGTTCACAATCATCGGGAAGAAGTTATGCCCAACCTCATGGATAATCACCCCAAGCATGCCATTTTTGGTGCTTTCGCTGTAAGTTCCATCGGCATCTGTACGGCCGTAGTTGAAACAGATCATCGGATATTCCATTCCATTGGCGGCCTCAATACTTTGCGCAACCGGATAAGGATAAGGAATGGTAAAATCTGAATAGGTTTTAATGGTATGCGCTACTGCACGGGTAGAAAATTTGCTGTACAGGTTGTAAGCTTCCTTTCCATAAAAACTCATACACATTACAGTATTGTTGTTAGCCTGGATTTTTTGTGGCATGGCATCCCAGATAAACTTACGGGAAGAAGTCCATGCAAAATCGCGCACATTATTGGCATTGAAGACCCAGGTTTTTTTAGTTGTAGATTTCTTAGTTTCTGCGGTTTTTGCTTCGGCTAAAGTCTGGATTTCTACCGGAGCTGCTGCAGTTTTTGCCGAATTGTACCTGCTTAACTGCGCTGGGTTTAACACCGCGCTATAGTTGATACATTCTCCTGTAGCACCGATCAAATGATCAGCAGGCACCGTCATCTGCACTTTAAAATCGCCAAAAGTTAGGGCAAACTCGCCTCTTCCTGTAAACTGGTGATTCTGCCAACCCTGAAAATCGCTATACACACATAAACGCGGATACCACTGCGTCATGGTAAACAGGTAATTTCCATCGGCAGGAAAAAACTCGTAACCACCACGGCCACCAACGCTCATTCTGTCGGTAATTTTGTAGTTCCAGTCAATATTGAAGATCAATTTTTGGCCGGTTCTTAATGCTACAGGTAAATCAATCCTCATCATGGTTTTATTAACCGTGTATTTCAGGTTTTTACCCATCGCATCCGTTAGTTTGGTAATGTTGATTCCATCGCCATTGTTTGCAGTTGCACTTAACTGATCTAAAGTTTTAGTTGTGCCGATAGCAGGCATTTTAGTGGCATCCTGATAATTTGCGTTCTTATCGGTACTGTGCTCGTTTTCATCAAGCTGTAACCAGATATAGGTTAATGGATCAGGTGAGTTGTTGGTATAAGTTACCGTTTCAGACCCTGTAAGCAATAGGTTTTTTTCATCCAGCTCACATTTAATGTTATAATCGGCACGTTGCTGCCAATATTTAACACCGGGTGCTCCGCTGGCCGTACGTTGTTCGTTTGGTGTAGGTAAGATAGTACCCAGCTGTTCGAATTTATTCCCGTGGTTACTGCCAGGGTTATTCTGAATGTTTTGGGCTATGGCCAAACTACCCGAAAAGAGTAAAAGACCAGTTAAAGTAAACAGTTTATTCATAATACATTAGTTAAAGAGGGATTCTTTCTAAAGCCATTTTTAAAGCCAGGCTAAATACGGCTGCCGATACAAATAACACCCAACTGATGCGTTTGATGCGGGTATAGTTAAAAATAAAAAAAGTAATCAATAAAATGATGAAAACCATAAAAACCTGGCCTGCCTCAAGCCCTACATTAAAACCGAACAGTCCCCAGCCAATGTTCTGGTCTTTTGCCAGCATGATCCTGATCGAATTAGCGAAGCCCATGCCATGGATCAATCCAAAACCCAATGCCAAAAAGTAGTTGATCTTTACAGATTTCATCGAAAAATTCTTCCTGAACAGGTTACTTATCGCAGTAATGACAATGGTGCAGGGGATTAAAAACTCTACCCATTTGCTTTCGAACCTGATGATGTCTAAAACACTCAAAAGTAAAGTAAGCGAATGGCCAATCGTAAAAGCAGTAACCAATATCAGCACTTGTTTCAGGTTGTGGTAACTATAAATGGCTACCAATGCTAAAATAAAAAGTTGATGATCTAACGCATCGGCGCTTATAATATGCTCCCAACCTAATTTGAAATAAAAGATAAAATCTTGCAACGGCATGAAATAATAAGCTAACTATTGGAGTTAAAATAGTTTATAAAGCTTAAAATTATGTTTTTAATTGCAAAAAGCCCAAATATCCTTCAAACAAAACCATAAATACCAAATTTGTTACTGATTTTGAAGCTATTTATTGCGATTGTTTGGTTTAAGCTTTAAATCTTAACTTTGTTTACTGTAACACCTAATATTGATGCATAAATTAAAATATATCCTTTTGCTATTCTGCTGTGTTTTTTTTTCGGCTCATGCAGGAATGAAACATCCTTTACATGTAAGTACCACTGAAATAAATTTTAACGCCAAGGATAAAACCCTTGAAGTAAGCTGTCGGATTTTTTCAGATGATTTTGAAGCTATTTTAGCCAAATTATATAAGCAGAAAACTGATTTAAGCAATACTAATATGAAAGCTGCAATGGATGAACTGGTAAAAAAATACCTGCTTAGCCATTTACAGCTAAAAGCCAATGGAAATGCTGTTGCCATGAATTATATAGGATTTGAGATTGATCATGAAGCGACCAATATTTACCTCGAAGTTGAAAAAATACCTGCCATTAAATCTGTTGAAGTTAATGATACTATTTTGTACGATATGTTTGATGATCAGATGAGTATCGTACATGTAGTAAAGGGCAGTACCCGTAAAAGCACCAAAATACTTTACCCCGAAAAAAAGTTCACCGCAAACTTTTAATTGTAATTTTTGTATTAGATAATGGTTCAATGTTAAATTACCGTTAAATTTAATTGGCAATATTATGTGTTAATATTAGCTGAGGAATATTTCTTGTCATCTTTTTTTAAATCCCGTTGTTAAAATAAGTTATGCATCTAATCATCTTCTCCAATATATTAACGCCCCGCATCAAATATATCTTCAATTTTATTTTTAAAGATATCCTTAAAGCAGAAATAGAATTTACAGGTAATAGTCAATATTTTCTGCAGAGTGAACAGGTTAAGATCAGCTATGGTGATGAACCATTAGGCGATGAACTTTTTTTTAAAAGTACGGCTTTGCTCTTTTCCAACAAATTGGAAGAATTTAAACCAAAAACCATTTCATTTGGCGAATATCAGGTTCCTTTCCCGGTTGAGCAATCAACCTTGCCCTTTGATGTTTTTGCGGCGGCTTTTTTTATGGTGAGCCGTTATGAGGAATACATTCACCAAAAAAATACAGAAGAAGAATTCAAGCCTTCTAAAAGTTACCAGCATAAATGGAAGGTTTTAGATAAACCGGTTATTGATGAGTGGGCGCTGATGATTAAAAGCATCATCAAAAAGAAACATCCCGGTTTTAAGTTTCACGAGAAGAAATTCCAGCATCAGCCTACCATAAACTTCAATATTTTACCGGGTTTACCAAAAGGTTTTTTAAACCGTACTAAATTTGTTTTTAGCGCGCTTTTTAAAAAAGAGAATAATTACTTAAGCTCCAAATTCGATCGGCTCACCGGGGTTGGGATCAATAACGAACAGGTACTGGAAGAAGTAAATAAAATCATAGCTGCGAAAAAAAATAAAGCCTTTTATTTTGTCGATTTCCCTGAAGTACCGATGGATTACATTCAAATTAATGGTGTTGCTAAGCATTTTGAGGATCAATCTGTAGGGTTATTAAGGCCTTGCGCCAGCAACAAGCAGAAAATGACTGAAATTAAAGAAGGACTGATCAAACTCAGGAAAATCCATCCGGCTGCCATTCCTTTAACCAGTCAGCAATTAGAAGTATTAAAATTTCCGATCTGTTATTTAAATATTCTGAATTCGGGTATTACTTCAGATTATTCTATGGGTTATAGCAATGTATTGGGTTTTAGGGCCGGAACCTGTACACCTTTTAACTGGTATGATCTTCAGCTCGAAAAAGTAACACCTTTAGTGGTAAATTCTTATTGTTTAACCGATTATATTCTGCAGTATTTAACAACTGAATCGGCGACGAAAACCTTACATCAATATATTGATGCGGTTAAGGTTGTAAATGGAACATTTCATAGCAGTTGGAGTTTAAGAAGTTTGTCAGATCATCCTAAATATAAGAAATTGAAGTTACTGTTTATCGAAATGCTCAACTACGCAGGAAACTAATTTTTTAAACTATCCGCCTTAAAATTCCTATTTTTAACCACTAAACCCATCTTGGGACTAAATTTGTGAGAACCGAAAAATAAGAATTATGATTTTTGATGTAAGCAAAACAAAATCGATTGCCAATACCTTTATAGCTGAACTTCGGGATGAAAATATTCAGAAAGATTCGATGCGTTTCCGCAAAAATCTGGAAAGGCTTGGTGAGTTTTTTGCTTACGAAATCAGTAAATCGTTAAAATATAGCACCAAAGAAATTACGACACCATTAGGCGTATCGCCTTGCGAAGTTTTAGCACAGCAACCCGTTCTGGCCACTATACTCAGGGCCGGACTGCCACTGCAACAAGGTTTGCTCAACATTTTCGACAGGGCTGAATGCTGTTTTATTTCGGCTTATAGAAAAGTTGAAAAAAGTGGCGATTTCGTGATCCAGATGGATTATATTTCTACTCCTGATTTAGATGGCAAAGTTTTGATTATGGCCGACCCAATGCTGGCGACCGGACAGAGCATGGTAATGTGCTGTAAAGAATTGATTAACCGCTACAAAATTGAAGAACTTCATATTGTTGCCGCAATAGCCAGTACCGAAGGTGTTGCCCATGTACGCGCCAATTTGCCTAAGGCGAAAATTTGGGTTGGTGCCATTGATGAAGAAATGACCAGTAAATCTTACATCGTTCCCGGATTAGGCGATGCTGGTGACTTGGCTTATGGAGAGAAAGTTTAGTCCGAAGTCTTTAGTCTGGAGTCTTGTAACGCTCAATATAAAATGAATATCCTCTTTGTATGCAGTAGGAATAAATGGCGAAGCGCTACTGCCGAAACTATGTATAAAAATCATCCCAATCATCAGGTGCGTTCTGCCGGCACCGAGCCTTCGGCAAGGATTAAAATCAATGCTAAACTGATCGTTTGGGCCGATCTGATCTTTGTAATGGAGAAAAAACATAAACAAAGAATTACCGAACGTTTCCCCGAAGAAATCTATGGAAAGGAAATTGTCACACTAGATATTCCAGACGATTACCAGTACATGGATGAGGAACTTATTGAGGAGCTTAACGCAAAGGTGGGAGATTATTTATAAATCAAAAATCATTAAGTTACCTTTGTGAAAAACATTACAAATGAAAAAACATATCTTCTTCGACCTTGACCATACCATCTGGGACTTTGATCGCAATGCCGAAGAAACATTAAACGAGCTTTGCCAAACGTATAAATTAGAGGAGCTCGGTCTTAAATCCTGTACCGATTTCATCAGCACTTATACAGAAAACAACCATCAGTTGTGGGCCGATTACCATTTAGGAAAAATCACTAAGGATTTTTTGCGGTCGGAGCGTTTTAGCAAAACTTTTATTCAGTTGGGTATCCATCCTGATGCAGTTCCTCATCAGTTTGAGGATGATTATGTAAATATTTCGCCCACAAAAACCAATCTGTTCGAAGGAGCAGAAAACGTGTTGGCATATTTACAGCAAAAATACACTTTGCATATCATTTCAAATGGTTTTAAGGAGACTACCTTAACCAAAATGAACCTGTCTAACCTGAATCCATATTTCGAAAATGTAATTATTTCGGAAGATGTAGGCGTAAACAAACCAAATCCTCTCATTTTTGAATATGCATTGGATAGAGCCAAAGCGTTAAAGGCAGAAAGCATTATGATTGGTGACAGTTTGGAAGCCGATATTTATGGTGCATTAAATTTTGGTATGGAGGCCATCTTTTTTAATCCTTCGCAAAAAGAAAAACCTGAAGATGTAAAACAAGAAATTGTTCATTTGGAAGAATTATTGAAACTTTTTTAATCCTACTCCTTTTTTGTTTGGTTTTGGCATTTGTTTGGCATTAATTCAAAACACACACAAATGAAACCTTAATTAAAATGAAACCATCATAATCTTAACAAACTCAAAAGAGTTAATGAAAATCAAGATTATGATAGCTTCATCGCCTTTTAAAAACACTAAACAATGATGAAAACAACCATCTTTTTAGGACTGGCAATGTTATTTGCTACCCTAAGTTTCGCTCAAAACAACCGCAGATCTGCCGAAGTTTTTTTAGAAATCGTTAATCCGGGCAAGTACAACGTATATTTAGACGAAGAACTTGTTTCGTCGGCCAACGGAAGGTTCCGCTTTTACGATGTCTACAATTCAGCACCAATACTATCTATTATTCAGGGCAATACGGTGATCTTAAAACAGCGCATCAGAGTTATACCAGAACAAAGGCTTATTTTGAGTTTAGAAGGTAAACAGCTAATCACATTAAAACAGCTAAACATCTTTCGTAACAGGCAATATGCCCTTAATGATTTTGATGGTTATACCGGAGATTATAACACCGGTATTGTTCCGCCGGTGGTACCACAGCCTGATTTTAGTTATAGACTACTCTCTGAAGAAGCTTTTCAGACTTTTTTAACTCAGTACAGAAGAGAGAATTTTGATGATGGCCGACTGAGAATGATCAATGTTGTGACTAAAAATTCATCATTGTTAAGTGCCCAGGTAAAGATCCTTTTAAAATCTTTCAATTTTGATGATCAACGCTTAAAGGTGGCCACAAATCTTTATAAAAATGTGGCTGATCCACAGAATTATTTTACATTATCCGATATTTTTGTATTCCCATCCAATAAGGATGACTTTTTAAAATATTTGGAGAAACAGTAATTCGGCTTATCTTTATTAAATGACGGCTGCAAAAGTTAAGGCATCGATACATCATGTAGTCGATGCCTACAAATCGAAATTATCGCGTTACCCTGAAGATATTTTCCAAACTACTCCTCCAATTGCTGGCTGGAGTTACAGCGAGGTATACTCACATATTTTTGACTCGAGCCTACTTTCAATAATTGCCTTTGAACACGCAGCAAATGGTAAAGGCGAAAACAAACCCACACATTTTATTGTAAAGCTGATTTTATTACTGGGTTCATTACCTCCGGCAAAAAAGTATAAGGTGCCGAAACGGCTGGCAGAGCGTGTAAAAAAGATCAGTAAAACGGAAGCCCTCGATTTTATTTTAGAATTCGAAAAAGCTTTGGACGATAACTATCCGTTACTTGCAAATGCAAAAACTGATAGCAAAACGAAACACCCCAGATTAGGCTATTTAAATGCTAAACAATGGCTTAGGTTTATAGAAATACATTTAAAGCATCACTTAAAACAGTTAGAAAGAATAGAAAAGAGCTTTCAGGCTTAAATTAATTTCGCCATATTTGGTTAATCCTAAAATCTGTGCTCATGAAATATGCTTTTTACCTCTCAATGCTTACTATACTTTTTGCCTGTAATGGCAGCGAAAAGAAAGAAAGTGCTCAGGCTGTTATTCCAACTCCAACTGGGCTCCAGGGATTGCAAAAAAGCAATGTTGCTCAGCCAGTAGGGCAGAATACTAAAAGTAATCTGATTTTTAATCCGCCGCATGGTGAAGCCGGACATACCTGTGCCCTGGCCGTTGGTGCTCCATTAAATCCTACCGCAAGCGTGCAGCCTCAACAAAATACAAATCCACAGCCAACACCTGCCCCAACGGCTTCTGTTGCAAATACAGCAGGAAAAAAGCTAAATCCTAAACATGGTGAACCAGGTCATAGGTGCGATATTGCCATTGGTGCACCCCTAGATAGCAAGCCTACACAGGTTGTTACTACTACACAACCCGCAGTAACACAATTGCCGGCTATAAAAGTGGGCAAAGGTTTAAATCCACCACATGGTCAGCCGAACCACAGGTGCGACCTTGCTGTTGGCGCACCGTTAAACAGCAAACCTGCTCCGGTTGTTAACCCGGTTCCAGCACCTGAAACCAAAAATATCGAAACAAAAGTACCGGAAACAAAAAGTGAAGGCTAACCGCCATCATGCAATAAAAATATTTTGAATTTACGGTATCTTACTTAACGCACATTTTTTTACATCTTTGCGTTAATGAAATTACCCGCCATAAAAGGTTTTGACGAAGAAGCATTTAACAAGTATTTAAAAAATACGGGATGGTTAATGTTGGCTAGAGTTGGAAGTTTAGTGATCAAAATCCTGGTCGGATTTGCTATTACCAATTATTTAGGAAAAACATTAAATGGCATTTTAAATTACCCCACAGCGTTCACGACTTTTTTTGTAGCTGCAGCCGCTCTTGGTCTGGATGGTTTTACTACGCGAGAACTTCTTCGTACCCCTGAAAATAGAGATCGTTTACTTGGAACTGCCTTTTGGCTCAAGCTTATCGGGGGTATTTGTATTATTCCACTTATATATTTCGCATATATGCTTTGGAATACGCACAAGCCTATTGAAACACCACTCATTTATGTTCTGATTGTGGGACTTACCGGAATAACTCAGGCTTTCTATATTACCGACAGTTATTTCCAATCTAAAGTGCAGGCTAAATATGTAATGCGAGTACAAGTATTCGGCAATATTATCTCTGCATTAATTAAACTGATATTTATCTTTTTAAAATTAAATGTTGAGTGGTTTGTTTTTGCTTTATTGCTTGATACGATAATTCTAGCAATCGGATATATCTATTTTTATAAGGTAAAGGTAGGAAGCATTTTCAAGTGGATATTTGATTCAGCACTAGCAAAATATCTTCTAAAACATTCATGGCCGCTTGCACTTTCTGCAGTTCTGGTTTCTATATACATGAAAATTGATCAGCTTATGGTTGAAAATTATCTGGGGACTGGAGCTTTAGGAATTTATTCAACCGTTGTACAGTTAAGTGAAAGTTGGTATTTCATACCTGTTGCAATAGTAACTTCTGTGTTTCCTGCAATTATGAATGCAAAAAGGGATAATCCGGAAAGATATATGAAACGTCTACAAAACATGTACGATATTATGGTTTGGATAAGTTTGAGCGTAGCGGTTTTCATGACTTTTGCTTCACCCATCATATATCATATTGTTTATACACCAGAATTTTGGGATGGTGCACATGTACTCACTGTTCATGTTTGGGCAGGTATATTTGTTTTCTTGGGTAGTGCAAGTGGGCAGTATCTTATTGCAGAAGGATATACCAAGTTATCGATGCTTCGAACAGGAATGGGCGCTATGGTAAATATCGGTTTAAACATATTATGGATACCAAAATTTGGTATCATGGGAGCTGCACTTGCTACACTGATTGCTTACTTTACAGCAACCTTTTTCATTTTATTAATTCCTAAAACACGTCAACAGGGTATAATGATGTTAAAATCATTATTTTTGGTCACAGCATTTCAAAAAATATTTAAACGTTGAGTACTCTTAAAGCATTAAGCACATTAATTGCAAAGCCAAACAGGCTTAAAGCATTATTATCATACGGACATAAAGGCTATTTAAACAGCATTGGCTGGTTCACTGCTTTTGATAAAAAACAGGCCGTAGATGGCAATGGGAAGGCACTCCCTTGGGTAACGTATTCTTTTATTGATTTTATTAAGGAAAGAATAAACAAAAACCAGCATATTTTCGAATATGGATCTGGTAATTCGACCATTTTTTATGCGGAGCGGGCTGGTTCGGTAACTTCAGTTGAGCACGATAAAGGATGGCACGATATGGTTAAAAATACCAGTCCGGCCAATGCCGAAATGATCTTTTGCCAATTGGAAAAAGATGGTGAGTATGCTAAAAAAGCAACTTTACTCAATAAAAAATTCGATATTATTATTGTTGATGGCCGCGACCGTGTAAACTGTTGTAAATACAGTGTCGACGCCCTTTCCTTAATTGGGGTGTTAGTTTTAGATGATAGCGAACGCGAAGTTTATCACCCAGCCCGGGTGCTGTTGAAAGCACAGGGTTTTAAAGAAATCAGCTTTAGTGGAATTTCGCCTGGTCTTTTTTACGAAAAGGCAACTTCAGTTTTTTATAAGCAGGATAATTGTTTAGGTATTTAAATCTGTCAGAACCATGTTAAGTGAAGAAGTAAAAACAGCCTACGATAATTTTTATACCAATAGCGATGTGGCCTGGCGGATGCTCGGCGCTAAATACAAAGCCCAGAATATTGTTGATGTTTGCAAAGGACTGAAGCCTAAAAAAGTACTTGAGGTTGGTGCGGGCGATGGCAGCATTTTACATTTTTTAAATGAATGGCATTTTGCACCCGAACTGTATGCTTTAGAAATTGCACAAAGCGGTGTCGATATTATAAAAGACCGTAACCTTTCGAGCTTAAAAAAAGCACAGACTTTTGATGGTTATAAAATTCCTTATGAAGATGATACTTTTGATCTGATTATTCTTGCGCACGTTTTAGAACATGTAGAACACGAAAGGATCCTGATCAGGGAATTGAAGCGGGTTGCTAAATATATAGTGGTAGAAGTGCCTAAAGATTACCGTTTCGGCGTAGATGAAAGGATGAAACACTTTTTGGATTATGGTCATATCAATATGTATACGCCAACATCTTTAAGGTTTTTGCTGCAGAGTGAAGGGTTGGAAATTTTAGAAGATAAAGTTTCGATGACAGCTCCAGAAACGGTAAAATTTAATGAGTTTATCAATAGAAAGGCACCAAAAACATTTTCTAAAACCTTAAAAATTGAGCTTGAATACCGCATAAAGAAAACATTGGGTAATTTATTCGGAAGGAAAAAACAGGAACAGTTTGCCAATGCATACACCGTATTAACAAAAAAATCAGATCATAACCTGCAGATATTTTAGTTGTATAATTTTAAAATAGCCCTTATTTAACGATAAAGATTGAGCCTTCCGAACTTATGTGATGAAATCGTAAAACACAAAAATTATTCTGTTTATTGTTTCACCATATAAGGAATATAAGAAAATATAAGGTTACCAACCGAAATTGAAGCATACTTCTCGACTTATATGCCACTTACATGTCTTATATGGTAAATAAGTTTTGAGTCTTAATCTCTTTTTTGTTAAGATTAGAAAAATTGCGTTAAACATAATAATACAAAATAAGAAAATGAATATATTGTATTAAATATTGACATCCCGGTTAAAAGTACATCCGAATAAATTTAATATAAAAGGAATGTTATTAACCAGAAACTATCTAAAAGATTTAGTTTACAAGGTAAACGGAGCAGCTATTGAAGTTCATAAAACATTGGGGCCTGGACTTTTGGAATGTACATATCATAAATGTATGGTTCATGAACTGGAAATAAGAAATATTAATTTTAAGTCAGAGCTTAGTATCCCGATAAATTATAAAGGATTAATGATTGATGCGGATCTTCGTTGTGATTTGTTAATAGATAATGCATTGGTGGTTGAGTTTAAATCTGTAGAAACTATTTCTCCTATCCATGTCGCGCAACTTTTAACTTATATGAAGTTGTTGCAATTGCCAATGGGGTTAATGATTAACTTTAATTGTACCCATATATACAGAGAGGGACAAAAAACTTATGTAAACGAAATGTACGAATCAATTTATTGATATACTTTTGCGATAGCTTATATGAAACTTAAATTTCTTATATGGTAAAAAATGCCTAGCCCCGCTTATTAATAAGCTTAATTAATAAAACAAAAATGCAAAACCTTGCGCCCATAGCACTTTTCGTATATAACCGTCCGCAGCATACCGAGCGCACGTTAAAATTTCTGCAACAGAACGAACTGGCTGCCGAAAGTCATTTATACATCTTTTCGGATGGAGCAAAAACCATTCGGGATGAAGAAAATGTAGCTGCGGTAAGGAAAATTATTAATAAAACTAAGGGATTTAAATCCGTTAAAGTAATTGAGAGAAAGGATAACGCAGGCTTAGCCAATTCGGTAATTGCAGGTGTAAGCCAGCTGATAGAAGAATATGATCAGGTAATTGTTTTTGAAGATGACCTGGTTACCTCTCCACATACTTTGCACTATTTTAACGAGGCCTTAAACCGTTATAGCGAAGAAGAAAAAGTGATGCACATTGGCGCATATATGTATCCTTTAAAAGCCGATGAACTGGCTCCGTCATTTTTTTACCGGGCAGCCACCAGCTGGGGATGGGCTACATGGGGGAGGGCCTGGAAAAACTTCGAACCCAATATTGATATCCTTTTAAAACAGTTTGATAAAAAGAAAAAAGCAGCTTTTTCCATCGATAATAAAATGAATTTCTGGAAACAGATGCTGGAATTTAAAAAAGGGAAAAACAATAGCTGGGCCATCAGGTGGTATGCATCTATCTTTTTAAAAGGTGGTTTAACACTCAATCCATCACAGTCGCTGGTTAATAATATCGGGCATGATGGTACAGGAGTGCACTCAGGAATAAACGACATCTATAACGTCATTATCAACCCCAAACCTATTGTTGAATTCCCGACCCTAATTGCGGAAGACCCTTTAGCCTATAAAGCCATCAAATCCTTTTTAACCAAACGTAAAGGGAATATGGTAACCCGTGTAAGGCGTTTTGTAAAAGAAAAACTGGCACAATATTTCTCGAAAAAATAACCTGATAAACAAGCTATTACACCTACCTTCTTAATCAATTGAAAAAATGACAAACCTTTTTTTGATTGAGCGTGTTGCTTTTATACATCGAAACTATAAAAAATAACAACATGAAAACGACAACAGCAACAGCAGAGGTATTGAATGACCTGATCCAAATCAATAACGACCGTATTGAAGGTTATGAAAAAGCCCGTCAGGAATTAAAAGACGGTGATGCAGATCTGAAAACGCTATTTTTAAATATGATTGCTGAAAGCCAGAAATATAAAATGGCTTTAGCTACAGAAGTAAGCGCACTAGGCGAAGATATTGAGACAGGAACCACCAACTCAGGTAAAATTTACAGAGCTTGGATGGATGTAAAAGCTATCTTCACCGGCCACGACCGCAAGACAGTATTAAATAACTGCGAATTTGGTGAGGATGCAGCCCAAAATGGTTATAAAATGGCTTTAGAGGAAGAAGAAATCCCTGCAAATATTAGAGAACTGATTTCCGATCAAAAAGCATCACTAAGAACATCACACGACGAAATCAAAAGATTACGTGATGCCCAGGCATAAGTGAGAACTATATAAAAACGAAAAAACCTCCTTCGATATAATCGGAGGAGGTTTTTTTTATTACTGTAGTCATTCCCGCGCAGGCGGGAATCTTAAAGCTTATTGCATTACGATTATTCATAAGTTTCCCTTGTTTCAAAGGCATTCATGAGCACTCCGTGGTTCCCAATCGACCCGATAGCTATCGGGTTGGGAATGACGATTACCGACGGAAAAACTCAATCAAGAACTACGATTCCAATTCTCTGTCCAAATGTTCGGTAACACGTTGTATGGTATTATCAATCGTGTTGCTTAAAATAGTTAGGTAAGACCCTTTTTGAGCTGTTTCAATCGCAATTTTCAAGCATTCAGTACTTTTGTTATTAATGATGATTTCTTTATTCGGATCAACTTCTTTAATGCCTTTTACCAATAAATCAACAAGCTCTTGCTGTTGTCTTCCGCGTAAATATTTTTCCTGACAAACATAGATTTTATCAAACATCTGTGCAGAAATACGGGCTGTTTCGATAATGTCCTCATCTCTTCTATCGCCTGTTGCCGAAATGATGCCAACATGCTCAGTAGCCTCTACGCCCTGTAAGAAACCTTTTACCCCATTAAATCCATCCGGATTGTGCGCAAAGTCTACCAGAACTTTAAAGTCTTTAAACCTGAAAATGTTCATCCTTCCCGGTGTATGTGCTGCCGAAGGGATAAAGGTCTCTAACGATAAACGGATATCCTCTGGTTTATAGCCCCATAAATATGTAGCTAGTGTTGCTGCAAGCACATTCTGGATCATAAAGTTTACCGAACCACCAAATGTTAAAGGAATATGCGTGGCTTTATCAACCCTTAATTTCCAGTCTCCTGTTTTAATGGTAATAAATCCGTTTTCATAAATAGCCGCAATACCACCTTTTCTGCAATGCTCTTTAATCACCGGATTATTTTCATCCATACTAAAATATGCAACATTACACCTGGCATCTTTACCAATGCGTACGCAATAACCATTATCAGCATTTAATACTGCCCAGCCTTTACGGCGTACCGCGCCGATTACAACTGCCTTAACACGGGTTAAATCGTCAAGGTTGTGGATGTCTGAAATCCCAAGGTGATCTTCCTGAATATTGGTTACTACACCTATATCGCAAGCATTAAAGCCCAAACCAGCCCTTAAAATTCCACCACGGGCAGTTTCTAAAACAGCAAACTCAACCGTAGGGTCTTTTAAAATAAATTCTGCACTTACCGGTCCGGTGGTATCGCCTTTCATCAACATGGTGTTGTGCACATACACACCATCGCTGGTGGTAAAACCTACACGTTTACCGTTACTTCGGATAATGTGTGCAATTAAACGTGTGGTTGTGGTTTTTCCGTTTGTTCCGGTTACGGCAATAATCGGGATCTGTGATAATTTTCCCTGCGGATAAAGCATATCGATAACCGATGCTGCAACGTTTCTTGGCAAGCCTTCACTTGGCGCCAGGTGCATCCTGAATCCAGGCGCAGCGTTAACCTCTAAAACCACTCCGCCATTTTCGGTTAAGGGCTGCGTAAGGTTTTGCGCCATAATATCGATACCGCAAATATCCAGTCCGATTACCCTCGAAATCCTTTCACAGATAAAAATATTCTGTGGGTGAACAATATCGGTTACATCAATAGATGTTCCTCCCGTGCTTAAATTTGCGGTTGATTTTAAATAAACCACTTCTCCTTTTTCAGGAATCGTTTCTAAAGTATATTCTTTTTTAGCCAAAAGATCCAAAGTATCACGGTCTACAGCTATTTCTGTTAATACATTTTCATGTCCGTAACCACGGCGTGGATCCTCGTTTTCTTTATCAATAAGCTCTTGAATGGTGTGAATTCCGTTTCCTCTTACATGTGCGGGATCGCGTTGTGCCGCTGCAATCACTTTATGATCGATTACCAATACACGAAAATCGTAGCCGGTAATAAATTTTTCTATAATTACCCTTCTCGAATAAGTTTTGGCATATTCAAAAGCTGCCAACGCATCCTCCATGGTTTTTACGTTGATGGTTGCACCTTTACCATGATTGCCATCCAGTGGTTTAAAAACCAAAGGAAACCCTACTTTTTTAACTGATGCTTCGAGGTCATCAACATTTGAAATGGTTACACCCGATGCTACAGGAATTGCAGCTTCAGTAAGCAAGCGTTTTGTTTCTTCTTTATTACTGGCAATATCTACTGCAATGCTACTGGTTTTTTCGGTCATGGTGGCCCTAAAACGAACCTGGTTTTTACCATATCCCAATTGCACCAGAGAGCTTTTGTTTAGCCTGATCCAGGGAATACTTCTGCTTACAGCCTCTTCTACAATTGAAGCTGTACTTGGCCCCAGGGCTTCCAGTTCACGCATTTCCTTCATCCTGCGGATATCGTGCTCTAAATCATACTCTTCATTATTGATCAAAGCCTCGGCAATTCTTACTGCTGCTTCGGCCGAGTAAACGCCTACTTTCTCTTCCAGGTAACTGAAAACTACATTGTAAATGCCCTCCGTTTTGGTCATGCGTGTTCTGCCAAAACCAGTATCCATGCCCGCCAAAGTCTGTATTTCCAGCGCAATATGCTCAATTACGTGGCCCATCCAGGTGCCTTCTTTTACGCGGGTAAAAAAACCACCTTCAACGCCCTTAGAACAGCGATGCGTAAACATGCTTGGCAACAGTTTCTCTATCCTTTCACCAAAACCCTCTATCACATTTGTTGGCCTTTGTTCTAAATCTTCTAAATCCAACCGCATCTGGATCAATTTCTTCCGGCTAATCGACCATATATTTGGCCCTCTTAATACTTGTATGTTTAATATCTTCATGTAATGTTTTGTTCGTTTTTTAATTTAACAAGGGTTTGGGACAGCCTTTTTAATTCAATTTTGAGAATGAAATTGATGACTGTAAAATATGCATTTATTTTGAAATTAGACGTCCCATTTACGTAAATCAATTTTAACACGTATTTGTTTTATTTTCAAGCACTATTACGTTAATTTTAGGTTAGATTATTTTAACGTTTGTTAATAAATTGAATATTATTGACAAAAAAAGTCGTGTTTTTTATCTTAAGCCTATATATTTGGGTTTTTTGATACAATTATATACACAAAGAATGGTTCCGAAAGGTAAACTCATCATCATTGGTGGCGCAATAAACACCGGTAGCTTCGCAGAAACGCAATTTGGACTACCTGAAAACATGAACTTTTTTGAGCGTGGGATTTTAAAAAGGATTACTACAGAATCAATTAAAGATACCCAATCACGTTTCGAGATCATCACCACCGCATCATTAATGCCTGAAAAAGTTGGTGAAGAATACATCAAGGCTTATGCACAATTGGATGTTCATAATGTTGGTGTGTTAAATATCACCAACCGTGAGGAAGCAAATTCTAACGAAAATTATGAGCGTATCAAAGCGGCCGAAGTAATCATTTTTACCGGTGGCGATCAACTTCGTCTTTCATCCATTTTTGGAGGTACAAAAATCCACCAGATCCTGTTAGAAAAATATAGAAATGAACCTGTGGTAATTGCAGGTACATCCGCAGGAGCGGCCGCAAGTTCTAAAAATATGATTTACCAGGGCAGCAGTAAAGATGCCTTACTTAAAGGTGAAGTTAAAATTACCGGTGGATTAGGTTTTATCGATGATGTTATTGTAGATACCCACTTTGTACAACGCGGTAGGATTGGTCGTTTGTTATATGCAGCAGCCAGTAATCCAGGTATTTTAGGCATTGGTTTAGGTGAAGATACTGGTCTTTTTATATCAGACGGGCATACCATGGAAGCCATTGGCTCAGGTATGGTAATTTTGGTTGATGGCCGTAATATGGCCGATACCAATTTAACCGATGTAGAAATGGGCCAACCGGTTTCGATAAAAAACATGGTGGTACACGTAATGTGCGATGGCGACGTTTATGATTTAAATGATCATAGCCTGGTGATCCATCACCCTAAGGTTATTCCCATAGCATAGTTCAGTTAGCAATTAACAGCGGGCGGTTTTCAGTTTAAGTAACTTACATCTTGCTACTCAAATCCTGATACTACTTCCTCGACACTTGCTACTAACATCTCAATACTAGAAAATGAAATTAATTATACACGGTGGCTTCTTCAGCGAATCATCTACCAACCAGGAAACAAAAAAAGCAAAACAGGATGCTTTAGCTTCGATTGTTACGCTTGGACATGAATATTTAAAAACGCATACCGCTTTAGAAACTGTGGTTTATACCGTAGGCTTGTTAGAAGATAACGAATTGTTTAACGCGGGTATCGGTTCGCAGATCCAAAGTGATGGAAAAGTGAGATTAAGCGCTGCTTTAATGGACGGTAAAACTGAAAAGTTTAGTGGTGTAATTAATGTAGAAGATGTTAAAAACCCGATCGAAATTGCCCAAAACCTCTTGACTTACGATGACCGTGTGTTAAGTGGCGATGGTGCACAGCAATTTGCCAGAGCAAATGGATTTGACTATTTCAATCCCATTACGCCACAGCGCCAAACTGAATATGAAGCTAAATTAAACCAGAAAAACAATAAAGGAACCGTAGGTTGTGTAGCACTTGATGCCGGTGGAAATTTAGCCGCTGCAACTTCTACAGGAGGTAAAGGATTCGAAATACCATGCCGCGTAAGCGATTCGGCAACGGTTGCGGGCAATTATGCTAACCAATATGCGGGCATCTCTTGCACGGGTGTTGGCGAAGACATTGTAAGTAGTGCCCTGGCTGCTAAAATCGTTACTCGTGTTACCGATGGTTTTTCTTTAAAAGACGCATCAGATAAATCATTCGCCGAACTTAAGGCTTTTGATGGCTTTGCGGGCATTGTAGGCATCACCGCAGGTGGCGAAGTATACCACTGCGATTCTCATCCATACATGGTTTGGGCATCTTTTGATGTTAATTTACAGGTATTTAGCTAATATTAGAATTAAAGTATTATTTTTGTTGCATGACCAAAATTGTACTGGCTTTAATCGGCCTTTTTGCATCGTTACAACTTCAGGCTCAAAATATAGACAAAACAGACATCCAGGAACCCAATGGAGGTAGTGCTATTAATATAGCGGTATCTAAATTTGATCTGGAAGACGGGAATTCTTTTTTTGAAGAAGCTGAAGATTTAGAGCGAAAAGGTGATTACAATGAAGCCTTAACATTGTTTGGAAAAGCAGCCTTCGAATATAATTCTGTAAAAAACTTCAACAGGTACGGGCAGGCCATCATTAAAATGAGCAGCATGCACTACCAATTGGGCCGTTTTACCGATGCAGAACAAATTCTTTTAAATGTTGCCTTAAAAAACTATTCTAAAACAGGCAATAGGGCAGGCATAATGAATACCTACAGCCTTTTAGGCAAAGTTTACCTCGCCAACACAAAATATACCCAATCCATGTGGTTTTACACCCAACAGGGCATCTTGGCTAAACAGTTAAAAAGCAATAATGCCTATATCGAATCTATTTTGGGTATTGTTCAGGTTAAAATCAAAAAGAAAGATTTTACCCTTGCCTTACGAGATCTAAAATCTGCAGAGTGGTTAGCCAATTCAATTAAAACTACCCAATATAAAGCACAAATTAAAGATGCCAGGGAAATAATTGCCAGCAAAACCACTACTAAAAAAGGATAATTCAGCTAAAAGATCTATTTACCCGTAATTTTCTAGAAAGACCTTGAGGTATTGCCTTAAAAGCGCTTATAAGTCTGTATTTAGTCAAATTTTAAATGTTGCACAAAACAAAAAATATCTCTTAACGTTGTGCTATAAGAAATTGTTAAATAAAAAGCTTTTAGTTAGATTTGATAAAGTTTTAACAAGAGACGGTAATAATGCTGTCTCTTTTTTGTTTTTTTGCTAAAATGGTATCATATTGGCTATATAGAATTGGAAATGGATTTTAAATCATTTAAAGAGATGTTAAAGAGAATATTTTTTGTAATTTTTACCGGAGCCGTACTTGCCTGCCATGCTGCACCTAAAACTCAGCCGATAGTTGAGGGAATTACCAATATAAAGCCGGATCAGCAGCAACAGCTTGTGATTAAGGAGGTTGTGAATCTGATCGAGAGTTATAATTATAAGAAAATTCAGATTAACGATTCTATATCTTCCATTATTTTAGATAAGTACATCAAATCATTAGATCAGGGTAAAAATTATTTCCTTGCATCTGACATCAAAGAATTTGAAAAATACAGATATACTTTAGACGACGATTTTAAAAACGGCGATTTAAGTGGTCCATTTTTTATCTATAATGTATATGCTAAAAGGCTTAACGAATATTTCACATATTCGCTGACGCAGATTAAAACCAAATTCGATTTTAACCAAACCGATACTTATGTGTACGACAGGGAAAAATTACCTTGGCCAGTTTCTACAACTGCCTTAAATGATACCTGGAAGAAACGTGTTAAATACGAGCTGATTAACCTTAATTTAGCCGGAACAGCCGAAGCGAAAAATGTAGAAACTTTAACCAAACGTTATCAGAATTTACAGTCGCAAACATCTAAAATGAATAATCAGGATGTTTTCCAGATTTTGATGGATGCATTTACAGAATCTATTGATCCACATACCAATTATTTCAATCCAAGCAACGCCGCTGCTTTCAACGAAGATATGTCGCGCTCTTTTGAAGGTATCGGTGCCCGTTTACAATTGGAAAACGAGGTGGTTAAAATTTCAGAAATCATTGCCGGCGGACCTGCTTTTAAAGGTAAACAATTAAGTGCTGGCGATCGTATTATTGCTGTAGCACAAGGTGATGGTGAATTTGTTGATGTGGTAGGATGGAGATTGGATAATACGGTATCGAAAATTAAAGGCCCGAAAGGCACTAAGGTGCGTTTAAAGGTGATTCCGGTTGGAAAAGAAATGTCGTCGAAACCGGTAATTATAGAATTGGTTCGTGATAAAATTGTGTTGGAAGAAACGTCTGCCAAGAAAAAAGTAAAAACCATCAACAGCAACGGTAAAGACATTAAAATAGGTATCATCACTTTGCCAGCATTTTATGCTGATTTTAAAGCAGCCAATGCCGGAGATAAAAATTATAAAAGTACCACCCGTGATGTAAGAAAACTGATCGATTCGTTAAAAACTTACGATAAAGTAAATGCCATTGTGATGGACTTACGAGGAAACGGTGGTGGTTCTTTGGTTGAAGCTATTTCATTAACAGGTTTATTTATTGATAGAGGTCCTGTAGTGCAGGTAAAAGATTTACGTGGTAAAATTGAAGTTGACGAAGACGAAAATAGTGGTGTAGCATGGGATGGTCCTTTTGGTGTAATGGTAGACCGTTTAAGTGCATCAGCATCTGAAATTTTTGCCGGAGCCATTCAGGATTATGGCCGTGGTATTATTATGGGTAGCCAAACCTATGGTAAAGGAACCGTTCAATCTTCTATCGATTTAAACAAGCTGGTAAACCCAAGCATGTTGCAAAGGGTAGCAGGTTTAATTTCTAAAGATAAAACTGTTGGAACATCACCTAGCAGCGCCAGTGCTGCTGATATTAACTTAGGTCAGATCAATTTAACCATGGCTAAATTTTACCGTGTAGCAGGTAGCAGTACACAACATAAAGGGGTAACACCTGATGTTGTTTTCCCTTCTATTTATCCGATGGATAAAATTGGTGAGGATACTGAGCCATCTGCTTTGCCATGGGACGTAATTCCAAGTTCTAACTTTAAGGCTGTTGCCAATTTAACTGCTGTTAAAGCCCAGCTGACAAAAAATAGCGAACAACGTATCGCAAACTCTTTAGATTTCAAATACCTTAAACAGGATATCGCAGATCTTAAAAAACGTGATAATGAAGTTTCTGTAACCTTAAACGAAGCCAAGCTTAAAGCAGAACGCGAGGCTCAGGAAGCTAAAACCTTAGCAAGACAAAATGAATTAAGGGCCTTAAGAGGATTACCTGCAATTAAAAAAGGAGATAAAGTAACCAAGCAAGATGCATTCGATTTTATTGAAGACGAATCGTTAAGAGTAATGGGCGATTTTATGCAGCAATCAGGCAGTTATGTAATGAACTTAGGTTTGATGCCAAAGAATAACTAATTCAGAAATATATTTAAAGCATAAGTCCTCTTTAGTTTCCAACTAAAGAGGACTTTTTTATTCTAGACCTATGAGGTTTGATATGCAGGTTGCCTACTAAACCTCATAGGTTTAAATTTCGATAATTTTATAGTGTCAGATAGAAACATCTTAAACACTAATAAAAAACCTATGAGGTTCGATATTCAGTTGGCCTATCAAACCTCATAGGTCTAAATTTCGATAATTTTATAGTGACCGATAGAAACATCTTAAACACTAATAAAAAACCTATGAGGTTTGATATACAGGTTGCCCATTAAACCTCATAGGTCTAAATCGATATTCAGTTGGCCTATCAAACCTTATAGGTCTATTTTATAATTAAAACAGTTTATTTCTTCCCTGATGGCTCGGTTTGTTTATTTAACTGCATGGCCATCATCTCTTTCATGGTCTTATTCATCCCATCTGCACTACCATCAAGGAAAATTACATTACCATCTCCATTTTCTGCAAAGTGCTTGATTGATTCGGTCCACATGGTAAATAAGATTACTGAAATATCCAGATTAGCCTGTTCCATTTCCTGGGCAGCTTTGCTCATACCATGCGCAACCTCTGCACGGAATAAAGCAATACCCTGTCCACGTAACTGAGCTGCTTCTCGCTCGGCCGTTGCAGCAATCTTAATCGCATTACCATCTGCTTCTGCAGCTTTGGTTTTCGTAATCAGTAAAGCCTGACCTTCATTCTCAGCAGCTGCTTTTAAGTTATTCGACGCTACTACACGGCTCATGGAGCGCATAATTTCTTCATCAAAAGTAATATCATTCAGCTGAAGATCCTGTAGGTGATAACCCCAGCCATCTAAAACCTGATCAATCTGTTCTTTAACATGGAGTACAATTTCATTACGTTGAGCCAGTACGTTTGCCTGCTTCTGTGTGGCTACATAAGCACGAATTGAACCTTCAATGGTCCTGATTAACGCTTGCATCAGGTTGGTGGCATCTACGAATTTAAATGCTACATTTTTAATGGTCTCTTCATCCTGATTTACCACAGAATATAAAAGCATGGCTTTAAAATATACATTCGCCTGATCTTGTGTTACCGCCTGGAACGAAAGCTCTACTGAACGGTTCTGAATCGAAATGCGAGAATAAATCTGCTCTATTAATGGGATTTTAAAATTTAAACCTGGTCTTAACTGACGGCGGTACTTACCGAAAACTGTTACCACCGCGATGGTTCCCTGTTTAACGGTAACGAACGAGCTAAGTAGGATAATAAATGCTACAATAGCTACAACGTAAATGGTGTATTGCATAATTAGATTTTTTTATGAAGTTATAAAAAAATAAACACAAACGATTAATACTCCATTTTACAGCGCTCAAACAAAAGCCTGAAAATTTTGTCTTATGTTAAAAAATAGAATCATGAACGTAAAACGTACTTTTGGAACAGTATTAACCATATTAGGTATAATCGGCTTAATTTATGCCGGATATGGCTTTGTAAACCACAGTCAAAATACTAGGGGACTGATGGTTTATGGTATCATCGGACTGATATTTTTTGTTTCAGGGATCGGTTTGGTGAAGAATACGAAGGATGAGAGTTAGAGGCTATCCTTCTTTAAAATATTCAATTTTAAACTCTTGTAGAAATCGTTTTAAATAAATGTTTTTATTTCTTGTATTATCATGTGATAATTTGAAAATATTAAATTCCATAAATGGTATTAATACAATAAGATAGCAAGAAACTTCAGCGAATAATGATAACCAAGCAACGGAGCTAGGTTTTAAATCTTGCGTTAATCTAGGAATAAGGCATCCAGATATTATAAATACAGCTAACCAGCCAATAATTTTTGTGCATTTCCAATCATATTTATCTGTTGAATAATTACTGATAAAGTCGGCTTCTATTATGTTATAAATGTCAATGCTAATCTTACATTTGTTACAATATTTTTCAAATAGTTTGTGCTGAAGTCGAGAGAAATCATCTTTATGGTAAACATTGTTTTGTATCTGGAAATTTAAATGTCTAGAATCTTCATTTAAGACTTTAAAGTTTTCCTTGCCACTCTTTTTACGTGTAAAATATATAATCGACAATAAAAATAATAGAGATGTACTGTAAAAATTCTTATAGTACCAACAACAAAACATAGCTGCTGCAAGAATTAACGCGACTACAACCAAACCACCATAATATATTGTTTTAGCATTAGCTGAATATCTTTTTATCATTAATGTACGATATGAGATTTTCTTTGTTAGAAAATCAATAGCTTTTTCTATTCTATTTGTTTCCATAATATTTAATTGTGGGTATAAATTCTAATTTCTCCATTTTCTACCATGTAAATTTCGTCTGCAATTTTAGTTGTACTTTCTTTATGGGTAATTAGGAGAATAGCCATTTGTTCTTTCAGTCCTATGAGTAGATTTAAAATGAATGTTTCTGTTTTCGGATCTAAGGCCGCTGTAGCTTCATCCAATAAAAGAAGTTGTGGTTTAGTAAATAATGCCCTTAATAGCGCAACAATTTGCTTTTGCCCTCCAGAAAGATTTAAGCCATCTTCTCCTACTTTGGTAAATATTCCAGCAGGAAATTGATTAAAATAATTATCCAAATCATATTGCTTGCATAAGTCTATAACAAGTTTAAAATCATCTTCTTTATTGCTCAAACATATATTTTCAATAATAGAGCAGTTAAAGAGTTTTATTTCTTGAGGTACTGTAGCAATAATTTCACGCCAGCCTTTAGTTGGTAGCTCCAATAAATTAATATTTCCATTTATTAAAATACTACCTGTTTCATGCTGATAAAATTTTTGCAATAGCTGGAGAATGGTGCTCTTACCGCAGCCGCTCTCGCCAATTAATACGGTTATGTTTCCTTTTCTAAGGGTTACATTTACATTTTTTAATAAAAGACTTCTGCCAGCAAAACGAAAACTGAGATTTTTGATTTCTAGTTTTTCGAATAAACTGTTCCCTTCATTGTTTGAAGAAATGCTTTTTTCTGGTCCTAACGATGCGAATTCATACATTCTGTTGTAAGCAACTTTTGCTTCCTGAATCTGTAAGTTGGTTAGCATTAATCTGGTGCATGAAGGTATGATGCCAATTCCTATTGAAAGAATAGCCATCATTTCACCTATTTTTAACGTTTTTTCTAAGGTTAAAAATGCTGTTTCGGCCATTATAGCAATAATAATAACCGTAGCTAAAACCTCAACAATTAGGCTAAACCTATTACCTGTTTTGCCAAGGATTATGCTATTTAATTGAAACTGCGAAAAGAAGTTGCGGATTTTTTTGGCGTACTGATTTTCCTTGCCAAGAGATTTGATTACATCAATCCCTTGCATAGTGTCGATGTAATTACTTTCATTGGCTGAATATGTGGCCATTACATTGGTATTTTGGGTTATGATTTTCCCATTATACTTCCATGCACAGAATCCCATTAATGGAATAGCTGTTAAAGCCGTTAATGCAATAGTATAATGAAAAGTGAAAAGATAAACGGAGGAAATCACAATAATCAAAAAATCGATTACAAATGTACCGCTAAGATAAGCGATGCTTTTCTGGATGCGCATGGTATCGTTTAACCGTGCAATTAGATCCCCTGTTTTACGGCTATCAAAGAATAACTTAGGTAAGCATAAGAGCTTTTCCACAAAACTGCTGTTGATGCGTTCGTTAAAATCTTTTGCCTGCTGCAATAAAAACAACTGACGTATAAAGCTAATGCCACTTTTTGCCAAAAGCAGTATAAATAAAATGCAAAAACCACTAAACATGCGTTTTATTTCCTGTTTTGGTATAATTTCATCTACCAGTTTTTGGGTAAATATCGAAGTAGATAGGCCTAGGGCTGCAATCACGATCCCTAAAAAAGTAGTTGTTAAAAGGATGTTGATATCGTCTTTTAATAAAGAAAACAACCATTTTATTTTTGCATTATTTTCTGTTTTGCTCTTGATAAAAGTATCGTTTGGTTCGAGTGTAAGCAAAACCTTGCTTTTCCAAAATTTTTGCAATTCTGAATTATCCCAATAAGATACTCCGGTTGCAGGATCGCCAATAAGGAATTTTCTTGTTTTATCATTGTATCCGTAGTTTAGAACAAAGTGCTCTAAACCATTCTCTAGTGCTAAATGTAACAGGCTAAGTTGTTTTAAATCAAAAAGGTGTTCAAGCTCTGCTTCAAAACCTTCAGCAGTAATCCCTATTGTTTCAGCACATTGTATTAGGCCTAATAAGGTTGTACCAAAACCATCAGTACCACTTAGTTTTCTTAAATTTTCAAGGTTGTTATTACCTTCAAAATAACGCACAGCAGAAAGTAGGCAGGCTACACCACAATCGCTTTCATCTTGTTGTAAAATAAATGTTCGTTTGGCCTTATTGATCATCATCCAAATATTTAATTAGAGCATCAATCTTAACTTCTCCAGCATATTCTTTTATTAACCGGTGCTGAGCATTATAGATATAAACAGAGGGAGTAACAGCTTTACCGAACCATTTGTAAAAACTGTAATCCTTATCGTAAAGCCAAATAAAACCGGCAGCATCAAGTTTATAAGTTTTTGCAAATGCAGTTGTTTCTTTTGGCGTATTGGTAGAAACCATTATCACCAAGGTATTTTTAAATGCATTTATGTTTTTACTAATCTGTTTTGCTTCATATTGGCAGTGTTCACATTCAGCATTGTAGTAAAAAATGCAAATAGGTTTATCTTCCTTCAGATCTTTTGCAGAAAAAGGTTTTTCTTCTTGATTATACAATAGAAAATTAGGCAAGGTCTGTTTTTGCAATGCTATGGCTTTTTTACTGTTGTATTTCTTTATGATGTTGTAAGCCAAAAAAATACCAATGCTAAAAGTCAGTAAGCCAATAGCTATAATTAATTTATTTTTCATTAATGCTTAATAAAGAAGGATATTATTTAGATAAGTTTATGTTGAAGGGCTTATGCTTACCGTAATAAACATCACACAGATGATCCATAAAACCAACGCTGGTATGTAACCAGAAAAAACTACTTTAATTCCGTGATTGATATCGGTACCCATTGCTTGTTTAATGCCCCCTGCCAATAATATCCAATATAAAATCTCAAATACATTAAAGGTTTGAAACGGGTAGATAAACAGCGCAGAAAGATTTTCTATTTTAAAGAGATTTAAAGCCGATAGGGGATAGAATTGCTGAATATCGCTTAAGGTATAATCCGTTTTAAAGAATAAAAACCATATGAGTTTTATCAGTTGCGGGATCAGAAAAATAAATTCTGCAGTTAAGGCTATTCTAAAGGTATCAGAAAATTTTAGTTTGCTGTTGTTTAAGAGTAAGCCAGCTTGTAGGCATAAGGTAATTATAAAAATTTTCAAAAGTAGCCAAACTGGAATGAAAATATAACTTATCCAAAGGTGTCTAACTTCGATATCAAAAATTTCATCTATAGTTTCATTTTCTAACTGATTTTGAAATGTATTATAAAATGCTTCTTGAGTAATTAAAAGAGAATTGAAAATATAGATCAGTGTCAGGGTTAAAAGTAGAATGGTAATAAATAGAATTGGAGTTCTCAAACTATTATTCATTAAAATCTTATTTGAGTATCAAAAACTTGGCAGTACATGATTTAAGTACTGCCAAATATTGCTATATGCCAAAATACAACTCTTTAAAATATTTAAGTTGATAATAAGGTGATGCAATAAACATTTTCCAGCTTTCTGATTTTTTTAATAATCCTAGATCTACCAATCTAAGCCCATCTACAAATGGTCTATAAATTAGCACGTAAATACAGAATGAAATAAAAAAAAACAATGAACTATTGTGCACTGCGCACCAGTATAGAAAAGGAAAAGGTAGTAATATTATTATATAATAAGATAAAAGTTTCATGTTTGTTTATTTATGAAAATCCATTGGCACCCGCACATGCTGATGCATACGCAAAAAATCCTGCTGGTGTTAATGCTGAAACACCCCATGCTAATACTGAAGCCCAACCGTGGCCAGAGTAGACATCACTGATACAATCCATAGTATTTTGTCCTGCTTTTTTTCCTCCGGTTAAATTTTCTATTTTTTCAAATTCTAATTTTTTCATTTTGTTTAAATTTTAAGTTTAAGTGGTTTCTCAATTCTTGCTCGCGAAGCAATAACTAAAAGTATAGTGTGTAAATCGATATTCCTAACCGTCATTTGTTTAAATTATAGATAATATGGTTGGCATAGCGTAAGAGGGCATTGTAGATTAATTGATTAGAGGTTTTAACTAAGGATTTATATCTAGTAACTATAGATGCTTTAGGAAATAATTTACTTTTTAATCTAATTTATGCTATATTGGGATATTATAACCAAGAGGTTGTCATCCCTAAGCCTCTTATATTTTCTAAATAAATGGATGACAATAAATACGAAGCTATAAGTAAAAAGATCAGGATAACTAGAGTAGCATTGGGTTATAGCCAAGAGTATATGGCGCAAGAACTGAATATCTCGCAGAATGTTTATTCAATAAATGAAAGGAATATGAAGGACGTACCTTTAGAAAGAGTGATGCGAATATGTAATGTTCTGAATCTCCCTATTGAGGAGTTATTGAAAGGTTAGCTACCCCTTCCTTCTAAACTTCTTTGATAAAAGAAAAAGTACAACCGCTGCGCCAATAGCTAAACCAAGATAAATTCCATCTTTAAAGTTTGCAGCATTTGTAGTTTCTAAAAGAACAGCAATCATTTTTGTTTCTTTTTGTGTTTGATGATCTGGTATTGACTAAAAGCGACCAGGCAACCTGCTAAAATGATAATCCCGGCAGATAAAAGGTTTTTGGGGTTTTGCTGAATGTAGTAAGCAGCTGCCAAAACTAAAATAGCCGCTGCGATACCGATAATATAGTGAAGTATTAATCCCGTTTTCATAAGGCAAATATTCTGAATTAATTTGAGATTGGTGTCGCAGAAGATTAATCTTTTAAACTGATTTTGTTTTCTTCAAATTTAAGTTGATGACCTTTGAAATCAATATCGGTCAGTTCTTTTATACGTTTAAAAGCGCTATGATTATCATCTAAGGTTAACCGGCTAATTTTATCCTGTTTAATGGATACCACATCTGCATATAGGAAATCACCTTTGCCATTTATTTTTAGCTGAAGCAATGGAGCAATACCGTTGTTGCCCTTTAGACTGAACATCCCATAGGTGCAAAAATTGCCCAGACTGTAAGCTATGAATTTGTTTTTATATACTTCAACCGCTCTTGCTACATGTGGCCCATGGCCAAGCACCACATCGGCCCCGGCATCGATTACGGCATGAGCAAAAGCATAAACATTGCCTCTGTTTTCTTTGTAAAAGATCTCATTTTTACGGGGAACATGTTCAAATCTGGCACCTTCACCTCCACCATGGAAGGAAACAATTACAATATCGGCCATGGTTTTTAAACGTGCAACCAAGGCTTTTGCGCTGTCGATTTTATTAATGGATACCGTATTCTCGTTTGGCGCAAAAGCACAGAAAGCATATTTTATGCTGTCTTTCTCAAAAACCTCAAAAGGTTTATTTACCTGCCCCGCATAGTGAATCTGCAATGAATCTAAAATTCTTGCCGTATTTTTTCTTCCTTTGGCATCAAAATCGCCAACGTGGTTATTGGCAATGCTCAATACATTAAATCCCGCGTTTTTATATATGCCGGCGTAACGTTCGGGCATTCTGAAGGCATAACAGTTATTCGGGTTGATGCCGTTGCATTTATTCGAATTGCCCGAATTTAGAAAACAGCCTTCCAGGTTCCCAAATACGATATCACCTTTTAACAAACTATCTACTGCCTTAAAACTGTTGATGGCATCATCAGGAGGAAGATTAGTCTTGGATGGAAAAGCAGAGCCCAGCATAATATCACCAACCGCGGTAATTGATATCGTATCCTTTATTTTCCTGATCACCGTGTCTTGTTTAGCTATCGGCGCAGCAACCTGGGCATTATTACTGGTGCAACTGATTAGTATAATTACGGTAAGGGATGATAATATTAAGGTATTGAAAAATTTCATTCTGGACTTTTGTGGTATAAAAAAAATCCTCCGAAATTTCTTTAGGAGGATTCTATATTTTTATTAACTGTTAAGGCTAACTGAACTATTCTACTTCAAATTCTTTCTTAAACGATTCTAAAACACGCCCACCTTTGTAGAAGTAACGGCTGTAATAAGGTTCGTTCAGGTTGCTGATCACTACACCACGCGAGCTGGATGCGTGTGCGAACCTGTTGTCGCCGAGGTAAATACCAACGTGTGAAATACTTCTGCTTTTAATTTTAAAGAAAACCAGATCGCCTTCTTTCAAATCTTCTTTAGATAGCGGATCTACCATGCTAAAAATATCGCGCGAATTTCTTCTGATGGTAGTGTTGAAAACTTTGTCGTAAATCGCTTTAGTAAAAGCCGAGCAATCAATACCTCTTTTGCTGTTTCCACCATAACTATATGGTGTTCCGATCCATTCGTATATAAACTTGTAGAGTTTTAAATTCGAGGTCGCATCTACCGCAACACCCATTACCTGCGAAAAATATTGTGATGCAAGGTTATCAGGGTCATTTAATTCTTTACCAGATTCTTTTGTTTTTGTTTGCGCAAATGCGGTTGAGAGCGTGCAGATAGCGATTAGGGTAGAAAACAAAATTTTTTTAATCATGTTATACAGTTATGTTTGGGTATTCACTTACACATTAACGTACACCACATGGGCTTATTGTTGGTTGTCAAAAGTATTGATTATACAAATGTTATCCAAATGTAATGTTATAAAAAATGAAAGTTATTAACATTTTTGTTTTTTATCCACCGTTTTTGAGTAAAATTTCGGCTTAAAATTATCTTTTTTAAATGTTTTTTTCTTTTCGGATATTCCTATATGGTTTAAGTTAGTGTTATTTTTAAATTATGGAAATACGCCCTTATGCAGAATTAAATTTTAGAATAAATTGAATACTTATTATGATAAAGGGCATTGATTTAATTATGTGAAATCAGTATTAAATCTTTAAAAGTGTTTGTGGTTTGTATTTAATTGTAAAACAACTGTTAAATCTGATTTTAGCCCTAATACCATGATGTTTTTACACTTAAAAGTGCCAAAAATTACAATAAAAAAATTAGATTTGCTGTCGCAAAAAACAAATACCCTAAAATGAGTGCAGTAGAAATAAATAAAGATACCTGGTTAAAGTGGTTTGAGTCGATGTTGCTGATGCGCAAATTCGAAGAAAAAACCGGCCAGTTATACGGACAACAAAAAATACGTGGCTTTTGTCATTTATACATTGGACAAGAAGCTGTAGTTGCAGGTGCAATATCTGCGATGCAAAAAGGCGACTCAATGATTACCACTTACCGTGATCATGCCCATGCCTTAGCTTTAGGAGTAAGTGCCGATAGTATTATGGCAGAAATGTACGGTAAAGCTACAGGTTGCTCTAAAGGTAAAGGTGGTTCAATGCACATGTTCAGTAAAGAGCATAACTTCTACGGAGGACATGCAATTGTTGGCGGTCAGATTCCTCTAGGTGCTGGCGTTGCTTTTGCAGAAAAATATAAAGGTACCGATAATGTTAACATTTGTTATATGGGTGATGGTGCTGTGCGCCAGGGTGCATTAAACGAAACTTTTAACATGGCCATGCTTTGGAAATTGCCTGTTGTTTTTGTTTGCGAAAACAATGGTTATGCTATGGGTACCTCAGTACAACGTACTACCAACATGACCGATATTTATAAAATTGGTTTAGGTTTTGATATGCCATGTGCACCAGTTGATGGTATGGATCCGGTTGCGGTTCACAACGCAATGGATGAGGCTATTCAACGTGCACGTAAAGGTGAAGGACCAACTTTCTTGGAAATGAGAACTTACCGTTACCGTGGCCACTCGATGTCTGATCCGGCAAAATACCGTACCAAAGAAGAATTAGAAGATTACAAAGCAAAAGATCCTGTTGAGCATGCAAGAGAAACTATTTTGAAAGAAAAGTATGCAGACGAAGCATGGATTGAAGAAGTAGAAGCTAAAGTAAAAGCAACTGTTGATCAGGCAGTAAAATTTGCTGAAGAATCTCCTTGGCCGGAAGCATCTGAGTTATACAAAGATGTATACATGACCGAGAACTACCCTTACGTAATGGACTAATATTAAATAAGATTTCAATTAATTAGATATAATGGCTGATGTAATTAAAATGCCCAAAATGAGCGACACCATGACCGAAGGGGTTTTGGCGAAGTGGCATAAAAAAGTGGGCGATAAAGTGAAAAGCGGCGATGTTTTGGCAGAAGTAGAAACTGACAAGGCAACAATGGATATGGAATCTTATTGGGATGGTACGCTTTTATACGTAGGTGTAGAAGAAGGATCAGCTGTTCCGGTTGATGCCATCATGGCCGTTATCGGTAAAGAAGGCGAAGATTATAAAGCGGCATTGGAAGCAGAACAGTCTGGAAGTCAGGAGTCGGCAAGTCCGAAGTCTGAAAGTAAAGACGAAGCTCCTAAAGCTGAAGATAAAAAAGAAGAAGCTGCCCCTGCTCAAGGCGGTGGCTTAAGCGAAGAAGAATTGGCTGCTAAAGGTGTTACGGTTATCCGCATGCCTTTATTAAGCGATACCATGACCGAAGGCGTAATTGCCGAATGGCATAAAAAAGTTGGCGATAAAGTTAAGGATGACGATGTTCTTGCTGATGTAGAAACCGATAAGGCCACTATGGAAGTAATGGGTTATGCAACCGGAACTTTATTACACATCGGTGTAGAAAAAGGTCAGGCTGCTAAAGTAAACGGAATTATCGCCATTGTTGGCCCGGAAGGAACCGATGTTAGCGGAATTTTAGCAGGTGGTTCAGCTCCAGCCCCTAAAGCTGAAAGCGCAGAAGCACCAAAAGAAGAAAAACAAGCTGCAACTGCTGATGCTAGCACATCTGCTCCAGTAGCAGAAAGTTCTTCAGATAGCCGCGTTAAAGCATCTCCTTTAGCTAAGAAAATTGCTAAAGATAAAGGGATCGATTTAGCACAGGTTGCAGGTAGTGCAGAAGGTGGTCGTATCATTAAAAAAGATATCGAAAACTTTAAACCATCGGCTGCGCCTGCTAAAGCGGAGTCTGCATCAGTTCCTGCTGCTGAGAAAGCTGCTGCACCAGCACCAGTGATTCCTACTTTTGTTGGCGAAGTTAAATATACAGAAGCTCCGGTTTCGCAAATGCGTAAAGTAATTGCTAAACGTTTGGCCGAAAGTTTATTTACTGCTCCACATTTCTACTTAACCATCAGTATTGATATGGACAACGCAATGGCTGCACGTACTGCCATTAACACAGTTGCTCCGGTTAAGGTTTCTTTCAACGATATCGTAATTAAAGCGGTTGCTGTTGCCTTGAAAAAACACCCAGCGGTTAACTCTTCATGGGGTGGCGATAAAATCAGGTTTAACGAGCACACCAACATTGGTGTAGCCATGGCTGTTGAAGACGGTTTATTGGTGCCAGTGGTACGTTTTGCTGATGGTAAATCATTGTCGCACATTTCTGCTGAAGTAAAAGATTTCGGTGGAAAAGCAAAAGCTAAAAAATTGCAACCTGCAGATTGGGAAGGTTCTACTTTCACCGTATCTAATTTAGGTATGTTTGGTATTGATGAGTTTACGTCAATTATCAATTCTCCTGATGGCGCAATTTTATCAGTAGGTGCTATCCAACAGGTTCCTGTTGTTAAAAACGGTGCTGTTGTTCCTGGTAACGTAATGAAATTAACTTTAGGTTGCGATCACCGTGTGGTTGATGGTGCAACAGGAGCACAATTCTTACAAACGTTAAAAGGTTTATTGGAAGAGCCGATCAGGTTATTAGCGTAATCAGTTAGCAATTCACAGTTTACACTGACTACATATTGAAAGCCATCCTTTTTGGATGGCTTTTTTGCGTTTAAGGCTTTTCGTAAATGGCGACTTAATTTGCTATTTTTGATTAAAGACCTTAAACCAAAACAAATGAAAAAAACTCTTCTTTTTGCTGCCTGCATTACTGCAATGCTCGCCTGTAAGCAAAAAAACAGTTCTGATAGTGGTGCAGAAAATGAAGCTTTTGCTGCCCTTTGCGAACAATATTATCAGGATGGATTAAAAATAAACCCTTTAAACGCCACCTACATTGGTGATGAACGTTATAACGATCTTTTGGCAAACGATGGGTCGCAAGCTTATTTAAAAGAGTTTAGAAGCTACAATCAGCGTTATCTGGATAGCTTGGGTAAATACGACCGCGAAAGCCTGAGTGCAAACGATAAATTATCTTTTGATTACCTGAAAGATCAATTGGAAATCAATTTAGAAGGCTTGAAATATCATTCAGAATACCTGCCATTTAACCAAATGACTGCTTTGCCCCTAACCATTGGGCAATTGGGTTCCGGAACGGGAGCCCAGCCCTTTAAAACCGTAAAAAATTATGAGGATTGGTTAAAACGTGCTGATGCATTTTCGGCATGGGCAGATACTGCGATTGGAAACTTCAAAAAAGGTGTGGCAGCAGGCATTGTATTGCCAAAAGCATTGGTGGTAAAAATGATCCCGCAGATGCAAAGCATGGTGGTGGCTAAACCAGAAGAAAGTTTATTCTATGGTCCCATTAAATCAATTCCAAACAGTTTTTCTGCGGCAGACAAACAACGCTTAACAGCAGCTTACCGCAATTCGATTACCAATGTGATTATCCCAACCTATAAAAAACTAGGCGATTACCTACAAAATGAATACCTGCCAAAAAGCCGTGCAACTTCTGGTTATTCTGCTATGCCAGGTGGATTGGCCTGGTATACTTATCTGGTAAAACAACAAACCACCACTAATAAAACACCTGAAGAAATTTATCAGACCGGTTTAAAAGAGGTTGCCCGCATTAAAGGGCAAATGGATAGCATTAAAAACCTGGTTGGTTTTAAGGGCGATTTAAAGGCCTTTTTCGAATACATGAAAACGGATAAAAAATTCATGCCCTATAAAACGTCGAAAGAAATTTTAGCTGCTTTTGAGAATATTCACCAGCGCATGAAACCTAATCTCAAAAAAATGTTTGAGGTAGAGCCTAAAACACCTTTCGAAATCCGTCAGACCGAAGCTTTCAGGGCGGCGTCAGCCAGTGCGGAGTATAATCAGGGCTCAGCAGACGGTTCACGTCCAGGCATCTTTTACGTGCCGATTTTGGATGCCAAAACATTCAATACTACTTCGGGCATGGAATCGCTTTTTCTTCATGAAGCTATCCCTGGTCACCATTACCAGATTTCTTTAACGCAGGAGAACAAATCGTTACCAAATTTCCGCCGTTTTGGTGGACACAATGCCTATGTAGAAGGCTGGGCGCTTTATTGCGAATCGCTGGGTAAAGAACTGGGGCTTTATCAGGATCCTTATCAGCACATGGGCGCATTGGGTGATGAGATGCACCGCGCCATTCGCTTGGTGGTTGATGTGGCCATCCATAGCAAGAATATGAGCAGGGAAGATGCCATTAAATACATGACGGATAATGAAGCCATCAGTACTGAAGGTGCTACCGCAGAAATAGAACGTTACATGGGCATGCCTGCACAGGCCTTAGGTTACAAAACCGGTGCGATGAAAATACGCGAGCTAAGGGCTAAATATGAAAAAGAACTGGGACCAAAATTTAAACTTGCCGCTTTTCATACCGCAGTGTTAAAAGACGGATCTTTCCCTTTATCGGTTTTTGAAGCCAAAATGGATGCCTGGGCAGCAAGCCAGAAGTAAGATCCTTTTTGTCATTGTGAATGCATGAAAAGCCCTTTAATTTGTTAAGTTTTCCCGCAGATACCGCAAAAAACGCAGATAAAATACCTAGGTCTGTGTTAATCTTCTTAAATCTGCGGGAAAACATTCACAAAAGACCATTTACTTTTCTCCAGATAGATTCAGATATGTTTGAAGAATTAAAATTAACAAGCAATCCTAGCTTTAAGCCTGAAAGCTTGAGATATGTGAGCACTTGCTTATGATGTACCGGAGCAACTGTTTCTACAGATTTGATTTCAATAATCACCAAATCATTTATCAATAAGTCTATGCGATAGCCTGTATCTAATATTATGCCTTCAAAAACTATTGGTAATTGTACTTGCTGTTTAACTTTTAGGCCATTTTCAGTTAAAACATAGGATAGCACTGTTTCGTAAGCAGATTCTAATAAACCAGGGCCTAATGCATTGTAAACTGTAAATATTGCCCCCCTAATCAGATAGGAGATATCGTTCTCATCCATAATATCAAAATTTAATGGCATTCTTAAATCAGGATGATTAATTAAAAATACCATAATCTCCGTAATTATCAAAATTATAACTTTGGTTTATGCACAAGTAGAACCGCTCTGCGCTGATCTTCTTAAATCTGCGGGATAATTAAAAAAGCTATTCATCAAATCCCGAAACCCTTTTCCAATTCCTTTGTTAATTATTAAAACACCCAAATCATGGACAAAGAAAAATTGATACAAGAAGCTTACCTGGTTGCGCACAAGATAGAAGAGAATGGCAATTTCCCCAATAACCCTACTTTGCCATTAATGATATATAAAGGTACTTTCAGGTTGCATCCTGATGATACCGAAGAAGTGATCAGAAAGGTTTTTGCACAGAATGGCTACACCAATTCGTGGGTTGATGGCATTTTCGATTATCACCATTACCACAGCAATACACATGAAGTAATGGGCGTGTTCTGCGGCAAGGCTGATGTACAGTTTGGAGGAGAACATGGTGTTTGTGTTGAGCTGGATAAAGGTGACGTGATCATCATTCCGGCAGGTGTAGCCCATAAAAAATTAAACTCCAGCGACGACTTTACGGTAGTTGGTGCTTATCCAAATGGTGCAGAATATAATATGAAATATGGCAGGGCAGAAGAGCGTCCGGAAGCGGATGAAGACATTGCCAAGGTAAAAAATCCCGATAGCGATCCTGTTTATGGTAGCAAAGGCCATTTATTTGAGTGCTGGTACAATCAAAAATGCGAAAATGTGTAAAACTCTTTCGTTTTTACCGTCTAAAATTCTTTAATTTTCGGGTTTTAAATACACTATCCCTGATATAAATGAATTTTCGATATATATGTTCAGCATTAGCCCTCTCCGCAACTTTACTAACCGCATGTTCAGGCAAAAAAGCTGAAGAAAAAAAGGCAGCTGAAAAAAAGATACGCACTAAAGAAGACGATAAAGCAGACAGCCTTTTATTAGTATACAATCCACAAAAAGGCGACAAATGGATTGCTGATTTTGTAGATAACCTGCACAAGAAATTTGGTTTTAACGGAAATATGCTGGTAGCCAAAGACGGAAAAATCCTTTATGAAAAAGCGATTGGATGGGCCGATTACCTGCACCGCGACAGCCTAACCATCAACTCTGAATTTGAATTGGCTTCGATTACCAAAACCTTTACCGGTACGGCCATTATGCAATTGGTAGAAGCAGGAAAACTTTCGTTAAACGACAACGTAAAAAAGTTTTTCCCTAATTTTCCTTACGAGGGTATCACGGTGAAGTTATTGCTTTCGCACCGCAGCGGCATGATGAATTACGTGTACTTTATCGACGATATCTGGCGTAAAGAAAAACGGAACATGAAAAAAGGGGTAACCAACCAGGAAGTAATGGATGTGATTGCCGAACGTAAACCTAATCCTTATACCAAACCCGATAACCGTTTTCATTATAATAACTCAAATTTTATGGTTTTGGGTGCGATTATAGAGAAAGTAACCGGACAGCGTTATTCGCAGTATATGATGGAGCATGTTTTTAAACCGGCAGGATTAAAGCATACTCACGTATATAGCACAACCGAATACGAAAAAATCCCTGTTGATGTGGTTGGTCACGACCGTACCTGGCGCTATTCGGTAGCACAGAACTTTCTGGATGGCCCGGTTGGAGATAAAGGGATTTATAGTACCGTGCACGATTTAGTGCTTTTCGACAAATACTTAAAAAACGGAAGATTATTAACCCAAAAGAGCCTCGATTCCGCCTATACCGGCCACAATAAACCTGTAAATGGACACTTTAACTACGGTTACGGCTGGAGAATGTTCGATGGCGAAAAAATGGACAAAGTGGTGTATCATACGGGCTGGTGGCATGGTTTCCGCCATATTTACGTAAGAGATCTAAACAAAAACATTGTTATTGTGTTTTTAGGCAACCTGACCAACGGAAGTTTAATGCATCTCGATGATCTTTATAAACACTTCGACATGCCGATTATCCGTAAGGGTGCTTACCATGGCAACGGAAGTTTGCCTGGTTCTGACGAAGATTAATTTTATGGCAAAAACAAAATGGACTATTGGGCCGGGTACATTAACCATCTATCCTAAAAGAAATTTGAGGATAGTTGGGCTTATTTTTTTTGTATTAATCGCGGCCTTTATTTTCTATTTATCGAGATCGGTACAAGGTTATTCTGCTGGCCTTACCGCAGGGTATTATGGCTTCCTATTATTAATTCCTTTACTGCTGATTTTTATTGCTGAAACCAAAGTAATTTTTGATGGCAACAGCAGGGTTTTATATAAAAAGATTGCGTTTTTGCCTACAGGATCAATCCCTTTTGATGATATTGCCTCAGTAGAACCATACGAAATACTCGGAAGCGGTTTCAATTATAAACTGTTCAAAAAAAGTAACAGGCACGGCAGAGGCTTACTTGTTTCTTCCGGATATGGCAAAGCCAATGATGCCAATCTGATTGCTTATCAGCAAGAGGTATTACCAAAAATTGATGAGCTGGTATTCGCCAATGCACCTGTAATCCCTAAACAGACCATTTACGATTTTAGATTTTTTAGAGAAGAAGGAGGCATTTACCTTTTGCGTGATAATAAGATAGGAAGTTTTATTGTTGGCTTGATTTTGATCGGCGCTACTGTTGCGATATTGTTTAGTCCCGATTTTTTAGCAAACGAAGGATCTGTTCAAAAAATACTCCTCACCTATTTTCCAGCGGCAATTGGCTTAGCGCTTCTTTTTGCAGCAACCTCCAATATCCGTTTTGATAAAAGCCAAAGAAAAATTATCCGTTCCACTTTTGCTGGTCGTTTTAAAAAAGAATATCCGTTTGATGACCTGATCCGCTTTCAGGTGATCCGCAAAACAACTAATCTTATTTATTCAGGTACCGAAGTTAGGGCAGAGATTTTCTTACCTGCCAAAAACAAAACAACAACTTTAAACCTTAAAAGCTTTATAGGCACTAAAAAAATTGAGCGCTTTCTTGATGAAGCCAATACTATTTTAGGCCGGATTTAGTTTTACTATAAAACAAAACTGTTATGTTCGATAAATTATTTGCGGCTCAACAAAAAGCCGAAGAAATTAAAAAGCGCTTAGATACCATATCGGTATATGGCGAAGTTGAAAATGGAGCTATAAAAATTACTGCAACAGCAAACAAAGCCATTACCGGAATTGCTATTGATGAAGAATTTTTAAAAGGCGCCGATAAAGAAGAACTGGAAGAATTATTATTAACCGCGATTAACAAAGCCATGGCAAGTGCCGAGCAGGTTAGTGCTGCCGAAATGCAGGCATCTGCGCAAGATATGCTGGGTGGCTTAGGCGGCATGTTTGGGCAATAATATCGTTAAAATCTACATAAATCTCCACACTTGATACTATAATCATGAAATACACCTATTATGGTCAATCTTGCTTCCTGCTTGAAGCTGGTGGCAAAAAATTATTATTCGATCCGTTTATATCACACAATCCATTAGCTAAACATATCGATATTAAATCGATCGAAGCTGATTATATCCTGGTGAGTCATGGTCATGGCGACCACGTAGCCGATTTGGTTGCACTGGCTAAACAGACACAGGCAACTGTTATCGCAATGCCGGAAATTACTGACTGGGCTACAAAACAAGGGGTAGAAAAAGTGCACGGAATGAATTTCGGTAAATTTACCTTCGATTGGGGGGCGGTACGTATGGTGCCTGCTACACATTCTTCTGGTTTACCTGATGGAAGTTATGGCGGTAATCCTGCCGGTTTTGTGCTGGAAGTGGATGGCAAACAAATTTACTTTGCAGGTGATACGGGTTTAACCATCGAAATGAAGGTTTTGGCCGATATTTATAACCTGGATTATGCCATTTTACCTATCGGTGGAAACTATACCATGGATGTTGATGATGCATTAATTGCCACTAAATATTTTAATTGCGATAAAGTAATCGGTGTGCACTATAATACCTTCCCGGTAATTGAAATTGATACCAAAGTTGCTGTGGATAAATTTGAGCGCGAAAAGAAAACGTTACTATTACCAGAAATTGGTGAAACCATAAACTTATAATTCCAGGCAGATACGCTGCTAAGAGGTCGCGATTGCGACCAACAATAATAAAGAAGGGCCAAATTGGCCCTTCTTTATTGATAAAACATGATCTGACTTACTATGCCAAGGTCAATGCACTTTCTTTTGTTTTACCATTTTTTATCGCCAATTGTGTTTTATAATAAGTGTAAAGGAACTCATATATAATCATTTCGTGTAACCTCTGCTGAAAAGGAAAAAGGCGAATAATGTGCATATGGGTAAAACTGGCCAATAGATCGAACAATTTCCGTTGATTTTCTTTTACATCTGTCAAAGCACGCATTTTTGGAATAACGGTTTCGCCAATCTGCTTAGAACGGCTTTCGATAATTTCAAACAATGGCTGATAGGGATGTTCATTTTCTTTATTGCTCCCCATAATATCATAAATTTCGTTACGAAAATCGCGGTATTTCTTGTTGATCTGCATATTTGTACTCTTATCAGCATTAAATTCATTAGCAAAACCACTTTTCAAAGGAGTTAAGAAAATAAGCTTTTCTTCAGTTGATAAGTTAAAGTCATTCAAAAGGGCATCTACCGATTTCATTCCCCACAGCCATCGGATGGTTTCGCCCTCACTGCCTTCAATATTTCCTAAAACCTGCACTACACTATCGCTATCGTAGTGAAAAATCTCTTCAGCCCTTTCGATATATTCATCTCCGTAACGTTCAATTTCCCTTTCGTAGGTATCTGTTGTAACCTTATAGATCAGTTTTTTACTGGTAAAATGTGATAGGTTTTCATTTACAATCGCGATCACCTCACCAATCCGCTCAACTGCAGTTAGCTTAAACCTTACCCTAAGGTGCAGGTCTGGATCTGCAAATCTTAAAAAAAACCATTCTTTAATCAGGCCTTTTTCTTTTAAAATTTGTGTTAAAGGAGCAAGAGCCTCTGCTACAACCCTTTCGCTAATCTGGGCACCACAATAAAATTTAAAATATAACCATTCAGAACCGATAGAGAATGTTCTCTGGGCTTTCTGTACATCGGCCTCCGTTCGCCCTGTAGATGCAGTTTTAGCTTGCTGCTTTTTAACAATCGGAACAATAAGCTGATTAAGATAAGTCTGGTTCTTGGCATCCTTAAACGGATAATCCCCGCTAGCCACCAGGTGTTCCTTTAAGATACAGGTTTCGCGCTTTTTGATCAGGTCTAAAAACAACTGAATGGAGTTTTGCTCCCTAAAATCAACTAAAAGGGTATTGTCGCCATCTACAAGTGTTACAATTTCAGGCAGTCCAAGCTGTTTCAACCACGATTCCAGGTCGGTTGTATTTTTAGAGGCCTTTGAAAAATCAGCCATGTGCTGCTTGTTAAGCGTCCACGTTGCCAATGAAACAATTGAATTACCAACTGTTACCCTAGGTAAAAACTTGTACTTTTTAGCTAAATCGAACCAGTTAAACGACAAACCCCTTCTTCCTGTTTGTTGTTGCATATCGCATAAAAACTGATATATCGGCTGGGCATTATACACATAGTTATGTGCATTGCTTAATCTGGGGAGGATTTCTTTTTTAAGTCTTTTTGATCTTAAAACAATCCTTCCCCTGCTTACCGATACCAAAATATCCTGCAGGTTAATGGTATCTTCCGGACTGGCTGAGCTTTTGGCCAGATATGGAATTTCATATTTCCTGTACTTAGGATGCAACAGGATGTTTCCAACCCTGCTTTCGGGTAAATGAACAATTTCTGCAATCACAGCATCTGTTTCCAATTCCGATTCATGCCTGGTAATATCGAGAATGGTCTCTTTTATCTGCTCATCTGCATGTCCAAACCTGCCAAGCACATTTATCGCACTGCTACCGGCAAAGGATTCTATATGAATTTTCTGCCCTCCTAAATGATAAATTATACCCGACATGCTATTTGGAAGGTCGTTATTGATCACATCAATTCCAGCGGCTTTTAAATCGTCGCGGGTTATTTCAATTTCTTTAAGCCCCTTTCTCATGGCCTCTTCCAGCTTAGCTATCAAAAAAAGTTCCTGCTGGTAAATATCCATCCCTAGTGCATCAGTATATCTTTTATTTAACGTTAGCCCATCAATTAAGGGTGAATAACCATTTTTTTGTTTTGCCAGATAACCTATGCCTGATTCTGTATCGAGCACTTCAAGAATGGGTACTTCTCTTTCTTCGTACCTTTGATAAAATTTCTTCGCAAACTGCTGAAGGTTATTATTTTCCTTTACCGGATTAATTGCAGAAAGCACATGAAGTGCTTCTAAAATATCTTCCTGCATCCCTTTATCAAGACTAAGCTGGTTCTCTTTGCGGAAGGCATCTGTTTGAAAGAAGAACTTTTCGTTGATGGGAACATTCAGTTTCTTTGCATTTTCGATAATGGAGCGATAAGCTTCGGGTTGGTTGGTACCGGTTCCGTCAAGCTCCTGTAAATGCTGTTGCAACTGCTGCAATGTTTTTAATTCGAAAGCGATATCTACTCCTTGTGCAGCAATTGTTTCTAAAATATTGATAATCTGTTGCAGCACATCTTCGTTGGTAATCTCCGGCTCCAGTTCGCTTGTTAAAACCTGCGATGATATACAGCTTTCTACAAACTCTTGTGCTTCTTCGAAGCTATATCCTAATTGCTGAATAACATCAGCAAGCACTTTGATTGTACTTCCATCTGCTGAAGCATTTAAAAGTGCCAGCAACTCCTCCGACCGTAAAACCGAACTAATCTGGTGAAACCTTTTAGCATTTGTAACACGATATTCTACATACCGCACTTCATCCCCAAGATGATAAATTGAACTGTTTGGATAATATTTTAAAGCGTGCCTGATATTGTCGTGCTGTTCTAAACTTTTTGCCAACTCGCACAGATAGAGCATATCGAACCTTGTTTTCCGGGATAATTTATCACTGATTGCTGAGTCGTTCCGATTTTCCCATTTTGCCGAAGAACAGGTAGCAAATAGTCCAAAAGGTGTACACCTCGTACTCATCCTGATCAGGTATTTTGTTAAGGATACCAAAATCTTGTCGGCCTCCTGTTTTGATTCTATTTGGTTATTTATCCATTTATCTGCCTCCGCATAAAGAATAGGTGAAGCGAGAAAAACAGCTTCTCTAAACAATTCGGAGGTTTTGAAATAAGTCTTCACTTCTTCTCCCGTATAAGCTGTCTGGTAAGGAAAAACAGGGAGCCTGACTACAAAATTATCTGTAAATGAATAGTTGTTTTTAAAGTTTGACATGTTTTTAAGGTTTAGGCTGTTAGCGAATTACATCATGCAAGATAAGCATAAGAGAGGTACCCTCAGTTTTCGGCAGTTACTATTTTGATTGCTCAAAATGATTAATTCTAACTATAAATACCAGGCTGCAATCGCCATAATTTTACCCTTGTCAAAACGATAAAGAAACTCAGCAATGGAAAAAAAGAAAAACTCAACAGATAGGAAACTTTCATTAAAAAAGAAAGCCATTTCAAATTTGAACGATTTGGCACTTGACCAGGTTCAGGGTGGGAATACTTTCTGCCTTTGTACAAAGGTTGGTGATGCACATATATTAAAAGAACCAGAAACTACTGTCATCCATTTCTCTTGCGGGAGCTAATAAAGTTAAAAACAATTAAATCTATAACCATAAAAATCAAAAAACATGAAAAAGAAAAATTTAACAGACAGAAAATTGTCACTGAACAAAAAAGCGATCTCTAACCTGGACGAATCAAATCTTGACCAAATTCAAGGTGGCGCAACTTTCACTTGTTGCACAGAAGTTGTAATCAAAACAAAAGCTTCAGAAGAGTTAGCTGAAGATACCAGTGTACACTATTCTTGTGGTAAATAATTAGAACCAATTAAAAAACAACAACATGAAAAAGAAAAACTTAACAGACAGAAAATTGTCATTGAACAAAAAATCAATCTCTAAATTAGACGATTCAAATCTTGACCAAATTCAAGGTGGTGTTACTTTCACTTGCTGCACAAAAGTAACTATCGAGCCTAAACCAAAAGAGGAAGCATTTGAAAGCGATAGTATCCACTACTCATGTAGCTAATTTCAAAAACCTAAAAGGGTATCCCTGAAAAAACCGGATATCCTTTTTTATTCAACCGATCACCTCTCCCTATATGTTTAACCCTACATTGTTTTCCGATTCGCTTCAAAAAAGCGATTATTCGGGCGATTCGCTATTGGCTGGTTCAATGGGCCATTGCATTTGTCAGCACCTCATTTCTCAGCTTAACAAAGACCTATTGAATACTGATAGGACTTTCGATATTGTTGCAGATGTATTTGACAGACTATCTTCCAGTAGTTCTTCACTCACCAATACCTCAATGGGTACCGGGCTTTCGGGCTTTACCTCTGTAATTGCCTATTTAATAGAACAGGAGGTTTTTGATGATTCGGTTTTAACAGAATTAACAGATATTGATCAAATCATATTCAAGGGCGCAACACTTCAGGCTAATTTAGGGCATACCGATTTTTTATTTGGCTGTTCTGGCCCGCTATCTTATTTTTTAAATCAAAAAGCCGATATGGCAAATACAGGATACATTAATGGTATCCTCTCTGCTTTGATTAATGGTGTAGAAAAAAACCAGATCACGCGACAGCGGATTATCGAACCCAACCGCTTTTTTTCACATGTTAACCTGGGCATAGCCCATGGCATAACAGGTACAGCACTCGTACTCAGTAAAGCAGTAACCGACGATAGGGTTAAGCAAAAAGACCAGATTTGGGATTTACTTGATCAAACTTTAAAATATTTAAAAGAGCAAATTACATTATCAGAACAATCTGTATTCCCCATAAAAATTGAAAAAACAGGTTCAACGCCTACCTATTCGGCTAGCCAAAGCTGGAGTTATGGCGATTTTGGCGTGTTGTGCTTACTTTATACCCTTGCTGCCCTGTTTAAGGACAATGCTTTACATACCCTTTGCGGAGAGCTTTTCGAAATTGCGACCGAAAAAACAAAAAACTATAAAACCGATAAAATGGAAATTGGGCTGAGGCATGGACTTGCGGGACAGTTATTGCTTTTACAAAAGCTTTCTGCGATTAGTAAAAATACCTGGTGCGAAGAATTTACAAAGCAACAGTTCTCGCTTTTTTCGACAAAATACGAAGAAATTAATCCCTATCAATCTCCTTTTGTTTTTGAAGCCGGCTTAGGGGCAGTCGCCATTAGGCTTAATGAGCGGTTAACACCTAAAGAAACTTCATGGACCAAAATATTTCTGATGTAATATGAAATCACTTGCATTATTCCCTCCAAATGGCCCAGAACGGCTTGGATTTAAGTATTCGACCCTGATTCATCATCAACCTTTCAATTTCGGGATATTAAAAACACCGAAACCAATTCCTGATGATGAAGATAAACTTGGAGATTATAAGGTTCTCGTTTCAAAAAAAGCAATATCCATAAATTTCAGAGATTTATCTATGTTATTTACGCTTAACAACAATTTAAAACAATCTCCATCGGGCCATCATTTTTTTGGGTCTGATTTTGTTGCTGAAGTTGTAGGAGTAGGTAAAAAAGTACGATCGATTAAGGTAGGGGACAGGGTAATTCCAAATTGCGATTATTTTATTAAACCATTGCGGGGTGTTTCGCGCAAAGGTATCCCCTCAAACCGGGCTTCGATGGCTTATGAATTTCTGCTTGAAGATAAATTAATCAAAATTGATGATGGTTTAAGTGATGAAGTCGCTGCCTCCATATCTATAGGGCTTCAAACCTCTTACGCTATGATCAGAAAGGCAAAATTAAAGAAGAACAGCAGGATATTGGTTACTTCGGGAAGTTCTAACACCTCCCTATTTATTATTGAAGCACTTAGAATGAAAGGATATTTGCCTACAATCCTTACAAGTAGTCTGAATACATTTGATGCATTGAAAAAAGAAGGAAACGAGGTGGTTTTATACAACCAACTTGAAGACCTTGAAACAGCGTTCAGAAAATCAAATGGATTAAATAATGGTTTTGATGTTGTGTTTGATCCATTTTCGGATGTATTTTTTGAAAAATTACTTCCTTTTGTTAATGTAAACGGAAAGTATATTACCTGTGGCTTATATAAACAAAAGCCCGAATTTATAGCCTTAAATCAGCCGGGTAGCGCATCTCTTGGTTATCTGCTTGCCCACATGATTATGAAAAATGTGCAGTTAATAGGCAACTGCCTGGGCAATACAAGAGATCTTTTAAACGGAATTGAAGATTTAAAGAGCGGCAGGATAAAAGTAAATATCGAAAACATTTATCAACTGGATAATTTAGGTCCATTTATAGAAATGGCGTTTAACGATAAAAACCGAATGGGTAAAGTAGTGCTAAAATATGCCTAACTACTTCATTGCTTTTATTGCCATATCAAATATTTTGTCGGTATTCAGGTCCTTTTTTGGTATTTCGATGTTCGGCTTTATTCCCGCGCCAACTTCCTTGTACTCGTAGTTGTTACGATCTACCAATGTACCATTGGTAATTACAAGATAGGCTCCATCAGCAAGCTTGAACTCTGTATTGGAAGAGGTTAAACCATTGGTTTTTGACCCCATAAGTTTTGTATCTGGCCTTCCTATAAAGGCTGCTGCAGCAAACTCTCCCGAACTACCTGTGTGATTATTGATCAGCACTACAACAGGCTTTGTTTTACTACTGAGTTTAATTAAGGGTGTTTTAAACTGATAAACAACCGAATCGCCATATTTAACAGCATTTGCCGAATAGTAATAATGTTTAATGGTACCATCCGCATCTTTTATCCCTATGGATTTCGATCCCTCAATAAATGGCGCTATTGCACCTAAAATAGGCGCGAGCATTCCTCCGTCATTATCACGTAAATCAATTATCCAGCCTTTTGGCTTTAAACCATCCAGCTTTTTTATCTTATGGTAAGCATCTGCCACAAATTCTTCCCATTCTTCGTTATTGGCAAAATAGAAATGTGGAACCTTTAAATAGCCATATCCATTTTTGATGGTTTTCGCGCTTACCACTGGTGGTTCTTCACCATTTGCCTTATACCCCTTGAATAATCCTGCTACTTTTTCGGGCGCATAGAAACTAGAATGCTGATCATTCAACATGGTTAAAGTGCTATCTATAACCGGGTATAATTCAGTTATAGTAGTACATTTTTCAGATTGTTTGTAAGCAAATTCATAAATAGAAGTCCAGTTAAGTTCGTTCTTGCGAATGGAATGCGATTTCATTAATGCCAAAGCCGAATTTAAATAGGCTCTTGGTGCAGAAACAGATTGGGCCAAAGAATATGTACTTAAAAATATTGTAAATAAAAAAGATATGGATCGGATCATCAAATAGTCTTTATGTTAACATCCTTCCTTTTAAACTGTCCAGGAACGAAGTACGGAAAGTACTTCCTATCGGGATAGGTTTTTCGGCCCCAGATAAATTAACCACGCCACCATCTAATGAAATGATTTTATCAAGAGCAATCAGGTAGGATTTATGAACCCTCAACACCCCATGTAACTGGAGTTTTTCTTCGAGTGTTTTCATATTCAAAAGTGTAATCACCCTTCTGTTACCTGTTAAATAAAGGGAAATATAATTTTTAAGCCCTTCAATATAAACGATTTCGTCGTAATTGATTTTTACAATTTTACTTTTATCCGTTTTTACAAAGATATGCTCGCTTTTTTCAGGTTTGGCATGTTCTACAGCTGCAACTGGCTTTGATAACCGATTGATTACCTTTTGTGTGGCGATCAGGAATCTTTCGAAAGAAAAAGGTTTTAACAGGTAATCTATCACATCGTTATCAAATGCGTTTATTGCATAATTAGAATATGCACTTGTTAAAACAATATTCACTTTATTGCCAAAACTCTTCACAAAATCTAAACCGGTAAAATTGGGCATATTGATATCCAAAAAAATCAGGTCTATTTTTTCACTTTCGATGAGTGCTATCGGTTCGATGGCATTATTAAAAGTACCAGCAATTTCGAGGTATGGCGTTCGCTGGCAAAATTTCCTGAGTACTTCTATGGCGTGAGGCTCATCATCAACAATTAAACATTTTATCATGGTGGGACATTGTTTATGTTAAATATTTATTTCCAGTTTAACAGTATAAAACTCTTCTTTATCATCGATTTTTAGGAGGTAATCTTTTTGATAATATCGGTCAAGTTGGTAAGTTATAAATTTAAGGCCAATTCCATATCCTTCAACACTTAGTAAAGTTTCCGTTTTTTTCTTGTTTTCTAAACAGACAAGCAACTTCCCGTTATTTACCTCAATGTTAAGCTTAATGGGGTTGTGTTCATCTGTCATTTCACCAAACTTTAAGGCATTTTCTACAAGTGTTATTAAAATTAGCGGTACTATTTTATGTGTTTTGGTAACTCCTTTTTCCTGATGTACAAAATGGATTTCCTTTCCAAACCTGAACTGGTTTAAAAGAATCAAATTTTTGATCTGCGCAATCTCTTCAACCAACAACGATTTTCCATCATCTTCGATATCCCTTAAAGAATATCGCAGGATTTCTGACAGTGTTAGTATTCCTTTTGAAAGTTCTTTAGATAAATCAAGCGATTCAGAATATAAGAAGTTTAGCGCGTTAAAAAGTACATGTGGGTTGATTCGCGATTTAAAGTATGCGATTTTCATATCCAGAATACTCATCTTTAATTTTTGCTCTTCTACCTCCTTTTTTCTTAATTCCTGCTCACTTAAAATCGACATCCGGGAAAACCAAAATGCTATTCCAAGAAAAATAAAGTAACTGCTCCGCCATATTGCCGATATAATATAGGCGAAAGAGTTCTCATATAAGTTTGTATGTTCTACTATATTGAGATGTAACAATAATACAGTTATTCCTGTTTTAAAAGCCAAATAGCTACACAGCACTAAAAGAATCTTGTTAATCGATTTAAAATATGAAATCTGCTTTCCTCTTTGTGGCATTACCCAATAAGCACTGGAATAAAATACAGAAGTGTTTAAAATAGCCATTAAAATGGTTTCCTGCCATAAAAGCTTTGTGGCATCCAATACCAAAACGATGGCTATTTCGTATAGCCAGTATAATATCCAAAATATCGAATGTTTTGCAATTGCAGACCTGAATATTGTAGTTGCCAATTTCTTTTATTTGGTTTCTCTTAGGAATTGTTGATTATCAAATCTAACATCATTCATGTAGTAAAACAAATGATATTAACCTATAATTTCAACAAAAAGCTTAAATTAATGCTTAATACCACCAAAAATTCACCGTTATTCTAATAAAACTGTAAATATAGACAGACTAAATTGGTAGAAATTGCAGTAATTTTTAATTAGATATTAAAAACCTATTTTGGGAAGTTAAATATTTTGTTAGAGGAAGGTTTTAAAGGAGTCAGGTGCGGGAAATAAAATAATAAAGCCTTTAGATTTTATCCAAAGGCTTAACGTTTTGTGGTCCCGACGAAACCAGAACAAGTTTTATTTAAATAACTTTCTGACTATCAAATACTTGAAAAACATAAATCCGACTCACTAACTGTCAAAATGACTGTTTTCGGACTCAAATATTACAAAGCAAATTTACAAAAATGAATTGAATTAAGGAAAAGAGTCTATAATTCATTTGTCTCAACAGATTAATTGATAGCTGAAAGACCAACCTCCAAGAAAGCAGCAAGACGAAGCATCTTAGAAGGCTCGAGACTATTAGCTTCCCCTATGGAACAAAGACATTTTTTAATGATTTTGTCGCATTTTTTTTGCTCGTAACTCGCTGTTTTTAGAAAAGTTACATTTGCGAACCCATCGCATTATCTTTTCTGCGGCACTTTTGGTATTATATATTTTTCTCTCATTTTCATAATTCTATTAATCTATTCAAGAGGTGCTTTCATGTACAACGGCCTTCCTTTTTGGCTTGCATAATACCTAATTTAGTGCTAAGCACCCGTCTGTCATTTTCCACTTATAGATCTGGTGTTGCCTGCTGAAAATTTATTTCAATTGGAAGGAGAAAGAATCTTAGCTATACACGGTTTTAGATAAAATGAAAATTGTAATACTAAAATATATTTCAAATAAGGATAAATATATTCCGTCAGCACTCAAAAATGATATTAGGTAAAACAAGATCATTTTGTATTTTATTACCATTAATTTCTATATTTAAAAAATTGAATCATATCAATTAAATTTGATTCTTTATAACGCTCTAAAATGAAATTACCTGATTGCATTACCCCAAGACCGGGTGAAATGGTTGTAACGTATACTGGCCTTACTAAAATGGAAGGCGAGTTTATTGGATATGGCCTTTCCGATGAACTTCTTATCAAAAATCAATTCGGAAACACGACTTTTATCAATGACTACCTAAAGGTTAGGCCAAAAAATCCTTTAAAAAGGCAATCTGCCAATTGGGAGCAATTCCAAGCTTCAGGGTTGACAATAGAGGCATCAGTTCCAGAAGTTGAGGCATTCAACAATATTCTGGAGACAAGAATTCCACCAGGTCCAACTTATATGGATTTGATAACAGAAGTTTGGTCAAGAGGATATGAAATATATTTAGTGGGTGGTACTGTCAGAGATGTTATCAATGGTAATACGGCAAATGATGTTGACTTGGTTACTAGTATGCCTTTTAAATTGATCATACCATTAATAGAATCGATGTATGGCGACCGAAATTATAGTCGATCACCACAGAATGGCTTCATTAGTGTTGCTTGTAAGGACAAATATGATCCGAGTATTGATTTGAAGAATTTCTTTCTTTTTGCTCCGGGGACTACCTCCGCAACGTTTGGCTCAGATTTAAATCGAGATTACAAGATTAGAGATTTCGCTTGCAATTCTGTCTATTATGATCCCATAAATAAATTTTATATAGATCCGTCTGGCAGAGGGATAGTTGATTCAAAAAATAAAATTATTCATATTGTAAAGGATTTGACCGCGGAACACCCTGTTTACAATAAAGCGAGTGTACTGTTGAGATTTTTTAAATTCATGAACCGTGGATACGATTATACTGATGAGTCACTGAAACTTATACAGAAAGAATATATTCCGCTTTTTTCAGGTATGGGGCATTTAAAGAGAATCAGCACATTCAAGACACAATTATTAAAAAAAAATCCAATACACGAAGTTGACGACATTATTCAAAAAACGAGAATGAATATGACAAACTGTGGGTGTGAAGAGATTTGGATGAAATTCTATGATGCTCACATTACTGAATTAAAATCCTAAAAAGTATGAGACACTTTCTGCCGCTTGAGATTAAGGATGGGGTATTTCAGCAACATCCAAATTTTGATAATCAAATTGTATTTGATGAAAGCGAATCTGAACAGTATGATCAGATGTTTGCACGACATTTTCATTTTACGGTAGCTGACGTAGTTCTCGCAGGAGCATTTTATGGAGGTGCAAAAATTTTATCGCCTAACAAAGATATAGATGATACCTCTTTTATAGAAGTCGATCCAGATGGAATACCCTTACAATATCTTGATAAGTCCATTTCAAAGCCAAGTAAAGACTGGGTTGAAGCATATTTAATGCAGACTAAGAAATCCGAAAATTTTTATCATACACTTTTTACCCATCTTGATAATCATTATATTACACCATTTCTAAAGTTTAGTTCAAGCTTAGTTCCAGATCTTTTAAGTTATAAAAAGCTTAGTACTTACAGCCGGTTACTGATATTGGGTGGGCCGGGTTCAGGAAAGACTTCATTAATGAGAAAATTAACCTTTGAACTTCTTAAAATAAATGAAAAGAATGGCAATGGCACCCTTTTGCCAGTATACATCCAATTGAGAGATTTGAATTTTGATTCTCATGCGAATAACATACACAAGTATTTTACCTCACTGTATTCTCAAATCGATCCTGCATACGCTGTTTCAACTGAGCGGGAAGGTAGGTTTCTGTTTTTATTTGATGGGTTGGACGAAATAGAACATAGACATGTACCAAAATTTATGCAGTGGATAGATTTTCTTGAGGTACAGAAAAAAAGCTATCGAATCTACATTTCATCGAGAGATATATCCGCCTTGAAGTCAAAGGAACTGAAAAAATTTGAGAAAATCAGGATAGAGCCGTTCTCACAAAGTCAGATACTTGAATATTGCCATAGGTTAATTGATGACAGATATGCAAGTAAACAATTTTATAATACTATTAGCGAAAATAAGTCTTTATTGTCTCTACTATCAAATCCCTTGCTACTCAGTTTATCAATTGGCGTATTTCTCACAAAAAAAGTTTTCCCCAATAATTTGACTTTACTCGTCCAAGAAGTTGTAAATCATTTAACTGATAATTGGGACTTAAATAGAAATATTAATAGGTATCAAAATTTAAATTCCTCTTTGACCAAAAGTTTTTTAAGTCGTCTATCTTACTTTCTTCATACAAATCATAAGTATAAATTTTCTGTTAAAGAAGCAGATGGGATAAAACCTATGAAGTTAGAAGGGATAGATATGACTGAAATTTTAGGGGAAATAAAGGAAACGACAGGCTTGTTAAATATTATGAATGGACAGTGGAGTTTTTCGCATGTATTCTTTCAAGAATTCTTCTGTGCAAATTATTTAATTGATCGTTCTTCAAGTATAAAAGATGATTATACGCTTTATAAACAGAATAAAAACTGGATTAATGTCTGGAACCAAGCAATAGAATTCAGTAGCGACCCGGAATTTTATGTTCATAAAGATGCTGCCCAAAAAGGAGAACTCTCATTATATCTTAACCGACTTTTAACAATATTAAGAAGATCTGATTATTTAGATGCAAATTTATACGAGGAAGTTCTAAAACAAATTACTGAATTAATTTCTGTTTACAATGAAGATTTAATAATTCACGACTTAGATGAAGAAGTTATAGTTGTTTCGCTTAGGAAAAAGTCTTCATTGAAAATAGAAATCTTGGAAGAAATATTAAGAAATGCACTGGTGAAGAACCCCAATCGTTTTTCTTATGATTCTCAAGATAATCTAAACAATTCGATGTTCGGAAAATTAATAATTAAGCTTTTGATGTCTAAAGATGAATTTTTCTTAACCCGAACAAGAAATAATATTATTTTGCACAGGACTGAAATACATTAGGAAGGTTTCTTATACCATAGAAATAATCAAGTAATGCCATGATCGACTTTTATCTCTTCCCATTTCGCAGAAAGCATTTCATTTAGATTCTTGAATAATTTATCGTCCAATATGATACCTGCCCACGAAATCGTAGATTCGTAATTGATTACATTGTGTATGAGTAAAAGGTTTCGTTTTTCCTGTTGTGCAGAACTAAATAAAAGCTTGAAATAGTTAAATATGGATTGAACCTGAAAGTAATATATTATAACAACAATAGTTTGCTGAAAGATAGTATATGGTAATGCAAATTGCAAAAATGTTGCAACTGTAATTTTATCAGTAACCATAACTAAAAGCGTGAACAATAGGATTATTAGCAAACTTTTTATTAGTAAGGATTTAATCATTTTGCCCGAAATTGTCATCGAGAAAAAAGAGTTTTCAAAACAGTTGATGCCCATCTTGTATACTCCTGGTTCGAACTCTTCGTTAGAATAGTATCCTTCAGATCGAGAATCTGCCAAATTGGTGTTGAGACTGTTATCAATGAAATCTTTTCTTCTTCGCTGCTCAGCAAGTTGAAGTAAAAATTTTTTTAACAAATCACCGATAAAATAAAAAAGAGAAAAAATCCCAATTACATAATTCAAATTTTCTGAATAGCTCTCTTTTTCGCCAACTTGAAATACTTGCGATAATGTGAGTACAATTACTCCCAAGATTAGAATTAGATAAAGGAACCAATTTAAATATTTATCAATCGTTTTTACCTGTTCAAAGTTTATCTTGAACGGTACAATTCTTATTCTTTCCATTTACTATCTGCTTGGGAATTTCCCATTATAAAATAAGTTCCACCAATAAAAGGCATTATCCACATTTCCATCCCGTTCATTATAGGCCTTTATAACACGACCATAGCCAGTTTTCAGCTTTGAAAGTGCTATATCTTTTTTTGCAGGGCTCTTGCAAGGGTTAACATAACCTGAAATGCCCATTGGATCTTGTATACGAGGCAAATCATTTTCGTAAAGAAATTTTATAATATTTTTTATATCGATATCAAATATTATTGAATTTTCCAACTCGGCATATTTTGTTACCCGTAATTCAAGATAAAATGAGTAGATGGGGATTTCGTTGTAAAACTTCCAAGCTTTTATTAGTTGAATTAACGGTTTTAATTTCCCACCTAATCGTAGATCCTCTCGATTTACATAAGCAATATGGGCAGTAGGACTGGATTTCATCCACCCACCATCATGGCTCGGAATATTGTAGGCATGTCTTTTGCCAACAGGGGTTTCAATTAAAGCATTATAATAAGCAGGCGTTAATTCTAGTCTTTCAGATGCATATTTGCCAAAGGGTATTCTAACTGCAGGACTTTTTACCTCAATCCCAGGGGTTCTGGGGAATGTTCGTTGGAGAGCTTCTTTGACAATTCTTAATGTCTTTGATGAATCTAAGTAAAAGTTTCCACCGGGACATCTAGCAAAATAGTCGGTATCGCTATGATGTCTAACACCGGTTCCATTTCCAAATGATCCTGTTTCAAAGAAATATGAGCAACCAAAATTATTTTCTAAGCATCGTTTTACCGAATCTTTATGAGATGCAGCTTTTTCATGTTCCGAATTTAAGGGTTTAATCGAATTAATTAAAAAATCGAAACCTTGAGAGATTGATCTAGACATAAGTAATTTTAACGCAATTTAATGTTTTCTTTGATAAGAATTGAGACTCATCATAATAATGATTTATCTTGATTTTTAAACTTATTGTCGTCACCTCCTGCTTAGTTTCAATTTCCATTCTTTTCCTCATGAATTTTAATCAACAACAATTGGTCTTTGACATTCGGTTGGTAATAAAACATTATCCATCTTGGTCTGGAAACTCTGCAAAACCTGAGATGATGGAGATTTTAAATAAAATATCCATTTTTCTTTTTTTAAAATTCTTTTCCGTAATTTTTTGAAAAATTAATGGACTCAAACATAATGAACAATTTCATTCACCTCCCAGGCGGCTGCTTTATGCAATCAAATTTGACTTTTGCCGAACCGCCTCAATCTTTTCTATCCAATCGTAATCTATATAAAGGATATATATCCAAACATTAAACAAAATCTGATTATTCGCAATAGTGATAAGGATTAAAAAGATTTCTTTACAGTGAACTTTCGCAATCAAGACTTTATTGCACTTTAACTAAATTTTACATTTATTGGCTGATTACGGGTTTCCGTAAAAATTCAGCTGAGATCTATTTTACATTGCACAAAAATAAGACAGGCACGACCGCGGGCCGGATTATAAGAAATATCAAGAGATATGTGGAACGACAAAGAAACTGATGTAGATCTCCTGGGCTATGAAAAGATAGCTGAGACCATATATGAAATCGTAAAGGACAATCATTTGAGGCCGCTTACAATTGGTGTGTATGGGGACTGGGGGGTAGGCAAATCCTCAATACTGGCCCTGTTGCAGAAGAAGGTTAAAAAACTTGATAAGCAGGAACAAAAAAAAATCCATACCATTATGTTCAATGGATGGCTTTTTCAGGGATATGAGGACACCAAGTCGGCCCTGATGGAAACCATCGTAACCGATCTTGCCCGACTCCAGCCAAATGTTGAAAAGATCAAAACATTAACCAAATCGCTGCTCAAAAGAATCAACTGGCTGAAGGTAGCAAAAGTATCCGCAGGGGTACTCTGGACCGGCATGACTGGAATCCCCCATCCCGGCCTTGTCGGAGAGGCCGTAAGTTTTGTTAAAGGTGTGGGTGAAAAAATTGGGGTATCTGGTTATGCGAAAGATTCAGGCGATGATGCATGGCTTAAGGAAGAGGAGGAACAGACTGTACCGAGTCAAATCCATGCCTTCCGAAAAGAGTTCAAGGAGCTCATCGAGACCTCACAAATCGAACAGCTGATCATACTGGTGGATGATCTTGACCGCTGCCTTCCCAAAGCCGTTATTGAAATTCTTGAAGCCATTCGGTTATTCCTGTTTGTGGAGGGCACAGTGTTCGTAATCTCGGCAGATGAGCGCATGATCGAATATGCCGTAAGGGACCATTTTCCGAATCTTCCCTCGGATTATAAAGACTATACCCGAAACTATCTGGAGAAACTTATCCAGATTCCCATCAGGGTTCCATTAATGAACAAGCTACAGACCGGAAACTATATTAAGTTCCTGATGCTGCAGAACCATCTCGGCAATAACATGGAAGAGATGGAACGGATCTATGGAGTATATGAATCAAAGAAAAAATTGCCCTATGAAAGCGTTGAACTTACCTACGACATTGTCAAAGAAGCCTTTGGCGGAGCATCAGAACAGTTGCGCAAGACCTTACTTGTCGGCGACACCTTATATCCAGTGCTGTCAACCGGCCTGAAAGGTAACCCCCGGAATACCAAACGCTTCCTCAATTCTCTTTTTCTTAGAATGAAGATAGGGGCGATTCATGGCCTGAAAGATTTGATCCGGCTGGATGTTCTATCTAAACTCATGCTGCTGGAGATTTTCAACGACGAAAGATATCAGGAGCTGGTCAACCAGGTCTCCGGGGCGGAAGATGGCAAGTATTCGGAAGCGGCGGTTTTTGAAGATGCAGAACTGGATGATACAGCACTGAATCCTGCAATGGTGAAATGGAACAAGCTAGAACCTTCACTCAAAGATGAAGACCTCAGGCCCTATATCTTTATTTCCAAAGAGAAAGCCATTTCCTTTGATAAAGAGAATCTGCTGTCCCAAACAGTAGTTTCTATGCTTAAGCAACTAGGTACGGGATCATTAATGGAGTTAAATGCGGCAGAAAGAGAACTGCAGCAGATTGGCCAACAGGATGCCAACCTTATCTTCGATAAGCTCATAGAAAACGCCAAGAAACTGGAACGGCTGACCTCCCAGCCTAATGAGGTCAAGGGACTTTATCGAGTGATCAAGATCTTTCCGAACTTAGAGATCAAGTTTCTTGATTTTCTTGCGACCAGACCAGCAACCAGTTTAGGCCCCTGGGCAATCACAGAATCGAACTTTATTACCACTGCTGCCAAAGAAAGATTTAACGAGTTGTTAGAAACCTGGAAAGTCCAGGCGACAGGCGCACTTAAAACCCTGGCCGGGCAATCTCCGTCCTTAAAATAGATTTATGGGAACTTCAAAACAGGGCACCGGGCCACGACCGGCCACGCCACTAATACCTGATTGGATAAACGATCAAAACGGGCCGGAGCCATCGCTCCAGCCAAATGACAATCCCCAACCAGACAATCCTGATGCCCCGGAAATTCCTGAACAACCACAGCCCGAGAAAGCGGAAAACAGGTTTGCAGAAGCCAGAAACAGGTTTAGTTCTTACGTTAAGGATTCTTCCAATGGCAATAGCGGCGCTTTACGTGACGCATTCAGGAGTTATGTGAACAAATCGGGCGGAGGTCCGGGCACCTTTTCCAAACGAATGCGTCCTGCCGCTGCCAGAGTTTCTGGCTTTGTAAACCTGTTGGATACCGTTAGGGAGAATCTGGGCAACGCACTTGTTTTATTTAACCTTACTGAATATCAGGATAGGCCTCTGCTGGAAGTCTTAGGAGCATTCACGGATGTGATCTTTGATGAGGATAGCCCCTATGCCAACATCCAGGACGACAGCATCAACAAACTCGCTTACTCACAAACCATTATCCGGATTGCGGAGGATGAACAGATTGATCTTGGAAGCCTTTCCAATGAAAATATTGAAGTGATGACCGCAATATTTATCGAAGAAACCATCGCCACACGCGTGATCTGCGATATCGGACAGACCCTATTCAAGAAAGACAAGCTGAGTTCGGAGATCATCGATATAGAAGAGAACGTCTACCAGATTGTCAGTGGATTGGTCCGGGTACAGATCATGCCTGAAATCATTGCTACCCATCGGGGCAATAAAGAAGAACTTGAAAAGAAAATTGAAAACATTTACAGGATTGCATTTGACTGCATAGCTGGAACCTTAGAAAATTAAGAAATGGCAAAATTTGCGATGATCGTTAAACTTGGCAATGCCGATGCCGGTGTTACCATAAACGCTGCCGACTATGGTCAGGTGGCCGACCTCAAGATATTGTGCAATGGCAGCAGGGATGAGGTAAAACTGAGTAAACTTTTCATGGGCATGAAGCAGCTCAAGCTTGAACCCAATGAACTAGCAATGGATCTATTGGTGGTTGCCTGTGCCATGTACGGTGCTGACACTAGGATTGATCGCCTTAAAACCGCAGACGACAGTTGGACAAGGCGAATAGACCTGTTTATCCCGGTAAGTGATGTCACAGTATGGAATGAACAGGTGCCGCTATTAAAGAAAATATTTGGGTTTCTCAGCGGTGACCTATGGAACATCAGTTTTCGCGAGCGTAGCGGGATGTCTGCAATAACACCGATAAGCAGGCTTAAAAAATTTGGCATGCCATACCAGACTGATACGGTCTGTCTGTTTTCAGGCGGTATGGACAGCTTCATCGGCGGCATTGATCTTTTGTCCAAAGGTATCCAGCCTTTGTTTCTGGGACATGCAAAATCCTCCGACGTTTCGCCCAACCAGAGATTCTGTGAACAGGCGCTCACCAATGCTTTTCCCACTTTGAGCTTTAAGCGCCTATATGCCTTTGTCAGAATCCCAAAGAAAAACCTGTTCGGACAGGAAGAAAAGACCGAACGCGGAAGATCATTTTTGTTTCTGACATTGGGCTCGATCTGCGCATCTGCGCTTAATCCGGGCATGCCCTCTACACTGATCATCCCGGAAAACGGTTTGATCAGCCTCAATCTTCCATTAACACCGATGCGTACAGGTTCACACAGCACCCGGACAACCCATCCGCACTACCTGGAGCTGATGCAATCCCTGCTGGATAAATTGACCTTAGGGGTTAGGCTTCACAATCCTTATCAGTTCAAAACGAAAGGCGAAATGTTAAGGGAATGTGCTGACCCTTCTCTTGTCGAAAAAACAAGAACCATGTCCTGTAGTCATCCCTCTGGCCGTTTTCAGGGCAAGGGCAACGGTCATTGCGGAACCTGCGTACCCTGTATCATCCGATTGGCCTCGTTCAAGGCGGCCGGGAAAACTGAGGTTAAGGATTACAGGACCGATATTTTTGATGCGGCGCAGTTGGATACCAAAACAAAAAAGGATAATATTGTAGCCTTTAAATATATGGTAGAAAAAAATAGTCAAAACCCGGTATATATCAAAGGCCTTATTCGTGCAACAGGTCCATTGGGCAAGAATGTTGACGATTATGTTTCCATTTATAAAAGGGGGTTGAAGGAGGTGGAGAACCTGTTGAGTGGCGTGGTGATATGAGCAACGTGCCCTTGATTGATACCCATTGTCACCTTGATCTGGTGAAAGGAATCCAAAGACTTGCGGGGGATGAAGATTTGACTGGTATCAAAACAATCACAGTCACCAATAGTCCAATGTTTTACCTACCCAATCTGAACCTGTTCAAAACAGCCAAAAACATCCGGGTGGCATTAGGCCTTCATCCTGAGCTAGCCGTTCAGCAAAAAGTTCATCTGCCACTGATAACGGAACTTCTTGCAGATTCAAGATTTATTGGAGAAATAGGGCTGGATGGTTCGCAGGACTTCAAGGAACAATATCCCCAGCAATTAAGTAACTTTAAAGCAATACTTGGCGAGATAGGTAAGTACGGGGATAAGATATTAACGGTACATAGCAGAAATGCAGCCAAAGAGACCGTTGAGCTGTTGCATCAATATTTATCCAAAACTAATTGTAAGATCATCATGCATTGGTATACCGGAAATATTGATGTGCTAATGCAGGCGATAGGCTACGGTTACTATTTCTCCGTTAACCATAAAATGTTGAGAAGTAAAAGAGCAATATTGCTCATCAAAGAGATTCCATTGAGAAATATATTGACCGAAACCGATTCACCTTTTACATTCGATGAACAGGTTGATTCCCGCAGGAAATCACTGGAAATTACTGTTTCAGGGCTGGCCACTATCTATGGCATTAATGAGCTGGAAATAAAAAAGAAAATATATAGTAATTTTAAGGATTTGTTATCCTAAAACATTTACCAATGTTTTTCAAAACTTAATACAGTCGAATCATTAAATATGGCAAAAGTGGTCAAAGATTCTGCATAGAAATCCATTGTATGCTTACTTTTACGTTATGACGATCAAAGTGAAAAATACAATCCAGGACTATGATTTAGGGATAACGCTCGAGCAAAGGGCTGATGTTTGCAATAGGGCTGCCGCAGTTGAAGGAATCTGTGGTACCATCAGTGCCATAGAAATTCTCAATCATTTTAATATTAAGTTATCTGACCATGAGATCAAAGAGGGAATTAAAGATGATTCCATCCAAGGAACCAACCAAGTGAATATGTCATTGTTCATGTCTGAATATCTCGATGTTACCTATTGCGTCAAATACAATCTTAAAAATGAAATAGAAAATTGGCCTGCCACCTGCAAAATCGACAAAGATGAAATTGTTGAATTTAGTAAGTTACTTGGGAAAGGTATTAATTTTGAAATTACGCCGAAGCTAGATGCTATTATCAGCAGATTAAAGATTGAGGATGCCGTAGCTCAATTTGTATTTCTTCAGAAAGGAAGCAAGATGACTCATTATGGCTTACTATGTAAAGTCGAGAATAACCTTCTGGAGTTCACTCAAAGAGATGGTCAGGTTTATGAGCCCGACGTAGAAATTGAAGAATTTTTATCTTGGTGGGACTTAAATGGCGCAGAAATGGACCCTGAACAACTCGTTTTGATTTACAAAAAAAAAACAATTCCTCCGCAAAACCCCGCTGCTGACTAAGCTCAGTTTATGCATGCACATTTAATATTATACATATATAGCGAGTTTAATTCAAAATACACAAATCGTAATTCTAGCTTACAGGATTGAGCAAAGACGAGAGACAGCTCTTTTCTAGGTTAAAAATGGCGTCATTAAATAAAGTGTTTATATTAATACTTTCTCAAGCATAAGTGATTTATGGTATATTTTTGGATTCGAATGGATAAAGTTTGCGAGTTAAATAGAGCCATCTCTTGCATAATCAAAATGTATTTGTTAGTTTCGGTTAGATTAATTGCTCAGATTTCAGCCTTTTATCTGTTACCATTTGGCAGATATGCTCCAGATACATTTCGCTTTATGAAGCACGCTAGAAACACTGTAGCAGTTTTCTAACCACTTATCAAACAAACATTGAACTTTATGAAGCAGGATAGCATTAAAAAGCTGAACAGGTTTACCACGCTTCCAATTTTATTGGATCTATTGGACAGAAAGAAACTTACCCTTCTTGATCCGAAGCTATGGGATGATAGGAATGATTCGGAAATCATTTTGGAATACAAAAGGAGAAAGGGGTTAAAAAACCTTTTTGCTGTCTGCCTGTCCATGGGAGATGAGACCATACACCATTGGAAGACATTTTCTAATGGCACCAGTGGCTGTCTGATAGAGTTTGATGCCAAAAAACTATTTCCTATTCTGGAGTCCATTCCAAACCTTTACCATAAAAAAGTAACCTATAAGAAACTTGCAGATGTAGAGCGTAAAGACGCGGTAATAGATCTAGATGATATCCCATTTACTAAGCGCTGGCCGTATCGATGTGAAGAAGAGTACCGCATCATTGTGGAATCGAATAATGAGGATACTTTTTTTGAGATAAACATTCCGTTAGATGTCATACAGAAAATAACGATAAGTCAGCAAATGCCGGAACCGATCTACAAAACGATTAAGGGCTACCTTAAAGGTTTAAGGGGCAATCCGGATAGTAGGATCAACCGCTCAACGTTGTATGAAAACAAGCGTTGGATCAATACGTTCAAAAGATAATTAGCATATTGTTTGGGTAAAAATGATCTAAGATGAAACGACTGACCATTAAGATAGATAATGAGAATGTCTATTTAAGTCCAAATACAACTATTCCCTTAATCCAGACAAATTTTCCCTATCGACATTGTAAACTACGTTCACACCGGGATGTTTTCTGGGAAGTAGAACTCTTGGGGTACATGGAAGACTCGAGGTGTTGGCACATTCAGGTAATAGGCTATTCTTCTATCGACATATCCAGCTTTGAGCGTCAGAAGTCAACCAGGGAAATTTCTAAGATTGTCTTTGAAAGATTTGATTGGAACAGGTTAGAGCGTTTGCTCTCAAGCTATCACAAAATGGGCATGCAGGATATGCTATACAATTTATATCCAGGTAGGCATGATTTTCCAGACTCCGAATCGAGTTTCTTTAAGGGGGCATCCCGGCAGTCTTTTACAGATAATGGAGAACATTTAAGCAAAGAGAATGATATGTCTTTCGGTCATCTGCCACAAATAAAGGAACATCAAATCACTTTTTCTGTTGACTTCAAGGATGCACAGTTTTCAGATGGCTTGGTGAAGTTTAGCAAGAAAACAAAGGAAATTAGTCAGTCTTTGAATTTTCAAATCGTAAACAACCACCTTCGTGCCGAGTTCGATCACATCAAATCCTGGTTTGGAAAATGGTTCAAAACGAAGAAGTTTATAGTGAATGCGGTGATTATCCAAACTGACGGAAAAGTTACCGGGCTGAGCGCTGAATCTGCTGAAATTAGTATGATCAATCAAGAGCTCATTGATCGGGTAAGGGAGCAACGGACTGTAGCGCTCACAAAGTCTTTGGGAGGCCCAGAGCGGGACAGGTCTCTGTTTACCGCAATGGAGGTTTTCAATGAGACCGGTGATGCAGCGGGTAACGTTTTCTTGCAACAGGAGGAAGATATATTACAATTGTTGATCAAAAAAACGGAGACGAGAAACCACAAGCAATTGGATTATTTATCAGGTGTTAGGCAGTCGAAAGATGTAAAGCTTAGGTTTACATTGGCCCCCAGTTTTGGATTTGTATTTTTTGTCAGGGGCGGCTTTAACAACCATTTTGTCTGGGAGCTGTTAAATACGAATGCTACCTATATCTGGAGCTTTGATAGCAAAGAGGGGAGTACAGAACAGCAATTAAAAGAAGTAGAAGGCGCTATTGCTTTTATCAAACAGAACGGAAGAGAACCATATAAACGGAAGTATAGGCAGGAAAACAAGATGACTGGGTTTTCATTTTCTTCAATAGAGCACGACGGAGTTAGTTCGGAAACTGAAGAAGGGTTTTTAAAGTGGAAAGATAAAGTTGAATTGAATACCATCTAATCTTTAAGAATGATACGTTTTGATTTCATCAATATTCAGGAATTTAAATTTTGTCTTCGGATAGAGTACGTGGTGAGCGCGTTTGATGAGTGAATTTTCGTCTATGTTTTCGAAGAAATTATATTCATCCAATAGATTGTAGAAATTGAAGGTTTTGCTTCTATTTAGTCCTTTGTCGCTCAGTACGTTATAATAGATCAAAGCCAGCTCGTTATTGGATAACTGCGCCTGAATGAGGTTGATGTAATTCAAATGGTCATTAGCAGGTTTTCGGTTTTTTAACGTAAACTGGAGCAGATTATAAAGGTACCTGAAATAATGGCCGAGTTCGGAATGAAAGTTTTTATAGAAACTCATATACGCGATATTGAAATCATCTCTAATGATCTCTTGTTCCAAGGATTCAATTTTTTCATTAAGTCTTATTTTAGTGAAGATCGTTCCAAGAGATGAATCCGGGTCTATTAAATTATAGGATTTATCGTATTCTTTGGCAAGCTCCCCAAGTGCGTAATCTATAAAATTTTGCCCTTCATATAATTCCGTAATAGTATCAATGACCACTTTCTTCTTCATCGAGAGCTTAATATTGTGCAGTACATTGAGCATATTAAAGAAAGTAGTTTCAAACTGTTGTTTTTCGATAAACTTCTGGTTATCTGAGAACTGGTCTTTCTGGATATTTAAGGTCATAATGATCAACAGTACGCCGATTATGGACCAGGTTATTGCTAGTACCTGAGCTGATTCTCCTAGAAGCTTTGTGTAAGCTAAATCGATCCTTCCAAAGGGAACGACTTTTCCGTCGCTCCAGACCTTTAGGATAAATGAGACCAGCAGTATAAGGCCAATGAAAAGGAAAAGATAAACTAAAGCCTTTATGATTTTTTTCATCGTTTGTTGTTTTGCTCGGCCTTGATGTCCGAAAGTAATTTTATCGATGCTTTTTTTATATCTGATAATTCGGGAAAGCCTTTGCTATTTATCTTTACCAGATGAGAAATGTCGATATCCGGACTAAAGTTGTCCATATGGGTGGTATCAAGTACGTAAGGTCTGCCGTTAGCTTTAAAATACACTTTTAGGGGCACGTTTGCGAGTCCGGAAACCTGAAAATAAGAATCAACCTTTGTCTTGTCGCTGGATATAATTTTACGCACCGAATTCATCAGATTGATCTTTTTATTTCTTTTTGCAACTAGGTTTACCTCAAGGTATGTATCTGCAGGATTAAAATCGTCATTTGGATTGGTAGACCTGAATACGTTTGAGAACTGCTGTGAATCTCTAGACTGAAAACTTACCTTTTTGATCTCGGCATCGTCCAATATCCTGTTAAATTCCCGGTGGGAGGTGATCGGGTCAAACGATATGGTATATTCCGGGTGCGTTTTCATAAACTCGCCTCTTAATGCTTTTACAAATAAAGTAAATACACCAAACTGCTTGAATCTTTGAAGCAGTATATAGCCTTTTTTTTCATTTTTTGGAATATCGCATAGAAAATAAAAAGGCATCAATGGCGAGTCATCTTTGCCTATTGTCCCTTTATCCTTTCCTTTTCCGTCGATAAAGATAGACTCAACTCCATAGTCTCCCGTTTCCAGTTCCCCATCTATACATCTGCCAAAGGGTTGGAATGCATCGGTATTGATCCGGAGCCGTTTCTGATTTACTTTGTCTTCAAAAAGGGCGAAAGTATTTGTACCGTCGTTTAAAAGGGCAGGAAGTTTTTGAAACAGTTCAATCAGGTCAGATCCAAAATCGAAGTCGCTTAGGACTTCAAGATCTTTTATGCTTTGATTTCTTTTGTGAATGGTAATGTTGTATACAGCTACTGTAGTTAAGTACTGTAGTTAAGCCCATATGGAGAGGATTAGTTTTGATTTAGATAATAAACGGATTCAATATAATGAATTTTTTGTTTTTCATAGATTGGTTAGGGAAATATACCAATAGGTTGACAATTAAGAAATACTAAACAGGTTGTGTCCTTTGAGTTATTAATGGTGCTTGGAATCAAAAAGGATAGACCAGTGCAGCTCTCTCATTCCGGGGGCAACTGAAGCATTTGCCAGGGAATAGGAATCCTGGATATCGCGAAACTCATCGGATCGCTAGCTAGTGACCTCCTAAGTGTAATTATTATTAAGGAAGCGTTAGCAACCGCGTCATCCCCTATGGATGCTTTATCAAAGGCAACGTTAATGTAATTTGTGTTTTATTGATCGATATTTTAACTATTAATACTATAATAAAACACCGATTTTTTACCTGTTTTATCGATTCGTTTTAAAATACCTTCATTATACATCCTCTCTAATATTTTAGCAATAACTTTTGGATTTAAATTTTTGGAGTACTTTGGGTTTTCTTTTATAAATAAGTGAATCTCTTTTGTTCGTCTAGGTTCTGAAAAATACTGTTCTTTTATTAATACATTTCTTAAAAAATAAGTAGCAATTCCCTCTTTTGAACGTGAATTAAAATATTCCGGATTTGACTTATTGTCTTCATAAAAATCCTTTAAAGCTTCAATATCTTCAATCCGTTTGATTTTTATTAATTTTTCTGAAAAGAGCTGTGATATTGTAATTTCAAAAAACGCAGTTATTTTTTCTAAAGTTTGAACTGAAGGTTTTGTTTGTTGCAATAATATTTTACGGATAGTCATTGATGACAAATTTGTTCCCTCTGCTAAGCCATTTATTGTTAAGTCTGATTGATCCATTAAGGAAATCAGTTGCTTTTTAATCAAAGTATATTCTTTATTGTCCATTAAAAGCAAAAAAGATTATAACTTTGGAGACAACAATTAAATAGTTGTTTGTTTTTTGATGTCAAAATAATATATTTGTTTATTATAATTAGGTATTAATAAGAGTCTTGCAATCACAAAATCTGAGGCCGTTGAAGCAAGACAGCAGATTAATACCCACAGCTTGTTTTGTATGTGCTATATTTGTGCATTAAAATAACTGTGGGGACTGCTGTAATTCCATTTCAACATAAGGCCTCAGAAACTTTTAAGTGGTGATGGTTTGCGGCCCCACAGGTATTAGCAATCTAAACAAGACTCGTATAAACCCATACGAGCATGAATTTTAAATCAACACATCTTTTTAATCACCTTATTTCCTTGGTGATCTGTGCACCTGAATAATCCTTATGGTCAAGGCAGGGAATTTAATGGTTCTTTGATAATAGCCTGCCTTGATTTTTTATAAGCCTTTTTCCTAACTAACTAACCGACTTCATGAAAAAAACAATAAACATAGTCGTAATGGCTTTGCTATGCCTAAATTTTTGGGCCGATGCACAAACTGTTCCGATAAAACTCTCCGGTACCGTGAGGAATAAAGCAGGGAAACCTATTCCTGATGCTACCATAAGAGTCTCCGAAAAAGAAAGCATAACCCTCACAGACAAAGATGGAAAGTTCAGCATTATGGATACCAGACCTGATGGCATGCTTACGATAAGCAGCGTCGGTTACCAGACTGTTAATATCCCCTATGGACCAAAATTAACACTTGAGATCATCTTGAATGAGACAGCAGGATCTCTGGATGATGTGGTGGTGATCGCCTATGGCACTACGACTAAAAAGCTGAACACTGGCGCTATCGGAAAGGTAAGTGCTTCAGAAATCGCGCTTCAACCTGTATCAAATCCGCTAAGTGCACTACAAGGCAGGATACCAGGACTTGCCATCACACAAAATAGCGGCATCAATGGCGCTGGGCTGAAGGTACAGATCAGAGGCCAGGGATCGCTGATGCAAGGCTCTGAACCGTTATTTATTATCGACGGCATTCCCTTTTCTCCAGGCAACAATTCCATCAACACCGTTACCAATGCAACAGGAAGTAGCGGATTGAGTCCCTTCAGTACAATCAACCCTTCGGAAATTGAGAGTGTTGAAATATTAAAGGATGCTGATGCAACATCAATATATGGTAGCCGCGGAGCAAATGGTGTAATCCTGATCACGACAAAAAAAGGTTTGGCAGGTAAGAGCAAATTAAATGTTAGTGTGTATAATGGATATAGCCATATCACCAGAACAATGGATATGCTGGCAACAGAAGATTACCTTAAGATGCGCAAGGAAGGCTTTAAAAACGACGGGCTTGCTTTGACGAATGCAAACGCCCCGGATCTTCTGCTATGGAACCAGACCAGGTATACCAATTTTAAGGATATTCTGATTGGAGGAAATGCAAAAACCACCGATGTGCAGTCATCAATAAGCGGCGGGACCGAGAAAACCAGGTTTCTGATCTCCGGGGGCTACCATGGAGAGACTTCTGTATTTCCTGGTGAACAGCGTGACGATAAACTATCAGGCCGGATTAGCCTGAATCATCGCTCAACGGACGAGCGCTTTAGCCTCGATTTTAATGGCGGGCTTTTATATGACCGCAATAAGATGAGTTCGGGCGATCTTACGGCCTATATCAATATGCCACCAAATATGCGATTATACGATGATGCGGGCAACCTGAACTGGCAAGAGGGCGGCACTTTTTTTGGCGGGGCAATTACCAACCCTTTGGCCGCAGCCAACAGACAATATACCGGAAAGTTCAGTAACCTGACAACAAGCGTTAATATGGCATATGAAATCTTAGCCGGACTAAAAGGAAAGGTAAGCCTGGGGTACAATAGCTTATCTGGTAATGACCAGGCGCTTAATCCCTCAAGTTCCATAAATCCAAACTCAGGAACACTTCCTTATTCCAACTTTGGCCGATCATTTTTAGGCAGCTGGATTGTGGAGCCGCAGCTCGAATATACCAATACATCAGGTAAGGGCAAATTGAACATCCTTGCCGGGGGAACCTTACAGAATACAAGCAGCAACACCTTGAGTGTATCCGCACAGAATTACAGGAATAATATCCTGCTTTCCTCAATAGCCGCAGCCGGGAATGTTACCACAAGCAATAGTGATTACGCTTACCGCTATACGGCCATTTATGGAAGAATCAATTATAATTTTGCGGATAAGTATCTCATCAACCTGACGGGAAGACGTGATGGATCAAGCAGATTCGGACCGGGAAAGCGTTTTGCAAACTTTGGCGCCCTTGGAACGGCATGGATATTTACAGGAGAGGATTATATAAGGGAAAAACTATCCTGGCTTAGTTTCGGAAAGATAAGGGCCAGCTACGGCACAACCGGTAATGACCAGATTGGGAATTATAAGTTCCTGGATACTTGGACGAATTCCAGCTTGCCTTATCAGGGAAATGCAGGGCTCCAGCCTTCGAGCCTGTATAATGCGGATTTTTCCTGGGAGACAAACCATAAAGCTGAAGTGGCACTAGAGCTAGGGCTGCTGAAAAACCGGATCATGCTTAGCGCGGCATACTTTGTAAACCATAGCGGAAACCAGCTGATCAATTATCAGCTACCAATACAAACAGGCTTTACCTCGATTCTTAGAAACTTCGATGCTGTAGTGCAGAATTCAGGCCTGGAAATCAGTCTTGAAAGTACCAACTTTCTGAGTGGCGCTTTAAAATGGACCTCTAATGCAAATATTAGCATTCCAAAAAACAAACTTGTTAAATTCAGTGGCCTCGATCGCTCCAGCTATGCCAATACCTATATCATCGGCGAACCACTTTCGACAAAAAGAGTGCTCGAATACCTTGGGGTAGATCCATCAACAGGAATCTACTCCTTTCGTGATTTGAACGGCGATGGCTTATATGACGCTTCTGATAGAATTCTGGTAAGAAATATTCAGCCTGATTTCTATGGAGGCCTTCAAAACAGCTTTTCCTATAAAAATATCAAGCTGGACATTTTCCTGGAATTCAGAAAACAGATCGGATACAACTACTTATATACCCAATCGACCTTCATACCGGGCTACTTTTATTTCAACCAGCCCACTATTGTACTGGATCGGTGGCAAGCTGTTGGAGACCTTGCAGATATTCAGCGTTTCGTAGCCTCCGGCAGCAGCTCTGCTTATGCGCCGGCGGGAAATTATTTACCGGCTTCAAGTGCTGTATTTAGTGACGCATCTTTTATCAGGCTCAAAAATGTTTCCCTGACCTATGCCTTTGCGGAGCGATGGGTGAAAAAGCTCAAACTGCAACAGCTGAGTATATACGTTCATGGTCAGAATTTACTAACCATGACAGGATATAAAGGAGCAGATCCGGAAAGCCAGAATCTGTTTGTGTTGCCACCCTTAAGGACAATAACCGCTGGTTTACAATTAACACTATAATTATGAAAACAACAGTAATTAAAATATACCCAGGGCCTATTTCCCATCTTAGGCGCTTGCTTCTTGGGAGCCTGCTATTAACCGCTTTTTTATGGAGTGCATGTGAAAAGCTAATTGAGGTACCAAAGGCCGGAAATCTGATCCTGAGCAAAGATGTATTTTCTGGAAATGAGACCGCAACATCAGCGGTGATGGGGCTCTATAGCAAGATGGTGACACTAAACCTGAGCATGAGTAATGGCGGGCTGAGTGTATATTCCGGCTTGTCGGCGGATGAACTGTTCAATCCTGCGCCAAGTAGCAGTTATGATCCTTTTTCGGGTAATATGCTCCTTTCTTCAAACGGGATAATCAGCAATAACTTCTGGAGCACGGCATACCGCAACATTTACCACGCAAATGCCATTCTGGAAGGACTGGCTGCCTCAAACTCATTAAGTACAGCAACAAAAAAACAGTTAACAGGTGAAACCCTTACCATTCGGGCATTTTATCTATTTTACCTGGTTAATCTTTTTGGTGATATTCCTCTTACGCTCACAAGCGACTTTGAGCAGAACGCAGTGATGCCACGAACGTCATCAGCCATTGTTTACGCCCAGATTGTTAAAGACCTTGAGGAAGCTAAAGTTCTCCTGACTGCAAATTACCCGAGTAGCGCAAAAGCAAGGCCCAATCTATTCGCGGCCAGAGCACTTTTGGCCAGGGTTTATCTTTACAGCCAGCGATGGGCTGAGGCAGAAGCTGAAGCATCTTCAGTAATATCCTCCGGTTTATATAACATAGAGCCGGATCTAAACAAAACCTTCCTGAACACCTCAAATGAAACCATCTGGCAGTTGGTAAGGGAAACGGCTAATACCGCGGAAGCAGCCGTTTTCCTTCCGTCTTCCGGTACTATTGTTCCTGCTCTTGTGATCAGGGATAACCTGCTAAATGAATTTGAGGCAGGAGATCTTCGAAAAAGCAGGTGGTTGTCCAGCAATATTGTCAATGGTGTAAGTTATAGCTATCCATACAAATATAAGATTAGGGCCAACTCCACGGTAAGTGAAAGTCTTATTATCCTGCGCCTGGCTGAGCAGTACCTGATTAGAGCGGAAGCGCGTATAGCTCAGGACAACCTTAATGGGGCGGTTTCGGATCTGAATGTGGTTCGAACCAGAGCTAGGGCAGCAGCAACACCTGCCATAACAAATCCACTCCCAAACCTTTCTAATATACTGACTAAAGCGGAGCTGACTGAAGCGATATATCATGAACGTCAGAGCGAACTCTTTTGTGAGTGGGGCCATCGATGGCTTGATTTGAAAAGAAGCGGTAGGGCTGACCAAAAACTTATTAGCCTTAAGCCAACCTGGAAACCTTTCATGTCATTATATCCCATTCCTTTTTCAGAAACACAGACCAATATTTTTTTAACCCAAAATCCAGGATATGCAAATTAGACAATTTAACATAGCTAAAACCCAACATTTAATTCTCCTAATTTTAATGCTGATTTTCTTTCCACGGATAGGTATGGCCCAGGCCGCTTTAAAAAAAGGCGAACAGATTCCTGATATCGTGCTTCAAAATATTTATAACTACCCTAAGAAATCGTTTGACCTTGATAAGATTAGAGGAAAGCTGATCATATTCGATTTTTGGAGCCCAAGCTGTATTTCCTGTTTAAAGTCGTTTCCAAAAATAGATTCCCTGCAGCGACTCTTCGCAGATGAGGTAACAATTGTGCTGGTTAACAAGGAAAGTCTTGATTCAACAAGAAGGTTTTTTGAGACCCGCAAATTTCTTTTCAGGCCACAGATTCCATTTGCAACCAGTGACGTCACGATCAACAAATTATTCCCGAATCGGGCCAATCCTGCCTATGCATGGATAGACGGAGAAGGGAAGTTTCACCAGATGACCAATGAACTCACGGCAGCATCCATTCGTCGCTTCCTTGCCGGAAACAAGGTGAATTTAGAGGATTACCGGGAAAGGCGTAAATACTTGACATCACTTTTTGACAAGGAATATGAGCCTAGCGTAATTAGCTATTCCTATCTTTCAAAAGCGATTCCAGGGGTGAATTTAAATGGATCGATAGGAAAGAATGGGTTATCATTCCATAACTATGACCTCATGAATTTATACAGGGAAGCTTTCGGGGAACAGGGGAAATACGATTTTTCCAAGAAATGGAACATTGTATTGGATGTGAACGATACTCAACGGTTTATTTCACCTAAAGAGGAAGAACTGGCTCACGATTGGAAGAGAAAAAATCTATACAACTATGCACTGCTGTTGCCGGAAAATATGGCCGAAGAAAGGTTCATTATGATGCGTTCAGATCTGAAGCGATATCTTGGATTTGATGCAAGAGTAGAAAAAAAATTGATTAGTAGTATGATTTTAGTAAAGGTAGGAAACATGGATAAGCTAAAGTCTCAGAAAACAGGGCCTTCAAATTTTAGGATGTCTGATATCCGGACCAGTCAAATTGATTCGGTTAGGAGACTTATCAACCGTCCTTTTAAGACTTTTTCAAATATTTTAGGTTCCTGGGTAGCGCTTAGACTAGAAAAGCCATTTGTGGACGAAACCGGTTATTCAGGAAACATAGACATTGAATTAAACGGAAATGCTGTTGATAGTTTTAATCTGGGAAAAATCAGAGCACAGTTAAAGCAATATGGGCTCGACCTTGTTGAACAGAAAAGGCCAATTGATGTCCTGGTAATAAGGGAAAAAGGGGTGGTGAAGGAATAACCATCCATTACCACCCCTTAATCATTAATTACTGAACCTTACGCGATGGTCGTTGTCCGCTGGAGCGGGAGCGATATCATCAATCGTCTGAACAGTTTCGTAGCCTCTGATACAATCAGCAGCAGTCTGATCCTCACAAGAGGTAAGGGGATTGCTGCCACCAGGCATAGAATCATCCTTTGTCTGAGGGGTGCTGTTAAGCTGCGTCTGTAATGTACCCGAAGAACTGATCTGATACCAGTACAGATTTGGCTGTACTTTCTTGTTATTGGCACTACTATCCGATGGTTTAAATGCAAAAGTCAAACCCATGATTGCTATAAGAGCAAATGTAAACATAGCTCCAAGCCATGTTTTTTTAGTATTAAATGATTTGGTATACATACCGATATTGTTTAAATTTAAAATGATTTAATTATGGTCGCCCTTGTGGCGGGCATTCCGAAAAGGACTGTTCAGCTTTGGACAGCCTTTTTCTTTTTATCAGGCCTCACGGCCTCGCCGGGAACAGCGCATATTTTCGAACATGTGGAAAATAAACAACTACTCTCTTTTTGGCGTGGTATTTATTGGGCTCACTTAATGCAGGCGAACCTAATTTTGCCTCTACATTAGCTAAACGTTTCTTAATCATTTTAAGGATTAGCGTTGCAAGCACAGAAAGGCCGGTTCGGAAAATTATTTCCGGTATCCGTTCAATCCATATAACTACCCTTAATGTTTTCATAATTCCTGTCTTTGCCTAACATTTACCCATTTGCAACAACCTGGCTGTTGCATGCCCACTCTAAAAATATACGCGCTTATCGCTGCGCCTGCGTCCCCTGTATAAAGTCCGGTCAAAACTTGCGAGCACCTGCCGGTTTCCACACCAATAACCTAATCAACTTCTGGGCAGATTATCTTAGCGCTTTGTACTTAACGCCCGGGAAGGGCGGCTGAAAACAGGTGCTACCCACCATATTTCAATATTTTTTCCCAAATCAATGGGGGCTGTTTTCTTTTTTGGGACGTCGTCTTTTCTCTTGCTCAAGCTTTTTGAGGAGCTCTTCCCTCTTAGCGGCACAAATAATGACACTCTCACGTTCCCCCTGATAGTGCATGACCTGTTTATTACCTTCGCGAGCCAGTGTTTCCAGTCGCAGGTCTGTTATCTGATCCTCGCATGTGCAATTTTTCTGAGGAAATAGTGCTGCCAGTCCAACGCCAATGACAACTGCGATAATGCCAAAAAGGCTTCGATAAACTTCTCCGCGTTCCGGCTTTTTAAATCTCATCCAAAGAAATTTATACTCTTTTTTTTCAGGGCCTGACGGCTGTTCATTGAAGTCATTGTTCATTGCCTATCGGATTACTTGAATAAATTTAGGCCTATCCATTTAGAAAAATAGAGGCAAAAAGGACGTTTTTCCGTCAACTGCACCAATTTCGGGGGTGAACTGTCCCTCACTTTGATGAATTGCCCCCAATGACTGGCCAATAAAAAGGTCTTTTTGTATTTTTATGAAACTAATAAGGCAGTTTATGCATAGCAAGAAATCAGATGGCAAAAATCTTCCGGATTATTTCAGCTTTGGCTGGATGATGCTGATCTCGCTATTCATAACGCTTTGTTTAAACTGGCCAACTATGAACTCACGGTTTTGGCATACCTTCACCCAAGATTGGTATCACATTGCATGTGCAAATACATTTGCAACCGTTTTCATCATGATAACCTTTACCAATATTTTCACAAGTTATCTGGATTCAAAGTGGCTCTGGGAGAAAGATTTATGGAAAAGGCTTGTTTTTCAGATTCTATTAGGATTTATGGCACCTATACTGATCTGTTATTTTTTCAGTTGGATTTCTTTTTATTTCCTCAACGTCAATATCAGCTCAACAAGGTATATCCGGAATATGTCCAGCTTACTTGTACTCATTTGTATCATGATCAATCTCCTACATGTGGTTTATTACTATATGTATAGATCTTCGGAATGGCTAAATAGTACGGCTGGAAAACCAAAACCAGCGCCAGTTTTGTATCTATTTATTCCTGATGGGAAGGGAGAGAAGAAAATTGCAACCGCAGCTATTGCCTATATTTATGTAGAAAACGGGACAACCTATATCCAGCATCATAACAGTGATCTTGATGTGTGTTTTATAGCTTTAGACAGTATCTATAAAAAACTAGACGAAGCATCTTTTTTCAAAGCAACAAGAAGTTATATTGTCTCATCTGCGGCAGTAGATGGCTATGTAAAGATTCCACACAAAGGCCTTAAAGTAAGATTACAACCAGAAACCCCAGAACCTATAAATGTGAGCCGTTCAAAAGCCCCTCGATTTATAGACTGGTTAAAAACAGACTCTTAGTAAAGTTTGCGAGGGATTTATCACAACTTTACGGAAACCCGTAATGATGTCTTTTTAGTTTCTCATACCTTGGCTCCTATTAATTCAAATCAGAAATATGAGCACAATTTTTACAAAATCAGTAATGTCTACCGCACTAGTTATTTTAGCCGTGATGATGCACAGCTCCTGTAAGAAAGCAGCGCAGGAAACTGCAAAGGAGCAGGAGCAAGTTCCGGTAGTTTTTTCTTATGAGGTGACCTGTGATTACTGTAACATTTCCTACATCGATGCAAGCAATCAGACCAAAACGGTAACGAGCAACATAGGCAAATGGACTTATAAAATTGAGAAAAAGGTTTCCTTTGATCTGAAGTTAAACGTTTCATCAATCATTTCAAGTTATCAGACCATCCAGGCTTATATCTTAAAGGACGAGGAAGCTGTATACGGAAATCTCGGTTATAACCGTGCGGATCTTTCCTATAACACCGTTTCTGGAAACGGCACATCAAGTTTTGGCAGTTATGTTTCCACCACCCCAACCGGCGGGAACAGCTCAGGTGGAACCACCGCTCCAACCTCTTCAGTTTGCGGGGCAAAAAACAAGACCGGAGGCTATTGCAAACGGATGGTTGTCGGAGGTGGCAGATGCTGGCAGCATAAATAGACTGCCAGGCATATCTTCAATTACATTTTACTTTAGCAACGTTTATATCGTTATATTAAAACATAATCATGAAAGCATTTATTTTGTCAATAGCACTGATGTGCTGTTATTTTCTTGGCAATTGCCAAAAGATATCTTCACTTGGCACAGTCAATGAGAGCAAGCTAGGAAGATGCACCGGTTCAGCTTATTGTTCTGCGTGTAAAAACTGTTCCCGTTGTGCCCACTGCGGGAGTGGAGGCACCTGTGGGATATGCTCACCTCTTGAATCGCAAACCCCAGTATACTCAAGCCCCCGCAAAAAAGCATCTAGCTACAAGCCGAGATCATCTGCATCTGGTCAGCAGAAAAAGCAATCCTTCAGTGCTGAAAAGAACAATATGAAAAGTTACGTTTTTGAATCTTTATCCGCGGTAAAGCTCAAAGAAATCAGTCTTCGCTCAGGGCCAGGATTATCCTATCCTGTTATTGAAACGCTTAAGCGCAACCAAAAAGTGAAACTGCTTGCAAAAAAGGGAGAGTGGGTAAAAGTGAAAGTCCTGTCCTCTGGAACGACCGGTTACTGTAATCTGGCAGGAATAAATTAATATCCTGTACGAATAAGATCTAAGAATGATCAGGTGGGGGAAATAAATTCATTTGACTAACCCCCACTATTTTTTTCCTGTAGAAGCTAAAGCGAAACATGCTGGGATAGTGCACCCGGGGTGTTTCGCAGGCCGCAAGGCGCGAGGGGATTTCTTCTTCTGACCTTTTGATTTTTTATAAAACTATAGCCCATCCGCTCAACGCTGCATACCCTGCTCTTGTTGTCTCGCTTTTCTCTTTCTTCGCTTTTCTGCTTCTTCAATAGTATCAGATGCGATATCCGGAATATGTACTGGCTCCATCAAAACTTCCAAAAATTCGCCTACGGTTTTACCGGTAGATTCGAGCATGTTGCCAACAGAAGAAAAAATTCCCTCAGCGACACCTAAAGCAAGTTCATTAACCACAGATTTGCTCTGGTAATTTTTCATAGACGCCTCCAGCAAAACATCCAATTGTTCCCTTTGCTGTAAAGTACCATTCTTTAAAATATTCGCATAGGCCAGGGTATCCCTCAGGTTTCGCTCAAAGCCAAACTGCTCATCAAACAAACGCTCCCCACATTGCTTAAAAGCCATCCGATCAAATTGCCCCATTTTTTTGGAGTGTTCAGCATTTCTACCTTTCGAGCTGTTCATGGGGCTCAGCTTTATTTTATTGGTGATATCCCTGCGGCTGATGATCACTTGTATATGCAGCTGATTCCCGTTTTTTTTCTCACCGCGCTTCCGGCTACCATCTTTAACCGCTGCATCCTTATGGCTATAATATCGGTTATGCTCCATCTTACCAAACCAGAGCAGATCCTTATTACTACCAATCCCAGGGCGTCTGAAGTTCTTTGCATATTCATCCATTACTTTCTCTGTATATGCTTTCAGTACATTTTTCATATCAGGATCCCCAACCGATTTCCTCAAATGCTCCAGTTCTTTCTGGCTAGGGCTGATGTTGATCAGGAAAAACTTGGCCTCATGTCTTCCCAGCTTTGCATTGTTTCCATCCAATGCCCGGCGTACTTCATAGGCCTCCACATCCTGACGGTTTCCATTGAACCATAGTTCCGGCTGCTTTAGCTCCTCCGTACGGTTCTCCTTTTCCAGGTAATTTACCAAACCTCCACTGCTGCCCTTGTTACTGGCTTCCTTATTGTCTGTAATATTGATGTACATGGTTATAAAAGATCAATCTGGTTTCTGGTTATCCTGGCCAGTTCCTCTTTCTCCCTAGCTGAAGTCATCATACCAAAGGCATCCCTGCTTTTGATGTAAGTGCCGAGTATATAGTGAAACTGCTTTTTAAGCTGCTCACCTGTAGATAGCTTCACCAGGACGTTTTTTAGTATCTCATCGGTATTCAATAGTTTGCTACTGTAGTTTTTTCCATCCAATAAAAGTTCACCTTGTCCAATAGCTAGCTTACCGCTTCTTTTCTCCAACTCTTTAAGTAGGTTATTGAGATCCCTCTGGTTACTCGTCATCCTATCCACTTCTCTTTTGATCGGAATAAGCAGGTCATTTTCCTGGGTCTTCATAAAACCGATGTAATCCTTGTGCTGTCTGAGCAGTGTATTCTTTAACAGCTCATCATTAATATCAAGCGGATCTTTCTTACTCCGAAAGAAGTAATCCACCATCTGCACAAAAACCAGCCGGTTCGGACGCCCAAGCTTTTGAGCGATCTTATCCATTTTGACCGCGGTCTGCGTATTATATTTTATGGTTCTTAATGTTTCCATTTCAGCTCTTCATTGTTCGTTAAGTAACTTGTTATGTATATCGTAATATATATTGCCCTATAGATATACAGCTATATAAGCATGCACATATCTGCATATCTACAACCCTGTCTAGGGTTCCTTTTTCTTTAATCCTGCCGCCGTCAGCGGCCAAGAGAACCCCTGGAGGGTTCTCCAAACAGCCTTTACGCTAGCGTAAAGGCCAGATGGTGAGGCTCTGCCCAACCACCGCTTGCTCCTTTTTCTGGAAATGAAAAAGGACCTTTTGCATATTGCTTTAACCTCTCAGAGTTTTTTAGTGGGAGACCGATCCCAACAGATCTCCCATAAGAATTATTCAAAAAACCTATTTTAAATGTTCAATTATTATGTTGCACTCACAAAGTCCATAGTCGTCCTTAAGATAAATTGCAGCTCAACACAGCTTCGTCTTCCAGGTTCCAGGATACCCGGCTTCCAAGAAAAGGGTTATAGGATGGGCTATAAAAGATATACCCAAAAACCTGAAGCTCACCAATACACTTGTGATAGGTCGAAGTTGAGTAGATCTTGGATGAACGCATAAGCTTGCTTCTGCTCACCTGAAAAGGGTGAATTAACCCAGAATCTTCTGAGGCAAAGATCAGCGCAGCCAACAGGCTAACGTGAAACGCCGAAAGCCTTTGATCCGCCTGAATCCACTCTTTGAGATAATCAAGGTTTTTATTTACGCTCCCCATGCGCCTCCTCTCGAAATAATCTTTTGACAACCGCATTTTCAGGCGTACCATTACCCAGTATGCGCCTGATATCCTCACGACTAAAATATACAATGCGGCCAATTTTGGTAAAGGGCAGTTTACCGCTAACCCGCAAGTGCAGCAAAGTACCTGAAGAAATTTTCATCAGCTTCCTGACCTCAGAACTTTTGAGGTACTCATCCGGCGCAGCAGTTTGGAGCGGAATAATTTTTTTGATCTCTTCGATCAGCTCGCTTTTTAGTTCAAGCAGATCACTTTTGGTTACCAGGTCTAAATTCATGTCTCTTAAAATTTAATGATCAATTATCTCCGGCATGCTACAGACAAAATCCTATCCGTACGGAGATTTCACATCAAAGGTGAGAACAGAAACATGTAATCAGATGCCCAATGGAGGTGTTTGGGCATCATTGTGTATTAAAATAGCCTAATGGCGATCAACAGGCTTAACCGGAACAATATTAAAAACCCTATCCTTGTCGGATATGAAAATATATTTAGAAGAGTCTTCAGAAGAAAAATAATTCTGGGCAGTTGCCAGCGGTATTGGCTTATCTCCATGAACAAAATTTTTGGCAACCATTTTATACCACGGACTATGGCCCTGAGTGCTCACCAGCCTTTTCTCATTTGGCAACATGAGTTTTTGCAGTTGGCGCATAAGATCCATAAATGCCGCTAAATTCCCGCTGTTAATTACAATTTTTTCACTCGCCTCATACTGCAGCATTTCATCGAGCTGAGCCTGCAGACCTACTACCTTACTTTTGAGCTGCGCAATTTCTGCATCCTTTTGACTTAGCAATTTTTCCATCGATGTGTTTACGTTCCACTCATCAATAGTATTTAAGAATCCTTGGAAGGCTTCTAATTTATCAAGATTGGCCGAGTGAATCTCATATACGGATCTGAATGGATCCTTACCTGAATAAAAAGTAATTCTTCTTTGAATGCTCCGGTTTACTTTACGGAAGAAGGCCTCACGACCATCTGGATACCGTAGCAGATAATGGTTAAGATGAAAATCGTAAAACGCTTTGTATTCACCATCAGGCAGACTGTAAAGTTTCAGCGCAAAGAAATTATCCTCTAATTTTCTGTTATGGAATATTGGGTTACCGATCTCATATGGATGTGGGGAAAAGTCAAATCTCCCCCGAAATTTAAAAAAACGTTCTGTCATGATAAATTAGCGAGTGGGAGTTCCCTTTCAGTAACCAGCTAGGGAACTGTTAACAATTGATAGCAATATACAACTATTCAGATCCTCAGGCAACTTCCGGCTTTCGCCACTTCTGAATTTGGTTTTTAACAGTACAACCTTTGGATAGAAATACACATATTATTTTGAGAGATGTCAAATGAAACCTACTTCTTTCTTCTATACCCAGAAAAGTAATCTTACCGAGATATGGATTACCATTAAATTTTCCTGGCTATCCATGAAAGTAAGATTTTTATATTTTCAAAATTGGCATAAGACTCGGTAAATCGTTGTAGGGTTAATCGGGGGGAAAATCGACCCTGTATGAGCATCGCGAAGCCATAGTAAATTTCGAGAAAGTGATTAGAAACAAGGTTGAGGGGCAATATCGGAAAAAGAAGGCTTAAAGGAAATAGTGAGTGATAACTACCTACGCTATATTACTTGGGAAATCCAATCCAGTTGATTCCATCCTGCAAAATCTATATTCGCAAGATAATTAATGGTTTAATTCCAATTTAATTGGTGGCGGTATAGGAGTTGTAGAAGCACATTAAAAAAATTATTAATATTACCCTGGCGAATATAGCCTTATTCCCTGTTCATGAAGCTGTGATGATTTCCAATCAATCATAAATTAATCCCAGCATATTAATTTGGGAAGAAATACTAACAATCAATCATAAAACCGATGGATAATAATTCAAGCAGTTTTAAAAATATTTCTCTTCTAGAAGAAATCGAAACAGCAAATAGGCTCATCAGGCTGGGTTTTGGAGAGATCCAAAATATTGATTTTGTAAATAACTTTTATTTCCTTCCTTTCCAGTTACTTTCCCAAGGTTTTGAGCGTTTGATGAAGTCGTATATATGTTTAGGATACTACAATAAAAATGGAAAATATCCGGATTTTCAATATATCAAAGACCTAGGTCATGATTTAGAAGCTTTACTTCGACGCATTTTATTGGAATTTTTCAATGATCACCAGCGTTACTATTTGATTGAAGATAGACGCTTCCTTGAAAAAGATGGAGATCTAAAAGAACTGATATACATTTTGTCAGAATTCGGGAAATTCGCGAGATACCATAATTTTGATGTCATTACAGGAAAAGTCAAACCAAGTGTAAACCCTAAAGAACTTTGGGAGGTTTTTGAGGTCAAGATTATCAATCAATTAGGGATTTCTAAATATAAGAATAGAGACCTTGAGGACGAAATGTTCGGTGACATTGCCCGCGTTGTGATCATCATCTTCGAAAAGTTCGTATCCGCGCTTGCTCGACAGTTTAATTTCGGGACGTTGGGAGATCATGCAAGGGGTTTTTCAGCCAATGTCTTTGATTTTGCTATGCTTTATCCAGATAAGGTCGGTACAACCGATTACAGAAAGGATACTACTAGGTTTAAACAACAGCCCAGGCGCGTACATAAACGAACGTTAATGGATTTGCTGAATAGGCGCTTCAATCCAAATATCAAATCAAAAAAAATTAGAAAAGTGGATTTTGAAAGACAATGGCCCTTTTATGCTGAAGAAGTCATTGTAGAAAAGAGAAGGAATTATTGGCTCATTGTCAGTATCAGTGGTTATGACTATGCGTTAAATGGAGCTGCGAAAGGGAAATTCAAATTAGACGATCCATTTGAGGCAGGAGAGGCAATACGGGGAATAACGATTTCAGATTTTATCGACATTGGCTTATCACTTTGATGACGCCAATCTCCTCTCATCATTGCAATCAAGCTAATCGCTGTCTACGAAAAAATGCCATCAGATTACTGCCCAATATATTAAATACGGGTTTTGGGTCAAGTTGAAAAGTTTGTTTGACTTCAATGCCTTGTCTTGGTTTGAGATGAGTAACCATATAGAGGATTATCAATATATTTGTCTTCTAACGCGATCAAAAATAATGACCAGAGACCAATTACGAGAAGAATCCCAGCGTTTGATGTTTGCTGAAAATTTAAGTGATTCCAAAGATGTACTTGATATTTATATCAATTTATTATTTAAAATAATAAACGAACATACAGATCAGCCCGCAAGCCAAGCTAAGAGAGAAGCTAAACTCGTGCTGCAAATGGTATTTACCAAGATGCTTAACCTGCGACAACTCATAGATGGGCTCAATTATGCAGGAGAGCATAACGGCCTCCGGAATTTTATTGATCCTACTATTGTTGCCTCCGCCGGACGCAGTGTTGTTGAGTTAACTGCGACATTTCATCTCATCTACCGCTCAGAATATAGTGAAGCAGAGAAAGACATGCTTTATCAAATGTGGGTTCTTGCAGGCTTAAAATACAGGCAAAGATTTGTCGGAGAGAATTCCTCAGAGGAAAATAAGCAGAAAGCGGCAATCGAAGCATCAGAAATTGCGGATATTACCGAACGAATCAAAACATGTGAACCGTATACCGTATTATCAGAGAAAGATAGGGAGTTAATTGATAAAACAATAGATGCAAAAGAATATCGGGTCAATCTCGATAATGGTAGAGCATCAAAAATGCATTGGCAACAGATGATCCAATTTATGGGCTTTAAAGCTCAGCTTACCGGATCGCTTTATACTTACTTTTCTTTATATGCCCATCCATCAAATGTAAGTGTTTTTCAATACCGTGATCTTTTTAACACCAAGGGAAATGATCACATCAGTATGGCTATGTTTAATACCAAAAACATTACAGCGATGCTTAGTAAGTTTATTTCAGATTACATAAGATTGTTTCCCGAAGTTCAGGCAATCTTTGGTGATACGCCATTACTTCACCAAATCTTAATCAATTGGACCTTAAGATTGACAACAGATAACACCCAGCCTATTAATGAGGCAATGAATGCCTTGAATTAGCAATTATAAAGATGATGATTATTTTTCAATAGCATTCCTCAATTCAATAATGATAAAGACGATGAGACCAAAAAAAAAACCAAATTAGAAAGCCAAGTTTCCTTGTACTCACCCTGGTAATTATCCTCGCTCAATCGGCTGCGTCGGATAACTTTTGAATTCGTTTTCATGAAAAAGTAACTTGTTTTGACTATGTTTTTATTAGTCAATATGAGCTTTAACTATATTTGCTATTCATCAATTTTGAAATGAAGAAAATTAAATTAGCGCTACTCAAATTTATTTCTGAAAAAGTAAACCGTAACATTATTCAGCTTGAGGCTCCAACCCGGGTAGCCATCATAGCTCCTGACCAGCATGCATACCATTCGTTATCCCCAATAGGAGATGCAGATCCAGATGGAGCCTATGCCACGGCATTGAGATGGGCCTTAGAAAACAGAGGATCTCAAGACATCAAAAATATTGCTATTACAGGGACCTATGGATCAGGCAAGAGTACAGTACTTAAAACATTTCAAAACCATAATCAAAATCCTGATTTATCATTTCTAAATATTTCCCTCGCAACTTTTAAAGAGGAAAGGGAAAAGGCAAAAGAGAAAGGAGAAGACCTGAATGATGGCGAGATGTTAAGGTTGATTGAGCTGAGTATACTTCAGCAAATTTTCTACAGAGAAGCCGACGAGACTATCCCAGATTCCAGATTTAAAAAAATCAAAAGCTTTGATGATACCAATATTTCCTGGTTAACTGCAGGGATATTTCTCCTGATACTAGCAACCATCCAACTCTTCAATAAGACTTTTCTTGAAGATATCATTGGACATCCCTTTTATGAGCTTACCAATACCATCATATTGATTTTATCACTTCTGATTGTGATCTCAGGTTATTTCCTTTTGATCCGGAAATCCCTGCGGTTAATTAGCAGTTTAACGATCAGCAAACTTAATATCAATAACGCAGAGATAGAGATCAGTAAGAACATCAACAAATCAATTCTCAATAATCACTTGGATGAAATCCTCTATTTTTTTGAAGTCACGGACTACACGGTGGTGGTAATCGAGGATCTGGATAGATTTGAGCAAACAGAGATTTTTACAAAACTTAGGGAACTAAATCTGCTAATTAACAATTCTAAGAATATCACGCGAGATATCGTCTTTGTGTATGCGGTGCGGGATAATATGTTCAAGGATAAAGATAGAACGAAGTTTTTCGATTTCATCATTCCGATTATTCCGGTGATCAATTCTTCTAATTCAAATGAAAAACTAAAGGATATTATCGCTAAAAATCATTATCCAATTGGCCCAGATCTGATAGAAGATGTTTCTTTTTTTATCGATGATATGCGTTTGCTATTCAACATTACCAATGAATATCATATCTATCATAACCGCTTAGAGAAATTAGATCCTGGAAAGCTGCTGGCAATGATTGTTTACAAGAACATCTATCCAAATGATTTTATTTCCCTAGGGATGAATGAGGGGGTACTTCATAGCGCATTTGCTCAGAAAAATAATTTCATAGCCAAAGCTATAGAAACATTAGATCAGAAGATAGCAGAGCTCCAAAAAGAAGTAACGTCATTAGAAGATTTAGGTGTTCCGCGCATTGCTGAACTGAACATGATGTATGTGCTTAAGTTTATTGAAAAGATCTCCAACTTTAATAGCTTTTATATAAACGGAAGCCAGGTTACACCATCTAAAATGGCGGAAGTCGATCAGTTTAAGCATCTGATGGATAAGACCGCATCGGCTAGTTACTATACACGTGATTATAGTACACAGTTTAGATACAATAGCCCATCAATAATTAATATTGAATTCTCCGAAATTGAGCGTTTGGTTGATCCTGTTTACAGTTATGAAGATCGTGTTGAACTACTGGGTGTCGGAGTGAAACAGAAAATAAAAGAACTAAAAGCAGAAATCGCAGAGTTAGAACGGAACAAGATAGAAGCGAGGCATACGAAGCTCAAACAGGTAATGGCCTTAAGTGAAATGCAGTTGGAAATTAAGGATCCAAAACAGTTGCAGCTTACAAGCATCCTGATGAGAAAGGGATATATAGATGAAGATTATCAGGATTATATATCTATTTTCTACGAGGGAACAATTACAAAGACGGATAAGGAGTTTTTACTGAATGTGAAGGCACAGTTATTCTCTGACTTTGATTATCCGCTAGACAAAATTGATAAGCTCGTAGCAAAGATTGATCTGGTTGAATTTTCATATCCTGTTATTCTTAATTTTCAACTATTGGATTTTCTGCTTAGTGATGTGGCCTTTGAGGATCAATACAACAGGGTGCTAAGAAGGATCGCCGATGGAACCCCATATTCACTTGACTTTGTAAATAAATACCTTCAGAATTGTGCAGACGAAGCCACATTTTTTAAGCAATTGGCAAAAGTTTGGCCAAAAATGTGGCAGATACTCAATAGTAAAACACATGTGAACATAGAAACTGCAGACCTGATGAGCAAAGTGGTCAGCTATTGCGATGTCGATGATATTAAGGGGTTAGCTTATAAATCAAAATTGTCAGTCGAAATTGCTAAAAGTTCCGACTTTCTAAAAATTGAGGTCAGGAGAGAAAAACTTATAGCGGTTATCGAAGCACTCAATATCAAATTCGCAAATCATGGTTTGTATGAGGCACCACTCGAATTATGCAATTATCTCTATGACCATGATGCCTACCAAATAAATGAGGGAATGTTGAGAGAAGTAATGGCCAAATTTGGTAATTATAATGAGAAGAAATTCAATGAATCGAATTACACAGCCATTTTGCGGAGTGGTTGCGGGAATCTGATTGATTATGTTGATGCTAACATGGATAGCTATTTAGATCAGCTCTACTTCAAGTTAGGTAAAAATAAATTGGAAGAACAAGAGGGGCTTATCAAACTTATGAATCACAAAAACATAAGTCCGGAAAAGAAAGAGCAAATTATTGAACATGTTAAAACTAAAATAGCAGACTTGTCTCAGATTACTGATCTGGATTTTGCTGGATTTCTACTTTCGGAGCAAAAAGTAGAGCCTAACTGGGCTAGTTTGATTAACTATTTCCACCGAAATGCCGATATTCCAGACGATCATTTTAGAGCATTTGTTAATAAAAACGTCGAAGTTCTATCGAAGTCCAAAATAGATACCAGCAATCCAATCCCAGATGAGAAAACTGTCCAAGCGTTTTGCCATGCACTAATTATAGATAAAGGGATTTCGGATGCGAGCTATGATTTAATTCTGAAATCAATTCCTTACCATTATAGGGATTTAAACTTGGAAGGGTTGAATTTGGAAAAAGTAAAAACATTGGTTTTACGGAAAAAGCTAAGGCTCACATCTAAAAATTTTGAACGTTTAAAAGATGAGCTTTCAACTTTGAAAGTCCTGTTGGCAGAAAAATGGAAAAATGACTTTGTCACTGAGATCGATAACTACATTCCTGATGATTTTCTACTTATGGGAATCATCAAATCAACAACGTTTACAGTTGAGGAAAAAAATATAGTGTTGAGCAAAGCGTCAGAACTGTTGAAAACTCCAGGTTTGGAAATATTAAAAGCACTAGGTCTTCAGAAAATTGTTCAAGAGCAGCTAAACATAGATAATCAAGTGCTGTCCTCGATATTCGAAAAAAAAGTGATCGGCCAGGATGATAGTTTAAGGCTTTTAATCAAAGTGATAGATAATTTTTCTTTCGAGGAAACAATGAGGGTATTATCAATCATGCCAGAGCCTTATCAAGGAATTCAAATCAAAGGCCAGGTTATCGAGTGGAGAGCAGAGCCTTTATTCGTACAGCTGATCATGAAATTAAAAGACCTAGGGTATATTTCAGATTACAAACCACAAAAAGAATTAATTAAGGTACTTACACTTCCCAAGGAATCTTAATAGGGAGCTTTTTAAAACAGCTTGTAGCTAAAATTTAGATCATATTTATTCGATTACCTGGTCCAATCTCGATGGTTTAAAAGAAGCAAAAGATAGACATATGATCGATGACTCATTATTGCAGCACCTTACTGAACTATCATTACCGATGATTGAAGATCAGACATTGGTTCAAAGGGCAAGGGATGGCTTCACGCCCAAGAGAGCATTGACTTTGAGTGAAGAGTATGTGAGAAACAGCTTGCTGGCATTGTCGGAGGTTGAAACGCTAATGAAGCAGTTAGGGCAAGCAACGCTTTATCTCTCATCATATCGGGCAATACCGGCGTTCAAAAAAAGCCAAATCACACGTTATGATCATATTGTATATCACATGGAGATGCATCTGTTTAAAACCACCAGTGTATTGGATAGATTATTAATCTTGACTAATATAATTTTGATTATTGGGGCAGAGCAAAAGAAGTGTAAAACTGCATTTTTCTTATTTCCGAAAAGTGGGAAATTGGAATATCGAAGAAAAATAGAGAGTTACCCAGGTTTATACCGGGCGCTTGTAAAAGTTGAGGTATGTATTGAGCCTTATAGAGAAGACAGAAATATGGTTGCCCATCATAAAAATATCGATTATGGAGAGCTCAGACCAGTTGAAATGTATAGTGCACTGCTTCGTTCTGATAGGGGAGATGATCCTGATTTTAGTTCAAAATTCAAGGTAGTGGCCAAAACGCAGACAGACCGTGTCGTAGCGGATTTTAAAAAATCGTTAGAAATGTTCAATCAAGACTTACGTTTAATACTGGAAGAGGTCTATAAGATTTTGAGAGAAATATTTGATGAAAAATATAAGGCACTGCAGAACGAGGAAAAAAGAATTTAAAAGCTGAGCCGACCATTCATCTTTAAGTTCTACAGAGATAAAAGAAAAAATATTTGGGGCCGCCTTCTCAAATATGGAGTTTTAGCTATAGTGCGGACCTTATAGTTGGTAGCTTTGTGCTGTATGTATGCTTTAAACTATCAGAATTTAATTCTATCTTAACGCATAAAAATATAATGGTATCTCAAATTAGCCCATCTCAATTTACTTCACCGCTATCCAGTAATCACGTAAGCATACCTTCGCGTGTTGCTATCCACTGTTCTCATTGCGTCATTTTTCTAAGCTTAGAGATCAGGTGGCAAAAAGAACTAAACAAGATAGGAAATTTTGGTACGGCACTTTGTCCGCACTGCTCCGGAGAAATGAAGTTTTTTTATGTGGTTGATGAAAATGCGCCATCAAATATGGATAAAGGATTGCTTTATGTTTATCCCAGCACCCGTGCCCGTCAGCCGCTTCCAGGATTAGACTCTGTTAAATCACTAACACCACAGATTAAAAAATCTTACCAGTCTACCTTGACATCATTCAACACCAATCAATGGGGAGCTGCCGCAGTGATGAGCCGAAGGCTCTTGGAGGGAGTGATTCAGATGTTACAACCAGAAAAGCAAAATGGATCATTTAATCTGAGCAAAGCGCTGAATCGATTAACTGAAATTGTGGATTTGAATAAACCTATCGTTACCATTGCCGACGGCATTCGTAAGATGGGAAATATGGGAGCCCATTTTAGTGAGGAGATGGAACCGGATGAAGAGACGTCAATCCTTTTGATGGATCTTTTAGATTACTTAATAGAATTTTTATTCATCCTGCCAGATCGTATAGAGGTGCTACACGATAAAATAGAAAATCTCCGAAACGGAAGAACAGCTGCACCGGAATAGTTAATGATCAGGAAAACTATAATGTTAATCAAGTGCAAGTCACTGATAAGATCTGCACTTGATTTAAACGTGGTATTAATGCATGCCAATTTGTTCTTTGACAATGGCTGATAGAACAGGGACACCAATTTTAACCGCGGTATCGAAAACCCACTTTCCTCCTTCTTTTACATAGTGAAGAAGAGCGTTTCCATCTTTTTGTTCAGCGGCAAGCTGAGCTTGGGTGATGCTGGTAACAGCAGCCTGCTGTTCTTCAGTTTTTGCCTCAGCAGTCAAAAAATCCGTTAACTTCTTTAGCTCATTGGCTAAAGTTAGATAATCAGTGTTAGCGGGCAAAGAGTTGGTTTGCTGATTGAAAATAGCATTATTGGAGCTGGCTTGATCACCAGCAGCCCCAATCTGAGAATTGTTAAAAGTGTAATTAGACATAATTATTTTTGTTTTATCGAGAATGGCTGGCCTAAAATCAGAGGCTAATATTTTTTGCCTCAATAATTCCAGTTCCCCTGGTTGAAAATTATCGAAAATTTTTGAAAATTCATCAGACAATCCGGTTAGATCGTTTGATGGCTGAAGTCTTTTTTCCTCCTTCAAAAAGGAAGAAATAGCAGTATTAAAGTAACGCTGGAGTTTGTCAGATTGCCTAGTTCCGCGTATTGTTGTGATTTTGCCGCTGTTCATGGATGCAAAAACATGTTTCAGGCAACAATGCTCAGCGAAGATTCGCTGGGTACTTATCCTTAACTGCCGATGTATTTCAGGAACTGATTCATTAAAACGCTCATGGAGCCAAATCCTAAAGTTTTGCCCAGCATGCTCATGCCAGGAAGTAAACAGGCGATAATTTTTATCAGGCCCAGAAATACTATCCAATGATATCGCCTGTTCATCCACCTGCTCACCTTCATCTAACAAAAGATAAATCTGGGGGATGCAAATTTTGATGTCGCTTAAGCTTTGCGCTGTAGATTGTTTGGCTTTAAAGGTACTGCTTGCCCTGTAAAATTTTTTAAGATTCCCTGAGATAGCGAATAAAGATTGGGAATGTTGAAGGCCGCCTATCTTAATGTTGAGCGTAGTTTTTGCTAAACTCTCCAGAATCTGATGGATTTGTTGATTAGTAACCTTCTTTTGAATTTTGCTGGTACGGAAAACAAATTCATAGCGGTTCAATACCTGTTCATCTCCAGAATAGAAATTTCGGTAAACATTTTTTAATTGAATCTGAGCACTAGGATAAATGGCAGGTGCCGAAATTCCCTTCTTAACATCACAGAGATAGCCTTCATGTACCCAGCTCCTTAATCCTTTTTTCCTTCGTGGTCTTATTTTACCAGTTCCCCTGACAAACTGTGTAGGATCGGGTAGTGGCCAGGCAGGTTTATGAAGCAGCTCATCCAAATTTTGATTGAGACCTCTGATATCGGTGAGCGTAAATTGTAGAAAGATGAGCATATTAAAATTTAAAAAATCCCAGAGTGGCAAACACAATGGGATTCGAACTAAAGACTTTCTCTGTATTGATTAATAAGCACTCTTATATCAATAGGATCAACACAAAATCAGAATGTAACCAAATTACTTTGCTGTTTCGTGGGAAGTCATTTACTGGTTCTCCTAAAATCATAAGGTCCTTTGCCTTAAAGCACAAATATAATGAATTGTCAAACGATAAGGATACTTGGAATCGCTTATATTTGACTTTTATCTAAATAGATTAACAAAATGCTCTTTAAAGATCTCATACTTCAGACTGAAGTTAAGCTCGAACCTGCTTTCGAACTGCTCTTCGAGCTTGCAAATAAGAACCAAATACACCCCGGAGACCTACTTCTGGCTATGGAAGGGGCATTTTTATCAGAAGAGGAAGACTTCGAAAATCCCGGAATCAAGGAACTTATGCAATACTATAATATAGGTGATGACATGGCAGGGCATTGTGAGACGACTAACTACAAATTTATTGCCTATTATGGTAATTCTGCAGATATAGCGAGTTTTGAGGATTATCAAAAAGCAGTTGATGCGGGATCGGAGCAAAACACTGAGCTAAAGGATGTAATAGCGGCTGAGGAGCTAACCATTCAGATTGAGATGCTCATTTACATTAAAATTTGGGAAGGTGAAACTTTTTTGAAGAAGTTTTATCAGCTGGTAAGGCTAGTTGAGGGAAAAGGTTATGATTGGCATTGCAGCATAAATGGTTTTGGAAAGGCGAAGCCTGGAAGTTTTTCACGTAGCCAACTCTTAGAACAGATTAAAGCCGGTCTGAAGGAATACCTGCCAGAGCTCAGTAAGGGATTTGAAGAATGCCATTTCCCTCAAATCAGAAACGCAATATCACATTCTCAATATGCTATTCTAGGAAGATCTATCAGCTTTAATAATTTTGAGCAGGATAAGGATGGATCAAAACATGGAGTTTCTTTTGAAGAATGGACATTGATATTTCACAAGACGATGGCTATATTTCATTTGTACACAAAATTGCTTAGAAGAATCAGGCAATACTGCTATGATTCTTCTGCTGAGTTCCGCTATAAAAAAGAAATTCAAGTTGTGCGTCATTTTCCCAAGGCAAGAACATTTTATGTTGTGCTTTATACGAGGCCTTTTTTTATGGATTGGAGTCCTTATCAAGGCAGCTAATCAAACTAACAAAAAATAAAAGCTATTTTTCTATGAATTGGAAAGAGACTGTAAAAGAAATTCCAGAGGAAATGAAACCTGTATTCTTGAGCCAATCAGACCAGGGTGATGAGGTTGAATGCGATTTAGGCTGCTTAGTTCTGAATAAGAAAGGAGAGAAGTATTGGCATATAGGGAATGAAAAGTTTATTAAATTAAATGCCAGAAAATTCTGGCAAAGCTTAGCGTTAAAAGACAATGTCATCCCGGCTGACACTAGAGATGATGAGCTAAGAGGATGGCTTGCTTTCTATCTGCAGCGCCTGGAAACTTTCGATAAAAGATTCCTGACTCTGGGTAAAGAGGTGATGTATTCAGGAAATGCTCTTTACGATCTTGATTTTTATGTGGCAGGTATCCTTAATCGCGCCATGTCACTCAGTTTTGGATTTATTACGCTAATGGGAAGTTCAAATTACATTTCTGCGGCCCACTTGGTAAGACCTTTTTTGGATACATACCTGCGCCTTACAGCAAGCTGGTTAGTAAGTAATCCGCACGAGTTTGCCAGAAAAGTTCTTTTAGGAGAACGGATTGATTTGATGAGGGATAAGGATAATAAGCAGATGACAGATCGTTATTTGGTTCAAAAAGAAACATCACGATATCCCTGGATGAAAAAAGTATATGAGGAAACCTCGGCGTTTGTACATTTCAGTAGTAAGCATATCCATGGCGCAACGGCTTTCAATAAAATGGAAGATGGAAAAGTGAAGACTTTTATTGGGCGGACAGATAACGAGGTTTCTGAGGAAAACAAGCTTGAGGCAGTTATCGGAATGATCGAAATAGCCAATTGCATAGTTGAACAGGTTTTTGGATGGGTATTGACTAAGCGCCTGATGGGGTAATTGTAATCAAATATTAATTTAATAACTATTTCAACACGCTCATGTGTCAAAATTTTTAATAAAATGCACAATTAAATAGTCAATTTTAAAGTCATGGAACAATTGTTTGCAAAAGATTTCGCTGAGAAAACAAAGTTAAATTACAAAGTGATAGAAAAATATTTGGAGCCTAAAGCAGATTATTTTCTTTCACTTTCATCGCTCCGATTAGAAATTCTCAAAACCCTTATGTTAGAGCTGTTTCAGGCGAGCATCTTTGCTACCAATCATTTTCTGGAGCGGCTGATCAAACTGGCTCTAATCCAAAAATACACGCTTGGAGTAAACTATGCTCAGTCTGAGCTATACAATAAGCTTACCGAAGAGGCTATCAAGAAATATGATGGTTTAAATCTGATTGATTCCTTGAAGCTAGCATTGAAAGAAGGGCTGTTGAGTCAGCAAGATTTCGATCAGCTGGAGGATGTTAAGAATAAAATCCGGAATCCTTATTCCCATGCTGAGACCAAAAAGATTATCAAGGATGCCCCAGCGAAATTTTCGGGTTTTATGTTCAGTTTTGAGGAGGTAAAAAATTCCCTCAAATCTGGGAAAGAAGTCAAACTAGGTCAGAAAACACAAATTACGACCTTATCATCCACATTTTCTCAGCTATATCAACAAGAATTCTCAAGAGAAATTGCGCTTTCTTATTTCGATTTGATCTTCAAAATGATGTTATCTATCAATCGCAAACTCGATTTCTTTTCAGCATAAGAAGTAGGCGAAACCGGTAACTCCAATTGTGTCAAATTTTGGAACGAGTAATATTTGTAAGGAGATTTAACTGTTTATCCCTTAAGCTTGGTTGCATAAACCAGAGTGTATTAACGCCGTTTCGCCAATTTTATTGGTGTATAAATTTGCTGTAAACCAGTAGATTATCGGACTGTCGTCTTTTGGTGAGATGGGATCAATGCACCCTGGTCTTTCCAGAACACACCAGTTCTTAAAAACGCCTGCTGTCAGCAAGTCGCGCATAAGGATATGCCTTATTAGGTAAGCATGGGGGCGTTCAGGCGAAGATGTAATTTCGGGCGTTATAAACCCTAAAGACATTTAAAAGCTTTTTCGAAACGTTAGTCAGATTATTGAGCCGAAGATAAGTAAAAAAACAGCTTCGATGTTGGGAGTGATAAGTGTTTATGGGCTAGGGATCTATTATTTTGTTTCCTGTTAAATGTATTCAGATCTAAAGCGATTTTTGATATATTGACAGCATCGTACTTTAAAACTCGATGAAAGATAAAATAATGACAGAACACGAATGTAATGTATTGATCGATAGTAAGCGGACACAATATGGTCTTGTTTTTGAAAATGAAGAACACACCTTGGAAGAGCTGTATGAATTTCTCCATAGTTTGGAAATTTACAGTCATTTGCAATACCGGTTTTATTGCTGGTTGGGATTAAGGTTGAAAAAGGACATTAAGGTAAATTTTCCATTCACACCGGCTGCAACACCTTACATTTTAGATGCCTTCAAAACTAAATTCCTTAATTCTGATAGAAAGCGGATTTTATTTGATAGTTTCCAAAACTATTTAAAACGATTGAAGAAAAAAGAAGGTGTTGATGCTGAAATTCAGGTACTGATTGGAGGAAGCTTTCTTGTTTTAGATAACCAAATGCCTAACGATTTAGATCTGGCCGTCTTGGTTCCTGAAGTATATAGGCATAAGAATTCTTTTGATTATCATCCATTTGCGGAGCCAATTCCAACTAAAATTGAAATCAAATTTATGCCTGAGAACTATAGTACAGATACCTTTTTTGGTTATTCATGGATCAGTCATCTTGGTAGTAATGCTGTAGATAAAACAAAAGGTGCAAAGCTATCGCAGAATTATTTTGAGGTAAGAGAAATTGCGTTAATTTCCTTGTAAATATCCAATTGGAGATTATTAGTAGTTCAGAGTCTTTAGGGCAGATCATGAAATGGATCTGCATTATCGAAATTAAGTGGGTGTCCTTGGTTTAAGTTTATTCCACAAGAATGTACAATAAGAGAAGTGCGGTCTATAGTTAACAATGGTAAAGGAGCGAAAAGATTAGCAAGACTTGTAAATGTCTTTTGTGGCTAGGTATCTTCTGGGTATTTCGGAGTAATGCGGTATGAGGATTGTGGAGCGGTATTAAATTTTGAGAATGTATTAAAGAATAATGTTCAAGGATATTACCAGAAAAAGCGGATTTGAGAAATAGTATGTCGGTTTTCCGAATACTCTGAGCTGTCAAGCAACTTGAAGTTCGATTGATAATCTGATCTTTATCCAACATTGAAGATAATGTAATAAAACTTTTGATTTTGTAGGGCACTCAAGAAGTGATGGGAATTTAATTCCTTACCTTTAAAATCGAGTAGAAATACTATTGTGTACTGCACAATTACCAAGTGTAATTTACAATAGCCATTTGATTATTGAATAGTACTCTGCTAACCAAAATACTTATCTATATGGATATCAGTAAACTGAATAATTACAACAGTACGCCCGATCAGGCCTTTGAAGCACTATCGACGCAGCTTTTTCAGCGCTGGTTACATCGTAAATTCGCGAATAGAGTTTCTTATGCATCTGTGGTGAATGGTGCCTGGGGCGATGGTGGAGTATTACGGTGTGCTTATGGTTCAGTTATTGGCCTTCAAGTAAAGTATTTCCTTAAATCTATTACTAACACACAGCGTGATCAGATTGAAATTCCATCCGGACAGCTAAAAATGTAAGGCCTGCACTCAACTGATATAAGCAAACACTTAAAATTTTATGGGAATCCAAATTGCACATATTGTCCCAATAGCGGAGTTTATACAAAATAAAAAGTTATTGATCCCACATTTTCAGCGCCCGTACAAATGGGCAGTTAAAAATGTAATCCAGTTATTGAAGGATATCGACCGTTTTAAAAATCAGCCGTCTTATCGCATTGGTACGATAGTTATCTTTCGAAATGGGGAAGGCGATTTTCTAGTCGACGGTCAGCAGCGCACGATAACCTTTCTGCTGATCATCAAGGCATTGAGCCGACTGCAACCAGAAACGGGAATGTCAGATAAAATTATAAAACGGGTAAAGGAAATCGAGAGAAATGTATTTAAGCCAGCTTTTAAAAGTATGGTTTCCAAATCCAATATTCAGGATAACTTCCGGGAAATTAACCGGAGAATATCTCAGCTCGATGAAGACTTCGTTACTTTTTTCCTTGATCAATGTACGGTTAATTATATCGTACTTGACCAGGTTTCGGAAGCATTTCAGTTTTTTGATTCTCAAAATGCTAGGGGAAAAGAGCTTGAGCCACATGACCTTTTGAAAGCTTTCCACCTTAGAGAGCTTCAATCGCTTCGACAGCCCTTGTCTGAGGAAGAAACCGGTTTATTGGTAAATAGCTGGGAGAATATGAATCAGGGAGAGTTATCCGCGCTATTTGCTGATTTCCTTTACCGGATAAGAGGATGGTCAAAGGGTAAATCATCAAGATATTTTTCAAAGAACGATGTTGCCCTTTTCAAGGGGATCAACCTGGAAAAGACCGATTGTTATCCTTATGTTAGAATCTATGAATTCGCTGAGCAGCATTTGATCAGCCAGAATAAAACGGACAGACAATTTTTCCCCTTCCAATTGGACCAGATGATTATCAATGGAAGACACTTTTTTGAAATGGTTGAGCATTATAAGAAGGTTTTTGACAGTATCGAAAATCAGTTCGCTAAACTGGATGTTCAGGCCAACGAAATCATAAAAGTGCTGAACAGTTATCCGGGTCGAAACCGAACGGGTGATCGTTATGTTCGTATGGCTTTTAATTGCGCTACTCTTTATTACACTGATAAATTTGGCTTCCATGATATCTCTATTGCAATAGAGAAACTTTTCATCTGGGCATACACTCCCCGTTTAAGATTGCAAAGTCTTCAGTTTGCCTCTGTAGACAATTATGTCGTGAGGGATCAGAATATCTTTAGCATCATCAGAGATACTATCAATAGTGAAGATGTTATTAGACTGGAGTTTCCCGGGGTAAAGGGCGGACATATCACCGAAAAGACAGAAGCAATAAAAGACCTGTTTATTAAAATGCAATATTATGAAGATTGAGCCATTTAAAATAAAAACGCTTTTGGATGGTGGCACGGACTATGCAATTCCAATTTACCAGCGAAACTATGCCTGGGGCGCGAAAGAGATAGAACAGCTCATTCAGGATATTCTTGATTATGCAGAGCAGGATTCACCAAACGAATATTATATTGGCATCTTGGTGGTTTCCCATGAGGAGAAAAATGGACAGGAATTCCTCAATACAATTGATGGACAACAAAGGCTAACAACTTTATATATCCTTAGCGCTGTTATCCGAAATGAATATGCTGAAGTGGATATGGAATGGTTTAAAGATACCAGACTAAAATACTTAAGCAGAACCAAGTCAACCAGATCGCTCAATTCGCTTTTTGAGGGTAATATAAGCCAGTCCGAAGACCCAAAGGATGCTAAAGATAGTTTTATGCTAAATGCTTATCAAGTGTGCTTAGAGCAACTTGATAAAAAGACTGAGGAAAGGAACATAACGGTCAGGGCCTTTGCCGATTACCTATACGAGTATGTCAAAATTCTAAGGGTTCCATTATCCAAAGGGATTGACCTCAACCATTATTTCGAGATCATGAACAGTCGGGGCGAGCAGTTAGAAAAACACGAGATCCTTAAGGCAACGCTAATGGGATGTTTTAAGGAACAGGACAATCGGGACACCTTGGAGGCTAGTTTTGATCTCATATGGGAGGGATGCGCCAATATGGAAACTTATATCCAGTACGGTTTTTCGGTACAACAGCGGAACATAATTTTTGGTGCGGGTTGGGACCGGCTGTCTGTTTCGGATTTTGATGAATTTGTACGGCAAATCTCTCCCACATTGAAAACCACAGATACTGACCAGGAGCAATCTATCGATGAGATTTTAAATGCAACGCTTTCCAGAACAAAGCCAGATCAGGACCACGATATCCCTGACCGCTTTAGTACGGTAGTTAATTTTCAGAATTTTCTACTCCATGTGCTCAGGGTTCAAACAGGAAATGTTGAAGCTGCGCTCGATGATAAACGACTCATCGTTATATTTGACAAGTTCATTCCAAAGGAAGCGAATGCCAGGATAGTTTTTGTAAAGAAATTCATTTTTGATCTTCTGAGAAGTAAGTTGCTATTTGACCGCTATATCATCAAAAGAGAATTTACCGCCAATATAGATCGATGGAGCCTAAAAAGCCTCCATCGTACCAGCTCAGCCCATCAGACCAGCTACAGCAATACTTTTTATGATGGAAATGCGGATCCCCTGGCCTCAGACAATAGGCGTATACTGATGTTGCTATCGATGTTTCATGTATCGATGCCTGCAATGTCATATAAATACTGGCTCAGCGCGGCACTATCTTACCTATACCACGAGTTTGAAGTAAGCAGCCAGCATTACATCAGCTATCTTGAACATATTGCCAAGGGCTTTGTCTTCGACCGTTATCTTGCATCCCCAAACGCTGGGATACAAAAAGGGGAATACCAACAGCTGATTTTTGAAAGTGGGGCCAGGATGCTTAGAAATATGGCAGGTATAAACAACGAGAAAATGAGATATCACCAGATCGAAAATAACCTGGTTTTCAATTTTCTGGACTACCTATTATGGATAGAACTTAAAGATGTGGAAACAGATCCACGGGTGAAAAATTTTGAATTTACCTTCCGTAGCTCCGTCGAACACTATTATCCACAGACTCCTATTAATGATGAGATCGAAAAGTTGGATCCGAGTCTCCTGCATGATTTTGGAAATCTGTGCCTGATCAGTCATGAAAAGAATTCCAGGTTCAGTAACTATCCTCCCGATACCAAGGCAAAACAATACACCTCTACTACACCAATAGATAGTATTAAACAGTACCTAATGATGAAGCACCGGAACTGGGGGAAAAAGCATATCCTGCAGCATAGCGAAGAGATGATGATCGTATTTGCCAGACACCTTAATTCGCTTTATCGGCCCAGTACTGCCATTACACATGCACAACGGTTATTCGCCGAATATCGGGTGAAAAATGCAAATTTACTTTCCAGGGCACTGCTCTGTTTTGGCGACTGCACTCATCAGATCAGGGGAGAGAAATATAGCTTCTCGAATTTTAACCTCATGCGTGAAAGTGAGGCATTTATTCAAATGGAAAAGTTTTTGGACGATAATCCTCATATGGGATTTCAGGAAATCATAGATGAGCGAATGAATGATCCAGAGATCATGGCTGATTTCCGTTACCCAATGATCAAATACCCCGAGGTATTAAATTACGCCAGTAACGGGAACTTTCTTTGGAGAGATAAAGGGAGAGAAGTTATCATGCTCCGCTCAGAAAAAAGAACTACGCATCAGGCCAAAAACACCTACTCTATATTGATAGAGAATTTTTTAACAGAGCGGCTTAAAGTAGGACTACATGGAGATAAGGCATACCTTTATGTCAGACTTGATTACAGCGAGGGAAAATATTATGCTGTTGAGCGAAATGTTCCCTTCGCACTGGAGCTGTTTATCTGGATCAATGGAAGCTACTCGGTTAACCACTTTTTAAAAACAAATGTGAACGGTCATTCCAGAGCAGTTAAATCTTTATGGGAGAACAAGTGGTTACGGGGGGATGATACCTTGATCTATCGAATGGGGAAATCAGAACTCTTATTGCTAAAGGACAACTGGGCTAATAACATAAATAAAATTTATTCGGCCATTACTGGTTTATTCAAAAATGGTTTTGGAATACAAATTTAAGCATAGACTCTAAAGCATGGAACTACTATACATTTACTTTTCAGAAACGGGAAATATGATGCCCGCAAACCTCAATTTTGGTGGCAGTCATCTTTTTCAATACTCAACGCAAGCAAAACAGATCTCTATTACACTGAATCCTTATTACGTAAAAGATTTCTTTCAAACCAAAGGAAATTCGGAAGAGTCAATAGCTCAGCTTTTAAACATTAGCGCCATAGTGGGGGAAAATGGGGCTGGAAAAAGCAGTACGCTAAATAATATTATTCAGGTTTTGGAAAATACGGGAGTCGGACTGAAATCCAAGATAATCGTTGCCATTAAAAAAAATGAAGAGGTCATCGTTTATCATACCAAAGGACTACTTTCTAAAGTTCCGGCTGAACAAGCTGCATTTGGCTGTAGATTCGAGCAACTTAACATCAAAGAAAGCCAACCTCATCTGCCTCTTGGCGGATTAATTATTCAAGAATTTCCTGTTATTCCCGGTCTGGATAAACTTGACATCGTATTCTTCTCGAATATTTTTGATCTGGCAGTGGAAAGCAGTGGGACACATCTGCGGAATATCAGTACGAATTTTCTTTCAGAAAGAAGAAAGGAAGTGCCGGATCTGAATAAATTACTGAATAGCGAGGCTAGTGATAAGGAAGAATTTAGGTTTCGGGAGATCAGAGGACAAATTGATCTGCTATCTTCACTCAAAGCCGATATATTACCTTTTACCACCCCTGAACAGCTCATTGTGGAAATACGCTATGATTACGTCGAGCGTTATGTGTTTGATAAGGATGGCAACCTGCTAACGGATCCTAATTCTTATGATTTTTATTACAGTATTTACAAAGTGTTTTCCGAGGAACTTTCCACTTTGAAAGACATTAAAAAGAAAATAAAACTTCAGTTCCTCGGAGCGGCCATGTTTAATTTTCTCTCAGAATTCATTCATCAATATGATGGTTACGGACCTTTTGTTAACAGTGCTATTGAAAGAATGAACGAGAATGAATGGAGTTTTACTGAGCTTATTGAGCATCTCACGACAAATTTTGCACTGGAAGATATGAACCTGATGAAAGACGTAGCTAACGAGGGATTCGAACAGCACTTTTTGAATACCAAAGCTGGAAAAATGCTTGCCTATATGACCTTTGTCAAAAAAATGGAATTTACCAATAATCACGTCGGGGATGGTGATGGGAAAGTTATCGTATTTAATATGCTTAAAGAGGTAGAGTCTTTCTATTCTTTCTATCAGCTTTATAGAGAAAGCTACCTGGATAGACCCTATTTGAATTTCACTTGGAGGAACCTGAGTAGCGGTGAGCGCGCGCTATTTTCGATCTATGCCAGGTTCTATTCGCTTTCAGACCAAATGTTGAAAAGCGGTAATCCTTTAAAAGAACATGTGCTGATACTAATGGATGAGCCTGACCTGTATCTGCACCCGGCCTGGCAAAAGCAACTGATGGAAAATTTACGCAAATTTATACCGGTAATTTATAGTAGTGATAAACAAGCGCCTAGGACAGTGCAGTTGGTAATGACCTCTAATAATCCTTTGACTATATCGGATTTACCTCACACCAATATCGTTTTTTTGAGGAAAGACGGCGATAAATCGGTTGTTCAGGATAGCCTCGAGCAAGGAAAACGGACTTTTGCAGCGAATATTTTTGATCTTTATGCGGATTCATTTTTTCTCCAGGATGGCTTTACCGGTGATTTCGCGGTCCGCATAATCAATGAAATATTTGACGAGCTACGTGGAACTGAAGTTTTATCAGAGGAAAGGAAAACCGAAATCAAAAAAATCATACAAATGATCGGAGAGCCCATCCTGAAAAACAGGTTAGTAGAAATGTATCATATCAAGGAACAGATCGACAATTCATTTGATCAGCGACTGAAAAGAATTGAAAATAAACTTTTTGGAGATGATCACGATTAAAAGAAAGAATACCCATTCAATAGCCCAGACTCACTATGAAACGGTGATGAATGGAAACCCGGGTAAGAATCAGTGGAAGTTGTCAAAGCATCTGGAAAATTTAAGGGGCTCATATCACGACGGCGATTACGAGGTAGAATTTATCGATGTCCTTCTTGAGGATATCGAGATGGAAAAAGACGATCATGAGTCCAGTATCATTACATGCAGTCCAAAAACATTAGAGACCAAATATCTCGAATACAACCAAAAATTTTCTCATCTAAAAGGCGATGAAGACTTCCTGAAAAAGCTGGGCAAATCCTTTTTTTATGATAAGTATGACAGATGGAATGCATATCAGCTCGCAGATCAGCTACAGGTTAATGTCTGTCCTTATTGCAACCGGCAGTTTACTTTTACCGTTGGAACAGATTTAAACAAGATCACTAGGCCTCAATATGATCATTTTATCAACAAAGCAAAAGCACCTTACTTTTCCCTTTCCTTTTATAATCTTATTCCTTCATGCAGTACCTGCAATTCCGGTTTGAAAGGGGATACATTTCTCAGTCTAACCAAATACATCCATCCCTATGTAGATGATACGGCAGATGACGTACTTTTTTCTCTGGATACAAAAGATATCGGTTTTCTAAATGGAAAAGCATCATCTTATTCGATCACGGTCGGGAAGTCAATTATTTCCACAGCAAGTGATGAACAGGTTGACAAAACTTTTGAAACCTACAAGATGTTTAAGGTAATTGAAATTTATCAAAAACATAAGGATTATGTTGATGAGGTCATCAAAAAATCAAGGATTTATAATGACGCCAATATCAAATTGATCTATAATCAGTATAAAGGTACCCTATTCAATGATTTTCATGAGGCAAAGAGAATGCTCTATTCAAATTACCTCTTATCTGAAGAGCTTGAAAAAAGACCACTGGCGAAGCTCACAAGAGATATTGTTGCTTATATTGAATCGCTTAAGGAATAGATTTGAAGCGGCTTGGATATCGGTGTAGGATTTATTAAACTTAATTTATCGAAAGCACAAAAGCAATCGGTGGAAAAACCAATCTAGTTGACCCCATTTCGCCAAATCTATAATCGCAGGATAATTAATGATTTAATTCAAATGTAATTTCTGGTTGTATGGGGTCAAGAGGTTGCGGTTTGTCCAATAGATAAACACTAATTATTATTAAGCCTCTAATATTCCAGAATAGTAATACGATAGTCGCATTTTAAACTAAATCTCAATGATCAAATCTTTCTCATAGCCATTATACTTCTCATTCAAATAGCCATGTGGATTACAGATAATTTCAGTGTTACCAATAGTATATCTGGTAGGCGTGTGGATATGGCTATCAATCCAACACAAGGGCTGATGCTCTGCGCAAGTTCCAATACTAATCCCTTTCAAGTCTGTACAGGATGCTGCTGGTCGCATCAGCACTACCAATATCTGAAAATTCGGATGGAAAAAATATCTTTCCGCATTTATTCTTAAACATCACATTAACTGCCTGATTGTGTGCTGAATATCTCTTGTTAAAATAAATTATTTTGTCACAAATTCATGAAATATTTGTGACAGTTTCTACTACCTTTTTTGGCTCAATTCGCGATTCGCGAATTGAAAATCTTTTAAATTGAACGCTGGAAATAGGATTGTGAAATACCCAATATATACTGCCTAATTCAAGCATTTCTGGTTTAGTTGTTATCAAAGATGTCGTTATAGATTTTTTCCATTTCCGCAAACTCTTCCTCAGTTATTTCCTCAAAATTTTTCTTCCTGCGTTTTGGGAAAACACCCTTATTTTGATGTAAGAAGATGATAACTTCGTTTAATCTTCTATCAGGCATGTCTATTAGGTTTTGTAGTTCCCGCTTTAACTCATCATACCGTTCTAAAAAATGAAGTTCTTCAGATAGGTCCTGCTTAATTGTCGCTTGTATAGTAGTAGCGAGATAAGCACATTGTTGAGTTAGATCAGGGTATCGAAAATACGCATTGACTTCCTTGGGATTAGTGATTATTATTTCTCCTCGTTCGTCCCGTTTGAACTTTATTCTCTGCATTAAAGGTTTGGAATAATTCTCTAACGCTGCATCATAATCTCTCATATTGTTGACCATATGCGCAGATACAGGTATGATTAACCCATGCTCCGACAGTCCATCACGAGTCAGCATGTCATGAATTAAAAACCTATGGATTCTTCCGTTACCATCCTCAAATGGATGAATAAATACAAACCCAAATGCGATGATAGCCGCCCTCACTACAGCAGGCCCACCAGTTGTTTTTTCTTCCAACTCAATTAGACCCTCCATCATAGATTTAACCATATCAGGCGGAGGACATATATAATGATAAATTTCCTCCATGCGATAGTTGGTTTGCCCAACAAAGTTCTGAAAATTTCGGAAACCTTTTTGAGCATAGCGTTGATCGACAATGGCATTTTGCAATTCAGTTAGGCTTTTGACATCAAGCACTTCAGCGCTCGGAGTAGTTCCAGCTTTATACAAAATGGCTATAAAGCGGTCGATTCTTTCAGGCGACGGCTTTTCACTCTCTATTTCGTATGAGGACTTGGTTTCTTTCCTATATAAATATTGGGTTGCCCTTTTAAAGACTTCAGGGGAAAACTCTTCTTTTAATTCTTCAATCTCTGCTCTATAATCAATATCTAATACATCCTCTATGGCCTTTGTACGACGGACAATCGGGCAGAATTTTCGTCCTCCTAAGAGGTTATCATTAATTCTCCACCTGCTATTCTTGATCTGCTTTCCTGTAACATATTGTTCTTCATCCAATAAATTCACGTAGTTGCCGCTGGGTTCAGTAGTAAGGTCAAGTTGTTTACCAGTCAACCATTCATAAAGAAACCCCAGCTTCCGGCTGTATTTACCTGAGGGGCTAGCGGAAATAAACTTATCCAGTTCTTTTCGGTCTGCACGTGCAAATACCGCATTTAGAAAGTCAAGATTAATATCCTCATATTTTAGAAGGAACTCTAAATGGTTCGGTACCGTATTGCCCCCAGGAGCGTATTTCGGCCCAAACTGCTGATCTATAGTACCATCAGCTGCCATCTCTATCTTATTTTGAGTCCCAATAAAAGACCGTTTTGTTACTCCGTACCCTTCCAGATTCAAATGTTCTTTTAACCATTCACTACCTACTTTGTTCTTTGCCATTTTTTTCAGTAAAACGTATATTCTTTCAGTAAATTTAATAAAATACCAATATAAACCAGTAAAACAATTAAAAAATCAATAAAATTAGTATGAAAGAGCTTCCATTAAGTAAAACAAATCTAGTGTTTGTAAAACGAATAAAATCAATTAGCTATTGAGTAAAACTGATTACAAGCAAGTAAAACAGGTATATTTAAGACTTCTATAAGTAAAAAAAATATACAGACCAAATTCACTCATGAGGTTGACAACGCTTTATCTGATATTTAATTCTAAAATCCGTTTGTTTAACCAAATATCACCATTTTTCTCCTGAACCTGAAGCGTCGACGAACTCATTCCGTAAGTGCTGCTCGACCAGTAACCTTAATGTTATTTTGCTTAACGGTAAGGTTTATAATGGAAGGGCCATTTACGTAACCCTTAATGATAACAACTAAGCTCTCATTAGGTGCACAACACCAACAATGAAACCCATGTTGGACGAACCGGGTAACGGCCACCCAACTATTGCGCATTCATAAAGTTCTAGAGGAACTTTCAACGTTGTTATCCTTAAAAAAAGATACAATACTTTTCGATTTTATGACTGTAAATATTTATCTGTACAAATACACTGCTTTTGTCAATATTAGCAGTATATTTTCACGTAATCAAATGCCGTCTTTAAAAGGATCGGATCAGAATCTAATCATTTGCCTTTCAACAAGCGAAATCCCAATCTTGATCGAACTGACCGACATCAATGTCGGTCAGTTGTGATACCATATTTTAAAATTTCTTAATCTGATTGTTCCTTGAATCAAATACATCAGAAATGATTTAAGGTTGACAAGACAAACTACAATCGATTTCCGTTTACATTACCAGCAATCTATCTAAATAGCTTCATAACTTTCATATCACCAGCATCTTCTTCCTTCTTATCTCGGTCTAACAGTTTCTCCTGTAATGCAGACATCTCAGTACTAACTTTCGTATCGATCACCTTCGCATAATGTTGGGTTGTTTTCAGGCTATTGTGCCCAAGCATTTGGGATACTGTCTCAATCGGCACACCATTTGAAAGCGTAATAGTGGTTGCAAAGGTGTGCCTAGCGAGATGATAAGTAAGTACCTTAGTGATGTTACAAAGATCGGCGATTTCTTTCAGGTAACCATTCATGCGTTGATTAGTGAGCACTGGCAACGCCACTTTTCTCCATCTGCATATCCTGTGATTTTTATATCTGTCAAGAATTACTTTCGCCTCATCCAACAAGGGGATGTGACAGGGTGTTTCCGTTTTCTGCCGTTTGATGAATATCCATAAATTACCATCATCACCTTTTGTGATCTGATCCGACCGAAGCTGCTTCACATCAATATAAGAAAGGCCTGTATAGCAACTGAAAATAAAAATGTCACGAACGATGTTTAAGCGCTCAAGTGGAAATTCCCTGCTTTTGATCCTATCCAACTCTTCCATATTTAGAAAAGTCCTAGCCTTAGCTTTAGCAGTATTGCGATAATTTATAAATGGATTACCAACGATCCACCCCGCACCAAGGCAATACAGAATGATTTTTTTCAGGTGAACAATATATTTCCGGGCAGACATTGCATTATTTCCTCGATCTATTCTAAGAAATAACTCATAATCGGTGATAAATTTAAAATCCACCTTTTTGATGTTAATGTCCTGAACCTCATATTTGAGCTGAAGAAATTGTTTAACATGCCTGATGGAACTTTGATAAGTTTGAAACGTGCTATAACTGTATCCTTTACCAATCAGTTTTTCCATATTGTCATTGTGCTTCTGATAAACTCTCAGCAGGCTATGGTTAGACGTATTCTTACCGGTAAGATGATCCCGTAAGATCACCGCTGTCACCTCATCTTCTTTCTCAACAAGAGTGGTATGAAACCGCCGGACTTTTGAGGCCAGCGTGTCCAGATAATCATTAAGTTCCCGGATCTCCTCGCGCAGGCCAGTGCCTTTTCCTTTAAGCGCAGACCAGAAGCTGGGAATAATTTCCCTGCCGACAGAATATTCCGAATGTTTTCCTTTCACGGTAATCCGTAAATAGATGGGCATCATCTCGCCCTTGATAAAATTTTTTGGTCTTTTCAGATAGAATAAAAGATGAAAATTGTAACTCATAATGATACATTTAAAATTAAACAAATGTACATTTGAGCCAGTGAGTCATCAAGATGTTCGTCAGTCGAACGAGCTGTAAATCAATATCTTACAAAATAATGCAGCACCCGAACATTTCGGAATAATTCCGGTTTTGATATCTCAATCAATCTACTGACTTACAGTATTTTACAAAAAATCATCAGTTTTCGACTCACCAAAATTAACCATTCAGAATGGTCAAAAACGGGTCTTAATGTGTTATAAAAACCAAAACAAAGTCTTGAAAATCAACGATTTGCACGACAATGTTCTGGTTTGAATCTAAGGAAGTGGTCCCGACGAGAATCGAACTCATATCTAAAGTTTAGGAAACTTCTATTCTATCCGTTGAACTACGGGACCATTTTATTTTGATTGCGCAAATATAACAAAAGTTTCGTCTCAAGAGAATTCATTTTAACAAGCATTAATGGTTACCATTGGAGGATTAAATCTGTTTTGTTTAGTGAACGCTATCTTTTAAGTGCCTACGAAAAAACTGTACTACTCACCATAATAAATTTTTTTAATAGCTTCATCTTTGACCCATCAATTTATCAGAATATGAAATTAGCAAACAACAAAATCCTGATCACAGGCGGCGCAAGTGGCATAGGCTTCGGGCTGGCCGAAAGATTTATAAAAGAAAACAACACGGTAATCATCTGTGGCCGACGCGAATCGGCACTACAGGAGGCAAAAGAAAAATTACCTTCAGTAATAACTAAAGCATGCGATTTGGCCAATGAAACCGACCGGATTGAACTCTACAATTGGATTGCCGAAAATCATAGCGATTTAAATGTACTGGTAAACAATGCAGGTATCCAAAACTGGATGAAAATTGGTGATGATGATTTCTACGAAAAAGCAAATGATGAAATCACGACCAACGTTGTGGCGCCAATTCATTTAACAAAACTCTTCTCTGAGCTGGATTCTTTAGATACAATTATTAATGTTACTTCAGGTCTGGCTTTTGTGCCTTTTTCTCAAATACCGGTTTATTGTGGAACAAAAGCCTTTATGCGTTCTTTTACACTCTCATTGCGCCATAGTCTTAAAGACTCGAAAATAGAGGTAATTGAAATGATCCCCCCAGCTTTGAATACTGATTTGGGCGGAAAAGGCATCCATGATGCACATCCTGCAGTGAGCGATTTTGTTGAATCGGTTTTTGAACAGATGAAGGAAGGTAAAACAGAACTGACCTTCGGTACAAGTGAAGATAGGGCAAAAGCGAATAATGACACGATAAGTGAATATTTTAACAGGATGAATCCTTAATTCGGTTCTTATCCCCATAAAAAAAGCCATTTGATCTAACGATTAAATGGCTTTTTATTTTGATTGATAGTCTTACCGGATTACGCTACCTTCTTGAAACTTCTCTACAGGAGCCACAAAAGTGAGTTTTCCTTCAGCATTTTCAGCCATCAGGATCATTCCCTGCGATAAAATCCCTTTAATTTCGCGTGGAGCCAGGTTTACGATCATGCTTACTTGTTTACCCACAATATCTTCAGGTTTATAATATTCGGCGATGCCAGAAACCACTGTTCTTTCATCAATACCCGTATTTACTGTTAATTTTAACAGTTTTTTTGTTTTTTCCACCTTTTCGGCAGCAACAATGGTCGCTACGCGGATGTCCATGGCAGAAAAATCGTCAAACTGGATATTCTCTTTTGCCGGAACAGCAACTGCTGTACTCGCCGCATTACTCGCCTTGCTTTGGTTTAGTTTCTCGATCTGGAAATCAATTTCTGCATCTTCTATTTTTTCGAATAAAAGAACAGCCTCACCAATCTCATGACCACGTTTTAACAAGCTAACCGTACCTGCATTTTCCCAGTCATGCCCACCATTTTTAAGCATTTTCATTAGTTTTTCTGCAGTAAATGGCAAGAAAGGCTCAATCAGGATCTGAATATTGGCTGCAATTTGAAGCGCAATATGCAAAATCGTCCTCACACGGTCTTCGTCGGTTTTAATCAGTTTCCATGGTTCTGTTTCTGCCAGGTACTTATTACCTAAACGCGCAACATTCATTACTTCTGATAAGGCCTCTCTAAAACGATAATTTTCGATAGAAGCAGAGATTTTAGCAGGATAACCAGCCAATTCATCAATAACTGCCTGATCTACCTCGGTAATTTCCATGCAGGTGGGTACTGAGCCGCCAAAATATTTATGTGTAAGCACCATTACGCGGTTTACAAAATTGCCCAGGATGGCCACCAGTTCGTTATTGTTTCTGGCCTGAAAATCTTTCCAGGTAAAATCGTTATCTTTAGTTTCAGGTGCCGTTGCCGTTAATACGTAGCGCAAAACGTCCTGTTTACCTTCAAATTCCCTTAAATATTCGTTCAGCCAAACAGCCCAGTTTTTAGAAGTCGATATTTTTTGACCTTCTAAATTCAGGAATTCGTTTGCAGGTACATTATCGGCTAAAGTATATTCGCCATGCGCCATTAACATTGCAGGAAAAATAATACAGTGGAAAACGATGTTATCTTTACCAATAAAGTGGACTAACTTGGTTTCGTCACTTTTCCAGTATTCTTCCCAGCCACATTTATCGTTTTCGTAGCTACTAATGTAATATTCTTCAGCCTTTGGATTCCATACATCTAGCTTAGCATAGTTACAAAGCTCTTTGGTAGCAGAAATATAGCCAATTGGTGCATCAAACCACACATAAAGCACTTTACCTTCTGCATCGCGAAGCGGAACGCGTACACCCCAATCTAAATCCCTCGTCATCGCCCTTGGCTGTAAACCTGCATTTAACCAGCTTTGGCATTGTCCGTAAACATTCGGACGCCATTCTTTGTGACTTTCGATATAAGTCCGTAAACGGTCCTCATATTTATCAAGCGGTAAAAACCAGTTTTTAGTTTCTTTCAGAATAGGTTTATCGCCAGATAGGGTAGATTTTGGATTAATTAAATCAGTAGCATTCAGTGTAGAACCACAATTTTCGCACTGATCGCCATAAGCATTTTCATTGCCACATTTTGGACAGGTACCCGTGATGTAACGGTCGGCCAAAAACTGTTTCGCCGTAGCATCGTAATATTGTTCGGTAATTTCTTCTGTAAAAACACCTTTTTCGTAAAGCGTTTCGAAGAAATCGGCGGCAGTTTGGTGATGGGTTTGCGAAGAGGTGCGGTGATAAATATCAAAAGAAACCCCAAATTCTTTAAAAGAATCGCCAATAATTTTGTGGTACTTATCTACCACTTCCTGAGGGGTAATTCCCTCTCTTTTGGCCTTTAAAGTAATTGGAACGCCGTTTTCGTCAGATCCGCAGATGAATTTCACATCACGTTTATTCGATCTTAAGTAACGGGCATAAATATCTGCAGGAATGTAAACACCGGCAAGGTGCCCAATATGAACCGGTCCATTAGTATATGGAAGGGCTGCAGTTACGGTATATCTTTTTATTTTACTATTATCCAAAACAATTTTTATTAATTTGGCAAAGATAAGTGTTTTGAAGATGATTAAGCAGCCCCCGTATTTAAAAAAAGGAGATAAAATTGCCCTCGTTTGTCCGGCAAAAAAATTACCTAAACCTATAGACCATGCCATTGAAATATTAAAAAGCTGGGGTTTAGAGGTTATTTTAGGCGATAGTGTATATGCAAGTCACCACCAGTTTGCCGGAAGCGACCATTTAAGAACCAAAGACATTCAGCGATTTTTAGATGATCCATCTATAAAAGCGATTATTTCTGGTCGTGGAGGCTATGGAGCCATCCGTATCATTGATGACCTTAATTTTACTGAATTTGACAAAAACCCGAAATGGTTTGTAGGTTTCAGCGATATCACAGTACTCCTTTCTCACCTGATTGCGCAAAGCCACACACAATGCCTGCATGCACAAATGCCTTATACTTTTGAAGAATCTACCGCTGAAGCTTTAATATCTTTACAGAAAGCCTTATTTGGCGAAAAACAGGAGTATAATTATCAAAGTACATTTAGAAATAGGGCGGGAGAAGCCAGTGGAATTTTAATCGGTGGCAACCTCACTTTACTGGCCATGATGCAAGGTTCGGTTTCGGAGATGGATTTTACAGGCAAAATTCTTTTCCTGGAAGATGTTGGTGAACACGAATACAGTATTGACAGAATGTTGCGCATGTTGAAAAGGGCTGGTAAACTATCAAAGTTAAAAGGCCTAATTGTTGGTGCTTTTAATGAAATAGCGGAAGAAAAAATTTCATTCGGGCAAACAGCTGATGAGGTAATCTGGGACATTGTTAAGGAATATGACTATCCGGTTTGCTTTAATTTCCCTACCGGGCATATTGAAAACAACCTATGCATGACTTTAGGTGCTGAAGTAGCATTAAATGTAGAAACCAATAACGTTCAATTTAAATATTTATAAGATGGCGATTTTAGATAATTTAGGAAAATACCGCAATACCGGACTATTACTTTTGCGTTTAGGCATAGGTGTAATGTTTATTATTCACGGCTTTCCGAAGTTGGCTGGTGGACCAAACGGCTGGACAAACCTAGGTGGAAGTATGAAAGTAATCGGCATTGATTTTCTACCGATATTTTGGGGATTTATGGCCGCAGCTACAGAAACTTTTGGAGGTTTTCTTTTAATTGTAGGTCTGTTTTTCCGGCCTGCTCTGATTTTGTTGATCTTCACCATGATTATTGCGGCTTTAGTGCATTTTGGCAAAGGAGATGGATTAGGCGGCGCCAGTCATGCAATAGAATTAGGCATTGTATTTTTCGGTTTGATTTTTATCGGCCCCGGAAAGTATAGTGTGGATAAAAAGTAAACTTAATTGTTCTCAATAAAAAGAAGGGCCTGAAAAATTTCCAGGCCCTTTTTTATCAACCTATCCGGTAATGTTAATGGTAAAAAAGCGTTTTACCGTCTGTCCATTGCCAAGGGTGGCCGTAACTGTTAAAACAACCGCTCCACTTGTACCAGAGGTAGGGAGCGGAGCATCAGCCGCACCACGTAAATCTTTTACCAGTTTAGTAAAGGTATAAGAACCGCCACTTACTGTCGCGGTGCCCAGGTTGTTAATAACCGTACCTGTTGGCGTAGTAAATGAAAGTGTTTTCACATCTCCACTGTAAGTAATTACAATATTTACAGTTCCTGTTCCTTTTACGGTAGGAGTAGCTGCGGCATAACTTGAATATGTACCCGATACCGTGTTTAAGTTACCATCAAAAGTAATGGTAGCGGCCGTATCAAGTGTTTCAGGCTGCTTTGGATCTTTTTTGCATGAGGCCAGGCCTAAAATTGATGCAAATAATATGATTAAAATTCTTTTCATAGTTATAATTATTTATCCCAGAATACAGATTTTACAAATACTGAAGGTCGGGCTGGTGTGTTAGGATTGTAGCTTCTTTCGTTGAATGAATATGGCAATATGCGCGGAATTGCAGTTGAAGGAGATACCGGCGATAGTGCCGGAAACCCTGTTCTTCTCCAGTCCGTCCACGGCTCTATGGCAACTCCAAAGTTAGAGACAAATTTTTCTTCGATAATTTTTTGCAGGGCATTCCCGGTAAGCAAAGTTCCATTTGTTGAAGCCAGATAAGTAGCCAAACCAGCGGTTACAGCCCCAGCTTCTGTTCCATCTGAAAACTCAATCGCACTTGCAAATGAAGCGTTTATACCTGCTTTATAATAAGTATCTGCCGTAGTTAAATCATTTCCTCCGTTTGTTCTGGCAAAATATTCAGCTAAAATCTGATTTTGCTCAGCAAAAGTTAACATTCTTATTGGTGCTTCGCCAGAATATGCACCTGCTGAAAGCTTTCCTCTAAGGTAAGTGCTCATGCGCGAAAAGGAAGTACTTACTACTATATCACCATTTCCATTAGTGGCTCCTACATACGTAGTTCCCAGTAAGGTAAAAAATGAATTTCTCCTGCTATCGCTCTTTGCATTCATGATATCAACCAAAGTTTTACTCGGAAAAAACTGGTTTGGTCTTGATCCTTCAAATTGGTGAATAGGGTTAGTTTGATTGGCTGAAGTTAAAAACCGCATTTGAAAATTGTCGGTATTTGCCCTTAACAGTTTATTGGCAGCCAGTATAGCGGTTATACCTGTTTTAGCTCTTGTTGCATCCGCAGCCGTTCCATTGGTAGAAAAATAGTGGATATACATTCTCAGTTTTAAAGCATTTCCAAAACGTTCCCATTTATCCATATCACCGCCATAAAAAAGGTCATCAGTTGTAGGGGCCAATAAAGATGCTTTTTTGATATCTGCAATGCCCTCATCAATTAAACCAAATACATTATCATATATAGCTGAAGATCCATCGAACTTAGGTTTTAAATTCGCTTCATAGCCAATAGCCTCTGTATAAGGCAGATCTCCAAACGCATCAACATGGGTTTGATAAACATACGCTTTTACCAATTCTGCAACACCTGCATATTTTGGACTTGTTGCTTTGGTTTTTTCGATCACCTTTTGCAAATCAGCCAAAGTACCTGCAAAAGTTGCTGCCCAGGTATTATTGATATCACTTTCGCCTATGGCATATTTATCATATTGCGTGGGCTGGGCTGCACCACCGCCCTGCGCCGCAAACTGCTGCACCCATAACGCCGTAAAACGGTGTATATCAGAACCCATTGTAAAGCCAAGATTACCTTCCGCCGCAGGTAAAACCAAACTTGCATCAGGATCTTTTAATCGCGTAGGATCATCATTAATGTCTACAAATTTCTTGCACGAGCTCAGTCCTGTCATGGCCAATGCCAATCCAAAAACTATTTTCTTTATATTAATTTTCATATTTAAACTCTCCTAATACTAAAATGATAATTTTAAAAATCCACCATAGGTTCTTGTTTGAGGCTGGCCGTTATACTCAATCCCCTGTCCGTTACCAACACCTAAAAGGTTATTCTCCGGGTCCAGGTGAGGGAAATTTGGCGCATACATCAAAAGATTCCTTCCTGTTAATCCAACATTAATTCCTTTTATAAAGCTTAGTTTGTTTAATAATTTGCCCGGGATGCGATAAGATAATGTCGCTTCCCGTAACCTGATCCAGGAACCGTCGAAAACCGCATACTCCTGGGCTGCAGAAGAATACAAATCACTATAGTATTGTTCAGCCGTAATTAAGGTATTGTTTGGCGTACCATCGGCATATACTGCATTATGCACATATAAACGATCTCTGTTGCCTGTTTCTGCAGCAACACCATATCTTCTTAAATCGGTAATTGTTCTCGAATAAATATCGCCACCATAACGGATATCGGCAAATAAACTTAATGATAAACCTTTATAAGAGAAGGTGGTATTTACACCGCCCGTCCATTTTGGGTTTGGATCGCCAATCGGCTGCAATTCTGCGGTATTGATCTGACCAGAACTTAACCTGCCATTCGCATCAACCACATCTTTGCCATTAATTTTTTTAAATACCTGACCGAATAAGGTTCCATACTGATATCCGGTAACAATACGTCCCTGTGGATTGGTAAAACCACCGTTGCCAATAAATGGTACACCAGGAGCCAGTTCTACTACTTCGTTTCTTCCTTTGGTAAAGTTTACAGATAAATCCCAGTTAAAGTTTGTTGATTTTACCGGTGTTCCACTGATCAACAACTCAATACCGTGAGCTTTTAATGTTCCGGCATTTAACAGGGTACTGGTAAAGCCCGAAGACGGCGCACTGGGAACAGCAAATATAATGTCGGTGCTTTTGGTGCTATAATAAGCAACATCAATACTCAATCTGTCTTTTAAAAATTTTGCTTCTAAACCAACTTCTCTTGAAGCTGTAAATTCGGGCTTGATATTAATGTTACCTGCTGCATTTGAAAAAGTTTGACCATTTACTCCGTTAAATGGAAAGATCAGATTTGGTCCGAAACCATCAGAAGGACCCACAGTACCAAAATAGGTACCAGTACTGTAAGCTGATGCTTCTCTACCCACTTTTGCATAATTGGCCCTGATTTTCAAATAAGTTAAAATATCATTTTGTTTTAACTCAGGGAAAGCCTCTGTAGCAATAAAACTGGCATCTACTTTAGGGTAAAAATAACTTCTTTTATCAGGCGCGAAAGTTGAAGAAACATCTCTACGACCTGTAAATGAAAGGTATGCAAAAGATTTATAATCTAAACTAATATCAGCATATACCCCTACCAAACTTTGTTCTGTTATGGCTTGAGCCGGAACGTAAGTTAAGGTATTAGAGATATTGTAATTATGCGCTGCCTGTATTCCATTACCCGTAACCTGCAGCTGATCTAATCTTCTATAGTTAATCTCGTTACCCAATAAAAATCTGGCACCAAAGTCTTTTAAAAACCTTTTGTTAGCTACTAAATTGAAATAAGAACTTACCTCACGTCTATTGGTGGTGTTATCGATAATAGAGCCGGATCTACTGGCAGATTGATTATTGTTTGCCGATTTTTCGTTAATTGTTTTAGAGACATTGGTATATTGATCGATACCGATTTTATAATTGGCACTTAACCAATCAGCTATTTTATAATCTAAACCAACATTACCAATAGCACGATCTATCTTTTGTTTAAATAGAACATATTTAATTGACCATAGCGGGTTATCTGTACCTAAAACATTATAATAGGTATAACCTGCATTGTTAACACGGTTGCTTGGTATATTATTTAAACCTGCTGCCGTTTCAAATGGATAATTTGCAAGATTATAGGTCCGTGGTAAAGTCATACCATCGAATAAAGGATTAGACCTTGCATTACCTGTAGGGGTACCCACAGAATTATTATGGATGTACTGAATGGAAGAACTAATGGTTAGGTTTTTACTCAATTGTGTACTGGCATTAACGGTAAAGTTATTTTTAGCTAAAGTATTATTATCGATATATCCACTTTCTTTAAAATTTCCATAATTAAAGTAATACGCTGTTTTTTCAGTACCACCAGAAAAAGTAACGTTATTCTGCAGGTTATAACCTCCTTTAAATATATCCTTAACATTATCTGGATAAGCCGTTAGGGTTTCTGGATTACCAAGGTAATTGGTAACCGTTTGCCCTGTTATTTTAGCCCCCCACGACATTTGTGAAAAAGAATCATATAATCCATTGGCACCCTGAGAATATTGATTTTGATAATCCGGTAAACGGTTAACTTCTATATAATTATAGTTACTGCTTAATTCTACTTTTCCGGCCTGCCCTTTACTTCCTTTTTTAGTGGTTACAATCACTGCCCCGGCAACAGCCCTGGAGCCATAAAGTACGGCGGCAGCTGGTCCTTTCAAAATCGTTACCGACTCAATATCATCCTGGTTTAAATCAATCCCCCTGTTCGAATTTGTACTGCCTGTATTTACAGATTGGGTTCCTCCACCATTATCAATTGGAATACCATCTAATACCCATAACGGTTGGTTCGATCCGGTAAAGGTTGTGGCCTGCCTGATATTGATGTTTGATGATGCTCCTGTTGCGCCACCGGTAGACAGAATTTTTACACCCGCTACTTTACCCGCCAATGCATTTACCACATTGGTAGAGCGGCCTGCCGTTAATTTGGAGGCATCAACAGTAGTGGCTGCATAACCTAAAGATTTAGCTTCTCTTTTTTGACCCAATGCCGTTACCACAACTTCTGATAAAGATTTTGAATCAGCTTCCAAAGAAACATTGATTACGCTTCCCCGAATAGCGATTTCCTGTGTCGAATATCCAACAGAAGAAAAGGTTAAAGTTTTAGCGTCGGCATTTACTTTGATTGAAAATTTTCCTGTGGCATTGGTAGAAACACCAGAACTGGATATTCCTTTAATTTTAACACTTACCCCAGGAAGCGGCATTCCGTCTTCCGAGCCCGTAACTGTCCCAGTGATTGTTCTTTCTTGCGCTATTGCTGAGGTGGCAATAAATAGCAATATGAACAAACTTTGTAGAAGTTTTTTCATAAAAAAATAGTTTAGTTTAGTTAATAATAGTACAAGATAAGGTTTAGTATTTTGTAATACAAATTTTACAAAATAAAAATTTTACACTATTTTCTAAAACAACTTAAAACATGAAATAAACTGAGGATCAGGGGCTAGAGAGTAAAACTAGCCAAGTACTGGCGGCGACCGAAATATTATAAAATCTAGCTTTGACGAGCTATTTTCAGATCAGAGAAGGAGGGATAAAAAGAGGCTATCTTTTCAGATAGCCCCGTCATTATTCTTGTAATTAAAAGTTATTAACTTCTGAGTTGGTATTAATTTCTGCAAGCGGTATTGCGAAAGTATAACGATCATCTGTAACAGGAACAGCTGCACCGATACCAAAAGAAGGAAGTGGTGTGGCTTTCCTGGCCAAATCATTATACCTAAATCCTTCTGCCAGTAGCTCAATTCTTCTTTCTTTCAGAATTGCATTTACCAGATCGGTTGAAGTAGCAAACACACCAAATACATAAGCAGCATCAGAACGTGTACGCACAGCTTGCAATATGGCTCTCGAGCGAACTAAATTACCACCAGTAACCAAAGCTTCAGCCTCAGCAACATTAAGCAATACTTCTGCATAGCGAATAATTGGAACATAATCAATAAATGGTGAAGTTCCTGAGAATTTAATTACCCTGCGTACTGTACTGGTAGAAGATAAGGCCACATTCCCTGTTAAACTAGATTTTCTGGCATCAGTTGCAGGCCATGCTGCATCTACATATATACCCGCACCGGTTTGGTTTAGGAAATATTCTACGTTACTATTATAGTAATACCCAAGCTGATTCTGCGTTCCAGGCGCATTGGTATCTGCCATTGGTAAAGAGAAAATCGATTCGGAAGTGGTATATGGAGCTGCAAAAACATTAGCAACGTTTGCCTGTAAAGCATGAGGTGTTCTTGCTGCGTTGATAAAAGGAGCAACTTGCGGAACCAGTTTATTACCTTCTTCAATTACTTTTGCATAGTTCCCCATAGCTAAATAAACACGCGTTTTTAATGCAATTGCCGTGTTTTTATGCGCACGTGTTGTACGGAGAAGTGCTGTTTCTGCGGCACCTGACGCAGAATAAGTATCAGGCAAGCCAGCTTCTGCATCATCCAGATCTTTTAAAATCTGTGCGTACACTGCTGCAACCGTACTGCTTTTTAACGCATTATTGGCCAGTGATGTTTCAGGCTGTAAACGCAATGGTAAACCACGCGATGCACCGTTATTCTGAACATAAGGTTTAGCAAAAATCTGTATTAAAGAAAAATAGCTCAATGCCCTGACAAACTTAGCCTCGCCGATGTAGTTGGCATTTAAAGCGGGAGTTAAAACAGTAGAATTGGTTTCTATCCCTTTTAAAAATAGGTTTACCCTGTTAATGGTTAAATAACCCTGCGACCAAAAACTGGCGATATAGGTATTTGTGGAGTTGTTTGTACCCCCATAAACATCATAACCGGTAACATTATTACTTAATCTGTTCGTAAATTCCTCGGCCCTGATGTCGTTGTAAATTTCGTATCTGCCACCAAGAAATGAGCCAGATTTAAGTGATACATATAAACCATTTACCTGTCCTAAAATCCTTGTTGGATTGGCAAATGCATCTTGATCGGGAAGGGTCAATTCTGGTGCAGCCACCAAAAAATCTTTTTTACAAGAAGATACAAAACCTATTAATGGCAATGCTGTTACTGCCAATATAGCAACCTTCTGTTTGTATGAATTGATATGAAAAATTTTCATGTTGATTTGTAGTTAAAATTATAATCCTAAACTAATTCCGAAGGTGAAAGATCTTCCCTGAGGAATACTATTACGTTCGATACCACTCGCAAGGTTTGAGTTACCGTTGGTAGATATCTCTGGGTCAACACCTGTATAGCCCGTAATAATAAAAGCATTGTTTACAGAAGCATAAACCCTTGCGCTGTTGATACCGATCTTACCAAATACAGATTTTGGAATTTTGTATCCCAGGGTTGCCGCCTGCAAACGGAGAAAGTCTCCTTTTTCAACATTGGCATCAATAGGGAATGATGAACCATTGGAAACGTTATCCCCGTAAACCACTCTTGGAATATTGGTTTCCTGACCAGGTGTAGTCCAGGCGTTTAAGATCTCGGTTGAATTGTTCCAGAAACGTTGGTCTAATAATCCTGCGCGCGAACCGTTATAGATATAATTTCCGCCAGAATAGGTAAACATGATGTTTAAGTCGAAGTTTTTATAAGCAAATGTATTGTTAAATCCACCGTACCATTTAGGTAAAGTTCCTCCAATTACCTGAGCATCACCTGCCGGAGACGAAGCTGGGGTGCCATCTAAATACGTCCATGCATTTGTACCTCCAAGGTGTAAGTATTGAACTTCACGACCTGCTCCATTAATGAAAATCCTGCGTCCGTTAGCCGGATTAACACCATTTGTTCTAACAGCATATATACTTCCGATTGGTTGTCCAACAGTGGTAATACTTGCCGATTCCAAAGTACTTGTAGTACCGATAATCTGTTTTACGTTAGGATCTAATGCAGTTACCTCATTTTTAATCGTGGTAAAGTTCAGGTTTGTAGTCCAGGTGAAGTTTGTTGTTTTTACAGGAATACCTGAGATTGCAAATTCAAATCCTTTGTTATACATCGAACCTACGTTAGCAAGGATACTTCCGCCAGGGATACCTTTAGATGGTGCCTGAGGAACATCCAAAATTAAGTTGTTGATATCTTTATGGAAGTAATCGGCTTCAAAGGTAAGTCTGTCTTTCAGGAACCCGATATTTAAACCGATATCGGTTTGATTACTGGTTTCCCATTTCAGATCCTTGTTTCCAGCCTGTCCATACAACCAGGCAAAAGGAATAGCACCATATAAAGCAGGACTGTAGGTAGTATATTCGTTGTACGAACCTACGTTTGCATTCCCAACTCTACCATAACTTGCACGGATGCGTAAATTGCTGATTGTATTTGCTAAAGATGAATTTTTGAAGAAATCTTCCTGAGAGATAGACCATCCGATTGATCCGCCACCAAAATTACCCCATTTGTTTTCTTGTGCTAAACCAGAATTACCGTCTCTTCTAAAATTACCACTTAAGAAATATTTACCCTTGTAGTTATAGCTAACGCTTGCCAGATAAGCTTCGAAAGAAATTTGGTTAATGCTGTTTCCTCCGGGAACATTGGTTACATAAGTACCTTGAAACTGATTGAAGAAAGTAGGATCACCCAAGCCTTGGCGGATAGCCCCCCAGTTTACTGTTCTTGTTTTTTGAACATCCGAACCTAAGGTTAAATTTAAATTATGGTCACCACCAAAAGTTTTGTTATACTGTACGGTGTTAATCCAGTTCCAGTTATTGCGTCGTGCAGTATTATTGTATGCATAACCAGTATAAGTAAAACCATCACCAGATAAAGGATTCCAGAATTGAATATTTTCGGTATTACTTCTATCCCATGAGTAGTTTGACCTAAAAGTTAATCCATCTACAATTTTGAAAGTTGCACCCAGGTTAGTTAAAAAACGGGTATTTTCTGATGTGTTTAAATCTTTTTCTACTAATACGGTTGGGTGTGCCCATGTTCCTGCAATAAGGTTGGCATTGTTACCTATGTACTGGCCGCTTAAGTTATAGCTACCATCTGGTTTATATACCGAAACGTTTGGTGCAGCAGCAACAGCAATACGGCCCAAACCAGAAGATGAAAATGCTGAACCAGGAGCAGATCCACTTTGTGGTGATTTATTGAAACTGTTGTTGTAATTCAGGTTTAAGTTTAACTCTAACCATTCTGTTGCCTTATGCGTTAAATTAGCACGGGCCGAGTTTCTTTGAAAAGAGTTTGCTTTTAAGAAGCCGTCCTGATCAGTAATACCGCCTGAAATATAATAAGTTGTTTTAGCTGTTCCTCCGCTTATGGTTACGTTATGATTTTGAGAATAAGCCGTTCTGTAAACCTCATCATACCATTTAGTATCTACCAATGAACCATCTGCGTTGTAGCTCGGGAAGAAACTCAATCCGTTTGCATCTCTTTGGGCAGCAGTAAGCGCATTAGGATTGATTGCCAATGCATTTTTAACAGCAGCATTTTTTGAATCGATATATTGCTGAGCATTTAACACTTCTGGTAAACGAACAGCATTATTTACACCCACCCAACCATCGTAGGTTACTTTGGCATCGCCGGTTTTTCCTTTTTTAGTAGTAATTACCAATACACCTGCTGCAGCTCTAGAACCATATAACGCGGTTGAGGCAGCATCTTTTAAGATATCAATTGATTCGATATCCGCTGGGTTAATATCACCCAAAGGGTTATTTGCTGCAGAGTTGGCTGAAGCGTCACCAGTCGGAAAGGGGATACCATCTACGATGACCAAAGGGAAAGAGCTTAAAGAGATTGAACTTACCCCCCTTACACGGATAACCGGAGGATTGTTTAACAAACCATTTGGCTGGATAATACTCACTCCGGCAGCCTGACCTGTTAAGCCCTGTACAAAACTTTGTACTGGTTTATCTTTTAAATCATCACCCTTAACGCTGGAAGCAGATCCGGTAAAATCTTTTTTCTTGGTTACGCCATAACCCGTAACCACTACATCTGTTAATGTTTTAGAGTCGCTTTCTAAAGCCACATTGATTACTGATCCACCACCAATCGTTCTTGATTGAGTGCTGTAACCGATGTAAGAAAATTCTAATGTTGTTGATCTTGATGTTACACGGACTGTGTATTTACCATCTGCGCCAGTTGTGGTTCCGCCTGTTGCGCCTTTAATTTTAACACTTACACCAGGAAGCGGCATTCCGTCTTCCTTACCCGTAACTGTACCAGTGATTGTTCTTTCTTGCGCTATTGCCGAAGAGGCAATAAATAGCAATATGAACAAACTTTGTAGAAGTTTTTTCATAAAAAAAATTAGTTTAGTTTAGTTAATAATCGTGCAATGGGTTTGTATTCTGCAATACAATTCAACAATAAAAACTGCACCTGTTTTTATTGCCTGTTTAAAGATTAAATATTAAAAGTTAATGATTGAGTTATTTTGAGTAAATGAATAGGGTGATTTAAGTTAAACTTTCAATTGCGCCAATGGTGGTTCTTTAGGTCGCATTTTTAATTTTAACACCTGGTTCCGGGGGATCTTTGTAGCCTTCTTTGACCACTTCAGTGCTTCTGATTGTTCTTTCTTGCGCCCTTGCTTCTGTTGCAATGAACATCAATGAGAACAAACTCTGCGTGAGTTGTTTCATAAATAATAGTTTAGTTTCCGTTTAATAATCCAATATAGGATTTAGAAAAACGTCATGCAAATTTTACAAAATAAAAAATGATTTATTTTTTTTGTGATTATTAAGGAAGAAGCTAAAAACCACTCACAAAACCTGTTAAAAACAGCTAAAAAGGCTAAAAAGGCAGCATAATTAAACTATTAGCAGCCAATAATCTATTTAAAAAGATACAATTACATTAAAATGGGATTAGAAAAATTATGATTATAGAGCGATATATAATCAGTAGAAAATTTGAAGATGAACATCACAATCAAAATAACGTATGAAAATCCGGTAAAGGTCAGAAAATAATTTTGATAAAAACGAATAGCCCATCTTAGAAATGATTGGCTACAGAAAGAAAAATATCAAAAGAACGAAAAACAATACCGGAGTTAAAAATAATCAAGAGTTATTTCCAAAAAAAAGCCCTGTAACTTTTGATTACAGGGCTTGAAACTTATATTTTAAATCTATAATGGATTTTGATCAGCGCTGGTTAAGCTCTTATTATTGTCCATTTCTGTTTGTGGAATCTGCCATCTCCAACGGTTATCGGTTGCAGCGATATTTAATAAACTCCACTGGATACCGTTGCGAACTAAACCTCTCTGGTAACGTTTTAAATCAAAATATTCAACGCCCATCTCCGCGTATAATTCCTTTCTGCGTTCTACCAGAATCTCATTAATTAATGCATCTTTACTTGTAGCAGTAGAACGAACAGCATTAGGATCTCTTTGTTTTTGCAATACAAAAAGTACATCTTTAGCAGGCTCTAATAAACCTTGCTGCGCATCGCCTTCTGCCTCGATCAGGTACATTTCAGCAGCGCGCATCATTACAAAATCGCCTGTTTGGGTCGCATTATCCTGAAATTTGTAGGTTACAAATTTTTTCCAGGTTAAGGCGCTTGATTGTCCTGGTGCAGCTAAGAAAGTATTTCTAATATCAGTAGCTGTAAATAAGCTTACAAATGTATTATTGATGTATAAATCGTTATATCTTGCTTTGAAAGAAGTATTTGGTGTATTTAAAGGTTCGATATAACCAAAGAAAGATGCATAAGATAATGATTGTGATGCATTAAATTGTAAGCCCCACATCCATTCTGCATTAGAAACAGTATTAAAACCCGCTTTATAATCTGCGGCAGTCATTAAAGTAAAACCGGTTCTGGCTGCCTGTGCATTAGAAACCGCTTTTGTCCATAAAGAAGCATCTGCCATTCCCATTTCCTGATAAACTTCAGCCAAAATACCCTGAGCTACACTTTTGTTAATGCGGTATTTATCAACACGTGTGGTGGTTAATGTTGCAGTTGCATACTCTAAATCAGACACTACCTGTGCATAAACATCTTTCATTGAAGAACGTGGTTTGCCTGTTGTAGTAGCTGTTGTAGCCTCTAACATAATTGGCACACCTGCTGCATTTATATCTTTAGCATAAGTAAACTGATACACTCTTGCCAGTTGAAAGTAAGCCCAACCCCTTAAAGCCCTGGCTTCTGCAACAAAAGCATTTTTTACAGCATCAGATTCCGGTAACTTATTAATGTTTGTTATAATAGCATTGGCATTGTTAATTACTTTATAACAAAGGTTCCAGATCTGGGTATTACGTGATGCGGTAGCAATTCGGCCGTAAGTATTATCACTCCAGTTATTTTCGTATAACCACCAGTTGCTGGCATCAGAGATCATATCATTACCCCTTAAATCAAAGTTCAATTGTACCGTTTTCCAACCGTACATATTTTGCTGAGCACCTTGATAGTTACGCATCAGGTAATAAATACCTGTCATGGCGTTATCTACACCAACTTTAGAATTAAAGACCAATACATCCGAAACATTACCATCAGCAGGCTGAGGCTCATTAAGATAATCTTTGGTGCATGATGAAAGTGCTATAGCACTTAAACCGATCAATAAATATTTTTTAAATTTCATAATAATCTTTTTTAAATAGGCCTGCTAAAATCCGAAGTTGACACCGAATGATAAGGTTTTGTAAACAACAGAAGCATTATTGGTAACACCAGCGATACCTTGCTCCGGATCTAAACCTTTACGACCGAAAATGGTAAATGGGTTTTGGTAATCTGCAAAAATTCTGGCATGGGCAAATTTAACCTTATCTAACCAGCGCTGAGGCAAGCGGTAACCTAAAGTAATGTTACGGATACGGCCATAACTCGCATCATATAAGAAACGGGTTGAAGCCGAAGTTGCCTGATCATCTGTTGTACCGGTTAAACGTGGAGTTACACCATCACCAGGATTAGCTGCACTTTGCCATCTGTTTAAAATATCAACACTCCAGTTATAACCTGGGTTTGTACCAATAGCTGCGTGCATTAAGCCTGCATAATCAGAATCATAAATTTTTCCACCAAAGCTGAACGATGCCAGTACATTCAAGTCGAAGTTCTTGTAGCTGAATGTGTTGTTAATACCGCCTGTAGCATTTGGTAACGCTGTTCCTTTATAGTAACGGGTTGCAGCACTATAGGTTTTAGTGGTTGTTTGTGTAACATTACCATTAGCATCTGTTTGATCTAAATACCACATTGGGCGACCATCAGCAGGATCAACACCAGCATAATCTCTTAGGTAGAAATTGTATAATGATTCTCCAACAGAAAGCTGAGAGAAGTTACTTCCGGTAATTGTAGGCTGAGGAAGTGATGTAATTTTATTTCTGATGTGCGTAAAATTGATCGAGGTTGTCCATTGGAAATCTTTGCCGGCAAAGTTTCTTGTGGTTAATTCAACCTCAATACCTTTGTTCGATAATTGACCGATATTATCGTTAACACCATTTAAACCACTTGAGGGAGCTAATGGCCTGTTGAACAATAATCCTTTTGATTTTTTGTCGAAGTAAGTAAATGATCCTGAAATTCTATTTTTCAAAACACCGAAATCGATCCCTAAATCCAGATCCGTTTGTTTCTCCCAGGTAAGAACATCGTTTGCTGCACTTAAAATGTAAGAACCGCTATATCCTGCAATGTTTGCTCCACCAGTATATACGCCTAAGTATGGGAAATAACTTTGGTTACCAGCACTGTTTAATAACGCCTGATTACCAGTTGTACCATAACTTGCTCTTAATTTTAAATCACTAAGCACTTTAACATCCGAAAGGAAGCTTTCGCGGTTAACGTTCCAGGAAGCACCAACTGAGTAGAAAGTTGCCCAACGAACATTTTCTGCAAAACGGCTGTTTCCATCACCACGAACCGAACCCGTTACGTGATATTTATCTTTATAATCATAGCTTGCTCTACCGAAGAAACTGGTCTGTCTGTTCAGATAAGTATTTGAGCTTGCAGTATAAGGTGTTGCACCGTAAGAAAGCTCGGTAGTACCTGGAAAAGTAAAACCTCTTGCTTCTGCATCAGTGTAATTGTCTTTATATTTATAAACTTCCCAGCCCGCCAATAAGTTAAGATGATGAACACCAAATGTTTTATCGTATGTAGCGGTATTGGTTAAAGTTTGCGTAATCGTTGTTTCTCTGTATTTTTCACTTCTGCCACCATAAGCAGCACCATCACCCACAAACGGGTTATAATACTGATCAAATGCATATTGATAGTAATCTAAAGCATATTGAGAACGGATAGTTAAACCATCAATGATTTTAGCTTCTGCGTAACCGTTAAGTGAAGTTAAATAACGATCGTAAGTAGTAGGGTTCATTGAGGTAGTAGCCGCTGGGTTACCTGGTCTTAATACCGGACGAAGCAATGGACCATTGTTACCAAAATCGTATTGTTTATTACCGTTGGCATCTAAAATCGGCTGACCAGTTGTTGGAGTCAAAAGGTATTCAGGATAAATGCTTGATACCGTACGGATCCAGGAAATTACGTTAGAGTAACCAGAACCCGCCTGGTTTGGATAATTTTGAGTAGAAAAAGACCCACTTACGTTTGCACCAACTTTTAACCAGCTAGTGGTTTGGTTATCTAATTTAACACGGCCACTATATCTTTTAAACTGAGACTCTGTTGCTAAACCCTGATCTGTTAGGTAACCACCGCCAATATAATAACGTGTTTTATCAGAAGCACCTGAAACAGCGCCATTGATATCTGTTCTTTTACCAGTTCTTAATAAAGCATCAGCCCAATCCTGGTTCCATAATGCATTAGCTCCGGCAACCAATTTACCGTCTAAGCCAACTGGCTGAGCAATGTTATATGGATTATACACTAATGTAGGGGCAACGGTTTTGCTGGCATAATCTGCTGCAGATGCAGAACCAGAAGAAGTAACCAAAGTTGGGGTAATTAATGCTTGATTACGAAGACCTTCCCAGGTAGTTTCGTAAAGCCCCTGAGAACCCAGGTACTCATAATCTTTAACAGCTCTGTTAGAAAAACCACTGTTAATATTTATATCTATTTTCGGCTTGCCCGATCCTGTTTTTGATGTAATAAACAAAACACCGGCTGCTGCTCTCGATCCGTATAATGATGTTGCGGTCGCATCTTTACCAATGGTAATGCTTTCGATATCATTCGGATTAATGTTATTTAAATGGCCGCCATATATTGCGCCATCTAAAACAATTAAAGGATCTGCAGAAGCATTTGCAGAAGCAATACCACGTACACGGATTGTTGGGTTTGCACCCGGCTGGCCAGTACTGTTAACAGCAATAACACCGCTCGCCTGACCTTGCAATACGTTACCAATATTACTTACCAGTTGATCTTTAATCTGCGTACTACCAACAGTTGCAGCAGTACCAGTAAAGTTTTGTCTTTTAACCGTACCATAAGCCGTTACCACAACATCTTGAAGTGATTGGTTATCGGCAACTAAAGAAACATTTAGTACACTTGTTATGGCAAGCGTTCGTTTAGTATAACCAATGTAAGAGAATTCTAATGTTTTTGCGGTAGAAGGAACACTGATTGTGTATTTACCATCAACGTTGGTTTGAGTAACAGCACTTGTGCCACTCGCTTTTACACTCACTCCTGGAAGAGGTAAACCATCTTCTTTTGAAGTAACTGTACCTGAGACTGTTCGGTTTTGTGCAATTGCAGATGATGCGATTAACAAAAGCACGAACAAACTTTGTAGAAGTTTTTTCATGAAATTTAAGTTAGTTAGGGATAATTGAATTAATGAGGTTCGAATTTATAAAATAATTGAAGCGCAGTTCAAATTTTAAGTCTCGAAATCCATATAAATCGTGACTTTAACTAAATTATGACATTTTAATTACGGTGTTTCAGTTAAATTTTAGTACTAACTATTTAGTTAACGATTTGTTTTAGCTAAAGCAAAAATTTTCAGGCTTCTTTCAAAAAACAATTAACTACAATGTGCTGAAGACAGGGAAATGTTTTGTTCAGGATCTTCAATCGTTAAAAAAAATTACTTTTTATAAATTACAATCTGCATTCAATAGAAAAAGGATATGATTATTTGTAAGTTTATATAAATAATCATATTAACATGAAAAATCTCTTTCAAAAAACAATCGTATTGTCATCAGTTCTTGTATTGCCTTATTTAGCAAGTCATGCACAATTAGGGGTAAACCTGCAACTGGCAAATAATGATGTAAATTATTCAGGAAACACAACCAAAGGAAATAATGATGTTTCATATTTATACGAAACATGGAACAAAGGATCGGTAAAATTATCTAATGATAGTTTATACAAAGGAATGAACCTCATGTATGATTTAAGCAACGACCGTTTGATATTTAAAGCAGATAATGGCTTACCTCAATTGTTTAAACTTGCAGTGAAAGAATTTACCATTACATCTCCAGAAAATGGCGGAGCCAGTAAAAAATTTAAATCTGGGTATCCTTCAATAGACGGCGGAAACGAAAAAACTTTTTACGAAATTCTATCGGAGGGGAAAACCACTTTATTGAAAAGAGTGCAGATGAAAAGGGTAGATGAAAGAGAAGCAGGAATGCTTTATTCTGTAAAAAAAATGAAACCTATAGACACCTATTTTATTGAAAAAGCAGGAAAATTAGAGAAAATTAAGAGAGAGAAAAGTGCCATATACCCTATTCTATCTCAAAATAAAGCTGAAGTTGACAGCTATATATCCAGCAACAAATTAAACATAAAAAAGGATGGTGATCTAACAATTTTATTTGATCACTTTAATGCTTTATAATGCTATTTTTTATCCCTAATTGCAAATACTACTACAAAAAGAAACGGCCGTTTGTACAATTACAAACGGCCGTTTTTTATAAGAATTTTAATTCTCTGTATGAAAACAAGATTATCTTATTGTAAGAAGAAACATGCGATATCCTTGATTTCCACTGATAATATAACCCGACTTATCTATACTTGCAATACTAACAGGAAGCGCATAACGAACACCTGGTGTTAATGCCGAAGGTGTAAAAGTTAAGGTAACAGATGCATCTCTGCTTCCCTGAGCAATTTTCGCTACACCACCATTTGATAAAACATATTTATCAGCAGGAAGCCTGATGAATTTTGGATTAGTTGCAATAGTAGCGTTATAAGCTGTAATTCGGGCATCAGTTGGATCGCCTGCCAAAGTAACATTCACTTCTTCGCTTGCAACATCTTTCGCCGAAAGATGCACAGGAATAGTAATGGTTACAGGAGTGGTAGCAGGTGTACCTGTAAGCGGATATGTACCCGAAACAGTAAAAGTAGTACCTGCTGTAGGAATGTTTACCACTTTATTATCCTCTAATGATGGATTAATCCCATACAAGTTTGACTCGGCTCCCTTATCTTTCAGACAAGAAGACAAGCTTAAAGTTAAGCCTGCGAGCAATAATATGTTTGTTATTTTTTTCATTTCAATTTCTTTTATAAGTCAAATCTATTTATCCCAAAAAATTGCTGAAGTCTGTGGGTTAATTGTTCCTTGAGCGGCAACATTCGCTGCGTTGAAGTTAAACTCACTTTGAGGATATTGTAAACGCAATGGAATTACATTATTGATTCTGTTTGCATTTAATGACAATGGCAAATCTGTAGGAACGCCTAATCTTCTATAATCTACATAAGCTTCAAAGTTTGCCAACCCAATTAATGCCAAATATTTCTGCATTACTATAAAGTTAACTTTATTTGCCGCTCCTGTATAATCAACGATAGGAATACCAAGTGCTAAGTAAGCATCTGCAGCACCAGCACCCCCCGAAACGCCCAGGTAAGTAAACGACTCTCTAACAGCGCTTGTCAACAATGTTTGCGGTGTACCAGTAATCCAGCCGCGTTGAGCAGCTTCTGCCTGAAGGAATAAACTTTCTACTGATGTTAATACAGGTTGAGACTGAGTTGGGCTTTTAGCAAGACCTGGACCAGCAACATCCGATTGATTAACCGCTCTGAACGGATCACTATTAGGAACAACTTCTCCAAAGTTAGTACCAACATAATCATATGTTGCACTTGGGAATGCAGCTAATTTAGTATCAACCACACTAAAAACAGCTTTATAACGAAGATCATCATCAGTACCTGGTGTTACAGCATTATCAGCGTGACCGTCTGGACCAAAATATTTTTTCAATATATAGTTGTTAGCTCTGTTGTAAGTATCCTTTACACCTAAGGCAGATAATTTATAGGTATTATAAAAAGGATTTTGTTTGGTATCAACCTGAACATAACCAGGGTTTACCAAAGCCGATTGACCAGCACCAAGATAACCCGAACCATCTGCCGTAATTTGGGCCACTACCGCAGTTACAGTAGCAGATGATACAACTTGTGACTCATGGATTAATAATTTTAATCTCATGGTATTTACAAATTTACGCCATAAGGTAAGATTGCCCTTAAACATAACATCAGAAGCCTGAGTCGCTGCGTCCATTGTGGTAACAGAAGCAAACAATTTTCCTGCTGCGTCTAACTGCACAAAAAGATCTGCATAAATATCTTCTCCTTTATCATAACCTGGAGTGATATTTCCAACAAAGTCGAATGCTTTAGAATATGGAACGTTATTATATTGATCTACAAGGTACATGAAACCAACTGCTTTCATTGTTTTCGCAACACCTTGATAAAAAGGTAAGCCTGAAGCCTGTGCCTTTTTCTCCATTAAGTTAACATCTGTTAAGATATCATACCAGTTGGTCCATTGTGCTGTTAATGTAGTCGAGGTAATGTTATACGACTCAAGTTCGATTGATTGTCCATACGAACCTGAACGGCTCCAATAACCCGTCCAATCAGCCGCATAATCAAATCCTGTTCCTACCCTCAATCCAACATTATGAAGTGTTCTAGGTAAAAGAACCTGAGGAGTTACCGAAGCTTCAGTTGGTGAGTTAGGACTTGTATTTATATCGAAAAATTCTTTCTTACAGCCCGCACCAAGTAGAACAGCTGCTGCAAAAATTGGAATTATTATTTTTTTCATCTCTTTTCTGTTTAATTTAATCACTAAAATGTAATTGTAACACTACCACCAAAAGTTCTTACAGGAGGATTAATGGTTGAGTTACTAATACCACTTTGATTTCCTGTTGTTACGCCAGTTGTACTTCCGCTACCGAAATTGCTTGCGGCCGGGCTAAATGTAAAATCTGGATCTGTGTACATGTTTGATTTTGGCAACCATAAAAATAAGTTTCTTCCGGTTAATGCAACATTTAATGCTTTAACTACTTTTTGACTACCGAAAACAGATACTGGAATATCATAACCGATAGATAATTCACGGAATCTCCAAGATGCAGCACTAAACAAATAGTTACTTGACACATTTCTTGCAACACCTGTAAAGAATGTTTCAGGGTTGTTTAAGGTAACATTAGTGTTTGCTACATATTGACCGTTAACTAATATAGAAGAGTTAGGGAAAACAAATCTCTCACGGTTATTAATAGCAGAAAGCGCAGAAACACCAGTCCAAGACATTGCGTTACCTATATCACTGTATGCCATGTAACCACCTTTATACTCAAACAATGCAGAAATGTTTAAGCCTTTCCAACGGATAGACGGATTTAAACCAACAATCCATTTAGGCATTGAGTTTCCGAAAATCTTAGTATTAGGATCTGCAGTTGGTGCACCTGTTAATGCACTAACAATTACCCTTCCTTGTTCATCTCTTAAATAATCTGTTGCCCTAACCATAAAAGCTGGATAACCTTTGATAGCATAGTTACCTGCTGAAGTGTAACCACCGATAGAGATTTGATCTAAACCAGGATAAACTTCAGTAACATTACTATTGTTATAAGTTGCATTAACCTTAAAGTTAATCCTCACCTGACCTAAATCTACTAGTGGAGTTAATCCTAAATCCATCTCAACACCTTTGTTGATGAAAGATGCAGCATTAACGAAAGCACTTGAATAACCAGTAGCCAATGATAAGTTGATCGGGATAATTTGATCAGTCATTGTTTGGTGGAAATATGTTGCCTCAAGACTAATTCTGTTATTTAAAAATCCTGCCTCAAAACCAGCTTCAATACTCTTAATAAATTCTGGTCTTAATAATGGGTTATAAATAGTATTATCAGCACTATATCCAGGTGTTGTTCCATATGGGAAACCACCACCCTGAGAGAAAGTTGCTGCTAATTGGTAAGGAGAAATATCAGCATTACCTGTTTTATTCCAACCACCTCTTAACTTTAAATATGAAAGTACTTTACTTCCTTTTAATGCGTCAATCGCATCTGTTACGATAAATGAAGCAGTAACACCTGGGTAAAAATAGCTATTTAGAGTATTTGCTAAAACAGATGTTTGCTCATTTCTTCCTGTAACCTCAATATTAGCCCATCCTTTATAACTCAAAGCAGCACTACCATAAAGTGCGAATAAACGGCTTTGTCTTGATGGAGAAGTTCCTGTTAATTCACCAACACGTTGAGAAATATTATATAAATCAGGAACTACCAATTGAACAGCACCAACACGTGTATCGCGCGCTTTATCCTGACGAACGTACGTACCTAAAACACCAGTGATTTTGAAATCATCATTAATCTGTTTGTTAAAATTAGCAAATAACTCTGATGATAATCTTTCTGATCTGAACGAACGCTCTTCTACATTTGATGAAATTGTTCCAAAACCTCTTGTTGCTACACCAAATGCATTTGGTTGTTCACCTTGAGAAGTTCTTCTTTCGTCTGTAGCCTGAGTAGTTAATCCAGCACGGTAGCTTAAGCTAACCCAGTCGGTAATTTTAAAATCTAAATTTAAGTTGGTAACTAAATCTGCTCTCTTACCTGTTTTACGCCAGTTATCGATAGCGAAATAAGGATTCAACCCGTAATCTGTGTAATAATAGTTATATGAAGCATAAGGATCGTTTTTAAAATCCTTATAGTTATTAAGAGGAATATAACCAGCGGTGTTAAACAACAAGTTCATTAAACCCTGATTTAAACCGATGTTCTGAGAAGCGTTAAAGTCAGACATACCTTCTGCATCGAAGATATTATAGTTTTGCTGAATATAGTTTGTATTCAAAGCAACTTTTAAACGGCCATATTCTCTAGATGCATTTAAACGTATACCTGTTCTACGGTTTTTGTCATCAGGAACAATTCCTTTGATGTTTGCATCCTGTAAGCTTAAGAAGAAGTTTTTATCTCCGTATGAAACATTATTCTGAATGATAGAACCTGTATTAAAAAATTCTTTTCTATCATTAACAGGACTATATGTTACATGTTGAGTAGTTAATGGTCCATAAACAGGATCTGTAATTCCAGTTAAATCAGGTCCGATCTGAACTTGTGAACCATCATAAGCAGGGCCCCATGACCAGTTCTCAATAGAAGTATAATCACCAAGTTTAGCGTTATTACCACCACCACCTAAACCAAAACCTTCTTGGAATTTAGGGAAAAAGCTGATATCCTGAAATTGAGTTGAGTTACTAACTGTTACAACAGGTTTTCCATCTTTAGTACCTTTTTTGGTTGTAACGATAATTACACCGTTTCTGGCATCAGAACCATAAACCGCAGCACCAGCTGCACCCTTTAGTACAGAAACATCTTGAATGTCATTAGGGTTTAATGACGATAGATAGTTGATGTCAGTTTGAACACCATCCAACAACAATAACGGGTTATTGTTTCCAGTTAATGAACGGATACCACGAAGGTTAATTTTAACGTTTTCGAATACACCGCTATTAGTTGTAGCGATATTTAAACCCGATACCTTACCCTGTAAACCAGTTGCTAAATTAACTGCGTTACCTGCATTCAAAGTAGCATTTCCAACCGTTGCAGCTGCGTATCCAAGTTCTTTTTTCTGTCTTTGGATTCCCAATGCACCAGTGATCACAACTTCACCTAGTTGTTTTTGATCTGATGTTAAAGATACTCTGATTACTCCATTAGCCGGAATATTTACCGTTTGAGCCTGAAAACCCAAAAAAGAGAATCTTAAGCTTGTAGTACCAGAAGGTACACTTAGGCTGAACTTACCATCGGAAGATGTTTGAGTTCCGCTTTTAGCTCCAGTAATCGTAACACTTACACCAGGGATTGGTAATCCATCATCCTTTGATGTAACTGTACCAGTGATTGTTCTGTCTTGTGCCATTGCCGTTACAGCAACAAACATAAGTATGAACAAACTTTGTAGAAGTTTTTTCATAATTTGAAAATAGGTTAGTTAATGATTATTTTAAAAGCTAAATATAGGAGAGATACCCAACATTTTAACAAACTTTAACAAAACAAAGAAATATAATGACTTTTATTTGACAAATAAGCTGTATTACAAAAAAGACTTATTAGGGGTATTTTTCTACAAAAAGAGATAATATTATATGCATTTAAACAAATTGCGTACAAACAAGATCAAAATAGCATTAATTTAACATTAAAACTGCTTCTTAAAGCAGCTAAAATATATAAAAAAATTGTGCCAAAATTCTAATCTATATGCCAAAATGAACTAAATCAACAGTTAAACGCGCATTTTGTTAATAGGCAGGCATTAAATAAGACACGGGGTTGAGAAATATATAGCAAAGAAATATTGTAGTATAGGTGTGTGGTTAGAGAGGAAATTTATTTAAAATAGTCAATAAAAAAGCCCCTGTTAGCACCAAAAGATCAGGCAATAACAGGGGCTAACCAAAATATCTGATCTAGAACTTATCCCAAAATAATTTTGTCGTTACAACATCGCCACCAATTGCAGCAGCAGCGGCCGTATAGTTGGCACCATTTAACTGCTGTTCATTAGTTGGATAGTTTAACCTAACAGGAAAACCTGATTTAGCACCTACAGGAGGCGTAATTTTCGGATAATCAAACCTTCTCAGCTCTGTCCAACCGTTAAAAGGTCTGTTATACAAGGCAATCCACTTTTGTACACCAATTTTCTCTCTCCAGGTACCTGCTGCGGTTTGATAGGCTACCGAAGCATTTTTTAAGTATGTTGCAGCATCGGCCGTTGTTCCTCCCCAATAAATAATAGATGCTGTAATCGCGTTATTATAATGTTCTTCTGCGGTTCCGCTCACGGCGTAACCTCTTTCTACTGCCTCTGCCCTAAAGAATTCTGTTTCTGCATAATCCATAAACAAAGTTGGCGCGTTCGCAGCATAAAGTATAGGGTTTGGATTTGAAATAGCTTTAAGTGAATTGCCAGCACCAGAGATGCCGCCTACAAACACACCATCGCTATTAGGAGAATAATATAATCTCAGGCGCGGATCAGATAATGTTTTCAACTTATTAAGTAAATCATTTGCCGCCACATAATCACCTCTACCACCTGTTACGATATCAACATATAATGGGTTTTGATTTGGAGCACCTGCCAGATAAGCAAAAGATGCATTATCAGCAGCCACTGAAATAGCTCCGGCATCAGACGCCTCAACACCTGCCTTTGCTGTTTCATGATCAGCATCGGCCAAAATCATGGCCTGTTGCATACGTAAAGAGTTAGCAAATTTAATCCATTTAGCAATATCTCCTAAATAAATCAGGTCTTCTGTTGCGGTGAAGCCTTTGTTATTGGTATTCAATTGTGCAATGTCGGCATTTAACCTTTTAATCAAATCAAGCGAAATGGTTTTGGCATCATCATAAACTGGAAATAAATTGTTTTCATCTAACGCTTTGCTGTAAGGTACATTTCCAAATGTATTTACCAACGTACTATAAGCCACCACTTGCATAATATCTAAAATAGCAAGTTTATTGACCTTAACTCCCGGTTCCATCAAAGGATCTGAATTTATAAATCCAGCTGATTTAGTTAAATTTTGAAGCACATCGCGGTACATAATTGTCCACCAGGTTTTGGGAATCTCGCGGGTATTAAAATCATACTGCAATTCATCCTGATAAGTGGTCATTGCCCAATGCCCCACCACAAACCGAAACACATTTGTATTTACACTTGTGCTGGTAATGGCATCGCTATATGATTTCGTTGCATAGGCAAACAATGTACCTGCCGGAACTACAGCCGGTTTTTTTGTTGGATCATTTAATGTTGTGATGTCTTTTTTACATGCCCCAAAGGCCAATAGGGCAACAAAAAATATTTTAATTTTTTTCATTGGAATTTTCTTAATCGTTAAAATGAAATTTTTGCATTGAATCCAATTGTTCTGGTGGTTGGATACGCGCCACTTTGAACACCTTGTATATTGCCAGATGACAGGTTTTCTTCCGGATCGGAGTAAGGAAGGTTTTTATGGATAATCCATAAATTCCGGCCAAAAACAGATAAATCTACAGCCTTAAGCGGCCCTAACTTTGAGACAATATTCTTAGGAAGCGAGTAAGTTAATGTTGCCTCTCTCAGCTTTATATAACTTGCATCATAAGAGAATGCAGACGGTGGAGGAGCTGGTGAATTCGCATCAATCATAACACGTTTTGTATTTGGTTTACCATCTTCCGTAACTCCCTCTAAAATTACGCCTCCGCTTTTACTGTCGTTGGTGATAGGATCTCTCATCGGGTTTCCTAAATCATTTAAGCCAATGGTATTGGGTAATACGCCCGAGTAAGTGGCATAAAACTGATCAAGCGACCAAACATTACCGCCATGGCGAAAATCAACCAGGAAACCAAGTGATACATTTTTGTATTTAAAGGTATTTTGGATACCACCGATCCATTTCGGGTTAACATTGCCAATTACGTTGGTGGTGGTATTGGTCACTAAATAATATCCCTTAGGTCCGATAACCTTTTGTCCACTGGCATCGTAAACAAAATCTTTTCCCTGAATTGTTCCATAAGGTTGGCCAAGCGTAGCATTAATACTTATACCGGCATTAAAACTAGCCAATTGCAGATTCGTGCTTCCGTTATAAAGCTCTAACACTTTACTGTTGTTCTTTGTCCAGTTTACATTGATGTTCCATGAAAACTCTTTCGTTTTAACCGGGCTGCCATATAACGAAAGCTCTATACCATTATTCCTGATTACGCCAGAATTTACAAATTTATTGGTAAAGCCAACGGCAGCCGAGGTGGCAACTGCAAAAATCTGATTTTTGGATTTAGCTAAATAATAGGAAGCATCAAAACCGATTCTGTTCTGTAAAAAAGCCATTTCTAATCCCACTTCGCTACTTTCTGTTTGCTCTGGCTTTAATTCAGCATTATTTACAGTAATCGGGGATGCAAAAAGTGTGGTCGAACCAAATGGACTTTGAGGTAAGTATACATTTCTTGTACTTCCCCATGGTGCATCGTTACCAACGGTAGCATAATTTATCCTTATTTTTCCTGATGACAACCAGCTAAGTTCTTTTTCTAAATGTTTAGAGAACAACCAGCTTCCGGCGATTGAATAATAATTGTAAGCATTGTTTCCAACAGGGAGTGTTGATGATTTATCCCTTCTAAAAGTACCCTCTAAGGTTAAAAATTCCTTATAACTTAATGTTGCTCCTCCAAAAACACCATCTACTTCCTTTGGTTCATAATTTTCGACCGGCGCAGCTATTGTACCAACAGAATTTGCTACGCTGTACAAACCAGGTACAATCAATCCCCCATTAGTGGTGGAGTAGGTATCATTTAAAAGACTTTGCCTGATATTTACCCCTGCTAATGCCTTAAGATTAAAATCTTCGTTTAGGTTTCTATCGAAATTAGCAATTAGGTCAAAGTTGGTTTCATGAAAGGTTCTATCCGTGCGGCTGTACATCCCAGGCTCTTTGCTACCACTTGCAATACGCTCTTCCTGAAACTCATTATAAGAATCTAAAGAAACACGCCCCAAAATATTCAGGTAGTCGGTTACTTTATAGTTTAAGGACGCATTACCAAAAATCCTGCTCCGGGTATCGTTTTGATAGTTTTTATACCTGGTCCAGTAATAGTTATCGGTAAACCGGGCAACTAAAGCCTTTTGATCGGAAGGATATCCCCAGTTCCAGCTAATATTTCGCTCATTTCTAAAATAAGCTTCTTTTTGTTCCTGAATATCAACATTGGTTTGATACCATTGTCTGAAGTTCTGGTTTACGTTTAAACCGCTATAACCAGAGCCATATCGGCCTAAACCGTCTACTTTCGAAAAATTGGCTAGGGCTGATGCCGTTAAGCGCTCTGTAATTTTATAGGTTCCGCCGAAATTAATAATGTTTTTAAGCACTTTACTGTTTGGTAAGGTGCCGCGTTCATCGTTTCTGGAATAGCCCAACTTAAATGTCCCTTTATCTGAAGCACCATCAAGCATGATGCTGTTGCTATTTGAAATGGAAGTTTCGTAAAAGGTAGAAGGATCGTTTTTTGCAGCAACCCAAGGCGTTTTTTGGTGGTAGGTTGGCGAGCTGGGATCAAAAGCATCCCATTGGTACACCAATAAGTTGGAGTCAAACTTTGCCCCATAAGATGCATCTTCACCCGTAGGGGCTACTTTTTCTTTTATACCATTTCCTAAAACATCGATCAGATAAAAGCCATCACCACTGTCATATCCATCAGAGTAGCCTGCTCCATATTCCTTTTGATATTTTGGAAAAGTAGATCGATCAATGTGCCCAATGGTAACGCCACTGTTAATCGTGATACCCATGCCATTGGATTTTCTACTTTTAGTGGTAATCATAATTACACCATTTGCACCCCTTGAACCATATAATGCACTTGCGGCAGCACCTTTTAGTACGTTAACAGATTCAATATCATCTGGATTAATATCCGCGGCAGCATTGCCATAATCGTAACCACCCCGACCTGTTTTTTGGTCTTTTGAGTTGTTGTTCGAGTTATCTACCGGCACTCCATCAACTACAAACAGGGCCTGGTTGTTACCTGTAAGCGATTTACTGCCACGGATTACTACATTGGTTGAACCACCTATTGCATTGCCCTGTATAATTTGCAAGCCAGAAACTTTACCAGATAACGCTGAAGCCGCATTTGCAGAACGTGTTTGGCTTAATTCTTCACCTTTAACCTGTTGCGCGGCATAAGAAAGTGTATTCTTTTTTCTTGTCTGCCCTAAAGCTGTAACCACTACTTCATCTAACGCTTTAGCATCAGGCACTAAAACCACATTAATTGTAGCCTCGCCAATCGGTTTAGTTTGTCGGGCATAGCCAATGTACGAGAACTCTAATGTTGTTGCTGTTGAAGATACCTTAATAGAAAATTTACCATTAGCATCTGTAACGGTACCACCCTGGCCACCCGTAATTTTTACACTAACCCCAGGTATAGCTTGTTTGTCATCCCCAGAAGTAACTGTACCAGTAATTGTTCGTTCCTGGGCCATAGCAGAATATGCAAACAGCACAAGAATGAACAAACTTTGTATAAGTTTTTTCATTTTTAAATAAATTAGTAAAAGATTAATTAAATGCGTTGCGCACTTTGAGGATGTGATCTTTTTGGAGTATAATCTCCAAAACTTACAATTAATTCAGGGGTGAATCATCACGAAGATACATTATTTTATTACGTTTAAAAATTAATGGTTTTTTTTAACGTTAACTTATTTCATTAAAAAAGAAAACGGCCTTACAATTTAATTGCAAGGCCGTTCAATTTTTATTTGTGTTAAATTCTAATAGCTACAAAATAAAATATTGCCAAAGAGGGTTTTTCCTCCTTCCCAGAAGTTTCTGAACAGGGGGTCGTTAGCCAGATAAACCACCTGTCCGCGGCCAAAATCCTGCACACCAATGAGTAATCCGGTTTTAAGCTCTTCGCGGGCTTTTTTACCCACTACACCAGCCATTAAACTTTTATCATTAATTAAACCTACATTCCAGCCTTTGGCAAATGGTTCGTAAATCTTTCGATCGGTTTTTAAACTATAGTAAGTTTTGCCCAAACCATAAGAGAATGGGTGGGTAGCATCAAGGTTAATCTTATAAATGGCACCAGGTATGGTGGTTTCGAAATCATCTCTGTCCTTATCTTTAAAAAGAAGTTTGTTTGCTTCGGGTTTTTCGTCTTTTTTAACTGCCGCTTCTTTCTTTTTAATATCGAATCCTTTTTTCTCCAGCACACTTTCAATGGCATCTTCCATTAAAACCAGCTTACCACCTTTATTTAACCATGCGGTTAAGCCATCACCAATAAAAGGAGAGTAACTTCCATCCGGCAGGATAAGTGTATTGATTTTATTGATGTCTAAATTATTGATGTCTTTAGTGTTGATAATACTCGGCGAAAGGTTTAAATCATGTTCCAGGAAAAACCAGGCTTCACCGAAAGCTAAAGATGAGACCTCCATGCCCGATACGATTGCAATTTTCGGTTGTTTTAATAGCGGATAAACATTAGAACCAAAATCTTTACCTTTTTCTACAAAACCACTACTTACCGCCTGAATGGGTTTATCAAGCATTTTGGCAATAAAAGCAACTTTATCTTTTACACCTTTAATCGATCGCTCATTTTCAGCCCGCAATACAATCAATGTTCCTGCAGGGTAATCTTTACCATTAACAGAAAAGGGCTGATCGGCCTGCCTTACTTTTATATTTTCTTTTTGCAGGGCTATTAAAACATGGGCATCTTCGTTTGTTCCCCAGTTAAATAGCCAGGCCAATGGCTTCTCTACTTCTGTATTCACCAATTTGGTTTCTTCTAATGAAGAAAACTTGCCTTTTATGCTTTCTTTACTGGCATAACCCTTTAAACCATACACATAGGGGAGGGCCCAGGCCGTAATATCATACGTATTAGAATCGGTTACAAAAGTTTGTGGTTCTAATAAAACATTAGCTAAAACTGCTCTCGACTGCTGAACATTTACGATTAAATCATTTCGGCCAATGGTAAAGTTTTCTTCTTTTTGGGTATCATAATCGTAAGCTTTTCCAGTTTTATCTCCACCATAAGCAAATTCGATCTTATTTTTGGTTAAGAGTTCTGCCAGTTTTTTCAATCGTGACAGGTTGGTTGGCTTAATAATATAACTTTTATAAATACCTGGAGCATTAGCCATTTCCTGTTGGAAATATTTTTTATACTCCTCTAAAAGTTTATTATGATTTAAAGAAGTTACTTCGAGCGTCGACATTCCTGTAGTAAAGTGGTGTGCGATACGGTCTTTTAGGGTTAAGGTATCGCCATCATTGGTTACTACCGATAATCCGGCCCTGATGCCGCCCTGCTCGTAAGTCATACCGATTGATCCATTATATAGGGGGTAGGTATCGCCATAAGAAGGGTAAAGCAGGTCGAAACGTTCTTTGGTAAAGTATTGCCAACCTTCTGCATCAAAATATTTAGCATTGTTTTTACCCACAACCACCTGAAAACTTTTTTGCCAGGGCGTAATATCCTGATGTACCGGTTCTGCAGCTGGTGCAAAATAATAAGGTTCGTTATAACTTTGTTCATGAAAATCTACATGTACCTGAGGCATCCATTGGTTATATAATGCTAACCTTTGCTGACTTTCGATCTGCGTTTGCCAGGCCCAATCGCGGTTCAAATCGAAATAATAATGGTTTGGCCTGCCACCCGGCCAGGGCTCGATATGTTCTCTTGAAGATGGATCCGAATTAGGTGTTTTACCTACCACACTGTTAAAATAATTTACATAACGGTCTCTACCATCCGGATTTAAACAGGGATCGATTACCACAACCGTATTTTTTAACCACTCGGCAGCTGGTTTATTCGTGCCCGATACGAGTGTATAAAGCATTTTCATCGAAGTTTCAGTAGAATTTGCCTCATTGCCATGTACATTATAACTCAACCAGAGTATGGTTGGCTGTTTGGTTAAATCGACACTGGTATTTGTACCTGTAGTTAAAGCAAGATTATTATTTCTGATCTGCTCCAGTTTATCTATATTTTCTGCTGAAGAAATCACGGCTACCATCAGCGGCCTGCCTTCGTTCGTTTTTCCATACTCTATCAGTTTTATATTTTTAGGAGCGGCTGCGGCTGTTTGCCTAAAATAATCGGCTACTTTATAGTGCGGGGTAAAGTGCGCGCCAAGCGCATAACCTAAAAAATCGTCAGGAGATTTTAGTTGGGCGTGTACAAAAAAAATGGAACCAAAGGAGATTAGGCAGAACGTTAACAGTCTCTTCATGTTAAAATAATTTTACCTAATGTACTAATTTTGTTTTTTGTTGTTGCTAAAGCTTAATTTTACATCATATTTTTTACGATAAGCATGATTACAACCGAAAAATTATACGATTACTACCTGGAAAACCCTGTAATTTCTACCGATACAAGAAACATTAGCCCAGGTTGTATCTTTTTTGCGCTTAAAGGAGATCTTTTCAACGCCAATGAATTTGCTGTCCAGGCAATCGAAAAAGGGGCAGCTTATGCTGTAATCGATGAAGAAAAATATGCCCAACATGAGAAATGTATACTAGTAGAAGATGTGTTAAATACTTTACAGGATCTGGCACGCCATCACCGTAAACAATTAAATATCCCGGTTATTGGTTTAACAGGTAGCAATGGTAAAACCACCAGTAAAGAACTGGTAAACGCTGTTCTGGCTGAACGTTATAAAACTTTTGCCACCTTTGGTAACTTAAATAATCACATTGGTGTTCCATTATCAATTTTATCCATCACAGATGATGTGCAGATTGCGGTAATTGAAATGGGCGCCAACCACCAAAAAGAAATAGAACTCCTTTGCACCATTGCACAACCTACACATGGCATTATTACCAATGTGGGTATGGCCCATTTAGATGGTTTTGGCGGATTTGAAGGGGTAAAAAAAGGCAAAGCAGAACTTTACGCTTACCTCAAACAAACCAATGGTTACACTTTTATTAATAGAGATAACAATAATTTACTCGAAATGAGTGCTGTTGCCGGATTAAATAAACTGATTTATTATGGAACAGAAAACGGCAACACTATTAAAGGGGAACTAAAAAGCAGCGATCCTTTTATCGAAGTAGACTGGACCAATCATGAGGTTTCATCAGCGGTAAAAACCAATTTAACAGGCAGTTATAATTTCGAAAACATTCTTGCGGCTATCTGTATAGGCGATTTCTTTGATATGAGCCCTGATGAAATTAATGCAGGTTTATCAAACTATCAGCCCAAAAACAACCGTTCGCAGTTAACCCAAACAGAAAAAAACACGGTAATCTGCGATTTCTATAATGCCAACCCCAGCAGCATGACAGCTGCGCTGAAGAACATTGCGGTGTTATCGGCCAATAAAAAGGCCGCTATTTTGGGCGATATGTTCGAATTAGGTCCTGAATCTCTTGGCCAGCACGAACTCATTGCGAAACAAGCCACTGAAAGTGGTTTAGATCAGCTCATTTTTATCGGGAAGGATTTTTATACATTTAAAGACAATTTTAAAGGTACATTTTTCGAAACCCCAACCGAAGCAGCCACATATTTACAGGAAAATCTGATTCAAGATCATTTAGTATTATTAAAAGGATCACGAGGAATGAAACTGGAAAGTTTGCTGCAGTATTTGTAGTTTAAATCTCTTAGAGCATTACCATTAGTTTAAACATATAGGCTGTCTGTCAAAGACCTTTCAATAATTGAAGTAAAAATATTTTCTTCGACAGTCTACCAAAGACAGATTTTAACAGAATGGTCGTCATCTCGACTGTAGCGCAGCGAAATGGAGAGATCTTTGAACTATGTTTAAAGATTTCTCCACTGCGGTCGAAATGACGATCCTCCCGACCTTTCATCACAACTCCTTTATCTTCTTTGGCTTCCGGGAATGACGATAAATCGATATTAAAATTCTTTGAGACAGCTGCTCAACTCAATATCCTTAAAATGTACAGGCAATTTTGCCATATACATACCTGCCACTAAAACCAAACTGACTAACAGCCCTTGGGTACAAGAACCTCCCATTAGAAGTATTGTCTAATCCGCCTGAATAATTACTGGTAGAAACACCGCTGAGGTTGTTTTCATTATTCCGGGGATCAATGTATAATTTATCGGGATAAACATCGAAAATATTATTCGCGCCTACGGTTACAGACCAGGTTTTGCTTGCTGCATAACTTACAGAGAAATCAGTTACCCATTTCGGAGCAAAAGTTTGATCCAACTGCGTTGGCAAACCATTGGCAGGAAGGTTTGGATCGATGGCATTTAAGTAAGTAACCTCTCCAAAACGAACCGTTCTGGCAACAAGCGATAATTTATTTACATTATACGTTGCGGTGATATTCAACTTGTTTTTAGGTACAGAGCTTTCGAAACGTGAGCGTTCCAAACGATCGAATAATTTAGCTTTTAACGATGCGTCGCTTTCAATTTTATCAGACCCCTGGATACTTCTAACCACAGTTTTGTTCACATTACCGGCAACACTTAAAATTAAACTACTTTTTGCACCAAGGTTAAATCTATTGGTTAAAACCACGTCGATTCCTGCGGTATTCGTAGTAATGGCGTTAGTGAAAAACTGTACACTATTAATCTGCGCCAATGGATCTACTGTATTTAATATCTGGTTCACTACGCCGGTTGGTACCAAAACACCGCCAGAGCGTTCGCGGGCATACTGACTGGAAAAAACAATCCGGTCGCTGATATCGATGTTATAAGCATCAATGGTGAAAGTAAAAGTTTTTGCAATTTTACCGGCCAAACCTAAACTTCCAGATTTAGAAATTTCTGGTTTTAATGCTCCAACACCAAATTGGGCAACAATTGGGTTCGCATTATTTACCGTTAAAACCTGAGTAGCGTTGGTTCCTACAAATTGTGTACTCTCATTATTAAAATACTGTTGGTGTAAAGATGGTGCCCTAAACCCAGTGGCATAAGCCCCACGGATGGAAACATCTCCAAAAAGTTTAACCTTACCTGTGAATTTATAAGAGAAGTTTGAACCGAAATCGCTGTAGTTTTCATATCTGCCTGCGGCTTCTAAGGTTATCCTTTTCCCAAATTCAGCTTCAAAATCGGCATAAGCGCCTACGTTGTGTCTCGATTTATCCAAAGCATTACTCGGCTTAAATCCAGGGAATACCTGTGCGCCAGATGCGGTAGGGGATGTCCCGATCAATCTTCCTCCATTTGAATAGGATAAAAGCTCGCCTTCTTTGATCTGGTAATTATCTATCCTGAACTCTCCGCCAAAGGCAGTATTCAATGAAGTTAAAAATCCACCCTCAAAAGTGTGCTTTTTGTTTATATCGAGGTTACTGGTATTTTGTCTGAATAGCAATTCTCCTGCGTAAAACGAAGTAGGACTTGTTCCTGTTGGCAAAGAAGCATTAACCGTATTATTAATATTAAATGCTATTGTATTTTCTCCACTGGTATTGCTAAGGTCATAGTCCCATGTACCTATTTTACCTCTTAAACCTGCAGAAAATGAATAATCATTGATCTTTGTATCGATAAAAGGTAAAAATCCGTTAGGATAGATGGATAAATCTATTTGCGTGGTTTGTGTTGGCAAGCGATAAAAACCGGCTGCACTACCCGTTTTATGCGTAAAGCCTGCTGCATAATATAATTGAGTAGTTTTTCCAAAATTAAACTGTCCGTTTAAGAATCCACCGCCGTTTTTAGAATCAGAATTACCCACGCGCATATTATTTCTGTCTAAACCATTTGCAGCCGCCCTTGCATCATCAGCCGCTTTTAAACTGGCAAAACGGGCCTGAAAAGCAGCTTCGGTTTCTGTCGGGCCTTTGGTTGGGCTTGCAGAATACAATAATGGCCGGGTATCTAAACCGCCACGGTTGGTATATCCGCGTTGAAGATACTGTGCTGCAAAATTGATGAAACCTTTATCATTTTTAAATGCCCAGCCCTTGCTAAAATCAACCTGAAAAGTTCTGCCATCACTAAAATCGCGACCTAAAGCACTTGATGAAGATTGACCAAAGGAACTAGAGAAACTATATGGAGTTACCTTTTTTAATACAATGTTGATTACTCCGGCAATGGCATCCGAGCCATATTGTGCCGCAGCACCGTCACGTAAAACCTCAATCCGTTCAATTGCCGAAACCGGAATGGAGTTTAAATCTGTACCAACAGAACCACGTCCGAAAGTACCGTTAATGTTTACCAATGCGGTGGTATGCCTGCGTTTGCCATTTACCAGCACCAAAACCTGATCAGGCCCCAGGCCACGTAAGGATGCAGGATCGATGTGATCGGTTCCATCAGAAACCGTTTGCCGGTTTGAGCTAAAGGATGGCGCCACGAAATTCAAAATTTGTGTTAAATCTGTTTGGGCAAATACCTTAACGTCTTTTGTAGAAATCAGATCCACGGGGACAACACTTTCGATGTTTGTTCTTGGCGCTGACCTTGATCCCACCACAACTACATCACTTAATAATTCCTTTGTATCCTGCAATGCAAAATCCATCGTTTTTACAGTATTATCGATCTGAACAGCGACTTCAGCTGTTTGATAACCCGTAAATGAAATCCGGATTTTGTAAGCACCCGCTGCCGGGAACTTTAAGGCATAAAGGCCATTTCCATCGGAAGATGTACCAACTTTTGATCCAACTACCTGAACAGTAGCACCCGGAATAGCTAATCCTGCAGAATCCGTAACCTTACCCTTTAAGCCCTGGGCAAGCAGATGATTAGAAACAAACAGTAAGAGGAGGATTAGGGAGTTTTTGAATAATATTTTTATCATAGTTCATAGGTTTATAAACAATAATAACAATTTTATTACAAAGTTTTAAACAGCAACTCACTGATAAAGAATAAAATACTAAAACAATATACCTTTTCTGTAGATAACTAAAGACAAAAGATCTAAATATTGTGAAAATTAACCCCCATTCAAGGAAATAAATATTTATTGAGCTAAATCAACCAAAACACCAACATCACTTACTTCCAAAAGCGGATTATCGCGCATATTCTGCTCAATTTCGATCTCAAATTTACCATTTCGTGGAAAATGATAATTGGTAAGCATAGGCAGGGTGTAACTAAATACATTTCCAGAGCCGCTTCCTAACCATTCGCCGTCATTTTTAGCCAGTTTATATTGATAACGCCTTGTTACCATCTTTTTGCCGTCTTTGAAATGAGCAAGGATAAAAATATTGGCATATTTATAATCAGCAGTATGCCTAAGCTTAAAATAAATATTGTAGGCCCTGGTATTATCCTTAATCTCAAACGGCGTTGAAATATGATTACGGTAGGTCCACCTGCGATCGGCAATTTCAATATTACTATCAATTACACTGGTCGTACAGCCAACAAAAAGCGAAGTGATCAATAAAAAAGCAAGCAAAAATACTTGTCTTTTATTCAGCAGCAGGTTTATTTTCTGAGCCATTATTATTGTTTCGGCGGTTATTGTTTTTCCTACGGTTATTTCTGTTCTTGTTTTTGCTTTGCTCTGGCTTAGCGCCTTCTGCAGCAGCACTTCCTTCTACATTTACAACAGGTTTTTGTGCTTGCGGTTGCTGCTTTGGTTTGTTATTTTGAGGCTTTGGGCCGTTAACATGCTGAGGTTTCGGTACGGTTTGTTGAGGCTTCTGACCAGCATTTTGTTGTGGTTTTGGTCCGTTAGGCTGTTGTTTTCCACCTTGCTGAGCTTTTTGTACACCCTGTTGAGGCTGCTGTGGTTTATTATTAGGCCCTGCATTTTTTTCTCCGGCAGGAACTCTTTCCCTTTTATTTTGGCTATTGCTTCGGTTATTTTTCTGGTTGTTGTTCCTGTTCTGGTTGCTTTTACCGCGCGAACGTTCATCTAAACGGGTTAAACTATCCTGACCAACTACATTTTCGTAATCGAACGATTTTTCTACCACAACCGGTGCTGCAATCTGAACGGCTTCTTCTTTTAAGTTAGGAGCTTTTTTGCCTGCCTTGTTCATCGCCATGATCTCTTTTACACGGGCAGCTTTAACCGGAATCCAGTTTTCATCGCCCTGGTAACTAAACCACATGATTTTTTTGAAAATATCGGTTTTCTGGTGACGGGCATAACCAGCCTCAGTATCAAGATTTTCTATTCTATCGGGAATATCTTTTAAAGCATCCAGATAGGTATCCAGCTCGTAGTTTAAGCAGCATTTTAATTTGCCACACTGACCGGCAAGCTTTAAGGTATTTAATGATAAGTTTTGATAACGGGCCGCAGCTGTAGAAACCGTTTTAAAATTGGTTAACCAGGTAGAGCAGCATAATTCGCGACCACAAGAGCCAATTCCGCCTAAGCGGCCAGCTTCCTGGCGCATCCCGATCTGGCGCATTTCAATACGGATACGGAAACTTTCTGCCATTTTTTTAATCAGCTCACGGAAATCCACACGGCCATCGGCTGTATAAAAGAAAGTGGCTTTGGTTTTATCTGCCTGATAATCCACATCGCTTATTTTCATCTGCAAACGTAAATCCAATGCCAGTTTTCGGGCTTTGTGCATGGTTTCCCATTCCATTCCCTTGGCAGCATTCCATTTTTCTACATCGGCCTCTGTAGCTTTACGATAGATTTTTTTAGTTACCTGATCGAGCGCCGTTTTACGGCGTTTCATCTGGATGCGGACCAATTCGCCCGTAAGCGAAACGTGCCCTACATCAAAACCACCGGTTGGCCCTTCAACAGCAACAAGTTCCCCAATTTCGAGGTAGATGTTATCATTATTGAGGAAAAACTCTTTACGCGAGCCTTTAAATTTGATTTCGGTAACCTGAAAAGGTTTATAATTAGAGGGCATATCCAAATTAGACAGCCAATCGTGAACTTCCATTGTTTGGCAACCACCGGTGCCACATGAGCCATTACTTTTGCATCCATTAGGGGTGCAACCACCACCTGTTGAACAACTTCCACATCCCATATTAATTGTATATATATTGAGTCCCCGCAGGGAGCGTTTTAAACTTGATAATTTTCACCAATTGTAAAGATACATCTAAAAACAGAATTTTTGGGTTTGCATTTCTTTCAATGTGGTAATGTGCCTTTTCCAGTTCGCCGATTATGGCCTCTGCCATAGGCAAGGTAAGTACATGCGTGCTGAGTTTTTTTGCCGTTTCGAAGGTAAGGGGCGGCAATTTCACCAATTCTTCAGCTCCGCTTAAAATCAAACAGCACTCGCGTAAATAATTTACACCGTATTTTAAAAAATTCTTCTGGTTTTCTCTTCCCCACTTGGCAGCCTCGTCGGTAAATTCGATCAGATCGGGCACTTTATTTCCAAAACCCATCCTTAACCAGGCCGTAAACGTACCCGAACTGTCGCTCTGGGTATCGGCAGCCAAAGCTTTTGCCTCAATTAAATTTCCATCGGCCAAAAAAGAATAATCAATGGCCTGATTTTCATTTAATCCACTGCTGTTTAATAAAAATCCGGTCACTTCTTCTGAAGATAATTTCGGGATCTTAACAATCTGTGTTCTTGATAAAATAGTGGTTAAAATCTGGTCCTGACTTTGCGCAATTAAAATAAACAGCGTATTTGCAGGTGGTTCTTCGATCAATTTTAATAAAGCATTACCAGCCTTATCCAAATATTCGGGCAACCACATAATTAAAACCTTGGTTTCGGCCTCAAAGGCTTTATAACTTAGTTTTTTTATAATATCGTGGCATTCGGCGATGTTGATATTGGCCTGTTTATTGGCTGCATCGAGTTTTGAGCGCCAGATGTCTATATCAAAATAAGGATCCTGCATTAACATGCCCCGCCATTCTTCCAGTACATCTACTGCAGTTTTTACGCTTGCGGAAGCAAAAAACGGGTAGGAGAAATGCAGGTCGGGATGGATCAAACGTTCGTATTTTCTGCAACTCGAACATTCGCCACAGCTATCATTTTCGCCTTTATTAAGACAATTAATGTATTGCGCATAGGCAATGGCCAAAGGTACAGCACCTGAACCAGCGGGCGACAAAAACAGCTGTGCATGGCTAATCCGGTTTTCTTTAACCGTTTGCACCAATTGTTGCTTCACTCTTTCCTGTCCTATGATTTCTTTAAACTGCATTTGGTGCAAAATAAGAAATAGATATGAGATTCACACATTCGTCATCACGTTCTTACTTTTGAAACACACTTTTGATGTAAACAAAGCTTGTAATTGTATTAACTTATTGAATCAATAATATTTTGAAAAGCAAGGTCTGGTGCGTTTCGGTTCCGAAAGTCCTGCTATCGCTTATTTAACTAAGTCAGTAATTCTTCCGGAATATCAAATAGTACGCTCTGCAACTTTACCCAACCGTACCTGCCTGTATCAACTAAACCTGATGGGAGCGGCAGCCCCGAAGCATGAGGGCTAAAGCATACAGCAGGACCGGACATACCTAAGTACTACAGGTTTTGCTTTCCAAAAAATGGAACGAATCAATTTTTAAGCCAATAACACATACATTACCAAAGTATTAACTCTTAGGCTTACCGATTATTTCAAAAACCTTACCTTTGGCTTTTATTTTTTTAAACTGTGGTAAACGCTTTACGCCAAACACCCAACGCTTAACATTTATGGCGCGAATCCTCGCATTTGATTATGGAACAAAACGCATCGGCATTGCAGTAACCGATCCTTTGCAGATTATTGCAACGGGCCTCGATACGGTACATCCGAAAGATGTGATCGAATACGTTAAAAAATATATGCTTACCGAGCAGGTAGAGGCTTTTGTATTGGGAGATCCAAAACAAATGGATGGTTCTCCATCTGACTCTGCACAACATGTAAAGGGTTTTGCCACGCTTTTAAAAAAGTCGTTTCCCGATATCCCGAGGCACTGGGTTGATGAGCGTTTTACTTCTAAGCTGGCACACCAGGCCATTATGCAAAGCGGGCTAAAAAAAATGGATAGAAGAGACAAAGACAGGGTTGATACCATTGCCGCAACCATCATTTTACAATATTTTATGGAAAGTAACCGTTTATAACCAACAAATGAGCCTGATAAACGACGATTTACAAGATTTATTAATTGCCTACTGTGAGCCTGAAAGCGAACTGCTACAGCAAATAGACCGCGAAACCAACCTTAAAGTTTTGATGCCACGGATGCTCTCCGGCCATTACCAGGGCAGGGTTTTGAGCATGCTGAGCAAAATGGTTGCCCCAAAAAGGATTTTAGAAATCGGCACTTTTACCGGCTATGCTACGCTATGCCTGGCAGAAGGGCTAACCAAAGACGGCCTGCTTTATACCCTTGATATTAATGAGGAGCTGGAAGACATGGTGCGCAGCAACTTTGCCAAATCAGCATATAACAATCAGATTAATTATATCCTGGGTGATGCTACCGCAACAATAGCTGGTTTAGACGAAGTTTTCGATATCGTTTTTATTGATGCCGACAAGAAAAATAACGGCACTTATTACGATCTGATTTTTGACCGTGTACGCCCTGGCGGGATTATTATTGTGGATAATGTACTATGGAGTGGAAAAGTACTTCAGGAGAAACAAGACAAAGACACCAGAAATATTACTAGTTTTAATGATAAAATAGCTGCAGATGAACGGGTTGAGAAATTAATATTGCCTGTTCGCGATGGTTTGTTTGTGATCAGGAAGTTGGGTTAATTGTAGAAACTGTTTAAATCGGTTAGTTGATTTATCAACGCCGGTTAAGCAATTAACCAAAAATGAAATGAATAAAGTTTAGCATATAAAAGATTGATCGGTTAAATTGTTTAATCGGTTAATCGTACAGTTAACCAATTAAACAATTTGTACAGTTAACCATGACTAAGAAGATTTTTACTTTTTGTTTACTGCTCCTATCGGGAATTATCGCCAGGGCGCAAGACACAGAAGAATATATTGCGGAGCATGTAGAATATGCACAAGGTTTAATGCATGATCATAAAATTCCGGCGAGCGTTATTTTGGCTGTTGCCATACATGAATCAGGTGCCGGAAACAGTAAAATTGCACAACACCTCAATAACCATTTTGGTGTAAAAGGGCCTAACAATAATGCAGAAATCCGTTCTTCGTACCGCGATTATTTAAATGCGGACGAATCCTACAGTCATTTTGTAGAGATTATGGAAACGCGTGAGCCTTTTAATGACCTTTTTGCAAAATACGATCAATACGACTACAGAGGCTGGACTTACGGCATCCGTCGTTGTGGTTATGCAATCAGTAGAAGCTGGGCCAGTCAGGTAATTAGCCTGATCAAAAAATATGAACTCTATCAATACGACGAAAGACCCGAAGGATATGAAGAGCCAGTTTATGCCACACCAGTCCGTCACCACACCAGAAGCAGAAGAACAACAAAGGCCTATACTGTAAAATCGGGCGATAACTTAAGTATTATTGCAAAAAAGAAAGGTACAACGGTTAAGAAACTCATGCAGAAAAACGGCATCAAAAAGGCAAATTTAAAACCAGGACAGAAGATTAAGTTTTGAGTCATGAGTCCAAAGTCGAACTTTACAGTTAACCAATTTAAACAATTAACCGATTAACATCACCATACAATGCGTTCATCCAATCATTTTATCTTATTAGCGGCAATCCTTATTTTTTTGAGCTCATGTGGTACGCGTAAGTTTTCGAAAAACAATAAACAGATCGAAAAGGCCGCCAATAAAGCCAATAACAATTCGTACAAAAGCTATAACACCCTAAGTTATATCGACGAATTTAAAGGGGTAGCAGTAGAAGAAATGAATGCAAACGGTATTCCGGCAAGCATTACTTTAGCACAGGGAATTTTAGAATCAGGCAGTGGAAACAGCGATTTAGCCAAATATGCCAACAACCACTTCGGCATTAAATGTACATCAGATTGGAGAGGAAAAAATTATTTCCGTGATGACGACCAGAAAAACGACTGTTTCAGGGTGTATAAAGATGCCCGCGAATCATTCAGGGATCATTCTGAGTTTTTAAAACGCAAACGTTACAGTTTTCTTTTCCAATTGGATAAAAACGACTACAAAAGCTGGGCACAAGGCTTAAAAACAGCTGGATATGCCACCAATCCGAAATATCCGGATCTGTTGATTAATACCATCGAAAAATACCAGCTTTACCAATACGATCAATCTGAAAGCGAAAAGCAAAAAATTGCCCGCGAGGACAGGGTTTTTACAGAAATTAACCAGAATATTCCACAGGAAAAAGCCAAATTTACACCTGTTGATACGCCTCCTCCGGGTGCAAAACCAATTCTTGCCGATGGCACCTATACCGTTATTAAAGGAGATACACTGTACAATATTTCAAAACGTTTTAATTTAACGGTCGATGAGTTAAAAATGCTGAACGGAATAACTACAGATGGAATTAAGTTAGGCCAGGTGCTTAAGGTTAAATAATGTTAAGTACAAACATTGCCTGCCGGATATTTGTAGTTTTGTAGTCTGATGAAGTTTTTTTTCACCCTTATTTTCGTTTTAGGCCTCTCAAAGCTGCTTTTTGCACAAACAAAACCTGTGCAGGGAATTGTTATTGATAAAGAAAGCAAACAGCGTTTGGCCAAAGTGTACATTTATAATATCCGTACCGGAGATGGTTTATACAACAATACAAAAGGAGAATTTAGCACTTTTGCTATCCCTGGCGATACTTTAGTGGCCGCTTTATCGGGTTATGGGGTAGATACTATGGTTTTCAAGGGCCAAACTGCCATGTATTTTCAGCTTAAAACTTTAGGAATCAGGTTGCGCGATGTAGTGATTCAGCGGAAGCGCTTAACACCACAGCAATTGTACGAAAAAAACGTACAGGAATACCGCTACCAAACTATGAAGGGCAGCAGTAAAGATTTATTAAACCTGGGCAATGGCGGGGTAGGTTTGGGGATTGATGCTATTTACAACCTGTTGAGCCGCCAGGGAAGAAATGCCCGTCACCTGCAGAAAATCCTCGAAAAAGATTACCGTGAAGATTTGATCGATTACCGTTTTAATGCCAACCTGGTTCGCCAGGTATTGGGTATAAAGGATGATGAACTGACCGATTTTATGCAGCAATATCGCCCAACCTATCAATTCGTACTTGATGCAACTGATTATTCTTTTAATCAGTTTATCAGAAATGCCTATAAAAGCTACAGGTTAAACCCGAAAGCGTTACAATTGCCTCCATTGCCTAAAATAACCATCGATAAGCTGTGAGGGTGCCAATCATCATCGTTAAAAAACTTCCGGCAGCTGGCATGGCTATATTTCCTTTTATATTGCTGAAATCTGAAAGGCTTAAAAGAGACGCGGAGATTATTAACCATGAAACAATTCATCTGCGCCAGCAATTAGAACTGCTTGTTTTTCCTTTTTATATCCTCTATCTTCTCAACTACCTCATCAACCTTTTCAGATACCAAAACCACGATTTAGCTTATCGGAACATTATTTTTGAAAAGGAAGCCTACGATCATGAAACCGACCTTAAATACCTCAAAAATGGCAATTGGTATGGCTGGATCAAGTCCATCTGATAAGGCTATTTTTTGTTCAATTTCAATTGTCAATCTGACAATCATTTCGTTAAATGCTTTTTATCTCTAAAATTTTTCTTTTTCTTTGTAATAATGAAGAACTGTTTAGCTGCCATCATCCTGATTATAAGTTTCTGCTCCACCAAGTTATATGCACAGGAAATTGATACTATTCCTATCAACACCAAAGACCTGAACATAAAATTGAAACGCAGTCCACTGCCAAGCAGACAGGGGCCGTTAAACTTTGAACCAGTAAAAATTAAACCTTTGGTGGTTAATGCAAAAATTAATTACTGGAAAACCAAAACCAGCATCGGTATTAATGTAAACCAGGCGCAGTTTAGCAATAACTGGAAGGGTGGGGGTACCAACTCTGTAGCCGTTGGCGGCTTGGTTAACTGGAAAGCAGAGTATAACAAAAACAGTTACAGCTACGTGAGCGAAGTGGTTTTGCAGTACGGAAAGATTAAAAACAAAGATCAGCTGCAAAAGAAAACCAACGACCGTATTTTTTGGGATAACAAGGCTTCATTTCAATTATCAAAAAGCTGGTATTTTTTCGGGTCGGTAAGTTTTGAATCTCAGTTTGATAAGGGCTTCAGATATTATAGGGATGGCAATGGAGATGAACAGCAGGTTTTGATCTCAAAATTTATGGCTCCGGGTTATTTAACAGAATCAATCGGTTTCGAGTACAAACCGGTTAAATATTTCTCAACCCGTATCGGTACAGGTACAGCACGACAAACTTTTGTACTTGATACTGCAGTTTACGACAGTAAAAACGAGGTATATGCAGTAGAAAAAGGCAAAAAGTTTAAAAACGAACTGGCTTTTCAGGTTGTAAGTGCTTTTGACAAAGATATTTTCACCAATACCAACCTAAAAGCCAGATACGCCATGTTTATTCCTTACAAGGATTTTAAAGCAAGTAAAATCGACCACAGGCTGGATATTGCTTTAACCGCAAAAATTAACCGTTTTATGAATACCAGTTTAACGGGCGTATTGTTATTTGATGATGATACAGGCACCAATAAAATCCAGGCCAATCAAACGCTGGCCTTAGGTTTTGGCTTTACCTTCCCGAGGTAGCCTTAACCACCACCAACTTTACCAATTTCCCAGTAGGGCATGGTAATAATCTGCCTAAAGCTTACACCCCTTTGTTTTAGGTAGCGTTTAAACTGCTGTACCGATTTTGCCCTTCCGGTTAAGTAAAAAGTAGCATTTTGACACATCTCCCAACATAGCGGGTGCATATTGTCCATCCAGGTTATAGCATTTTTCGCAGGGGCGCCTAGGTCAGATGGTACCGTATCAATCAATAATTTAAGATGTTCAACTGAATTCAGGTTTTCTTCCTGAAGTTCCAGCACCCCAAAATATTCTACATCTTCGTCTAGTGCTTTTTTACCCAACGATTCGTACAAACCAAGGCTCGTTTCATCACCAAAAAAGAAATGTTGATTGGATGCTTCATTGTATTTTACCTTTGCGCGGTCTACAATCAGTTTTAAATGGTCTCCTTTTTGAATATTTACGGCCAAATTATGACCAGGACCTTGTCTGTTCAGGTAAAAAATCACTTCACAGGTTTCGTGTGCCTCGTCAAAGCCCGATAAAGTGTAATGTCTGTATTCGTTTGCATTAACCCTTAGCAATACTTCATTTCCGGGAATAAACCGGGCATCAAAAAAATCGCCTTTAAAAGTAACGCACTTTAAGTTGCTGCTTAACATTTTGGTTTCTACAACTTCTACTTGATATATTTTATTGCTGATCACTTTTTCCATTGTGTTGGCCAGCCATGAAGGTAATTTAGGCATCGTATTCTTTTGTTTAGTAACTTTGAACAAAAGTAGTTGTCTAACAAACGGATCTTTTTATACTAAAAGGATTAAAGTTTATATCAAAAGGATTTTATGGCCTTAAACATTTACGATAGCGATGATAAATATTATGTTGTAGGAAGTAAGTTCGACATTGCTCAATTTAATCAGCCATTGGTAACCGAAAGGAGGGATAAATACAGCTTTCCTTTTGGCGATGCAGAGATCGTACAGATTGCTTTTTCAGGTATTTACATTGTTTATGGCGATATGGTGGTGAAACAAAGCCGCCTGCGCATTAAATCTTTTGATGAACCTGACATGGTAGAGCTCCACTTTGCGCTCACTGGCGGAGGCATTATGGAAAATTACCTCACCAATAAACGCCTGGATATTAAGGCAAATCAGCATAATATTATTTATAGTCCTGATTTTGACGGGATGGCAGAGTTTGATACAGGAGGTCCACATAAATTTTTTGAAGTAAATTTCGAAAGGGCACGTTTTATTGATTTAACCAGCGAAAGCAGCATGCTGTTAAAGAATTTTGCCGAAAAGATTATGAACAACCGTTCGGTAGAAATTTCGTCAGAAAATCTGCCGATTAGCCTGGCCATGCACAGTTGCATCAACGATATTATGAATAGCCATTTTACAGGTGGATTAAAACTATTATTCCTACAATCTAAATGTTTAGAACTTTTGGCCTTACAGGCACAGGCTTTTGAAGAGGCTGCTAAAAAAACAGAAAATCCGGCTATTAAATCGGCCTACGATAAAGATCGCATCTATTACGCAAGAGAATACCTGCTGGCCAATGCCAATCATCCGCCCTGCTTAACCGAACTGGCCAAAATTGCAGGTATAAACGAATTTAAACTGAAACATGGCTTTAAAGAAGTGTTTAAAAACACAGTTTTCGGCTATTTAAGCGACTATAAACTAATGAGGGCCAAAGAATTGCTTTTAGACAATACTAAAGACATTAAGAATATTTCTGATGAGCTGGGGTATTCTTCGGTACAACATTTCAGCAATGCCTTTAGCAAGAAATTTGGGATAAGCCCAGGGAAAGCGCGTTAGTTTAGTCCAAAGTCCCTAGTCATCAGTCCTTAGTCTCAGCGCATATTTTCCATTTCCTTGCCTTGGGCTTAACCCAGGCAAGGAGATGACCACTAAATCAAGGTTTTTAAGCCTTCTTCCTCTTTTTCTTCAGATCAAGATAATCTACATAATACAAAACCTTAACCGAAAGGCTGTTATTTTGCGGGGCATTTAAAATTCCGCTCAGGTTTTTATTATAACGCTGTGTATAATAAGTATCATAAGTTTCTGCAGCATCTTTGTACGAAACAGAAAGGGTGCTGCCAGGTGCAAACTGCCAGGTATAAATTAAGTCGATGTTAAACACATTATAATTTCTATCCAGTCCACTTAGCGGTGCTCCGGTATAATCAGTTAAATTGCCATCCGGTTTAAGCAGGAAATATTCCTTATTCCTTCTATCACTCCAATAATGCCTCAATACCACCGTAAATCCCATTAAATTGGTAAAAGTATATTTCGCATCAAATGAGTTTTCTACCGTTCTGCGATCGTATTTAGAAAAGATGGCTTTATCACCCTGTGCCGTTACCCAGTTTACATAATTGTAATTAGGATTAAAATTGAGGTCTAAACCAAAAGCAATTTTATCATTTATCCGCAGGTTTTGGAAAAAGTAAAAATTGTATTCCCTTCCTTTAAAAAGCTCCTGTTCTCTGTAGCGGATGTTTCCGCCAAAATTATATGCTTTTGCGCGGTTAGGGTTAATGTATAAAACGAAGCTATAGCTTTCTGGTGCTTTATATACCTGCCCGTTTCTCGATTCGTAGAAATCGTTTTTTGCCGCCGTATAAATGCCATTTACTTCTGCCGACCAAAGATTTTTAAATTGAACATAAGGTCCGCCCTCTACAGAAAAAGTTTGGAAGCTACCTGGCGTAGCCCTCCTCGAGTATAAAACATTAAAGTAGCTTAAAAACTGATTATACCAACTGCTCGGCTTATAAATGTTATAATGAAAATCCAGCACCTGATCTAAAAAGTTGTTATTGGTAAAAAAGCCTAAATCAGATGGGTCAAATTTATCATCGGCGTATTGCTGCGAATAACTCCAGAGGAAATTACCACTCTGCTTGCCAAACTTAAGCCCGTAACTATATCCTGTACTGGTTTCTTTACCCCGTAAATAGCTCATTTTACCTGCTCCATTAACAAAGTATTTGTTCCCTTTATTGTTCAGGTTAAACAGCAATGCCGTTACATTGGCATCGTAGGCCGAACCCTGCCTCAACACATTGGTATTGATAAATGTTGCCGAGCTATTGTTTTTTAACGATTGATCGAAAACCAGAATGTTGTAATTGGTTAGCGGCTGGGTCTCTACCATACGCACGTTCCCCTGAGCATCTTCCACCTCGGTTTCCATACTATTGGTTATTGCATTAAAAATCCCGATCCCCAAGCCCTTTGCCGTCCTTCCCGAAATTTTTGTAGCATTTAATACTTTGGCTTCGGTTTGATCTTTTACGATTTTATCGCTGCCCACTCCGCTGTAATCGTAATAAGATGGGATGGAACCGATCCGTTTTGAATAAAAAAGATCGCCTTTGTTAAAAAGCTCAGTTCCTTCGGTAAAAAACTGACGGTTTTCGTTAAATTTCACCTCAAAAGGGGTAAGGTTCAAAATTCTGTTATCCGATTGCACCTGACCGAAATCGGGTACCAAAGTCATATCGAGGGTAAAACTGTTATTAATGCCGTATTTAACGTCCATACCCCCGTTAAAACGCGAGGTTGTATTTTTTACTCCTGGCAAATTAGCGGGGTAATGGTTTACATAAGCCGAAATATATGGCGAAAAAGATAACCTTAATGGCGGTTTAATATCTTTTATTCCCATCCAAAGTCCTTCCTGATTGATAAAACCACTTACTTTAGGGTCTACAAAGTTCCAAAAAGTTTGAAGGTTTTTTCGCTGAATCCTGCGGCTAAAGTTTAGTCCCCAGTTCTGGATATCCTTACCCGAGAAACGAAGGGCCGAATAAGGGATTTTCATTTCACAGGTCCAGCCCTTATCGTCTAATTTAACCGCACTTTCCCACACCGCATTCCAATTGGCGTCTTCATCACCAACCTGCGAGTATTTAGCATCAAACTGAACCCCTGCTGCGGTAACGAAAAATCCGTTTCCGTTCATTTTATCATAAAAAGGATCAACAATAATCGAAATGAAATCCGCGTTACCAATATTATCCCTCGAAACCAGTTCGTGCGAAACGCTATCGGGATGATCGTACATGCGGGCATAAACGTAAATGGCAACGTCATCATAAATCACCTTCATTTCGGTACGCTTATCCTGAGTTTCAATTTTTCCGGGATTTGGCCTTATCTGGATAAAATCGGTGGCAACAGGCACATTGTTCCAGCATTCATCATCTAAAATACCATCAATTTTAGGAATCTGAGTCGTTCTTTTTGCATCTAAATGTTTCTGTTTAGAAATATCCTGCGCTTTACAGAAAGTACATAGAAATATTAAAATAGGGAGGATATAGCGTTTCATTCGTTTAGGTTAGTTGGATATAAGACTGTGTACAGAACAAAATGTTGCATCAAAACTTAAATAACCTCCGGGTTTATTATATTCTGATGCGGGATATGCGATGAACGGATTTAAAAAGGCAATAAAGGTTGGTGCCACTTAACATTAAGCAGCAGATTTTTTTTAAGAATATTAGGGATTTTTGTTTCTGTGTATGAGGGACAAGGCCGATACAACTATTTTTGGCGATTGGGCGCCAAAAATAGTTGGTTTGGTTTATTGGGTTGTTGCTCAACTAATCCAGCGCAAGCACTTTCATTTTGATGTAATCTTCTATAGAATTATAGTTATGGCCCTTTTTCTTCATCGAAGCGACAAATACAGGAGACGTTCCGGTGGCTTTTGCAGAGATGATATCATCTACACTTAAATTCTTAAAGCCCAGTTTTTTAAACTCGCTAAAATCAGAAGCAGCTACACTCAAAGATTTCAATGATATAAGCTGATCAGCGCTTAAACCTGTTAGGCCAGCTGTTTTAAAACTTGCAAAATACTCGGGAGTAACCCCTAAAGATTTCATCGCAATTAAATTATCGTCAGAAACCTTCAGCCCCTGAGCAGAAAAACCTGCATAATAATCGGCGGTAACACCTAAGGATTTCATGGCGATCAGGTTATCTTCAGAAACTTTTAAGCCCTGAGCCGAAAAGCTTTTGGCATAATCGGGGGTAATATTCATTACTTTTCTGGTAATCAACCTGCTCAGTTTTTCATCCTCATCAGTATCCTCTGTTGTATTCTTCTGAGGAGTTTTGCCCAGCTTAGCTTTTACTGGGGTTGTTTGTACATTCGATGCACGGCTTTCCTCATCGGCAGATTTTGCATTTTTCAGGTACTCTCCCGTAATGCCCTGCGATTTAAGGGTGATCATTTTATCGGCCGTTATTTTGGTAAAACCAGATTCTTTAATGCCTTTTACAAAATCAGCATCTACATTTAAAGCCTTTAGCGGAATCAGCTCGCCCAGGGTTAAATTTGTCAAACCGGCTGTTTTTAACGATTTAATGTATTCAGGAGTTACATTCAATGCAACCAAAGGGATCAGGTTATCTTTAGAAATACCATCGTAACCCAATGCTTTTATCCCGGCAATATAGTTTCTCTTTACATTGATCATAAAAAATACCAGGTTATCTTTTGTCTTGATATTGGTTATGCCTTCTTTGGTAAGGAAACTGGTAAAATCTGCATTAGAACTAAATTTGTAAGTCCCCATGCCGGTATTGTTTTCAAATTTCCCGCTAAAGTTCATGGTGCCGGCATCGCGGGTTACCGAGAACGTTCCTTCGCTTCCTCTTGGCAGGTTTTTAAGCTCTGTCATCGAAAAAGACTGGCTGCTGTTATTGTTTTTGCCGTCTTCGTCTGATTCGAAACGGATATTTACTTTATCTCCATTAATGGTGGCAAACCAGGTGCCATCGTTCTCCATCAATTGAAATTTTTCACTCTTTTTTACCTGACTATCATTTTTTCCATAAGCCATCGGCTCGTTAAGGAAAGCGATAAATACCAAAAACAATGGCACAATAAAGAGATATTTCCAGGTAGAATTTACGTTTGATTTTTTTGCGTTCATCATAACTAATCTTTTTTTAAGGATGGATTGATTGTAGTTAGTGGTCAAACTGGCTGGAAAATGTGGGGCCGACACTTTTACCAGGCTCATTTGATAGCTGGCAGGCTCTATATCAGAGTTGGCCAGCAGTTCATTATCCGTCAAAAACTCGAGGTTGTCTTCCATCGCCTTCCTGTACATCCAGGCAAAGGGATTAAACCACTGAAAAACCAAGGCCAGTTCGGCGATCAAAATATCATAGCTATGCCCTTGCTGGATATGGATTTTTTCGTGCAGGATAATTTGGTTGTAGGTATCCCAATCATACTTTTCGGGATTGATAAAAATGTTATTGGCAAACGAGCAGGGTGCCTGATTACCTGCCAGTTCAACAATTCTGAAACGGCCATCAATAATTACAGGTCGAGAATAAGCACGATAGAGCAAAACAAAAAGCTGAAAAACAAAATTGATCGCAAATACGGCTACCCCAAGCCAATAAGCCCATAAAACCAGCTTTAGGATAGAAATATCTTTAAAGTAAGAACCCTTCTCATTGTTTTCCGTGCTGGTTGTAGCCTTTACCGTCGACTTTTGCTGAGGTATGCCTACCGCAGGTGCCGCAGGTTCATTAATAATAATTGGTGCCTCTACATTTGCTTTTCTGAATGAAAATTGTGCTGGCACCGGCATTAAAGGCAGGCTAAAAGACAATACCAAACAAACCAGCAATACGTATCTGTTTAAAGGAAAAAAGGTTTCATTTTGCAACAGGAGCTTATAAAATACCAGGCAACCTGTTAAAATCAGGGCCACACTCAACACGTAGAACATCATGGTTTCTTTGTTTTAATGAGGTTAACAATTTCAGTTAATTCGTCTTCTGATAAATTTTGTTCTTTAGCAAAAAAAGCCAGCATACGCGGATAAGAATTGTCGAAGTATTGGCTTACAACATCCTTTAACGCGTGCTTTTGGTATTCTTCCCGTCCAATAACCGGGAAATAACAGAACATATTGCCAATTACATCATGACCCAAAAATCCTTTTTCCTCTAAAATTTTCACCATCGTAGCTACACTGTTGTAATGAGGCTTAGGTTCGGGCAGCAAAGGGATAATATCCCTGATAAAGCCCTTCTCTACGTCCCAAAACACTTGCATAATTTGTTCTTCTCTTTTTGCTAGTTTGATCATGTTGTAAAAATTGATAAACAAACATACTACTAATTTATTAATAGCAATACTAATCGATTAGTATTAATGTAACTTTTGCATTACATTTAATTTTTAAATGGCTATATTTTTAATAATCAGACCTTAAAATTGCCGTTTAATTACGATTAAACTCTCTTTTAGGCAAAAAAACAATATCTTTGCATTTACAAAAATTTGTACCCAATTATGTTTGATAATTTACAGGACAAGCTAGACAGAGCATTTAAAGTATTAAAAGGACAAGGCAGCATTACGGAAATCAACGTGGCAGAAACCATGAAAGAAATTCGCAAAGCGTTATTGGATGCCGACGTAAATTATAAAACAGCAAAAGCATTTACCGATGATGTGAGACAAAAAGCGTTAGGACAAAATGTACTAACAGCAGTTTCTCCGGGTCAGTTGCTTACCAAAATAATGAACGACGAACTTGCTGCCTTAATGGGTGGCGAAGTTACCGAGTTAGATACCAAAGCAAATCCTACCATTATATTAATTGCAGGTTTAAACGGTGCGGGTAAAACTACCTTCGCAGGTAAACTGGCATTACACTTAAAAGGCAAGGGTAAAAAACCTTTATTGGTTGCCGGCGATATGTACCGCCCGGCAGCGGTAGATCAGTTAGAGGTTTTGGGAACTTCTGTTGGCGTATCGGTTTATGCTAACCGCGATTCGAAAGATCCTGTTGGTATTGCCCTTGAAGGTATTGCGCACGGTAAACAAAACGGAAACAACGTTATTATTATCGATACCGCCGGTCGTTTGGCTATTGATGAATCGTTAATGAACGAGATTTCGGAGGTGAAAGCCCAAACCAATCCTCATGAGATTTTATTCGTAGTAGATTCAATGACTGGTCAGGATGCGGTAAATACAGCCAAAGTATTTAACGACCGTTTGGATTTTACTGGTGTTGTTCTAACAAAATTAGATGGTGATACCCGTGGTGGTGCAGCCCTTTCAATTAAATCGGTGGTAAACAAACCGATTAAATTTATCGGTACCGGCGAGAAAATGGAAGCACTGGATGTTTTCTATCCAGATCGTATGGCATCACGTATTTTGGGTATGGGTGATGTGGTTTCACTTGTTGAACGTGCGCAGATGCAGTTCGATGAGAAAGAGGCCGCAGAACTTCAGAAAAAAATCCGTAAAAATAAATTCGACTTCAACGATTTCTATAACCAGATCCAGCAGATCAAGAAAATGGGTAATATGAAAGATTTGATGGGCATGATTCCTGGTGTGGGTAAAATGATGAAGAATGTAGATATCCAGGATGATGCTTTTAAATCAATCGAAGCCATCATTAATTCGATGACCCCGTTCGAAAAAGAAAATCCAGATAGCATTCAACAAAGTCGCCGTTTGCGTATTGCAAAAGGATCGGGCAGTAAGGTAGAAGAAGTAACCAAGCTGATTAAACAGTTTGAAGATATGCGTAAAATGATGAAGCAGTTTTCTAACCCGGCAGCCGCAGCAGCAATGATGAAAGGCATGCCTAAAATGCCGTTTGGAAGATAGGTTTTAGCAGAAAGTTTAAAGCAAAAATAACATATTGCAGATATTTAAATCCCAATCAGAAATGGTTGGGATTTTTGGTTTATAGGTTTTGGAAATGAGTGTTCAGCATTCTATAGCGGGCTACAGTCCTGCTTTTCCTGCTGCCGATAGAAAAATCGGCATTCGTACAATCAGGTTTATTTAACCAAGTTTGTTGCTTAGCTTAACTAGAACTCCAAAATCAAATAGCGCTATCAGTTTTCTTCCTTAATTAAAAGCCCGTCAGGGATATCGCAAAGTGCTATAATTTTAGTCAATAAACTAAAAAATTATTATCTTAGCATAAATCACTATTCGTCCCGAATAATTTACATCCTGCTTTTATTTAATAAAAAATTAATGCTTGTAAAAACATACGGGAGTGCTGTTTATGGTGTAAATGCACTAACCATAACCATCGAAGTGAATATCAGTGGCGGTACCAAATACTACATGGTAGGTCTGCCAGATAATGCGGTAAAAGAAAGTCTGCAACGAGTGGCCAGTGCCATTAACATTTCGGGCTTGCGTATGCCGAAGCAAAAAATCGTGGTCAACTTGGCACCTGCCGATATTAAAAAAGAAGGCTCATCCTATGATTTACCCATTGCCATCGGCATTTTAGCCGCATCAGGGCAAATTCCCAATGATGAATTGGAGAACTATTTCATTATGGGCGAACTTTCCTTAGATGGAAGTATCCAGCCTATAAAGGGTGCTTTACCCATTGCCATACAGGCACAACAAGATGGTTTTAAAGGCTTTATCCTGCCTAAACAAAATGTACGCGAAGCGGCCATTGTTGATGGTTTAGCTGCTTATGGCGTAGAAAATCTTGCACAGGTAGCGGCTTTTTTTAATAAAACAGAAGTATTAGAAGAGGTTAAAGTAGATACCAAAGAAGAATTTTTAAAAAACATTAACAACTACGAACACGATTTTGCAGATGTTAAAGGGCAGGAAAATATTAAACGCGCACTCGAAATTGCCGCTGCCGGAGGACATAATGTAATATTGATCGGTCCGCCGGGAGCCGGAAAAACCATGCTTGCTAAACGCCTGCCTACCATTTTGCCTCCCTTAAATTTAAACGAAGCGCTCGAAACCACGAAAATTCACTCTGTAGCTGGAAAGCTTTCTGCAGCAGATGCTTTGATGACCGCGCGTCCTTACCGTTCGCCCCATCATACCATTAGCGACGTGGCCCTCGTTGGCGGCGGAATCAACCCGCAGCCAGGCGAAATATCGCTGGCACATAACGGCGTTTTGTTTCTGGATGAATTGCCTGAATTTAAACGTACCGTTTTAGAAGTAATGCGCCAGCCTCTGGAAGATCGTAAAGTTGCCATTTCAAGAGCGAGGTTTTCGGTAGAATATCCGGCCAGTTTTATGCTGGTAGCATCTATGAACCCCTGCCCATGTGGCTTTTATAACCACCCCGAAAAAGATTGCGTTTGCGCACCAGGCGTAGTGCAAAAATACCTGAGCAAAATTTCAGGTCCACTTTTAGACCGCATCGATTTACACGTAGAGGTTACACCTGTTAATTTTACTTCTTTGGCCTCTTCAGACCATGCTGAAAAAAGCGACGTTATTAGAAATCGCGTAATTAAAGCACGGGAAATTCAGGATAAACGTTTTGCAGATAAACCAGAACTGCATTATAATGCACAAATGAGTCCTAAAATGGTCCGCAAAGTCTGCCAGATTAATGAGGATGGAATTATGCTTTTAAAAACCGCCATGGAAAGCCTGGGTTTATCAGCACGGGCTTACGACAGGATTTTAAAAGTGGCACGCACCATTGCCGATCTGGCCGGAAGCGAAAATGTAGAACTCGAACACCTGGCCGAATCAATCAATTACCGCAGTTTGGATCGTGACGGCTGGGCAGGGTAATATTTAACCTCTACTTACTGCCGTTAAAGTAAATTGCGTATCAAATACAACACTATAACTAAGATAATCCAAAACAAATCCAGAATGGGATTCTAACGAAAACGCCAATGTATACGTAATGTGATCAGTCACGTAAGAATGTTGCCCGGTATCTTCTATTGTGATCTCGTCAAGTTCAAAATATCCTTGGTTATTCATCACATATTCATCATCGAAAACCTGATTGGTAAATGCGATCAGAACATTTACCGATTTTGTAATCATTGCCTCTATATTTTCAGAGATTACAAAAGTTGTCATAGATAAAAATCCATTCTTATTTCCTTTCAAATCTTTAATTTCAAAATGTAAAGGGATCTTACCTTTATAATCTATATGTGTTGTTGTATTTATCATATATTCTCAATAGCCTTTACGTAAATATAGGTAGAAAGGATAAATTGCAGCTTTGAAGATTATACTTTTACTTAAAGAAGTTCGTAATGAATTATTGCAATAAGAATCAGTTCATGAAAAAATCATTTTTTTTGCTTTTTACTTCATTATTAATTTCAAACCACTCGTTTGCGCAGAAAATATTTCATCAGCCTGATGCAAAAGGCACATGGCAATACATTTACCCATTTCAGGATAAAAGCTACCCCCTGGCCATACAATATGGGATTGATGGAAAAGAATCGTTCGGTGGAGCAACTGAAGCCAACGTTTATTTCGGCAAAAGCAGTGCAAAAACGGATAAAATCTTCTGGAAAGAGAAAGTTTATTTAAAATTGATCAATGACAACATTTCTTACGAAGACTACAATGGAGACGGCATTAAAGATGTGGTTATCTTTTCAGAAACCGGAGGCCGGGGTGGCAACGCCTTTTATTATTTATTTTTGATAAACCATAAAAACAAAAAAATAATCAGAGTTAAAAATTTCGAAAACATTGTAAACCCTGAATACAACCGCAAACACCATGTTGTTGTATCTTACGGTTTATCTGGCACGAATAATTACAGCATTTATAAAATTTCTAAGGATAACAAAGCTTCCGAGATTGGAAAAAGTTTTGAAGATACATTTGAAAGCGATCCCAATGAATTGGATAAAAGAATTAGGAAAATTTTAAAAAAACCTGTCCATTAATAACGATTATTCTAAAAAGGATACACTGTCCTGCTCCTATTATTACCTATCCGAAAAAAAATTAGCCACAAAAACATAAAACAGATATAAACATCTAAATTTCAGTTAATTAAAATTCAAATCAACTTCTTAAATCACCTTGATTTATGCGGCCTACAACCTTCTTTGGCATAGTCATTGTCATAGGGCTGTTACATTATTCAACCCTATTTAAAACAAAAAAGTGAAAGAGATGAAAAAGACAGTCCAAATTTTCAGTATGCTTTTAATAGCATTAACAGTAATGGTATCGTGTAAAAAAGATACTGATCCAGCAGATAAAGATTTCTTCGTGGGTACTTACAAAGGAACGGTTTCTTACCGCAATGGCGAAACAACTATTAACAGTTCTGATGGTAAAGTAACCGTGAGCAAAGTTGGCGAAACGTATAACTTTTACTTTGGCAACAACATTCCTGATATTACAGGTGTAAAGTTTGAAAAAACTGGCGATAACAGTTATGTGAGCGTAGGCTCAGGCTTAACAGGCATTAGTATTGATGCCAGCAACCTTAAAATTCTGGTTGTAAAAGATGGCCAAACCTGGACAGCAAACTGTACAAGGTAAACATTGAATAAGCAAAAGGCCCGGTTTTAAAAAATCGGGCCTCTTTTATAAAATTACAATTCTTCTTCCTCGTCATCTTCTTCAGGCACGTATTTTTCAATCGCCTGGCCAATTGCATTCACCTCTTCATCCTCCTCAAAAATCGGAAGTTCTGTTTTATAATCCATTTTCAACCAGATCGATGAAGTATCTTTTTGAATCTGGATATATTCTCTTCCATCTTTAAAAATGGTGTATGAATCATTTCCTTCCGGAAAAACTGAATAGTTGATCGGTCCGATTTCGATATCAAAAGGCTCTTGCATGCTGAATGTTTTTTTACAAAGATAAAAAATCTTTTCGTTGACTTTGAGCTTGAACGGATATATCAGACATTCTTATCTTTATAGGATCAATTAATAAAGATGGATTTTTCAAAAGCAGATAACAAGGTTGCCCGAAAATTATTTGAGGTAGCTTTACAAAGAGAATTAATAAAAGGCATGTACGAATTCGCTGAAGTTTTGGATCAATGGAAAACGCAACAGCCTGAAGACAATAGGGATGACTACTATAAGATATTTACCGCAGTAAAAGATTTTGATAAACACATTGCCAGAAGATACGACGGGCTTAAAAATTCATGGTTTTTCGATACTGTAATAGCTTTGCTTATAGATAAAATCATTACTACTGCCGATTTAGAAGGTTTTTCGGAAGAAGCAAAAAGCGAAATATTGAAGAGCCTTAAATTCAGAGAAGTTAATCAACTATAATTAAAAAATTACGCCTGATTGTTTAAAAATCCCATCATTTATATTACTTTACGGCAAAAGAATTTACGCGATAGATAAGAAGATGAAGTTAACGTTTTGGGGCGCAGCGCAACAGGTAACAGGGAGTATGCACTTACTCGAAATTGGACATTATAAAATACTGATAGATTGCGGATTAGACTATGAAAAGGAAACCTATCAGGAAGAAAATCAACAATTTCCGTTCGATCCGGCAGGCATTAACCTGGTAATTTTAACCCACGCACACATCGATCACTCTGGTAATTTACCTACACTGGTTCGAATGGGTTTTGATGGTCAGGTACTCTGTACACCACCAACTGCCGATTTAACTTCAATATTGTTATTCGATTCTGTTGAACTTTTTTTAAGAAAGGCCGGTCGAAAACCCCGTACAAAACGCGGCAATTTCAGCGGACCAAAACCATTGTACCTGCACAAGCACGTAATGGATATGATCGATCGTTTTGTAACCATTGCCTTTAACAAACCGTTCAAAATCAATGGCGATATTAGCTTAACTTTTGTACCTGTTGGCCATTTGTTAGGTGCCGCAGCGGCTATTTTAACCATAAATGATAACGGCGTTGAGAAAAAAATAGCTTTTACCGGCGATATCGGTAGAGAAAACTATCCTGTTTTGGTTAATCCAGAACCATTGCCTGATGTGGATTATGTGGTAAGCGAGGCTACTTATGGTGGCAGAATGCACACCAAAGATCAGACATTGGAAGAACGCCTGGTACAGGAAATTACAGAAGCCTGTATTAAAAGCCCAGGCCGCTTGATTATTCCTGCATTTAGTATCGGTAGAACACAATCGTTGGTATTTGCCTTAAATCAGATATTCACTAAAAAACTATTACCTCCGGTTCAGATTTTTGTGGATAGCCCTATGGCGATTCAAGCTACAGAGGTTTACCGCAAACACCATAACCTGGTGAATCAGGAAGCAAAAGACTTTTACCAGACCATGGGGGATGAGTTTGAATTTGAGCACCTGGCTTATGTCCAAACCATGAAAGAAAGCAAGGATGTTTCTAATTATTTCGATCCTTGCATTATCATTTCATCCGCAGGTATGCTGGAGGGAGGGCGGATTCAGGATCACTTGTATTATAACATTCAGAATTATTACTGCACCATTCTTTTTATCGGTTACTGCGCAAAAGGAACATTAGGTTACAAACTACTAAGTGGTGCGCCGATTGTGCGGATTAAAGACCGCGAAATGATGGTATATGCGACTATCCGCCAAACCGATCTGTTAAGTGGCCATGGCGATCATAACGACCTGGTAAAAACAATTAAGCAAACTGGTCAGCCTAAAAAAGTTTTCCTGGTGCATGGCGAAGATAAAAGCCTGCAAAGCTTATCGCTGGCGCTACAGGAAGATGGTTTTAATGTTGAAGTACCTGAAAGGGGAGCGGTTTTTGAGTTGTAGGTCAGTTGTTCATTGGGTTAATAGTTCATGGTCTTTTGGTTTATAGCTGATGACCATTGCGGCTATTAAACCATGATCTATTGAGACTATGAACCAAAGGCTTAGAGATTCTGCGCTACCATTGACGTTATTTTGTAATTGTTTATTAATGAGCAATTTGAGGAAGTATGCATTTCCCGTCCAGCTAGGCCAAAGCACCACATCTCCGTTCTACATAAATCCGGCCTAACAAATTTTTCGGGCTCCACTGCCCCTGCCATCCTACTGGCTTTGAAAGAAAAATTTTCAGCCGGCATTTTTTGTTTCTTTTTGATGCCAAAAAGAAAGAGCCCTTCGGCGGCGGCGAGCCGAAGCAAGACTGCGCCACAAGGCAAAAAATTAAATATATACGTCATTCATATTGATTTTTATAAAATAAATTATTCCTCAGAATGACAATAAATCTATCAGCCCCTCACTTGCCCGTCACCTCTCACCACCCATTTATAACTCGTTAATTCTTCTAAACCCATTGGGCCACGGGCATGAAGTTTTTGTGTACTAATCCCGATTTCTGCACCAAGACCAAACTGTGCGCCATCTGTAAAACCGGTAGAGGCATTGGCATAAACCGCAGCTGCATCTACTTCATTTAAAAATTGAGCAATATTAGCAGCATCTTCAGAAATAATGGCTTCGCTATGTTTTGAGCTATAATCAGCAATATGGTTTAGTGCAGCAGTTAAATTTCCAACAACCTTAACCGCTAATTTTAACGACAAAAATTCTGTCCCAAAATGTTCAGGCGTGGCTTTGTTTAGTAAGTGAGGTGGGTAAGAAGATTTTAATACTTCATAACTTTTTTCATCCGCATATAATTCTACATTTCCATCAGCTAAAGGAGATAAAAGTGCAGGAAGATCATCCAGTCTATTTTCGTTAATTAACACGCAGTCTAAAGAATTACATACACTTACCCTTCTGGTTTTGGCATTGAAAATAATTGCTTTACCTTTCTCTAAATCACCCGATTCATCAAAATAAGTATGTACAATACCTGCGCCGGTTTCGATAACAGGGATCTTACTATTTTCGCGGACGTAATTGATTAATGATTGGCTCCCCCTGGGGATCAGCACATCAACAAAACCCCTCGCATTTAGCAAAGCTTCTGTTGCGGCCCTTTCCGCTGGCAACAAGGTTAAAATATCGCGGTTTATTTTATGATTATCCAATACTTGATGTATTACCTTTGCAATCGCGAGATTAGAAAATTCGGCATCACTTCCACCTTTTAATACGGCAACATTTCCGGTTTTAAAGCAGAGTGAAAATACATCAGCCGTAACATTGGGGCGAGCTTCGTAAATTACACCAACAACACCCAAGGGCACGCTCACTTTTTGGATATGAAGTTGGTTATCCAATGTTTTATCAGAAAGGACTTTACCTAAGGGGCTATTTAAGCCGGCAACATTTTTCAGGTCATTTGCAATATCTGCAATACGTGCTGCGCTTAACTTTAACCTGTCGTATTTAGAATCTTCGATAGGCATTTTAGCTAAATCCCTGGCGTTTTCAGCGAGAATTTCTGCTGTATTGGCCACTAAAGCTTCAGCCAGATCCTTTAAAACAGCATCTGTTGTTTCTTTGCTAAGACTAATCAAAGTGCGACTAGCTTGCTTTGCTTTTTCGAAGTATTGTTTGTAATCCATTTTTTTCTTTATTACCACAGAGGGCACGGAGTTTTCACTGAGAAAATGAGCATGGTATATTTTAAACTCTATGTCCTCTGTGATTTTTTCTCTGTGCGCTCGGTGGTTATCTAAATTGCTTTTCTTTTTAACCAAAGAGGGCACCGAGTTTTCACTGAGGAAAAATGAGCGCATCGGTTATTAACTCTCTATGCCCTCTGTGATTTTTTCTCTGTGTGCTCGGTGGTTAATCACTAAATAGCCGAATAAAAATAATCGTAATGCACTAAAGCTTTCTGTTTTTTCTGGCCGATACGTTCCCGGGCTTTATCCGATCCGTATTCTGCAATACCCAAACCTATTAGCTGGTTATTTTCGTCAATAATTTTAATAATATCGCCTTTTAAAAAGTCGGTTTGGATTTCGATAATCCCCACAGGCAATAAACTGGTTGCTCTGCCCGAGGTTAATACCGTTTTGGCACCATCATTTAGTTTTACCACGCCGGTTGCAGCTGTTTCTGAATGGGCAATCCATTTTTTCTTGCCCGACTTGCTTTTTTCGGGCACAAAACGGGTATGTACCAATTCATTATTTAATAAGGAAACCAGCACATTATCTTTTGTTCCATTGGCGATATGCACAGAAATACCCAATTTGGCCACTTTTTGCGCCATAGTCGATTTAGTAATCATTCCGCCACGGCCAAATTGCGATTTACCAGTTTGGATAAAAGAGGCCAAATTAGCAACTGAACCATTAATTTCCTCAATAACAGCTGAACCCTCAATTTTCGGATCACCGTTATAAATGCCATCTACATTCGACAAGATAATCAGCGCATCGGCATTTAACATCGAAGCAATTAATCCGGCCAGTTCATCGTTATCGGTAAACATCAGTTCAGTTACCGAAACCACATCATTTTCATTCACCACCGGAATTACCTCATTTTGAAGCAAAATCTGCAGGCAGTTTTTCATGTTCAAATAATGCGCCCGGTCACGAAAATCTTCTTTGGTAACCAAAACCTGTGCACATTGTATATTGTGTGCAGCAAAGAAATTGGAGTAGGTATTGATCAGTTTTACCTGACCAATAGCCGCCAATAGCTGTCGGGTAGTTACCGCATCCTGTTTTTCGGATACTTTGATCAAACTTCTGCCCGAAGCCACTGCTCCCGAAGACACCAAAATTACTTCAATACCCATCTGTTTAATGTCGGCCAGTTGATTTACAAGGTGTTTAATCCTTGCTTCATCCGGCAAACCATTCGCTTGCGTAATTACATTTGAACCAACTTTAACAACTATTTTTTTGTACCCTAATTTCATTATGATCTTCAAACCGTTTGGAAGCGGCAATTTAACATCAATTTTTCTAAATCAGATGATTATCCATAGGCTTAATGGATTTTTGCGAAAATGATAATTGGGTTTGGAGTTTAGCGCTAAGCGTTGGCGGCGATTAACCTATGAGTCCGAAGTCTGATGACCGAGGTCAGAAGTCCTGGCGCATAACACAATTAACCGATTTAAATAATTAACCGATTAACCACCACGCCACGAATAAACAAATGAACTATTTATTAAGTCCGAGGACCGAGGTCAGAAGTGTTAGTTGCCTAAAACAGTTAACCGATTTAAACAATTAACAAGTTAACCACTAATAAACTAATGGCTAATGAACTATTGAACTAAATTATTAAATTGCAATTGAACCTAAATCAAACCACTATGAAACGTATCTTACCAGGCCTTATATTGCTTAGCGCAATTACAGCCTGTAATCACCCTCAAAAGAAAGAAATGAAAACAATAAAGTGGCCAGATGCAAAGGCGCCCATAGCGGAGATTATTCCGCACCAAAGAATAATACATGGCGATACCGTAGTAGATAATTACTATTGGATGATCGATTATTTTAAAAAAGGGCCCGACAGCACAAAGGTTGTAAACTACCTGAAGGCCGAAAACGCTTACCTGGACACCATGCTAAAAAGTACCGATCAGTTTCAGGCTGATCTGTTTAAGGAAATGAAAGCCCGAATCAAAGAAAAAGACGAATCAGTTCCGGTTTTTAAAAACGGTTATTATTATTATTCACGGACAGAAGATGGACAGCAATATTTTAAATACTGCCGCAAAAAAGGAAGTTTATCTGCAGCTGAAGAAATCTTGCTGGATGTAGATCAGCTGGCAAAAGGACATGCCTATTACAGCGCGACTGGATTTAGCATCAGTCCCGACAATAAACTTTTAGCCTTTGGTGTAGATCAGGTTTCACGCCGCCAGTACACCATTAACATTAAAAATTTAGAAACTGGCGAAATCTTAAAAGATGCCATTACCAATACAGAAGGAGGGGTAGCCTGGGCAAACGATAATAAAACATTCTTTTACACGTCAAAAAATCCGGTTACACTACTAAGCGAAAAAATCAAAAAACATATGCTTGGTGCAGATGCCAAAACCGATGCCGTGGTTTACGATGAGAAAGATAATACCAATTATATTGGTGTAGGTAAATCGAAAAATGGACGGTATATTTTTATCGCTTCGCAGGGAACACTTACTTCAGAATATAAAATAGTAGATGCCGACCACCCGGAAAGCCCTTTTAAAGTTTTTGCAGCGCGATCAAAAGATGTATTGTATGATGTAATGCCTGTTGATGGCAAATTTTTGATTTTAACCAACTGGAACGCCAAGAATTTCCGTTTAATGGAATGTCCGCTGGATAAGACCGAAAAAGAAAACTGGAAAGAGGTGATTCCGCACCGTGCCGATGTTTTATTGGAAAGTGCTGAAGAATTTAAAGATTTTACCGTTTTATCAGAGCGTAAAAACGGATTAACCGAGCTGCGCGTACTCAAAAAAGACAAAAGCGATTATTATATCAAATTTGACGAACCTGTCTATGATGCCGGCGTAGGCGCTAACCCTGAATATAACAGCACAACCTTACGCTATTCATATACCTCATTAACTACTCCAAACTCTACCTACGATTATGATCTTGTAAAAAAAGACCAGAAACTAATGAAACAACAGGAGGTTTTGGGCGGCTATAATCCAAAAGATTATGTTACTGAGCGCGTTTTTGCAGCCGCAAAAGATGGCACCAAAGTACCAATTGCCCTGGTTTATAAAAAAGGCTTTAAAAAGAATGGAGAATCGCCATTGTTGCTTTATGGTTATGGCTCTTATGGTGCAAATTCGGATGTTTATTTCTCTTCACCACGTTTAAGCCTGTTAGATCGCGGTTTTGTATTTGCCATTGCCAATATCCGTGGCGGACAGGAAATGGGCCGCCAATGGTATGAAGACGGAAAACTGATGAAAAAGAAAAACACTTTTACCGATTTTATTGCAGCAGGAGAGTATTTGATTAATCAGAAATATACCTCGAAAGGCCATTTATACGCACATGGCGGTAGCGCGGGTGGTTTATTAATGGGCGCAGTGGTCAATATCGCTCCCGATTTATGGAATGGTGTGATTGCCGATGTTCCTTTTGTAGATGTGGTTAATACCATGCTTGATGAAAGTATTCCGCTTACTACAAACGAATTTGATGAATGGGGAAATCCAAAACAAAAAGCCGCTTATGATTACATGAAAAGTTATTCTCCTTACGAAAACGTAGAGAAAAAAGCTTATCCGAATATCCTCGTTACCACTGGTTTACACGATAGTCAGGTACAGTATTTTGAGCCGGCAAAATGGGTCGCTAAATTACGGGCAACCAAAACTGATAAAAATGTACTGCTGCTTAAAACCAATATGGAATTTGGCCATGGTGGTGCATCCGGCCGTTTCGACTATTTAAAGGATGTGGCATTACGCTGGGCCTTTTTGTTTTCGTTGGAAGGAATAGAGAAATAATCACAATAAATTCGTCATTGCGAGAAGGCTTTTCAGCCGACGAAGCAATTTTACAACGATCGCTACTAGCGTATGCATTAAGATTGCTTCGTGCCTCGAAATGACGGATCTTTTTTAACCATAATTTATATAAAACCCCACAATGAACACCAAACTAAAAACACTCCAAATCATCCACCTCGCACTATGCTCAGGCGTTTTCCTCTTTGCATTGATAACCATTTTCCTTAACCGCGAAATCATGTTTTTTGATGCCAATCCACAAACCACAGCACCTTTTAACCCGATATTCCCGATTATGGGACTGATTACCATATCAGGAAGCATATTTTTTTATAGAAATTTAATTTCTAAAATAGATAAATCTGCCACGGCTGATACGAAGATCAACATGTACCAAAGTGCCTTTATCATCAGTTCTGCACTTTTAGAAGGTGGCGCACTTTTTAATATCGTAGGCTTTTTTATGACGCACAACTCCTTCTTTTTGATTTTTGGCCTCGCTAATTTTGTTTTTTTAGTCTTAAAAAGACCAACCAAAGATAAATTGATTTCCGCTTTACAATTGCAATACCCCGATACGGAGGCTTTGTAAGCAATTAGCCTTATCTTTGCCCCTCAATGGAATACAATGTTCACACCTTGCCAAACGGCATACGCTTATTGCATGTGCCTTCGGCCTCAGCCATATCTCACGCTTGCATTATCATCAATACAGGGTCTCGCGATGAACCTGAAAATAAAGCAGGTTTAGCACATTTTATTGAACATTTAATTTTTAAGCGGACCGAAAAACGCAGCACCAACCAGATCTTAAACCGATTGGAAAGTGTTGGAGCAGATTTAAACGCCTATACCACAAAAGAATATACTTGCGTACATGCTTCTTTTCTAAACCCATATCTCGATAGGACGTTAGATCTTTTTAACGATATTATGTTCCATTCCACTTTCCCTGAGGAGGAAATGGATAAGGAAAAAAGCGTGATTTTGGATGAAATTTCATCTTATTTAGATCAGCCGGAAGAAGCCATTAACGATGATTTCGAAGACATGCTTTTCGCCGGGCATGCATTGGGCAACAATATTTTGGGTACAACAGAATCCGTTCAAAACTTTACACGAGAGGATGTGATCAATTTCAGAAAAGCCAATTACCGCACCAACGAAATCGTGGTGGCCGTTTTAGGAAATTATACTTTAAACAGCGTTGTAAATAAAGGAAGCAAATATTTTGCCGATGTTGAAGAAAACAATCCGGTTAAAAAAAGGATTAAACCGGGCATTCGCCCGCAGAGCAACACCACCATTTACAAACCGATTATGCAGGCGCACTGTATTTTGGGCACGCAGGCTTATTCTACCTACCAATCGCAAAAAGTTCCTTTAATGTTGTTAAACAATTACTTTGGCGGCAATGGAATGAGCTCGGTTTTAAACTTACAAATCAGGGAAAAATATGGTATTGCCTATACCATCGAATCGAATTTCTCTCCATTACACGATACCGGTATTTTTTCCATTTATTTCGGAACGGATAAAGAAAAACAGACAAAGGCACTCTCTTTAATCTTTAAAGAGATCAAAAAGCTTAAAGAGAAACCATTAAATGAGCTGCAGTTGCAAAAAGCCAAAAATAAATTTATCGGACAGATTGCTTTAGGAGAAGAAAACAGGATTGGTTTAATCATATCAATGGCCAAAAGCCTGATTGATCATGATAAAATAGATTCGTTGGAAACCGTTTTTGAGAAAATTAATGCCGTTACCACTACGCAAATGGCCGATGTTACTCATGAAATTTTAGATATTGAGCAGCTGAATATCTTTACTTTCTGCCCAATAGAGGAATAATTGTTATTTTTGTAAAGAATTTGCTGTCATACTGAGGCACGAAGTATCTCATCGCAATCAGCAGTTCCATTAAATACAGCAGCAATTTGTTTAGTCGGTAATGCTAATTGAAAGATTCTTCATTGCATTCAGAATGACAATTTTGCCTACATTAACAAATTCAGATTCATTTCTGAAAAAAATACAATACAATGAAATTACCAATAGTAGCTTACGGCGATCCTGTTTTAAAAAAGGTAGGAACCGATATCGATAAAGACTATCCTGAATTAAAACAATTGATCAGCGATATGTTCGACACCATGTATTACGCAAACGGGGTAGGCCTTGCTGCACCTCAGATTGGTTTGCCAATCCGTTTATTTATTGTAGATACTGGTGAAGATGAAGATGGCAAACCTGGTTACAAAAAAGTATTTATTAATGCAGAGATTTTGGAAGAAACAGGAGAGGCCTGGAGCTTTAACGAAGGTTGTTTAAGTATTCCGGATATCCGCGAAAACATCATGCGCAAGCCAAACATCAAAATTACCTATTTCGACGAAAACTGGGTAGAACATACGGATGATGTTGACGGAATGCCTGCACGTGTAATCCAGCACGAATACGACCATATCGAAGGTAAATTATTTACCGATAAAGTAAGTGTACTACGCAAAACGATGCTTAAAAGTAAACTCGATGCCATTTCGAAAGGAAATATCAAAACAGATTACAAAATGAAGTTTCCGAACAAGAGCAAGAAAAGATAGGCCTTAAATGGAAAATGTAAGAGGGAAAATGGAAACGTTTTCCTTTTTTTTATTCGAATGATTCTCACCGCGATCAATATGCTTAATTTATTTCAGCTGTGAGGTTTCGCCATTGCGAGAAGGTTTTTTCAGCCGGCGAAGCAATATCTTAATGCGGACGCTGTAGCGATCGTTGTAAGATTGCTTCGTGCCTCGCAATGACGACTTTTCTATTAAAAGCAGATTATGCTTATAAATTAATGAAAAAAACAAAATTGATCGGCTCTGCTCCCAAGACTAAGGACTCCGAACTTAAGACTCCAGACTAATTCGTCCTGCTTTTATCACCATCAAAGATCTGCTGCATCAGCTTGCCCCAGGCGAAAGGATTAAGTAGTGGATTAGTTTGAACCATGTTCTTATTCACCATTCTGTCAAAATTATATCGGTAATTCTGACTGCCAATTTCCTGTCCGTCACGCGGTAACGTTTGGATCAAGCCATCAATTGATGAACGCGAAAGGTTCTTTTTGGCAATGGCCATATCATCATCTGCCAGTTTCATTGATAAAAACTCGCGGGTAAACTCTTCTGTTGTAGCCCAAGGGAAAACACGCACCGAAGGTAAATCGATTACATTAGCTTTCAATTTAACCATGATGGTGTATTTGCTATCCGGCGTACTTTGTGGTATAACAGTTGAGAATTTTTTGTATCCAATGGCGGTAAACAAAATCGTATCGCCAGGATTAACAATAAAAGTAAAATATCCCCTGTAATCGGCACCAACCCTTTTACTCTTTGCCGAAAGATCGGTGATGGTTACATAAGGTATTACGTTTGAACTATCGATATCGGTAATAATCCCTGAAAATTGGATGAGTTTATCCTGTGCCGGCTTTTGTTGCGCAAAAGCGGTTACAGAAAAAATTAGGCAAATTAGGGCAATACAATATCTCATTAAGACAAAAGTAATTTTTAAAATAAAACTTCCTAGTTAAATATTGTTAAAGCTTACTCTTGCTCTGCCATGTTTACGGCAACTACCGAAGTAATTTGTGGAACAGCTTTCATAATTGCCTGTTCTATACCCGATTTCATGGTCATAAAACTCATTGGGCAAGAACCGCAGTTACCTAAAAGCTTAAGCTTCACTGTGCCTTCTGATGTAATTTCTTCAACAGAAACATCACCTCCGTCGGCCTTTAAATATGGCCTGATGGTTTCCAATGCCTGTTCTACTTGTTCTGTTAAATTCATTATATATTTTTTAAGGTTATAAAAATAGTAATTTTTTAGCAATTCACCATTTGCGCATTATTGATGGAGATCTGCTGTGCAATCTTACTTGCAATATCACCAAATATTTCATCCAATAAAGGATTTTGGTTTAAGGCCACCGGTTTCCCCTGATCTCCGGCCTCCGAAATACTCTGGATAATTGGAATTTCACCTAAAAATGGCACATCAAAACGCGCTGCAAGTTCCGTACCCCCGCCTTTTCCGAAAATGTAATATTTATGATCAGGCAGTTCTGCAGGTGTAAAATACGACATGTTTTCAATAACACCTAAAATTGGAATATTAATTCCCGGCATTCTGAACATGGCCAAACCTTTATGTGTATCAGCCAAAGCAACCTGCTGAGGTGTGGTAACTACAACTGCTCCCGAAATAGGGAAACTCTGCGTAATGGTAATGTGGATATCGCCTGTTCCCGGTGGAAGATCAACAATCAGGTAATCGAGTTCACCCCAATTGGTATCGTTAAAAAGTTGTTTTACTGCATTTGAAGCCATCGGGCCACGCCACGGTACCGGCTGACCAGGATCGGCAAAAAAGCCTAACGACAATAATTTGATTCCGTATTTTTCGATCGGCAAAATTTTGGTTTTCCCATCTGCGGTTTCTTCAGCACCAGGTTTTGCATCAACCAGGTCGAACATGGTAGGTACCGACGGGCCATAAATATCGGCATCAATAAGCCCAACTTTGGCACCATCTTTTGCCAATACCACAGCTAAATTGCTCGATACCGTAGATTTACCCACGCCACCTTTCCCAGATGAAACCAAAATGATGTTTTTGATGTTATCTAGTGAAGATGAGTTGGTTGGCTGGGTAACCCTCGAAGTTACATTGATGACAACTTCTGCCGTTGGCGACACAAAATGTTTAATGGCATTTGTACAGGCATTTTTCAGCATTTCCTTCATCGGACATGCCGGCGTAGTAAGCTCTAATGTAAATTTGACTTGGTTATCTGCTATCTGTAAATCCTTAATCATGTTTAAGGTGACCAGGTCTTTTTTAAGATCGGGATCTTCAACATTTTTAAGCGCATCTAAAACTTGTTGCGGGCTAATCTGCATTGTATTAATTTAAATTCAAAATTAACAAAACATAGCCATAAATACTTTTATTTAGGCTTTTAAACTGTAATTTTAACACGAAATAAACATTTAATTGTTACGTTTAAGCAATTAACCATTTTAACGACTATATGCGAATACCAAAAATTAAGATCCCCAAAAAATATTTAAAAATCGGAGCCTGGGTTTTAGGTGTTTTTTTAGTCGTTTGTATTGCTTTGGGCGCCGTAGCTTATAGCAAAAGGGAAGCCCTTCTTAAAAAAATGGTAGCCAAAGCAATTGCCAAGGCTGATAAAGATTACGGTCTTGAAGTTAAAATCGGCAGTGCCGGATTTACCGGCCTGAGTACTGTTAAAATGACCAACATTTCTGTTGTTCCTAAAGAGCGTGATACCCTTTCCAATATCGGTGAACTGAGTGTGGGTGTAAAACTTCTTCCACTCATTTTTGGGAATGTAAAATTGTCGGAAGTAAAACTAAAAGAAGGTTTTGTAAGCGTAGTGCTTAAAGATTCGACCACCAATATCGATTTTATTTTAAAAAGAAAGAAAACAGACAGTACCGAAAATAAAGGGAAAGTTAACTTATCAGAAATAGCCAGCAACATCCTAAACCAGGTTTTGTACAAAATTCCTGATGATATGGATGTGCAGAACATGATTTTTAAACTAAATGATCATGATACGGCTAAACTGAGCTTTGCCACCATGGCTACTATTGATGGAGGGGACCTAAAATCGGCCATCAATGTAAATAATGGCGAAGCGACCTGGCATGTAGATGGTTATGTTAATCCTGGCAGCAAAGAATTACGTTTTACTGCTTATGCTGACGGTAAAAAACTCGAATTACCCTACCTGAACAATAAACTCCACGCAAAAATCAGTTTCGACACCTTACAAACGGAACTTAAAAACGCGAAATACAGTGGCGATGATTATAAAATATCAGGCTCATGGTCAGTAAAAAATATGCTGATCAACCAGCCGCGTATTGCTTCAAACGATATTATTGTACAAAGCGCAAAACTGGATGCCGATATTTTGGTTGGCCAAAACTATATTGCTTTAGATAGCTCATCAACAGCTTATCTTAAAAATGCACAGATCCATCCTTTTGTTAAATATACTTTAGGAAAAAACAAGATATACGAATTAAAATTAAACGCAGAAGAACAGGATGCCCAAAGCATTTTAGATGCTTTTCCGCAGGGTTTGTTCGAATCGCTGGAAGGGTTAAAGGTACAGGGTAAGGTTAAATATAACCTCAATTTTTACCTCGATACCAAAATACCCGATAGTGTCCGTTTTAATTCGACCCTAACACCCGTTGATTTTAAAATCGTGCAATGGGGCAAAACGAATCTTCAAAAAATCAACAATACCTTTGTTTACACGCCGTACGAATACGGCAAACCAATGCGCGATATCACCATTGGTCCGTCTAACCCAAATTTCACTCCATTATCTGCCATTTCTAAAAACTTCATCAATGCTGTTTTAACCGCAGAAGATCCTTCGTTTTTTACGCACAATGGTTTTGTTGAAGAATCGATCCGAAAATCGATAGCCGTAAATTTTAAGGAAAAGAAATTTAAACGTGGTGGTAGTACCATCAGTATGCAACTGGTAAAAAACGTTTATTTAAGCCGTCAGAAAACTTTGGCCCGTAAAGCCGAGGAAATTTTGATTGTTTGGCTTATTGAACATAACCACCTGATCAGTAAACAGCGAATGTTGGAGGTTTACTTTAACATTATGGAGCTTGGCCAGAACATTTACGGGATAGGAGAGGCATCAAGGTACTATTTTGGAAAACAACCTGCCGATTTAACCATTGGTGACGGATTATTTTTAGCCAGTATTGTGCCTAAGCCAAAAGCATCGATGTATAAATTTATGGCCGATGGCAGCCTGAAACCTTACATGTTCAACTATTTCAGGTTTATGGGAAACATTATGGCCAGAAAAGGTTTAACGCCTAGCGATACCTCGGGTTATGGTTTCTATAATGTTCGCTTGAGAGAAGGACTTCGTCGTTACTTAGCACCTGATACTGCTGTAGTAGATACCAGCGCATTTGATGATGATGGCGATGGCTTACCGGTTGTAATTGTACACGATAAAAACAAAAGTTTCTTCGAACGCTTATTTGGAGGCGGATCTAAAAAAGATACTACAGTAACTAAACCTACAAGCAATCCTGCAGACACCACTAAAACCAAAAAACAATTGAGGCAGGAGCGCAGGGAAGAGCGGAGACGCCAAAAGGAACTGGAGAAGAACCAACAACAGTAGTTTGGGGTTGGGAGTTTTCAGTAAACAGTTCACAATTTTCAGTTAGGGAAGTTGTTCGAACAGTTAACCAATTTATACGATTAACCGTTTTGCCAACAATAACATTACAACGTTTCAACATTAAAACTATTTAACAGCAGCATGCACAAAATAAAAGTAGAAGATAAAGAGTTCGAGATATTTTTAGAAAACGACACCTTAAATAAACGAATCCGTTTGATGGGTATTCAGATGAACGTTGATTATGAAGGTAAATGTCCACTTTTTATCGGCGTGCTAAATGGCAGTTTTTTGTTTATGGCCGATTTAATCAAAGAAATCAATGTACCCTGCGAAATTGCTTTTATGCGCGTGGCCTCTTATGAAGGCACATCAAGCTCTGGTAATGTAAAAGAACTGATCGGACTGCCTGAAAACATTGAGGGAAGAGATATCGTGATTGTGGAAGACATTGTTGATACCGGCCTAACTTTAACCCATATTTTAAAAACGATTAAAGAAAAAAATCCGGCATCGGTTAAAGTAAGTTCACTTTTGCTAAAACCAAGTGCGCTGAAGTACGAAATTGAAGAACTGGAATATGTTGGTTTTGAAATACCTAACGAGTTTGTGGTGGGTTATGGTTTAGATTACAATGGTCTTGGTAGAAACTTAACCGACATTTATAGAGCAACTGAGGCATAATTTTTAGATTGGATTAATTTTATTTTTCGCACCTTTGCCCAATAATTTCGAACACAATGACCATACATAAAGAAGGTTACACTACTATTGCCTTAAGCATACTGTTTATTTTCGTTATCAACGCGATTGTTGATTATAAATATCACGACATTACCTGGTTGCGCTGGTTTATTTATATTTTTTCAGCAGCACTATTTATCATCGTGCTGCAGTTTTTCCGTAATCCGAGCCGCAGCTTCTCATCAGGAGAAAACCTGGTCATCTGTCCTGCCGATGGTAAAGTAGTGGTAATTGAAGAAACAGAAGAAGGCGAATACTTTAAAGATAAACGTTTACAGGTATCTATTTTTATGTCGCCGGTTAATGTGCATATTAACCGTAACCCCATTTCAGGTGTGGTTAAATTTTTCAAATACCACCCGGGAAAATATCTTGCGGCATGGAACCCTAAATCTTCTACTGAGAATGAGCGTACCACAACTGTTGTAGAGCATAAAAACGGTACGCCTGTACTGTTCCGTCAAATTGCAGGTGCTTTGGCCCGCAGGATTGTTTGGTACGTAAAAGAAGGCGATCAGGTGGTACAAACAGAACAATTCGGTTTTATCAAATTCGGATCGAGGGTTGATGTTTTTCTTCCTGTAGGTACTAAAGTTAACGTAGAACTTAACCAGGTTGTAAAAGGTGGAATCACTACACTGGCAACTTTAAGCTAAGGATATTAAAAGTATAAAAAAGCCGTCCCGATGTAAAACCGGGACGGCTTTTTTTATTACCAGTAGATTCTCGCAGTGGTCTGTGGAGACACAGACCACTGACTTAACTCAACCAAGTTGTAAAAGGTGGAATCACCAAATTGGCAAACTTTAAGTTAAGAGTATAATATTTCACAAGAAAGCCGGTTTAGTTAATGCTAATCGGCTTTTTGTTTTTACTACCATTGGATTAACGCGGTGGTCTTTGAGGACACAGACCACGGGAACTGAAAGGATTTTGAAACACTGAAGGATCCCCTAAACCTGATAGCAACGGAAAGCCCGCATCCCGATTTTTCATCGGGAGAGGACTTGTAGTGCATAGCAGGAACAAACTTTAATCATTCTCACAGGCTTTGCTTTCCAAAAAAAGCAACCTTTTGACTTATCCAATACACCTGCTGTATCGCATCTTCTAATTAACGTAGAGCGGTCTGTGAGGACATAGACCACAGAAGTCAGTTATTGGAATCTATCTAATCCGTAGTATCATTACCCACTTCTTTTTCTGCTGCATTGCCAGGCGGCCTGTCGCTGATTAAACGTTGTGTCGGGTAAGCAAAATCTGATTTATTCCGGATCACGATATCCATAATCTCCAGATTGATTTCCTGTCTGATTTTAAGGAATTCGGTATAATTAAGTACCGTTACAAAATAATTAACCTCAACATTCAAACCCGAATCGCCAAAGCTTTTAAAAGAGGCGTTTCCATCATTACTTGTACCTTCGTGATTATTGATGTAACTTTCTATTTCGGTGATAATTTTTCTTAACGAATCGGAACTGGTTTCATAAGTAAGTCCGATAACAAAGGATACTTTGCGTGAATTTCTTAAAGAGAGATTCTCCAAAACCCCGTCTATCATGCCCCTGTTGGGTAGGGTAGCCATGGTTTTTTCAGATGTTCTGATCCTGGTACTTCTAAAACCTACCTTTTCTACTGTTCCTTCCACACCATCAACTTTTACCAGATCGCCAACGGTAAAAGGCTTATCTAAAAAGATTGTGAATGATCCGATCAGGTTTTCTAAACTTTCTTTAGCCGCCAAAGCAATGGCAATACCACCAATACCCAATCCGGTAATCAGCGTTAACACATTCACCTCGAAAACGAAGCCTAAAAGCGTAAAAAAGCCTATAAAAATGACAATGGTTTTAAACAGCTCCTTTAAAAAAGGTACCAATTGATCATCGGCCTTATTTTCGGTAAGGGAAGCTTTGTACAATAATACATGGCTGATGAAATCGATTATCCTTAAAATAATCCAGAAAAAAGACAAAATAATCATAAACAGGAATATCCTGTCTATACAATCGCCAATGGTTACCGGGATTAATTCCTTTGTTTTACCGATTAATTTACTGTAATGAAATACAGCTACTTCTAAAGGATGTTTTAATTGGTTAATGGAAAGGTAGAGGGTAGATAACAGAATGAAAATCTCAATCGGCTTTACCAGTAAAGCCACAAAGGCATCGTTATGCGATTGGTTGGAGAAACTTCTGAAAAGCCTAAACAGCAACCTGCTTAAAAGCTTGGAAACAATATTTTTAAATACCAGACCTAAAAATAATATCCCCCCGAAAAGGAAATAGGCTTTTACAGTGTTGCCCCAAAAAACTTGGTCGAAAAAAGCAGAATCTAACATTTAACAAAGGTATAAACAAAAAAACCTCCACGAAATTAATCGTGAAGGCTATATCGTATAATAAAGAATATTATTTTCTCAATGATTTGATACGAGCAGCTTTACCAGTTAAAGCACGTAAATAGAACAATTTCGCTCTACGAACTTTACCATAGCTATTCACTTCTACTTTCTCAATGTTTGGAGAATTGATAGGGAAAATACGTTCAACACCAATACTGTTGCTCATTTTACGTACGGTGAAGGTTTCGTTAGCACCAGCACTGTTACGTTGTATTACAACACCTTGGTAAATTTGGATACGTTCCTTATTACCTTCGCGAATTTTATAGTGTACGCTCACTGTATCGCCAGACTTGAACGCAGGAAAATCTTTTTTCGCGATGGCCTGCTCTTCAACAAATTTTACTAAATCCATGATTTTAAGCTATTAAACCAACTTTCTTTACCTTGAAAATCGGATTGCAATATTAGGGATTTTTTTTGATATAAAAAAACCTATTTTAATTTTTTCCACAATCTTTATGAATTCCACATTCGATTGTGTTAAATGCTTCTATTCCAAAAGGTCAGGACGACGGGTTTTAGTCCGCTCTAAGGCCTGTTCGTGCCTCCACTCGTTCACTTTTGCTTCGTGGCCACTTAATAAAACATCAGGCACTTTATGTCCACGCCAATCTGCCGGCCGGGTATAAACCGGAGCATCAAGTAAATCTCCCTGAAAACTATCGGATAGGGCAGAAGTCTCATCATTTAAAACACCAGGGATTAAACGCACCACAGCATCTACCACAATCGCAGCAGGAAGCTCACCTCCGCTTAAAACGTAATCGCCCACCGATATCTCTCTAGTTACAAAGATATCGCGTATGCGCTGATCTATGCCCTTATAATGGCCACACAAAATAATGATGTTTTTTTTAATAGAAAGTTCGTTGGCTGTACTTTGGTTTAACGTAACACCATCGGGACTCATGAAAATGATTTCATCGTATTCGCGCTCAGCCTGAAGTTTTTCGATACATGCCGCAAAGGGTTCGATACTCATTACCATACCGCTGCCGCCACCATATTGATAATCGTCTACACTTTTTTGCTTATTGGTGGCATAATCCCGTAGATTATGCACCACAATTTCGGCAATGCCCTTTTTTTGGGCCCGCTGCAAAATGGAGTGGGCAAAAGGACTTTCTAATAAACCAGGCAGAACTGTTATGATATCAAAACGCATACTGCAAAGGTAAGTCTTTAGTGCGAAGTCTTTAGCCCGAAGTCGAATTTTGCTGTATTCAAGATCAATTTCTTTGCTGAATCAGAAAGCTAACCACCATTTGTACTATCTAAGGCTTTTGCTCTATTTGCTACGAAACCAATTTATGCTTAATCCAGCGTATTTATCTTCACCAAGTCGCTTGCCCATTGCAGTCCTTTTCCCCCGTTCCGACCATCAACATAGCCACTTACTTTCATCGTTTTCTGATCACGGCTTAAAGTATAGTAATTTGCATATTGCCTACCCTTTAAATCGTATGTAGCATTGGCTCTGGCATCAGAAATACTGAGCACATACATGTTGTTTGATAAAATTTTAAAGGTACCGCTATGGGTAACGATCTGAACGCCTCCTTCTTTAGCGATATTGTAAAAACTACCGTCAGATTTGAAAACGATTTTGCTCCCCGGGTTGGTGGTGTCGTTCCAGATGCCTATGAAAGGTTTAATTTCTGTTAAATTAGCCTGTTGAACCGTTTTACAAGAAAAAATTGTTAGCGTAGCCACAAAAATCAGGGCAATTTTTGATGTTCTTTTGAGCATGTTAATTTTGGTTAGAATGAAATCTAAATTAACAATTTTTCTTTAAAAACATTACCTGTTAACTGATATACTAAACAAGAAAGTTTATTTTTCCAGGTAGATATCAAGCAAACCTTCAGGCAAATCAAGTGTCAGGATTTTTTCCTCATCATCAATTTCCACAATAAAATCTTCGTTTAACGGAAAAAGGATTTCGGTTTCCTGATAAATCACTGTAGCCACAAATTGCTGAGGATATTCATTTACCTCTATTATTTCTCCAAGCTCACCAAGCGTTTCATCAACAGCCATAAAGCCTTTTAAATCTGTATAGAAGAACTCTGATTCATCTCTTTCAGGCATTTGGGCAATGGGAAGATAAAGTTTCTTTTTTAATAAGGGCTGCACTTTATCGATGTGATCAACATCATCAAAATTAAAATAACCCGTTTTATTGGCCTGCAATTTTGCCGATGCCACGAAATAGGGTACTAATTTGCCGTTCATATCTGCAAAAACAACGTCGAACTCCAGTTGCTCATAATCGTCGAATTCGAAAAAGACCTGAACCTCTCCTTTTAAACCCCGCGTTTTGGTAACGTACCCTATGTAAAATGCTTCTTCGTGTTTCATATAATTACATTGTCATCCTGAGGTACGAGGATCTGATAGCGATGAAACAGATCCTTCGTACCTCAGGATGACATTTTTAGTTAAAAAAATAGCGTTCCGAAATTCGGAACGCTATTTTATGAGTCAAAATAATTAAAATTATTCTGCTCCTTCTTCTTTAGTAGCTTCTGCTGCAGGAGCTTCTTCAGTTGCCTCAGCTTCAACAGCTGGCGCTTCTTCAGTAACTTCTTCTTCAACAACCTCTTCTGCAACTGGTGCATTTTTAGCTGCGATAGCTGCTGCTCTATCTTCTTTTTTCTTAGCTTCTGCGGCTAAAGCTGCTTTACGTACGTCAGCTTTAGAAGCAGCTAAACCTTCTGATTTACCAGAAATTTTACCTGATTTAGCATCTAACCAAGCTGCAAATTTTTCATCTGCCTGTTCTTGAGTTAAAGCTCCTTTTTTAACACCACCTTCTAAGTGTTTTTTGTATAAAACACCTTTGTAAGAAAGGATAGCACGAGCAGTATCAGTTGGTTCTGCACCACTGTTAACCCAAGCTAAAGTTTTTTCGAAGTTAATTTCGATGGTTGCAGGATTGGTATTTGGGTTATAAGAACCTAAACGCTCAATAAATTTACCATCACGTGGAGAGCGAGAATCTGCTACCACAACGTGGAAAAAAGGTTTCCCTTTTTTACCGAATCTTTGCAATCTGATTTTAGTTGCCATTTTCTTTTGTATTTATGTATTCAACATAGTTCCCGGAGCTTCATGCTGCGGGGCTGCAAAGATAACTAAAATACTGGAAATTAAAAACATAGTTTAATTTCTTTGTTTTCAGGATATTTACGCCAAAATATTTGCAGATACAAAATGGAAAGAATTGCGATTGACATGGACGAGGTGATTGCCGATGCCGTTGGAAAATTTATTAAATTATATAACCGTGATTTTAATGTTCCGCTTGATTTAAAGATTGATGCCGGAAACGAAATTTATCACCATGTGCCCCAGGAGGTTAACCAAAAATGGTTCGAGTATATTAATGAACCTGGGTTTTTCCGCGATCTTGACGTTATCGATGATAGTCAACGGGTAATTAAAGCCCTGCAGCAAAAATATGATGTTTATATTGTTTCGGCGGCAATGGAATTCCGTAACTCGCTGGTAGATAAATACGATTGGATGGCCGAGCATTTCCCTTTTATCGATTGGCAGCACATTATGTTCTGCGGAAATAAAATTGTGAACGTTGACATTATTATTGACGACCGAATCAAAAACTTTGTAAATTTTGACGGCAGGCCATTATTGTTTACCTCGCCACATAATTTACTTATAACTGAATATGAGCGTGTAAATACCTGGGAAGAGGTAGCGGGTTTGTTGTTGTAGATCCGTTACTTCGACCGGAGAGCAACGGAATGGGATTAGAATAAAGCGATCGTCATTCCCGCGCAGGCGGGAATCTTAACACTTATTGCATTAAGATTCCCAATCAAGTTGGGAATGACGACCTACCTCGTAAGGCTCCCAAATCATTCTAAGCCTTCCATCGGTGTAATCACCTTCCTAAAAATTAAATTCCCCTACAAAGTTTCCGCCACCACTTCCTGCCGCAAGTGGCAGTACAATTACTTTTCTTTGCTGTTTTCCAGTTGCATATCGGGTGTAAATCTCAGCAGTTACCGTTGTTGGTCCACTGATGTTGATCTGCCTATCACCGTAATAATTCACTTCTATCTTATATTTTCCTTTAATGGCTTTTTTGATCATAAACTGTTCTGGTCCGTAACCCGAAGTAAAATCGTTACTGATTCTTCCACCGATTTTGGTTCTCGAGTTACCATAAAAGCCTTTTTCACCAGTAGGATCGGTTAGCCATAAATCGATATCGGTATCATTTTTATTCCAGTTGAGCACCACACGTACATCCACTGGCAAAGGCTGGATCAAACGTTTATCAATTCCTTTTGTACTAATATTATTGCCGTGTTTTGCAAGGAGGTTGTTCATTTCTGAAATTACAATCTCTTCAATCCCCTGGTCCCTGTCGGCAATTTGGGCATTGTAACTTTGGGTAAGCACTTTATATAAATTATCAATTGCTAACTGGTACTGACCGTTATCGGCAAGAGCCAAAGCATAATCGCGGTAACTTTGTGCATCCATCGGGCGCCATTGTAAAACTTTTTGAGTGATAAAAAGTTCATCTTTATAATTTCCGGTCTGTTTTAATTTATAGGCCAGGGTTTTATATAGATCAGCGTTTTCCAAATCTAAATCGGCAATATTGCTTAAAATGGTTAGGGCCCTAACACTGTCTCTTTGTTGATAGAACCAATTGGCCACATCGAAATAAAACATCGGTGTAGAAATATATTTCGAGCGCATTTTTAAATAAGCCTGGTAAGCACTATCCGGTTTACCAACCAAATTTTTCATATAGTCCTTATCACTTTTAAATTCGGGGATGATAATTGCCGGGTGTTGTGGTGGCGATACTGGCGATATTCTTTTGGCATCAGCTTTTGCTACTTGTACACCTGCAACCCTGCCCTCAAGAAATCCACTTGAGGCAGTTCCCCTAATGGTTGTTACCGATCCAGTTACAGAAGCTTTTCGCTGTGTGGCGTATCCAACAACCACCACTTCATTTAATTGATTCGTTTCTTTATCTCTACTTGCAGCTCCGGTAGACGGGGCAGCAGCTACAGCTTGCGGAACGGGAGGAACGATTACTTCGGCTGCTCTGAGCATCTCTCTCCTTGGTCCTTCACCAACAGGTTCTCGCATTACCATATCAGCCGTTGGATCTCCTTTTACATCCCTTTGTCCAGGATCAGGATAGCCTTCCTTTTTCTTTTCAGGTTCTTTATAGTAAAAATTGGTATTCCACCAGATTTTTAACTCCTTAGTCATGGCTACCGCAGCATTAATCAGATCTTGCTTGTGTTCTAAAAGATCGACCCTGCGCTGTTTTAGAACGGCATTATAAGCTTTTTGCAATTCAACAGGAGGTACAATATCATAACGCAGATAATCATCTAAATTTTCTAATACGATTAAACTGGTATTGCGTGTAACGATACCAAATTGTTTGCTTAAAACACTGATATCATCTTTGTTTTCTTCATACTGGATATCCATTTCGGCAATTTTTTTCTGTGCCCAAACCCGGCTAACATCGATACTGCTCAAGGTGTGTTCGGTTGCATTTAAGCGAACTACCTGCTCGGAAACTACTGTATTTCCAAAGCCAAATTGTAACGTAAATTCGGTATTAAAATCGTTCATAATACCTGCTAATGAAAAATGTCCGTTAATATTCACCTTCATTGAAGGGTAGGTTTGCCGGATGCTGTTTCCATTTTTGATTCCTAAAAACTGGAGGTTCTGTTGATTTAATTGTTTAAAAGCAGCGTTAACAGCAATCGAATTAAGGTTTACAAATTGTCCGCCTGTTTTTAAGGTAATGTATTTCAAGGTACTGTAATCTGCCTTTAGCGCTGTATTGATACAATGAACGGGTTTATTTAAATTAACGGTACTTTTTCCGAAGGTTGATAGCCCATCAGTAAACAAAAGATATTCATCTGCCTGAATTGCCTTTGCATTTATCGCACTGAAATTTGTGCCTCCATCGTAAACCAGGTTCTTCAATCTATCTTTTAATGTTGTCCAGTTACCATTCGAGATCACGAAAGTTCCGGCATTTTTAAAACCGTTGTTTACTAAACCCAATTGTATGGTTAAATTTTGTTTTTGTTTGATGATTAAATCCAGCAATTCTATCTCTTTATCAGTATTGCGCTGAAGGCCGCTTAACGATACATCCCAGATCAAACCGATATGGTCGGCCCACTTACGCTCCCTGCTCTGGGTTTTAGGAAAAACATTCACCAGAAAATAATAGCCCGATGATGCATTTTGCATTTGTACCTCGGGCAGGTTATTTCGCTTTGGCAGATTAATAGTCAGACCGTTTTTGGGCTGGTAATTGGTTTTATTAATTTCGCCAACATAAGTATTCCCGTTGGCTTTTAAATCAAAACTGCCATCAGGCTGTTCGCCAAGTTCTGGTTTAATGATGCTTTCGAAAACAGTTGTTTTTAAACTGAAATTTCCAATCGCCTGATTATAATCTAAGGGAAGGTGATACCTTAAAACATTTGCGTTATTAAAACTTAATTCTTCTTCGTAACCCACAATAATGGTTCTGCTACCATTTGCAGGCAAAGGATAAATCCTGGTACGGAAATTATTCCCTTCAACTTTCTCCAGCAGCCCCGGATCGACCCGTCGGCGCTCAATACTTTCGAAAACCTCGGTTGCTTTAGCCTTTTCTACGGGTACGGCTTCGCGCATTTTTCCATTGATATCTAAAGCATAACGGCTAATGCTCACTCCCTCCGGCATCGGAAAGGTAAGTTCTCCCTCTAAAATGCGGTTACTGCTGTTGTGAAAGGTCATTGTCATCACCGTTGTGGCAATATTCCCCGTTATCTGTACATCAATATTCAGTTTTTTTAGTTTAACGGCCTCTTTCTGTTCTACAGTTTCGGCCTGTTGTACCTTTAACACTGGCATTTGTGCGTCAGCAAAAAAAGCAATTAATAATAAGGGGAGGAGGAGTAAGGTTTTAGATGTGCTCATAGCAATGATTTTTAATAGTGATGCAAAAGCATTGGCGATTTCATAAATTTATTTTTTAGAAGCGCTTAGCGCCCTTAGATTTAGCCCCACAAAACCGCTTTAGAATTGCTTAAAAAAGCTTTCTGAAAAATGTAACATTTTTTAAAAATTTTGTTCTAATGATAAAAACTGAAACTATGTTAGTAACCACAACGCCTACGGTTGAGGGCAGAAAAATTGTAAAATATATCGGTTTAGTTACCGGGGAAACGATTATTGGTGCAAATATTTTTAAGGATTTATTCGCCGGAATAACGGATATAGTAGGGGGTAGATCGAGTTCTTACGAACGCGTTTTACGCGAAGGAAAAGATACAGCTGTTAATGAGATGCAACAATACGCAGCTGCTTTGGGTGCCAATGCAATTGTTGGTGTAGATTTAGATTACGAAACCGTTGGCAGCGGTGGCAGCATGCTTATGGTAAGCGCCAATGGCACTGCGGTAATTTTAGAAGATTAAGAGATTGCTTATTGCGAAAACTAAGCAAAAACAAGAAAGTCTTTCCGGTGCGGGAAAGACTTTTCTTTTTATATCATATTTCGTTTTAAAACGAAAGTATATCGATTAGTTTGAGCCATTTGGCACTCACTTTTTCAGCATTAATGTGTTTAATGGCATGATCGAAAGGGGTAAAAATAATTTCACGGTTTACCTGCCCGGCCATTACGCCACTTTCTCCACTGATTAGCCCTTCCACCGCAGCAACGCCTAAACGGCTCGCCAATACACGGTCCATACAGGTTGGTTTACCACCGCGCTGAATGTGGCCCAAAACCGAAACCTTTGTATCGTAGTGCGGGTATTTTTCCTGCAAAATTTCGCCAACTTTAAATGCACCTCCTGTATCATCACCTTCGGCAACAATAATAATTTTCGAGGCTTTATCTTTTCGGCTATGCTCTAATTTATGTAAAATATCATCTGCATTCATGTTTGCCTCGGGGATCATAATGGCTTCTGCGCCTACGCCAATTCCACTTCGTAAAGCAATTAAGCCGGAATCACGACCCATAACTTCCACAATAAAAAGTCGATCATGCGATTCGGCTGTATCCCTGATCCTGTCTACAGCATCAATAACCGTATTAATGGCAGAATCGTACCCGATAGTAAAATCAGTACCTGCCAAATCGTTATCAATAGTGCCAGGCAGGCCTACAATAGGGAAATCAAATTCTTTAGAAAAAATATTGGCTCCGGTAAATGTTCCATCGCCACCAATTACAACCAAGGCATCAATATTTTGTGCTTTTAGGTTTTCGTAGGCTGTTTTTCTACCTTCAACAGTTCTGAAAGCTTCGCTACGTGCGGTTTTTAAAACAGTGCCTCCACGCTGAATGATATTGGCTACAGATTTTCTATCCATAGGGATAAAATCATTGTTAATCAGCCCTTCGTAGCCACGGATAAATCCGGTTACTTCAATATCATAATAAATAGATGCCCTTACTACGGCCCTAATTGCAGCGTTCATGCCTGGCGAATCGCCACCAGAGGTTAAAACGCCAATGTTCTTAATCTTATTCATTTGTTTGTTTCTTGGCAAATTCCGAAAGCCCCTTATCCAGATATTGCAAATATTTGTCTATATTAAATTCTACTCCGATAGGAGGGGAAACTAATTCTTTTTCATCAGTACCCAAAAGTACATAATATGGTTGCGAAATGGTGTTAAATCTTTCGGCCTGCAAATGCTTAAATTTTTTACCAACTGTATTCACTTTTGTACCCAAAATTTTAGACTCAAATTGTTCCGCTACTGGCAAATCTGTTTTATCATCAGTGTAAAGTGATACAACAATATAATCTTCTTTTAATTTTTTAAGTACTCTGGGGTCAGACCAAACACGTGCTTCCATTTCGCGGCAATTTACACAACCGTGTCCTGTAAAATCAAGAAATAACGGCTTTTTTACTTGTTTGGCATAGGCAAGTGCTTCCTGATAATCAAAAAAACCATCAATGTTATGCGGAATATGCAAAAATTCTGAATATTTTCTTTTAGCGTGAGTAGGTGCTGCTACCTGGCTTGATCCTCCGCCATTATCTTGTCCGATTATAAAGTCTTGCGTAGAAAGTGGAGGTACCAATGCACTAACCGCTTTTAAAGGGGCTCCCCACAAGCCAGGGATTAAATAGACAGCGAACACGAATGTTGCGGTTGCAATGAATAACCTTGGTACTGAGACATAAGGAAGGTCGCTATCATGGGAGAACTTGATTTTTCCTAGTAAATATACACCTAAGATTATGGCAAGCACAATCCAGATTGCTAAGAAAACCTCACGATCCAATATTCCCCAATGGTAAGCCAAATCGGCTGTTGAAAGGAATTTTAATGATAAACCCAGTTCTAAGAAACCCAGGAAAACTTTAATCGAGTTTAACCAACCACCTGATTTTGGCAATCCCGTCATTAAACTTGGGAAAATAGCAAACATGGTAAATATTACCGCCAGTGACAATGAAAACCCAAACATCACTACAACAGGGGTTAGCAGATCAGTATTAATGGCAACCAATGAAGTTCCAATTAGCGGGCCTGTACAAGAGAAAGAAACAACCGCTAAAGTTGCAGCCATAAAAAAGATACCACTTAAGCCTTTCGCATCCGATTTTGCATCGAGTTTATTTACAAACGAGCTTGGCAGGGTAATTTCGAAAGCACCTAAAAACGATACGCCGAAAACAATTAGTATAAGGAAGATGAAAATATTAAAAAATCCATCTGTTGAGATTTCGTTTAATGCACTTGCTCCCCAGATCAAGGTAATAATTACACCCAAACCAACATAAATTACAATGATGGATAAACCATAAATAATGGCACTTCTGATTCCTTTTGCCCTGCTTTCGGCCCTTTTGGTAAAAAAACCAACAGTAAGCGGAACCATCGGAAAAATACATGGAAGAAAAAAAGCGGCAATACCGGCCAACAGGCCTAAGCCAAAAGTTACCCAAAGTGATTGTTTTGGAGCATCTTTACCAGCTACAGTAGCTTTTTCTACTTTGGCTGTATCCTTTTTAAGGGTATCTTTTTCCGTTTTTACCTGGCTATTTGCTGCACTATCCTGTGCAGAACCTACTTCGGTAAAAACAATATCATCAGGAGGGGCGGTTGCCGTGGTATCTTGCGTTACAATAGCATAACTTTTAACAGCCGGCAATGCGATAAACATACTAGCCATTAGTAACAATAATAAAACCTTTTTCATTTGTGTGTTTTGTGTGTGTGTTTGAACCTGTGAAATTAAGAATAATTTTATAAACGGTTCTTCATAAAGCGGTAAGCTTCGTAGATTTTACTTTAAAAAGAAACAGTCCCGAAAATCCGGGACTGTTTGTAAATATTTTGAGATCAACTATTTAACGGGTACGCTAAATTCAACTTCTTCTGGCGGAAGACATTGTTTATCGTTACAAACCATAAACTCTACCTTACCTTTAACAACTGTCGTTGCTTTATTTAATTTTATTTTCTGTTGGAAAATTACTGCTTTTTCAAAATAACTTACGTTCATTTTAAAAGTGCTTTCATATTTAACAATGGCTTTAGGCTCAACTGTTTTACCAACAAGGCTAAAATCTTTAGAGGGAGTAAAAGTAAAGGTGGTTTTTACAGGTCCGCCATCTTTAACATTCTGCGAATAAATATGCCATCTGTCATCAATAGTTGCTTTTAAATAGATTACGGCTTCTGTTTTACTTATTTTTTTTGCTGAGTAAGCCCATGTTACTGGTTTTTCGATCTGTGCAAATGCACCGGCAATGGTAAAAAGTACCATTGAAAGCACTAAGGTGATTTTTTTCATTATGTGTTTATTTTGTGTGTGTGAATTCTATTTCTTTAAAGTTAAAGCTTTTCAAGCCATCTTTTGTATCAACCATTAACCTACCACCATCTTCAACTCCTTTAATTATACCTTCAAAAATTTCGTCGTTCTGTTTATATAACGCAGAAACATTGTAGTTATAAAGCTTTGCAAGGTAATCATTTTGTAAAATACTGTATTTCCCTGCTCTCAAAATTAAGTAGTATTTTTCCATAAATATGAATATTTTCTCCATAATATCCATTAAAGGAACATTTCTTTGTAAAATTTGAATCACGGAAGTGGCACGCTCACTGATACTTTCAGAAAATTCTGATTGATTTACATTTAAGCCAATGCCAATTACCGACGATTTAATAGAAGTACCTGTCAGTGTATTTTCGATTAGTATGCCCCCTAATTTCTTGTTAAGATAGTACATATCATTTGGCCATTTCACTTTTATGCCCTCAGGTATAAAACTGGATAAAGCGTCACTAACAGCTAAACTAACGGCAATATTGAGGTAAAACTGCTTATTCAGTGGCAGAAAAGACGGCTTTAAATATATACTGGTGCTGATGTTTTTGCCTGCCTGGGTTTGCCAAACGCTTTCCTGCTGTCCTCTGCCTGCAAACTGATTATCTGCCATAATTACAGTCCCTTCGGCTAATGGCTCGGATTTTGACACCAAATCTTTCAAAAAGTTATTGGTAGAATCAACTTCTTTTAATTTGATTAAATTTTGACCAACAAATAGTGTCGAAAAAGTGTTATTTTGCAAGTGTTGAATTTATATAATTGTAATTCCAAAATTAAAGCATTTTAATGGTAAAAAAGAAAATAGTAGCCCTTTCTACATACCTTTCTGAGTTAGCTGTACAAGGCATCCAGGAAAAAAAAGGAGAAGATATAGTGCGGTTAGATCTAAGAAATATTCATACTTCAGTTGCTGATTACTTTATTATTGCGAGTGCCAACTCTGGCACCCAGGTAAAGGCTATTGCCGACAGTGTAGAAAAAGAAATATATAAGGCCACGCAGGCCGATCCAAGACACAAAGAAGGTTTCGAATCTGCAGATTGGATTATTCTTGATTATTTCGATGTGGTTGTGCACATTTTTAAAACCGAAAAGCGCCACTTTTATGGCATAGAAGAACTTTGGGGGGATGCCGAAAGCACAAATTATCAAAGCGCATAACCTGTAGAACCATTTTGACAAAGACAAATGAACGACAATCCAAATATCGAAAAACAAGGGAAAAGAATACCTAACATCCCGAAAAAACCTCAAAAAGGATCAAAATTTAATATTTTCTGGGTTTATGCTGCCATCATCATCGCTATTATAGCCGCGCAGTTTTTATTTACCGGAGATAGCGGTAAAGAAGTTAAATACGATACTTTCGAAAGCAAAATGTTGTTAACAGGTGATGTTGACAGGATTGTAGCTTATCAGACAGAAGATTTAGTAAAAGCTGAGGTATATATTAAAAAAGATAGTTTAAACAAACCTCAGTATAAAGCATTTAAAAGCACCAGTTCTTTTAATGTATCAAACGGGCCGACTGTTTTTTTTACATATGGAGGCAAATTTGCTGATTTAAGGGCTGCTTTGGCCGAATCGCAAAAAGCATTACCAGCTGGCAGAAAACCAATTTCATTTCAATCAGAAAACCGCAGCAATCCATTGGCGAGCTGGTTTTTAAGCATCATTTTACCAGTATTGCTTTTAATCGGTTTCTGGATTTTTATGATGCGCAGAATGGGCGGTGGTGCCGGCGGTGGCGGTCAGATTTTCAGCATTGGAAAATCGAAAGCTACATTATTTGATAAAGAAAGCCAGGTAAACATTACTTTTAACGATGTTGCAGGTTTAGAAGAAGCCAAAACAGAGGTAATGGAAATTGTAGATTTCCTTAAAAACCCTAAAAAATATACCGATCTGGGTGGAAAAATCCCGAAAGGCGCCTTATTGGTAGGTTCGCCGGGTACAGGTAAAACTTTATTGGCCAAAGCCGTGGCGGGTGAGGCTCAGGTTCCTTTCTTTTCTTTATCAGGATCTGATTTTGTAGAGATGTTTGTTGGGGTAGGAGCATCACGTGTTCGTGACCTGTTTAAACAAGCTAAAGATAAATCGCCTTGTATTATCTTTATTGATGAGATTGATGCCATTGGCCGTGCACGTGGTAAAAACGGTGTAATGGGCGGAAACGATGAGCGCGAAAATACATTGAACCAATTACTGGTTGAAATGGATGGTTTTGGAACCAATACCCATGTAATCATTTTAGCTGCCACCAACCGTGCTGATGTTTTAGATAAAGCATTATTAAGGGCAGGAAGGTTCGACAGACAGATTTATGTTGATTTACCGGATGTTATCGAACGTAAACAGATTTTCGAAGTACACATCACCCCACTGAAAAAATCAGAAGAGCTAGATACCGAATTTTTAGCAAAACAAACTCCTGGTTTCTCTGGAGCTGATATTGCCAACGTATGTAACGAAGCCGCTCTAATTGCAGCACGTAAAAATAAATCAGCAGTTGATAAACAGGATTTCTTAGACGCTGTAGATAGAATTGTTGGTGGTTTAGAAAAGAAAAACAAAATTATCACACCAAGTGAAAAACGTGCTATTGCCATCCACGAAGCTGGTCACGCTACGGTAAGCTGGTTATTAGAACACGCAGCACCATTGGTTAAAGTGACCATAGTGCCACGCGGACAAAGTTTAGGTGCTGCCTGGTATTTACCAGAAGAACGTTTAATTGTTCGTCCTCATCAAATGCTTGATGAAATGTGTGCAACCATGGGTGGTAGGGCAGCTGAAAAAGTAATGTTCGATACCATTTCTACAGGTGCACTAAGCGATTTAGAAAAAGTGAACAAACAGGCCAGGGCAATGGTTACCATTTACGGCTTGAACGAGAAATTAGGAAACATTACTTATTATGATTCATCTGGTCAGAACGAGTATAATTTCTCTAAACCATATTCAGAAGATACCGCTTTAACCATCGATAAAGAGATTTCAGCATTAATTGAAGGTCAATACCAAAGAGCAATCAATTTATTGGAGGAAAACAAAGATAAACTGATCCAATTGGCTGATATTTTAATCGAAAAAGAAGTTTTATTTAAAGACGATTTAGAGGAGATTTTCGGAAAACGTTTATTCGAAAATCAAGGCGAAAGCGGAACACCTGGACATATTACTCCGGTTGAGGCTTAAATAAATAATTTCTATTAATTACATTTGCTACCCTAGTTAATCATTAGGGTAGCTTTTTTTTATATGAAGGATAATACGACAGCGAAAGAACAAATACTAAAAAAGATTCGGAAAGCACTCTTAGAAAAGCGCGAAAATCCTTATCCAAATTTAGAGGAAAGCGTATTGTATAAAAAAAATACAGACGAGCTAGAGGTATTATTTGCCGAGCAACTCACTGCCATATCGGGTAATTTTATATTCTGCGAAGATGGTATCGACTTTTTTGAAAACATGTTACAGCTGGCTGATAAGTTTAAGTGGCGTAAAATATACTGCTGGGAACCCGAATTACAACAGTTTTTAAGCAAATACGAATTCCCATTTTACCAAACGGATAAAGATTTTGAGCAAGCCGAAGTTGGCATTACCCTTTGTGAGGCATTAATTGCACGTAATGGAAGTGTAATGGTAACCAATCAGGGTGCTGCCGGTAGACGGTTGAGTATTTTCCCACATCACCATATCGTTATTGCCAGAACTAGCCAATTGGTTTTGGATCTAAAGGATGCCTTTCGATTATTAAAGAATAAATACGGTAACCAGATCCCATCCATGATCAGCAACATTACAGGGCCGAGCAGAACCGCCGATATCGAAAAAACACTGGTTTTAGGGGCACACGGTCCTAAAGAACTGTTTGTTTTTTTGATTGACGATTTTAGTTAGAGCATTGCTGTTTCTACCTAAAAATTAAAGCCTCGCACCGCTTTTCTCAGCAAATTGTCCAAAAATTATTTATAGCTTTAACATTGTTGATATGCCCCGGAGAAGTAGGACACAGCTGCTTAATGTAAACGGAAACACAGGATTATTAAAATTAGAAATTGAAAATATGCTTTGCTAAAAACAAATATATTTTCGATTACCGAATATAATTGATATTTTTATACTACATACCGTTTTAGTATGCGGTATTATAATTATGAGCAAAGTGATAAATACGGTAATTGCCGGTACTGGAAGTTATATTCCAAAGAATGTTATTTCTGGTAACGAATTCTTAAATTCGACATTTTTTGAGAATGGAGCACGGTTGGAGAAAGAGAACTCGGAGATTATTCATAAATTCTCTGAAATTACTGAGATTGTAGAAAGGCGTTATGTCTGCCCCGAACAGTTAAGTAATCATATCGGCGCAAAGGCTGCAGAAATAGCCATAGAAAACGCTGGCATAGATAAAGAAACTTTAGACTATATTATTTTCTGCCATAATTTTGGCGATATTCCCCTAGATAGTAACCGAAGCGATATTTTACCATCGCTGGCATCAAAAGTAAAACAACAACTGGGTATTAACAACCCTGATTGCGTAGCTTATGATCTTATTTTTGGTTGCCCGGGATGGGTTCAAGGGGCAATACAGGCTGATTATTACATCAAAAGTGGCGATGCCAAACGCGTAATGGTAATTGGTGCAGAAACCTTAAGCCGTATTATCGACCCGCACGACCGCGACAGCATGATTTTTTCAGATGGTGCCGGAGCGGTGATTTTCGAAGCAGAAGAATCAACAGAAAAAAAAGGGATACTGGCCCATAAAACAGAAACCCATGCGGTTAATCATGGCAACCTGTTAACCATGGGTAAGGGGTCACATCCTGATGAGACCAGTGGAAATTTCTATCTAAAAATGAACGGGCGTAAGCTATATGAATTTGCGGTAATTCAAGTACCACAGGTGATTAAAAAAGCCATTGATAAAGCTGGTTTAAGCGTAGAAGACATTAACATTGTGTTTGTACATCAGGCTAATGGTAAAATGGATACCGCTATCATGAAACGTTTATTTAAACTTTACGATAAAGACACAGTACCTGAGAATTTAGTACCGATGACGATTTCCTGGTTGGGTAACAGTTCAGTCGCTACCGTACCAACCTTATTGGATCTGGTACTAAAAGGAGAAGTTAAAGGTTATAAAGTTAAAGCTGGTGATGTGGCTGTTTTTGCCTCGGTAGGGGCTGGCATGCACATTAATGCCTTTGTACACCGTTTTTAATTCGCTAATCTCCTTAATCCTGCTTTGGCCTGGCTTTCGATGCTGCTTTCAAACTCATGATTTTTCATGGCAATAGCAGTATTGAAAGCCTCTTTAGCTTTAGCCTCATTTTTCTTTCTCTCGTAAAGTTTTCCCATTTGCAAAGCAGCATTGGCCGCAAAATAATATTTCAGGTTTCGGCCTTCGTTAATCGTTTCCTGATAAGCAGCTAAGGCTTGTTCATCTTTACCTAAATCATCGTATACCCTTCCTAAACGGTAATTAAACTCCGTTTTATCCTTATCATTGGTATAGTCTGCGGCTTTCTTATCATCCAGTAGCTGTAGGGCCCTGTTTAAATAACCACCATCAAACAAAAGCCTGGCTTTTAAAAGATCAATAGCAGGTGTTCCGGCAGCGGCTTCGCCTTTAGCCTGTTTATCTTTTTCCATATAGGTATAGCCGTTCTTAACCGCTTTAGCTGCAAATGCTGTATAACCTGCTTTATCTCCTTTAAGCAGCGAGATCCAGCCCAAATGAAGATAGGCATCCTTTACAAAGTTTACACCCTTTGTGGCCTGCAAAAAGCGGTTAAAATAGGTGCTGGCATTAAGGTCGAGTTTATTTAGGTGAGCAATCCCTTCTAAATAATCCAGATAAGGGAAAGGCTGATAAACGCCACCTTCGGGTCGCCTGGCTAAAATGGCTATTGCCTCATCGCTATGCGAATTTTTAATGCACACATAACTTTGCAGATAACTTTTAAGCAAACTGGTATCGGCAATCCTTTCGGTATATTTCATGGTTTTGGCATAGGCCAGCGGACTATGTGCCACGTCGGTTAATACGTAGGCGTAATAAAACACCACTTCTTCATAAAACGGCTCATATGTCGATTTTGGCAGGTTATCGGCCAGCTTTTCGAACATATTTAATCCACTTTGAAGATTTCCTTTAATGCCAAAGGTCGAAAGCGCTGTTTTTAGCGCACCATCAGGTAAATTACCTAAAACCGCATTAATCAGGCCTAAACCTTTTAAATTTAGGTGAAAATTTGGGAATTTTTTATTGTTTTCCTGTAAAAGGCTATTCGCTCTTTTAACTTCCATAGCCGCGTTGAAATACTCGCCAAAACGGCCACGAATAAGGGCCCATTGTAAATTAATCTCTGCTTGTGCATACAGATAATAAGGTGAATTTTTATCGTCATCGCTGATCTGATCCAGCCGGGCCGATTTATTTCCTTTTAGGCGGTCGAAATCAGCTTTGCTTTCTGAGGTAAGTACGGTAAAATAATCGACGTAATTTTCGAGAAGCGGAATAATGGAATTATTGGGATGTTGTTTCTTTTCTGTAGAAATATATGCCCTTGCATTACCAAGTTTAAGTTCGAAAATGCTCTTATAAGCGTTTAAACAATTGTTATTAAAATCGAAGTTTGCAAACGAAAACAGCGGAGAGATGAGCAGGGCAGAGGTTATAAAAAAACGGAAACTTTTATTCATTCGGGATTTATTCGGTTTGGTTCTGCGCTGCTTCAATAGCAGTCTGCATGTTAACAAATATCTACTCTAAACGCTAAAATCTTATTCTTGTTTTGTGTGAGCAAAAAACAGGCCTAAAAAAAAACGTCCCGATTTGATCGGGACGTTTAATTCATTTTAATATTATTGATTAACCTTCAGCTACCTCGTGGGTTAAAGCTTCATCAACCAAAATACGACCACAATGTTCGCAAACGATAATTTTTTTACGTTGACGGATATCTAACTGGCGTTGAGGTGGAATCTGGTTGAAACAACCTGAACAAGAATCGCGGTCGATAGTTACTACAGCTAAACCGTTAATAGCGTTTTTGCGCAAACGTTTGTAAGCAACCAATAAACGCTCATCAATTTGAGGCTCAGCTTTATCAGCTTTCTTTTGTAAATCCTGCTCTTCTTTTTCAGTTTCTGCAGTAATTACATCCAATTCGCCTTTTTTAATTTCTAAATCTTTCTTTCTGCCATCCAGTTCCGCTTTTGCAGCTTCGTAGATTTCAGTTTTAGAATTGATTTCGAAACCATGTTCTTTAATTTTCTTTTCAGAAACCTGAATATCTAAACCTTGAATCTCAATTTCTTTAGTTAAAGCATCGTATTCACGGTTATTTTTAACTTCTTTTAATTGAGTATCGTATCTTTTGATGGCCGCTTGCGCATCTTTAATTGTATTTTTACGGGTTACGATCGAATCCTCAAGATCATCAAGTTCGCCTTTGATTTTTGCAATTCTAGTTTCTAATCCTAAAACGTCATCCTCAAGATCGGCAACTTCCATTGGTAATTCGCCACGTACCTGGCGGATCTTATCAATTTTTGTGTGGATATTTTGTAATTCGTATAAAGCCTTTAGCTTTTGTTCTACGGTTTGTTCCATTAAAACAAGTAATTTATGGGGTTTGTATTTTGCTCCGTTAAACGGATTGCAAAGTTAGTAAATTTTTTCTGAATAATTTCAAGCAATAAATTTGAGGTAAATTGTTCAGTTTCAAAGTGTCCGATGTCGGCAATGATCAATTTTTCCTCTGCATCAAAAAACTCGTGATATTTAAAATCTGCGGTGATAAATGCATCTGCTCCGGCGGCAATGGCCTCTTTTAATAGGAAACTGCCCGAACCTCCGCAAACCGCAACTTTTTTAATCCTTTTGCCAATTACATCGGTGTGCCTAACCACTTTGGCCTGCATCCTGTCTTTTACCAGATGTAAGAAATCGTAGGCATCCATATCGTATTCCAACCAGCCCACCATGCCCGAACCAACCAGCTGGTGTTTGTTTTCGATTTTATAAATATCATATGCTACTTCTTCGTAAGGGTGGTTTTCGAACAAAGCAACTAAAATTTTGCGCTCAGCCTGCGTAGGATACACCATTTCGAGCCTTACTTCGGCTTCGCGGTGGCGGATACCTTTTTCGCCCACAAAAGGATCCGAATCTTCATTTCCCTTAAATGTTCCAAAACCATCGGCATTAAAACTGCATTCGCTATAATTGCCAATGTTCCCTGCACCTGCATAAAACAATGCTGACCGCAATTGTTCCGCCTGTGCCTGCGGACAATAGGTAACCAGTTTTTTTAACAATCCGGCTTTTGGCGAAAGTACCTTGGTGCCTGTTAAACCCAAACGTTCGCAGATTCTCGCATTTACACCGGTATGAATGCTATCAAGATTAGTATGAATGGCATAAAGCGCAATGTTGTTTTTGATGGCTTTTAATACCACGCGTTCTACGTAATTTTTGCCGTTCAGCTTTTTTAGCCCTTTAAAAACAATGGGGTGATGGGTAATAATCAGGTTGCAGCCTGTAGAAATGGCTTCATCTACAATTTTCTCTACGCAATCTAAAGCCACCAAAGCAGCGCGGATTTCCATATTCGGATCGCCTACAATTAAGCCCGAGTTATCATAATCCTCCTGATAATTAAGCGGCGCAATGCTTTCTAAATAATTGGTAATTTCAGCTAATTTCATTCGATAAATATAAATAAAGCGCGCATGTTTCGAAAACTTTCTTAGGTAAACCAACAGCGAAACAAATTTCATTGAGGTGAATTAAGTGGTCAACATTATTTTGGAAAGCAGGGTTCGGTGCATTTTGGTTAAGAAAGCCCCGTTATACGCTGCAAAGCCTTGGCTCGTTCCTCACCTTCGGCTTTTTCGCTGCTACCGGGTTTATTTAACATAGTTAATTCGATCTTAGGTCGCAAACCAACCGCAATAATCAGGCAGCATTCTACTTAGATGCGCTCAGGTGACTTAGGTGGTTAAATGATTTTCAGAAACTGGGTTTTATAAAACACAAAACCTCGCAGGTTAAGAAAACCTGCGAGGTTTAAATATCAAATTTATATTATTTTAGAACTTTCCTGGCTGTTGAAATCCGCCACTCATTCTTACCATTTGCAGGCTTTCGAAAACCATTTTTTGGTTGTGCTCAAAAGCAAGGGTTTTGTGGTTTACTACATCGATAATTGATCCGATTAGGCATAAACCTGCTGTTAAAAGATACAAAATACCCATGCCGATCTGGCCGATGATAAACCTTTGCAAACCTGGAACAGCAAACAATCCGATTAAGCAGAAAATCAACATATCTGACGGATTTTTCCTTTTACTGCTGTAAATCATTAAGAAATTACGCAATTGCTCTTCGGTTAAACCTGTTGTTGCCTGTTGTAAGTATGAGTATTCCTCTGGCGTTATACCTGGTAACGACATTAGAGGTGATTGAAATATATCCATGGTTTCTATGTATTTGCTGGTGAAATTTTAAACTTTTTTTTATTTATTATCAATGTGTAAATTCTATAAACTATTATTAAAAGTGCCGGAAACCCAAACCAGTGTTCGGAAAAGCTTTCGGTAAACTGGCCATGTAAAATATGACCGATTGACCTGCCTATACCACATCCCGGACACCAATCCTTAAAACCCAAATTAGCTAAAGGACAAAGTGTAAAATGATGCTCGTGGCCATTCGCTGTTGCCAGTAATACTAAAGCTGTTAACCAGAAAAAAAGTTCTAGTGGAAAGCTTTTAATGTATTTCATTGTTTCACTTTTTATACAATTTAGAGGCTATAGAACTACCTTTGTTACACCGATTTGCCCTTAATCGACGAAAGGGGGATATATTTCGACCAAATAAGCGATCGCATCTAAGAATAAGTTTTCATCTCTTCCCGTATCTGAATCTCAAATTGTAACCCAGCCAAAAATAGTTAAAAAAACCTTTACACAAATTGCGGGTTAATATTAAAAGATAAGCTTATTTTTGTGCCTTGAACATCCGCGATTTAATAAACAGATACAAAACCGACGATAGGGTAACACAATTTACCAAAGCGTTGAACGCTACCAAAAACCCAAAGATACAATTAAAGGGATTGGTGGGTTCGGCCGACGCTATTGTTGCACTTTCTTCTTATTTTCTATTACACAAACCCATATTATTCGTTTTACCCGATCGGGAAGAGGCTGCTTATTTCCAGTCCGACCTTGAAAGCGTACTCGATAAACAGGTTTTATTGTTTCCTTCTTCTTACCGGAAATCTTTCGATTTTACGCAGGTAGATACGGCCAATGTATTGGCCCGTGCAGAGGTTTTGAACGAATTGAACCATGATTCGGAATATGGAAAAATTGTGGTTTCGTACCCTGAAGCCATTGCCGAAAAGGTAATTGACCGTTCTGCTTTAGAAAAAAACACCTTAGAAATCAGCCTTGGAGCGAAATTGGGTATCGATTTTATCAATGAATTTTTAATTGATTACGATTTCGACCGCAGGGATTTTGTTTACGAGCCCGGCCAGTTTTCCATCCGCGGTGGTATTGTAGATATATTTTCATTCTCCTCCGACCTGCCTTTCCGTATCGAATTTTTTGGCGACGAGGTAGAAAGCATCAGAAGTTTTGAAATCGAAAGTCAGCTTTCAGTAGCCGATGTTAAATCGTTAACGATTGTACCAAATGTACAGGCTAAGTTTTTAACGGAAAGTAATATCAGCATCCTCGATTATATCGATCAGGATACCCAACTCTGGTTTAAAGATGTAGAGTTTACCTTAGACATTGTTAAAGCAGGGTTTAAGAAAGCGGTTGAGCTTTGGAAAGCTTTGCCTGCTGCAGATAAAACACAGAACCCTGAGTGGATCGATCCTAAATTTGCTTTTAGCGACGAGAGATTATTGGGCGATCACCTTCAGGATTTCCCTTTGGTAGAATTCGGAAAACAGTTTTTTTATAAAACCGATAACCGTTTCGAGTTTGAAACCAAACCCCAGCCATCCTTCAATAAAGATTTCAACCTGCTGATTCACAATCTTAAGGAAAATGAAAAAGAGGGCATTGTTAATTTTATTTTTACCGATTCGCCAAAACAGATTGAGCGCTTATATGCCATTTTAGAGGATATTGATAAAACGGCCAAGTTTACGCCGATCAATAGCATGTTGCGCGAGGGTTTTGTTGATCCGCAGATCCAGACGGCATTTTACACCGATCACCAGATTTTTGACCGTTACTATAAATATAAGCTTAAAAAAGGCTATCAGAAAAGCCAGGCCATTACCCTCAAAGATTTAAGGGAATTAAAGTCCGGCGATTATGTTACGCACATCGATCACGGGATCGGCAAATACGCCGGATTGGAAAAGGTTGAGGTAAATGGCAAAACGCAGGAAATGATCCGCTTAATTTATGCTGATAATGATCTGCTTTATGTAAACATCAACTCGCTAAACCGCATCGCCAAATACAGCGGCAAGGAAAGCGGTGTACCCAAGATGAATAAACTGGGTACGGATGCATGGGACAAGCTAAAAAAAACTACTAAAAAAAAAGTTAAAGATATCGCCCGGGATTTGATCAAGCTTTATGCTTTGCGCAAAACCCAGGCCGGAACGGCATTTTCTCCAGATAGCTATTTACAAACTGAACTGGAAGCTTCTTTTATTTACGAGGATACCCCCGATCAGTTAAAGGCGACTCAGGATGTGAAAAAGGACATGGAATCGCCACATCCAATGGACCGTTTGGTGTGCGGTGATGTAGGCTTTGGAAAAACAGAGATCGCCGTCCGTGCGGCATTTAAAGCGGTAGCAGAGGGCAAGCAGGCAGCGATATTGGTGCCGACTACCATTTTAGCCCTACAGCATTTTAAAACTTTCTCTTCACGTTTAAAAGATTTCCCGGTTACGGTCGATTACATTAACCGTTTTAAAACCAGTAAACAGATTAAAGATACTTTGGCCGAAGCGGCAGCAGGTAAGGTTGATATCCTGATTGGAACGCACCGTTTATTGAGCAAGGATGTTAAATTTAAAGATCTCGGCATCATGATCATTGATGAAGAGCAGAAATTTGGCGTTACCGCAAAAGAAAGGTTAAAAGCCGTTCGGGTAAATGTTGATACGTTGACACTTACCGCAACTCCAATACCGAGAACATTACATTTCTCTTTAATGGGAGCAAGGGATTTATCGATCATCAGCACACCTCCACCAAACCGCCAGCCGGTAAGTACCGAATTGCATGTTTTTAATGATAAATTGATCCAGGAAGCCGTTCAATTCGAATTAGACCGCGGCGGACAGGTATTTTTTATCCATAACCGGGTTAACGATCTGATGCAGTTGGGCGGAATGATCCAAAAACTGGTTCCCAAAGCAAGGATTGGTATTGCGCACGGGCAATTAGATGGCGATCAACTGGAAGATGTTATGCTCGATTTCATTAATGGTGAAAAAGATGTTTTAGTAGCCACTACCATTATTGAAGCGGGTCTAGATATCCCCAATGCCAATACCATCATCATCAACCATGCACACATGTTTGGTTTGAGCGATTTGCACCAGATGCGTGGCAGGGTAGGCCGGAGCAACAAAAAAGCTTTCTGTTATTTACTTTCACCTCCTTTATCAACTTTAACCTCCGAAGCCCGTAAGCGCTTAAGCGCTATCGAAGAGTTTTCTGATCTTGGCAGTGGTTTTAACGTGGCCATGCGCGATTTAGATATCCGTGGAAGTGGAAATTTATTGGGTGCCGAGCAAAGTGGTTTCATTGCCGAAATCGGTTTTGAAATGTACCATAAAATATTGGACGAAGCGATTCAGGAATTGAAAGAAGCTGAATTTAAAGGTCTGTTCGAAAATGAACCTGCCCGCCCATTTGTGGGCTTTACCCAGGTAGATACTGACCTTGAATTGTACATTCCGGATGCCTACATCACCAATATCACAGAGCGGTACAATTTATATACCGAGCTTTCTAAACTTGATAATGAAGCAGAACTCGCCATTTTTGAAAAACATCTGGCCGATCGTTTCGGACCAGTTCCACCACAGGTTAAAACCATGTTGAGTGTGGTGCGTTTGCAGTGGCTGGGCAAGAAATTAGGCTTTGAAAAAATTAGTTTCAAGAAAAATAGTTTACGCGGCTATTTCTTAAGCGATAAACAATCGGCGTATTTCGACTCGAATACCTTTACCAGGATTTTAACTTTTGCACAGAACCATCCACGGATGTGCAATTTAAAAGAAGTAAAAAATACACTCAGGATTGCTTTTGATAATGTAAAAACCGTTGAGGAAGCAATAGAAACTTTAGAACTAATTGATTAAAAAACGTTAATTCAGTCAGTTCATTGACTGAATTAACGTTAATTGAGTCAGTCTATTGACTGAATTAACGTTTTTTACTACATTTGACTTAAATGGAAAGTCAAATTGTTAGATCTTTGAAGCCAATTATCTTCAATAAAATTGGGAAAAATAAGGTCATCTTAATTTTCGGCACAAGGAGGGTAGGCAAAACCTGGTTAGTAGAAAGCATTATTAAAGATGCCAATATCAACCATCTTTCTTTAAATGGAGAAGATCAGGATGTACAGCTGTTGCTATCAACCCGTACAGCGGCAAATTATAAAAGAGTTTTGGGTGATGCCAAACTGCTCATTATTGATGAAGCCCAGGTTATACCCGAAATCGGAAAAATATTGAAACTGCTTATCGATTCTTTCAAAGACCTCACCATTATTGCAAGTGGGTCATCTACTTTTGATCTGTCGAATCAAACCGGTGAACCTTTAACCGGAAGAAGTTTAACCTATTATCTCTACCCGATAGCACAGGTTGAACTGGATAAAAAGGAAAATGCCTTGCAAACCACCCAAAACCTGGAAGAAAGATTAATTTACGGTTCTTATCCGGAGTTGTTTCATTTGAGCTCATTGGCTGAAAAAGCGCAATATTTGACTGAACTGGTTAAATCATACCTGCTAAAAGACATTTTGATGTACGAGAACATCCAAAATAGTGCTAAACTTCTGGAATTATTAAAGCTTATTGCTTATCAGGTAGGATCGGAAGTTTCGATTGATGAAATTTCCCGTACTTTAGGCATTAGCAAAAATACAGTAGACCGTTATCTTGATTTACTTTCGAAGGTTTTTATCATTTATAAAGTTGGTGGTTACAGTAATAATTTACGGAAAGAGGTTACAAAATCATCTAAATGGTATTTTTACGACAATGGGGTCCGGAATGCAATCGTTAATGATTTCAGGTTATTAGCCTTACGGAATGATCAGGGTATTTTATGGGAAAATTACTGTTTTAGTGAGCGGATCAAAAAAATGGAGTACGAACAACAAAATTCCACATATTACTTTTGGAGAACTTATGATCAGCAGGAAATAGACCTTATTGAAATTAACAACGGAGAAATTTTAGCTGCTGATTTTAAATGGGGAAACCAAAAGAAAAAGATACCTGGTTTTTTTGCTAAAAACTATCCTCAAGCCACCTTTTCTATAATTAACAAAGAAAATTATTTAGATTTTATATTATAAATGTTAGACCCAACCTTGTTACTCGATTTAGTGAAAATGCAAATGCCTTACGGAAAGTATAAAGGTTACCTGATCTGCAATATCCCTGAAAGTTATTTGCTTTGGTATAAGGATAAGGGTTTCCCGAAAGGTAAATTGGGCGATTTAATGGCTACGATGTTCGAAATTCGGGTGAATGGTTTGGAGTATTTATTAACTCCGTTGAAGAATCAGCGGTGATGGATCGCTAATGGAGATAACCTCTAGATAACGTCATTTCGAGCGAAGTGCAACGAAGCCGAGAAATCTATCTAGACAGATCTCTCCATTGCGCTGCGCTCCAGTCGAGATGACGATTTTTCTATTGATTTCTCAGAAAAAAAATCTGAGGAGACCAGCGCAATCTGCGGGAAACCAACCTATATTTCACAACCATTCTCATCACAAACCGCATCATCATTTTTGTTTAATGAGGTAAGTGTGGTTTTAGGCTGAGTTTCTTTCCACTCGCTAAAACTTTGGGTAAGCGCATCGGTAAAAGCCTGAACAGGTTGAGCGCCCGAAACACCATATTTGCGATCCATTACAAAATAGGGTACGCCTCTAATGCCTAAATTCTGGCTTTCATAAATATCATAACGAACAGCTTCCGCAAATTCGTCTCCATTTAAAACTGCAATAGCTTCATCTTTATCCAAACCAATTGCTACAGCAACATCAACTAAAACATCGGTTTCCCCAATATTTTTACTATTTACAAAATGAGCTTCGAATAATTTTTCTTCAGCTAAATCCTGAAGATTATGTTTGGCGGCCAAATGGATTAAACGATGTGCGTTAAAAGTATTTGCTGGAATATTGGTATCGAAATCGATGCTTAAACCTGCATTTGCCGCCATATCAACAACCTGTTTCGTCATCTGTTTAGCCTGCTCAACCGGCATTCCTTTACTTCTCGAAATGTAATCGTACACCGTTTCATTATTGGTATTGTGATACTCCGGATTGAGCTGAAAACTCTTCCAATCTATTTCAATTTCATTTTTGAAAGGCAATTTTTCTATTGCCTGTTCAAAATGTCTTTTCCCGATATAGCAAAACGGACACATTACATCCGACCAGATTTCTACTTTCATAACACAAAATTAAGTCGATTATAGTTGGCTATAGTAAGGCAAAAGTAAAAAGCCACTATCGTTTGGGATAGTGGCTTCTTATATTAACATAGAATTGTCATCCTGAGCCTGTCGAAGGATAGAAATAATGAATTTTTAAGCGTTTCGACAAGCTCAACGTGACAAATTTGAGTAATTATAGATCGGATTACTTATACAATTGGTTAAATATCAGTTTAAAAGTTCCATGTGTTTGCGCCCTGAAAGCAATTTCCGGACCGAATGCTAGCAGTTTTCCTTTGCCAACCTTTGCTTCAAAAGCCGTTACACCATCTTGAAGATAGGCTTGCCCCCAGGCCCAGCCGCTGCGCAGTGGCGTAGCTGTTTCGAACCACATTAAAGGTTTAATCTTTCCGGAAGCAATGGCATCGCCAGTGAGTTTAAAAACAGGACTATTGTCAAAATATACATCGGCCTCCTTTTCCATGCCCCAATTGGTAGGCAAAGAGGTGTCTACGCCAACATTTAATACACTTCCAGGAACGTAATATTTTTCAGCAGGCAATCTTTTTTCTTCTCCGTTTACAATTTCTACCATCGCATTACGTATCGGAAGGTTTAAGTGATAAGCCAGATTGGTACTGCTGCCAATGGTTACAATGTTGCCACCAGCTTCTAAAAATTTCTTCAACTCAGGGATCGATTTATCAGCGGTAATTCTGCCCAGTCGGCTTCTAAATTCCTGTGGGATTTCATCTGCCTTTGGCCCGAAAGATCTGTTTCCAGCACCTCCGCCCTGAACCGATGGAATTGCGCCTCCCACAAAAACAATTATGTCATATTTAGATTTTAAGTTTCCGGCATCAATATCCTGCGGATAAATCACCGTAGCATTATAATGATACTGTTCCATTAAAAACCGCACCCAACCTGAAGCCATAGAACCTCCGTAGGTATCCCAAAGGGCAATTCTGGCTGTTGAAACCTTAATTTTATTTTTAGGGGCAGGTGCGGTTTTTACTTTAATATTTGCTTTTTCCAACACCGATTTTCCTGCTGAAGAAACATAAAAATCACCATTTTCGGTTGAGCGGTAAACCTCAATTTTGTTCTTTAAGAGATCATTAACTGCGGTATAAGAATCGTTTTGTGCAGCACTTAAAACATAGCCTGATCCATTTTGCAGTTTATTCTCTGGTTTTAAGAGTTCGCCAGAAGGATTTTTTTCAAACGGACCTGAAAAGTCGTCCAGAATACGGTCGAATTTCACGTCCATCAAATAGGCTAATGTCCAACCTGCGGCATCATAAGGCGGAATTGGCGCACCTCCTTCGTATTTAAAATCGTTTGGATGATCCTGAGGCTCAAACATATCCAACACATGTGGACGGAAAGCCTGATCAGTTTTTACCACGTAACTTCCGGCAGGATAATTTTTCCCTGCAACGGCAAATGAAGCGGTTGCTTTTTGTACCACAATTCCCGTTCTGATCAATGCATTTAAAAACTTAATGGCAGAGTTAAAATCGGGCTGATCTGCAGATAAAATATAACCCCGTGGATCACGGTTTGCAGAAGCTTTCATCACCGTATCAAAAGCTTTCATGCTGATCTGTCTCCTTGGTCCAAAATCAGCATCTCCACCAGCAATGGGGGCACCTTTTTCGCCCTTTGCAGCATTATTAATGGCCTCAATTTTCTTTGGAGAGAAAGACCAGGTATCTTTTTTGCCTCTTTCGATCGAATTTCTGCCCATTTGATAAATGTTGTACAATAATTCGTCGCGGTAGCGCTGTGCATAACCTAAAACCGCATAGTTTAACGAAACTGAATATTCGATCGAGTTTTTAAAATACCATTTTCTAGGTGTAATCGGATTTGGCGAATCGCCACTCGGCAATAAACGCGAAGGAACCAACGGAATTTCAGAAGGGGTAGGATTTCCAATAATTTCCGTCAACAGCCCAACCATATTATGAAAATAGGTTGTGGTTCTTAATCCACCATTGTACCAGGTAGAATAAACCGAGCCGCCACGCTGCGTATAACCAGGCTTGTTTTCTACATTCATTCTGTTGTGCATGGCAGCACCTACAGCATCTAGGCTGGTTAATATTGTTGGGTCGAAAACATAATTAAAAGGGTCGCGGTAGGGCGGACCAGCCACAACCGTTCCCGCCGGACCAGCCTGATGGTGGTTATACATAATCTGCGGGATCCACTCTACAAAAAGCTGACGGCCGATATTTTGTGTTTCTTTAAGGTTTAACATAAAGAAGTCGCGGTTATTATCATGTCCGGCATATTTCTCGTACAAAACTGGCAGTCCGGAGGTTGTTCTTTTTTTCTGATCCTTTTCTCTCATGTACCAATTGCTCACTAATTCTTGCCCATCAGGATTGGCATGTGTAAACAAGATGATTACATTATCTAAAATGCGTAAGGTTTCAGCATCAGTTCTGGAAGCAAACTCATATACAGTTTCAATCAGTTGATGGGCGCCAACAACTTCATTTGCATGTAAACCTCCATCAATCCAAACTACTGCTTTACCTTCCTGCGCCAATGCTTTGGCTTGTTCAGGCGTAATTTCAGCATGGGCCAGTTGTTGTGAAATTTCTTTATAGCGGTCCAGTTTTTTTAGGTTTTCAGGTGAAGAAACAATCAGCATATATTGACTTCTTCCTTCTTCGGTTTTCCCGATATCAACCAGTTTAACACGGTTAGAAGTTGCTGCAAGCTTTTTAAAGTACGCTTCTGTTTGGGTATAATTGGCCAATTGATAATCGTCGCCGATATCAAAACCGAAATGAGATTTTGGCGTTGGTACCTCCTGCGCCAGCACTGCATAGCTGTTTACCATTAAAAAAGCAATGCAAAGCCCTTTAAAGTAGTTTTTTATCATAATAAGGAGTTTAGTTAGGTAACCAAATATAATAGAGAATCAGCACCAAAAACAGCTTGCTGTAAATTTGTTACAAGTGATTTAAGATGTTATGAGCTTAATATAATAAACCACAGATAAAAAGGATGCACACAGATAAAAAATCCGTGTTTATCCGTGTGCATCTGTGGTTAAAGAAACTAAATACCATTGATTGGAAGCCGGCGAAATCAATGCTTACAAAAATACCTTAATCTTTAAATCCTAATCCATACATTTGCGTTGATGTAAGTTCTTAACTTTATTTTTCATCAACCGATACAGGTTCCCGGAATTACACCCGGGATTAATAGGGAATCGTGTGCAAATCACGAGCTGTCGCGCAACTGTAAATTCTGTCTTTTACCAAAAAGACAACGGTCTTATCATTCATGCCACTGTGCCGTTTAGGTATGGGAAGGCGATAAGATCGGGAATAAGTCAGGAGACCTGCCTATATTGAATTGACAGTACTTTCGCGTTATAAAGTAATTGGTCAGGTCTGATTGTACACAATAAAATTAAAATTTTATATGCTTGCTTTAAGCTTTTTGCTGATAAGCGGGCAGGCTGTGCCATAACCTTTCCTTTTTATTTTAAACAGAAATTATTAAAAAATACGGTTTTGAGCTTTTAAACGATTTATTTACTTAATCTTTAAAAGAGATGCTAACGCAAAATCTGGGCTACCCGCGAATAGGTAGTCAAAGGGAATTAAAGAAAATCTGCGAAAATTACTGGGCAGATAAAACGGGGTACAAAAATGTACTTCAGGTGGGCAAAAACATTCGCCACGAAAACTGGAAACTTCAAAAAGAAGCAGGCATTGATGTGATTCCATCAAACGATTTTTCTTTTTACGACCATGTACTCGATCATTCCTTAACTTTCGGGGCAATCCCGAAAAGGTATAACGAGGTGATCCTGAAAAAAGGAAACGAAGAACTTGATCTTTATTTTGCCATGGCAAGAGGTTACCAAAAAGAAGGACTGGATGTGGTAGCGATGGAAATGACCAAATGGTTCGATACCAATTACCACTACATTGTGCCAGAGTTTTACAAAGACCAGCCTTTTAAACTTTTCTCAACTAAAATCATCGATGAGTTTTACGAGGCCAAACAATTGGGGATTACCACCAAACCCGTTCTAATCGGCCCTGTTTCCTATCTTTTATTGGGCAAGGAAAAAGAAGCTGGTTTTGAAAAAATAGACCTGATCAAAAACCTTCTTCCGGTTTATATCGAGATTTTATCTCGTCTAGATGCTTTGGATGTAGAACATGTACAGTTTGATGAGCCATTTTTGACCTTGGATTTAACCGAAAAAGACAAAAAAGCTTACGAATATACTTATAAGGAAATTAGAAAAGCTTTCCCAGGGTTAAAGATCATTTTAGCGACTTATTTCGATGGTTTAGGTAACAATCTTACCTTAACAACTTCATTGCCTGTAAATGTTTTACATATCGATCTGGTACGTGCAGAAGATCAGTTAAATGATGTTTTAGCTTCGTTAAAAGAAGAAACCATCCTTTCGTTAGGTCTGGTAGACGGACGGAATATCTGGAAAAATGATTTCGAAAAATCTGTTTCTATCCTTAATCAAGCCATTGAAAAACTTGGTCTCGATAAAGTATGGATTGCACCATCCTGCTCGTTAATCCACTCACCCGTTGATTTAGACAATGAAACCAACGAAAAAAACTTATCAGCCGAAATTAAACAGTGGCTGGCCTATGCCAAGCAAAAAATTGCGGAGCTGGCTACTTTAAAAAAACTGATTACAAACGAAAACCCTGCATCTACCCTACAAAAACTGGAGGAAAACAAAATTGCAATCGGTAACCGTAAAGTTTCTAAAATCATTCATAATCCGGCAGTAAAACAGCGTGTTTTGGCTTTAAAAGAGCAGGATGCCGAACGTTTGAGTCCATTTTCGAGCAGAAAAATCAAACAACAGGAGCTTAATCTACCCATTTATGCTACCACCACCATCGGATCTTTCCCACAAACAGCAGAAGTGAGAAGCTGGAGGGCCAAGCTTAAAAACGGAACTTTTACTGTTGAAGAATACGATAATCTGATTGCCCAGGAAACCGAGAAAGCGGTAAAATGGCAGGAAGAGATCGATCTGGATGTACTCGTACATGGGGAATTTGAACGTAACGATATGGTTGAATACTTTGGTGAACAACTGGATGGTTTCGCTTTCTCTAAAAATGGATGGGTACAAAGCTATGGCTCGCGCTGTGTAAAACCGCCAATCATTTTTGGTGATGTTTCGCGACCTGAACCTATGACGGTGAAGTGGACAGCTTACGCGCAATCGCTCACCTCAAAATATATGAAAGGTATGTTAACCGGTCCGGTTACTATTTTACAATGGTCGTTTGTACGTAACGATCAGCCACGATCAGAAACCTGTACACAGATCGCTTTGGCCATCCGTGATGAAGTTTGTGACCTGGAGAATGCCGGGATAAAAATCATTCAGATTGATGAGCCAGCCATTAGAGAGGGCTTACCTTTACGTAAAGCAGACTGGCAAGACTACCTGAACTGGGCTGTTAAAGCTTTTAAAATTTCGTCCAGCGGCGTAAAAGATGATACACAGATCCATACGCACATGTGCTACTCGGAATTTAACGATATCATCCAGAATATTGCCGATATGGACGCGGATGTGATCACAATTGAAACTTCACGTTCGCAAATGGAGTTATTGGATGCCTTTGCCGACTTTAAATATCCAAACGAAATTGGTCCGGGTGTGTATGACATCCACTCTCCAAGGGTTCCGAGGCGGGAAGAAATGATTCAATTATTGAAAAAAGCAAAATCCGTTATTCCTTCAGATCAACTTTGGGTAAACCCTGATTGTGGCTTAAAAACCCGGGGATGGGACGAAACCAAAAAAGCGTTAATCGAAATGGTTGAAGCAGCAAAAGAGATGCGCAAAACTGAAGAAGTACCATCGGCAGATCTTCAGGCAAATTAATTTAATTTTTGCCTCAGATGTACTAATGCTATGATATTAAAATTCACTCGTTGTCAGTCTGAGCTTGTCGAAGACCCTCGTTATGAAATAATTGAAATAGATTATCCTTCGACAGGCTCAGGATGACATCTTTTAGTTTATTATTTTTATGCCCCCAGCTTTGACAACTTTCTGATCAGAAAGTTGTCAAAGCTTTTTACTCATCATATATTTACCCCCATGACCTTAGAAGAAAGAATAGAAAATTCAAAAACCAGTATTTTTAAAGCCGTTTTCCCAAATACAACCAATCATTACGATACCCTTTTTGGTGGTACAGCCATGCATTTAATGGACGAGGTTGCCTTTATTACGGCAACGCGTTTTAGCAGGCAGATTATGGTAACGGTAAGCAGTGATCGGATCGATTTTAAAAAACCAATCCCAGCAGGCACCATTGTGGAGCTTATTGGCAAAGTAAATCATGTAGGAAATACCAGTTTAAAGGTTAACGTAGAAATTTATATTGAGCAAATGTATGCCGAAGGAAGAGAACTGGCCGTACACGGCGATTTTACTTTTGTAGCCATTGATGAAAACAAAAAGCCGGTACAGGTTATCAAATAATGTTATAAATTTTAGCTAAAATGGTATAAAAATCATCAGGTTTAAATCTTTAAATTTGATCATGGAGCATCAACATTCTGAAGAAGATTTAAAAAATATTGCAAAACAATTAAGCTGCCCGGAAGGCGAACATGGCATTAAAACAGGAGAGATGATGCATGCCAGTAATCTTGGAATGACCAGCTCAGCCATTGATGCATTAAATCTTCAAAACCACGATATTGTTTTAGAAATCGGTCATGGTAACGGTGGGCACATTGCCCAACTATTATCAAAAGCAGAAAATCTAAAGTATTATGGAGCCGATATTTCAGAAACGATTATTGCGGAAGCAGAAAAAATCAATCAGGATTTAGTTGATAAAGGTATTGTTCATTTCAAACTAACAGATGGCAGTAACCTACCTTTTGAAGATAATCAGTTTAATAAAATTTTTACAGTCAATACCATCTATTTCTGGTCCAATCCTAGCGAATACCTCAAAGAAATTAAGCGGGTTTTAAAACCAAATGGTGTTTTAGCTATATGCTTTGCCGATAAAACCTTTATGCAAAACCTTCCTTTTACTCCTTATGGCTTTACGCTTTATGAAGTAGAAAAAGTACAAAGATTATTAGAAAGTGGAGGCTTCAAAATTAAAAATACCCTTAAAAAAACAGAGCAGGTGAAAAGCAAAACGGGCGAGCAGGTAGAAAGAGAATATTATGTTGTCACCTCTGCTAGTGCTTCACAATAAATCGCGAACATTTCTTGTACCTCCGAGTTTTTGTGGTTAATCTAATATAAAATCAGATACAAATAGGCATAAACCACTGGTGCAGCTAATAATAATCCATCGAAACGATCCAATAAACCACCGTGCCCCGGCAATAAACCACCGCTATCTTTAGTATCAAGGCTGCGTTTAAGCATCGATTCTACCAGATCGCCCAGTGTACCGAAACTTGCAATTAATACTGCCATGCCGGCCCAAACCCAAGCTGGACTTTCAGTAAATATGAACGATAAACCAAAAGCAACTAAAACACTCGTAAACATTCCTCCGAAAAAGCCTTCCCAGCTTTTTTTTGGAGAGTGACGTTCAAATAATTTGCTTTTACCATACTTTACACCAAAAAGATAAGCACCAGTATCATTTGCCCAAAGCATCAGCAAAAATGCCAGCGGAAAATGAAAGTTATATTCATTCCAGTTTTTTAAAAACCCCAAAGCATGAAAAAAACAAAATGGAATGGTTACGTAAACAAAGCCTACAAAGGTGTAAGAGATGTTGGCAAAAGGAATTTTATTTTTCTTATACAGTTCGGTAATAAAAACTGAAAAAATCAAAGGAATACATAACAACAAATACTTAATATCATATTTAAGGTAATGTAAGCCTGCAGCCATTAAAAAGATTAAAGATCCGGCAACCAAACCAATATTTCGGTGTGGCCTGATCCCGGAATTTTTAATCAGTTTATAAAACTCAAATAAAGATAAAACGCTTAAAACAAGATAAAATATGGAAAATGTATAACTCCCTAAAAAGATAGAGCCAAGCATTACAATGGTAAAAAAGAAAGCGGTTATTGCCCTGGTTTTCATTTAAGATAAGAGGTAAAGGGTGTAAGGTTTAAGGTCATTATCACTATTCAATTTCGTTTTCAACGATATATTCTATGGCCTTATCGAAATCGATCTTATTCACCAAAACATTTATTTCGCCAATATTATATGCCGATAGCTGTTTATTCATCGTCACCGCTGGTATGCCGGCCTCTGTTAATCCCTGTTTTAATACCTCGGCCGCAAAGGCATCGCTGGTGGTATATACTTTAACCCAATTTTCGCTCACGTGTTGCGCTATCTTTAAAAAATTTAAACAAAGCTATGGTAATTATTGCACTAATTAAATAGCCATACCATGGAAAACCAATAGGTTCATCAGCTTTATCCAGTGGCATATGATGTTTTTGCATATAAAAAGCAGCACAAACTGCATAAGCATTGTTTAAAAAGTGCGCCAGCATAGCATACCAGATGCTTCCGCTGTAATAATACAAATAACCAAAACCTGCACCCAATAACATACGAGGCAAAAATCCATAAAACTGGAAATGGATCGCACTAAAAATAATGGCCGCACTCCAAATGGCAATGTGATGATTGCCCAACATTTTTTGTAACGAGCCTTGCAGCCCTGCCCTGAAAAAGAGTTCTTCGCCAATAGCGGGCAATACAGCGATCATGATCAAATTGACCACAAAATCCCAGTTACTCCTCACCGTAATCAGTTGAATAGTCATTTTCATGGCTTCCTGTTCCTTCATTTTCATCCAGTTTTCCAGTCCTTTCAAAAACTCGGGTAATACCATTTTTTGATTAAGTACGGCTACCCATTCCATAACTGGCATGCTAACAATCATAATGGCAAAAACTAAAATAAATGGAAGAAAAGAAGGCCTATTAAACCCGTAAAAAGTATTTGGTTTCTGCCCTTCGGTATAAGCTAAAACGATAGGAGGCAATATAAACATCCCTATCGAACTCGAAATCTGGATTATTTTTAAGGCTGTGATAAATTTAGGGTCGCCACTCATAATGGCACCAAATTCACCAAATATAGAGGTGCCATAAACAATTGCAACCACTATAAAGCCTAATAATGTGCATATTACCGCACCAACTGCCCAGTAAACGCAAAGTAAAAATATCTGTAAAAGTGGGTGGCTGCCCTTACGGATGGGTGTTACAAAATTCATTATTTGTACCTTTGTATGTTTTATTAATCGTTGAAGATAGAAAATGTCTGTTAAGATAGGAAATATAGATTTAGGTGAGTTCCCGTTATTACTGGCTCCGATGGAAGACGTAAGCGATCCACCATTCCGTTATGTGTGCAAAAAAAACGGGGCTGATATGATGTACACCGAGTTTATTTCATCGGAGGGCCTGATCCGTGATGCAGCAAAGAGCATACAAAAACTTGATATTTTCGAATACGAAAGACCCATAGGCATCCAGATTTTTGGTGGCGATATCGAACACATGCGCGAAGCTTCTGAAATTGCTTCTGCCGCCGGACCAGATTTAGTAGACATTAATTATGGCTGCCCTGTAAAAAATGTGGTTTGTAAAGGTGCGGGCTCTAGTTTACTTCAGGATATTGATAAAATGGTAAAAATGACCGAAGCTGTAGTTAAAGCTTCGCATTTGCCCGTTACCGTAAAAACCCGCTTAGGCTGGGACGACAATACTAAAAATGTTTACGAAGTTGCCGAGCGACTACAGGATGTAGGCATCCAGGCACTTACCATACATGGCCGGACAAGGGCACAATTATATAAAGGCGATGCAGATTGGGCGCTTATCCGCGAAATTAAACGCAATCCACGCATCAAAATTCCAATTTTTGGAAATGGTGATGTAGATAGCCCCGAAAAAGCGGCTAACTGGCGCATGGAATATGAAGTAGACGGCATTATGATCGGTCGGGCAGCCATTGGTTACCCCTGGATTTTCCGCGAGGTAAAACACTTTTTCAAAACCGGCGAACACCTTGCCGGACCAACCATTGAAGAACGCATTGAAGTTTGCCGTACACATTTAGATAAATCACTGGAATGGAAAGGTCCCAAAACCGGAATTTTCGAAATGCGACGCCATTATGCTAATTATTTTAAAGGTTTGCCTGATTTTAAACCATACCGCATGCGCTTAGTGGCAGAGCCCGATATCAATAACATTTACAGCATTTTAGAAGAAGTGGCAGAAAAATTTGCCAACTACGATGCTACTAAGGTACTGGCTTGATTTTTGAAAGCTTTTTTCATACATTCGTTATTATCATGGTTACAGCTATTACAGACGGGGTTAAAGTTTCAGTTGAAACAGTTTACCAGCCAGAATATTCAAATCCGGCCAACGAACATTTTATGTTCGCTTATCGCGTAGAAATTTCTAATCTTTCTGATTATGCTGTACAGTTAATGCGCCGCCAGTGGTTAATTTTCGATTCTAACAGTAGCCGCAGAGAGGTAGAAGGAGAGGGTGTTGTGGGTTTGCAGCCGATTATTCAACCCGGCGAAACCCATGTGTACGTTTCGGGCTGTAACCTAAAAACCGATATGGGCAGCATGAAGGGTACTTATCTGATGAAACGCGATATTGATGGCTCAGAATTTGATGTTGATATTCCTGAATTTCAATTGGTGGCCCCTTATAAATTGAATTAATTCATAATGCTATTCTGCCACAAATCGTCATTTCGACCGTAGTGGAGAAATCTGTATTGTTTAATTCAAAGATCTCTCCATTTCGTTGCACTTCAGTCGAGATAACGAAACTTTTTAACATAAAGAATATTAGAAAAGCAATTTCAGCATTTCATTTTTAATGTTAGTCCTGCTTTTGTTTCAAGTCCATCGCTGTGGGCTTTTCACGTCAATCAGGTTTAAGCTGCAGTGCCTCTGCTAATATCAAAGGTTTAACAGCATTGCGTATAAATCCTTTTTCTGCACCCTCCAACCCCAAATAGTACAACTTACCTTGCCACCTAAACCCGATCAAAGCGAGATGCCGATTTTTCATCGGCAGAAGCGGGAGCGGGACCGAAGCTTTCCTATTCTCACAACAACTGCTTTCCAAAAACTAATTTATTATTTTCAAAAAAACTTTTAAACCAAAAACGGCCAGGAAATACATCCCGGCCGCTCTGTGTTTTTCATAATTCGATATCTTTCTTTAATCCCTGATTCTTCCAAAAAGCATCGATGCATAATAAAGTAAATTCGCCAGGGCTCCTACAGCTGCTACAACATAAGTCATTGCTGCCCACCATAGCGCATCTTTGGCCTGGTTGTTTTCCTCTCCCATTTGCATTACGCCATTATTGTTTTTTAGCCAGGTAAGCGCACGGTTACTCGCATCAAACTCTACAGGCAGCGTAATAATACTAAATACCGTTACAAGTGCCAATCCCACCACGCCGATGGCTAAAACAATCGGCGTAACAGAAAATGCCAGCAACATTACGCCAAGCAATAATACCCATTGTAAAAGATTCGATGATATACTTACTACAGGAACCATTGTACTCCTTAAATTGAGCCAGCTGTACGATTTTGCGTGTTGCACAGCATGCCCACATTCGTGTGCAGCCACTGCAGCTGCCGCAACGCTACGGCTGTAATAAACATCAGTACTTAAATTAACGGTTTTATCTGTTGGATTGTAATGATCTGTTAATTGCCCTTCGGTACTCATCACTTTCACGTCGAATATCCCATTATCATGCAGCATTCTTTCTGCCACCTCCTTGCCCGATAAACCTGAGCTTAATTGCATTTCGGCATACTTGGAAAATTTATTCCTAAAGCGCCATTGTACAAACATGCTCAACAATAATACCGGGATGATTAATATTAAATAAACTCCCATTTTCTTATGTATGTTTTTCACTGAGCATATATCAAAAAGCGTTCCCATATTATTTAAGTGTTAAAAAATAGTACATTTATGCTATGCCAACCGAGCTTTCATACTGGGAAAAAGAATCATTTTTTTGTAACTATGATGCCATTATTATCGGTAGTGGTATTGTAGGTTTAAACGCGGCTATCCATCTTAAAAAATCGTCTCCATCATTAAAAATAACTATACTCGAAAAGGAATTTATACCGACAGGTGCAAGCACCAAAAATGCGGGCTTTGCTTGTTTTGGAAGCATTTCTGAACTGATTGGGCAAGAAGAAATGATTGGCACTGACCGGCTTACAACACTTATAGAAAAACGTTGGAAGGGCTTACTAAAACTCCGCAAGTTATTGAGTGATAATGTCATCGATTATCAATGTTTTGGTGGCTACGAATTATTTAAAAATGATGACAATTTACTGGCCGATATAAGTGTATCCAAAATTGAACATTTTAACCGTCTTGTTAACGGTGTTGTTGGAACGAATGCCTTTAGCCTGAACAATAAAAAAATAAGTTCTTTCGGTTTTGAAGGTGTAAGTACTTTAATCGAAAACCGTTATGAAGCACAGATTGATAGCGGCAAAATGATGTCTGCTTTAATTCAATACGCGCAGCAGCTCGGCATCAGCATTTTTAACAATTGTAGGGTAGATCGGATTGAAGAAGACTCAAAAGGTTCCCGCCTGATCACCAAAAACGGAAACTTTTTTGGTCAACGGTTGATCGTTACAACCAATGCCTTCATTAAAGATCTTTATCCTGATATTGATATTAACCCCGGTCGCGGTCAGGTTTTAATTACCAAACCCATTAAAAATTTAACAGTAGCAGGCACATTCCATTACGATAAGGGTTATTATTATTTCAGAAATATAAACGGGCGGATTTTATTGGGCGGTGGCCGCAACATTGATTTTAAGGCCGAAGAAACTACTGCATTTGGGCAAACTGAACCCGTACAACTTGCGTTAGAAAATTTACTAAAAAACGTAATCTTACCCAAAACCACTTTCGAAATAGATTACCGTTGGAGCGGCATTATGGCCTTTGGAAAAATACTCGAACCTTTAATTGAAGAAATCCGTCCAAATGTGTTTTGTGCAACGAGGTGTAACGGTATGGGCATTGCCATAGGCTCGCAAACAGGAGAAGATGTAGCAGAGCTGTTATTGAAAAGTTTGTAATTTTTTAACCGCAAAGGACGCGAAGTGAGGCGCAAATTATTTTTTTTGTCTTTAAAATTGTATGGCATCCTTATACTCCGATACCTTTGATAAACTCAAATAGAATGATCGTCATTGCTAGGCAAGAAGCAATCTTAATGCGTACACTGGTAGCAATCGTTGTAAGATTGCTTCGTCGGCTGAAAAAGTCTTCTCACAATGACGACTCTTTGCGGCTTCGCAATCCGCCCAACGCTTACCCCTTTTATTTAAACACCACCGTTTTATTCCCACTCACAAAAACACGGTCTTCGAAAATAAGTTCCAATGCTTCTAATAATACTTTTTTCTCAATTTCCTTCCCGGCCCTTACCATTTCTTTCACGCCAAAGTTGTGGTCAACATGATTGGTATGCTGGGTAATAATCGGGCCTTCATCCAGGTTATCGGTAACAAAATGGGCCGTAGCACCAATAATTTTTACACCACGCTCAAAAGCCTGTCTATAGGGGTTGGCACCTATAAATGCCGGTAAAAAAGAATGGTGGATATTAATTATTCTACCTGCATAATCTTTTACAAAATCAGCAGATAAAATCCGCATAAATTTTGCCAATACCAGGTAATCTACCTTAAATTGATTAATAATTTCCTTTATTTCAGCCTCAAATACGCTTTTATCTTTGTTTGCATGATCTACATAAAAATAAGGAATACCCAATTTTTCGGTAAAATCCCTCAGGCTTTCATAATTGCCGATGACGCATTTAACATTGGCACCTAAAGTTTTAAATTGGTTTTTGATCAATATTTCTGCTAAACAGTGGTATTCTTTAGTTACCAAAACGGCAATCTGCTTCTCCTGTTCCGTAATTAAATTTACGTCGGCAGCATTAGGAAGGTTTTCCAAGAGTTTTTCCTTCAATTTTTCTGCATCCTCCAGATTTCCGGTACAGGCAATCCTTGTAAAAAAGGCTTTATTGGCTTCATCTACAAACTCGCGCATGGCGATAATATTGAGTTGATGCGCAGCCAGTACACGGGTAATATTTGTAACCAAACCCACCTGATCAGGGCAGGAAATAAGGACTGTTAATGCGTTCATTTATAAAATAGTAATGCCCAATTATAGAAAATTTTTACGGTTTTTTCTGCTTCATTTTGACTAATTTTTTTTGGTATATCTATTTTAAATCTTCATTTTTGCTAAAATTTTTATCATTATGGAGATCGTCGGCATTGCTTTACTAATTGTTATTTTAATTGTTCTGGTCATTTTATTGCTAAAGAAACCGCAGGCTGCGTTATCGATTGTCTCAGTAGAAGACTTTGAGCGGATGAAAAGCGAAAATGAAGTTTTAAAAATCAGTTTAGCCAAAGCCGATGAACGTGTATCTAACTTATCGGTAGAAAAAGAACATATTACCATCCTCCTTAAACAAGAGCAGCAACGTTTGATTGATGAATTACAGGCCGAACGCGATCGGCTTGCAGATGCAAACCGTGAGCTGGAAAGTACAAGATCGTTCTACCTGGCCGAAAAAGAAAAACTGGCCGAACAAAAATTAAGTTACGAGCAGTCGCAACAAAAGCTAAATAAAGATTTCGAATTAATTGCCAATAAAATACTGGAGGAGAAATCGACCAAATTTATTGAGCAAAACCGTACCAATCTGGATATTATATTAAATCCATTAAAAGAAAATATCAAAGCATTTGAAGATAAGGTAGAAAAGGTTTATAAAGCAGAATCAGACGAAAGGAATATTTTGAAGGGTGTGATTTCAGAATTACAAATTCAAAGCAAACTCATCCAGGAAGATGCCAATAATTTAACCAAAGCTTTAAAAGGTGACAGTAAAAAACAGGGAAACTGGGGAGAGATCATTCTAGATAAGGTTTTGGAACGCTCTGGTTTAGTTAGGGATCAGGAATACCGCATTCAAGCCTCGCATACTTCCGCAGAAGGTAGTCGCTACCAGCCCGATGTGGTGATCGACCTTCCTGATGACAAACACCTCGTTGTTGATGCTAAGGTAAGTTTGGTTGCTTATGAACGTTCTGTATCAGCAGATACAGATGAAGAGCGTGAAGGCTATGTAAAACAGCATTTAGCCTCCATTAAGAATCACATCCAGGAGCTATCATCAAAAAATTATCAGGATTTATATAAAATCAATTCTCCGGATTTTGTTTTATTGTTTATTCCCATCGAATCCTCTTTTAGCATAGCAGTTCAAAAAGATGCCGAACTCTTCAATTTTGCCTGGGACAGGAGGGTGGTGATTGTAAGTCCGTCAACTTTGCTGGCAACTTTGCGCACCATTGCCAGCATGTGGAAACAGGAACGCCAAAACCGTAATGTAATGGAAATTGCCCGTTTAAGCGGCAGTATGTACGATAAGTTTGTGGGTTTTGTGGCCGACATGGAAAATATTGGCAAATACATTAAAAATGGCCAGGATGCGTACGATAAAGCCATTAACAAATTATCAGTCGGTGCCGGAAATTTAACTAACACCTCAGAAAAGATTAAGAAACTTGGTGCGAAAGCTACTAAACAGATTGATACGAAGTACCTGGATTTAAATGAAAGTCAAGATTTATAACTTTCATAGTTATGAGGCGAAGCTTCCCGATTTTTCGGAAATTTATAATTAAAAAAATAAAAGTCAAAACTTATAAAGTTAGTGATTTTTATTGATAACCTTAGGACGATTTTTTTGTTATTTTTAGTGAATAGAGTAGTTGTTTTTATATCTTTCTAATACTTATACAGCTGACTAAAAACTAAAAAGTCGTCATTTCGAGCGAAGTGCAACGAATCGAGAAATCTATGCAGCAGATCTCTCCATTTCGCTACGCTACAGTCGAGATGACGACGTATCGTTTTTAACTAAAGTCTATTTATTAAAAGCATTCCAGCCCTGGGCTTTCAGCTCGTGTACTTTTTCTGATTTAGAAACCATTTTACAGCCAGAATTTTTATCGGTAACATGGCCAATCACAGTGATATCTACATCATGTTTCAGCTTTTTATAATCTTCCTGACTGATGGTAAATAACAATTCATAATCCTCACCACCACTTAAGGCACAAACTGTCGGGTCTAAGCCTAACTCACGGGCTGTTTCGTAAGTCATCGGATCTAAAGGAATTTTCTCTTCATAAATAGTAATCCCTTTATCAGATTGTTCTGCCAAATGCAAAATTTCTGAAGCTAAACCGTCCGAAACATCGATCATGGAAGTTGGTTTGATATTCAGGTCATCCAAAAGTGCTACAATATCCATCCTGGCTTCAGGTTTCAATTGCCTTTCGATGATGTAATCTTTTCCTTCCAGATCAGGCTGAATTTCAGGATTTTCCAGGTAAATCAATTTCTCTCTTTCCAAAATCTGCAGGCCTAAATAAGCACCACCCAAATCACCAGAAACACAAAGCAGATCATGCTCCTGAGCACCATTTCTGTACACCACTTTATCCGCATCAGCATAACCAATACTGGTAATACTGATCACTAAACCTTGTTTACTTGAAGAAGTATCGCCACCAATTAAATCAATATTGTATTTATTGCAAGCCAGTTCAATTCCTTTATAAATTTCTTCAACAGCCTCTAATGGGAATTTACTCGATAAACCCAGCGAAACTGTAATTTGGCTAGCTTTTCCATTCATCGCATAAATATCACTTAGGTTTACCTGTACTGCTTTATACCCCAGGTGCATTAAAGGTACATAAGCCAAATCGAAGTGGATTCCTTCCAACAATAAGTCGGTCGAAATTAAGGTTTGTTTCCCTTTTGCATCCAAAACAGCTGCATCATCGCCCACACCTTTTACCGAATAATCGTTTTTAATTTTGAAATTAGTAGTCAGGTGTTTAATTAACCCAAATTCCCCTAATTCATTAATATCTGTACGCTCTTTATTTTCAAACATATTCACCCCAAACCCCTTAAGGGGCTTTTATTAATTAATTATACATTTCTAAAGGCAAAGCCCTTATTTTTTATTTTTAAAATTATTTGTCATGCTGAGCATAGCGAAGAATCATTGCCCGACTTCTAGCCAGTGCTTCTTAGCAAACAGATCCTTCCTTCGTCAAGATGACAGAATGCTCAGGATGATAAATCTTTATTTTCCATCCAATTTTTACCTTCGGTAAACCTGGCAATCAACATGGCCGCAACATTATCACCTGTGGCATTTAACAAAGTAGCCATCGGATCAACTAAAGTTCCGATAATCATGGCCGGTGGCAAAGCTTCTGGTGGCAGTTGGTAAGCCGAAATCATTAATAGTTCGCCAATATATCCTCCATTTGGTATTCCACCCTCTACTATACTCACCAAAACCGTAATACCCAATGCCAAAATAATGGTATCAACATGTACCAAATCTTTACCAAAAATGGCAAAAACAACAGCTATTTTTATAATGGAACTAATGCTAGAGCCATCTTTATGCAGCGTTGAACCCAATGGAATGGTTACATTGGTGATGTAAGCCGGTACCCCCATTTTTGTAGTCCCTTCCAAATTTGCCGGAATAGTGGCAATGCTGCTACAGGTTCCGATAGAGGTTAAAGAAGGTACAATATTATTTTTCCAAAACACTTTTATGGCTTTAAATCCACCTGCTACAAAAGCATATAAAGTAAAAAAAACAATAAAATAAAATGCCCCAACACCGTAATACAAACCTAAAGCTTTTGCATAGGTACCAAAAAGCTGTGGACCAAATACGCCAACCTGATAGGCAAAATAGGCACCCAAACCTATCGGACCCAGTTTCATGATTAAAATGATGAGTTTTTTCATCACTTCATTACCAGAAACGAGGAACTTTTTAAATCCTTCGCCTTCTTTTTCTGCATATAGCGTAGAAAATCCCACTAAAACTGAAAAAATAATCAGCGCCAGCATATTTTTTCTACTTCCTATCTCAAAAAACTCTCCAACGGTTAAAAGTTGGGTCATTTGTTCGCCAAATGATTGAATTTTTTCTGGTTCTAACGGTATTGTTGCATTTCCCAATTGTTGATGAATCGGAAAAATCCATGTAGCAACCAATGTTAAAACAGCAGAAATTAGAATAGTTGAAAGAAATACTAGAACCATAACGGTTAATAATCTTCCTAATTTTTTACTCCGATCTATATTTGCAATGGCAGATGAAACTGCAAAAAATACCAATGGAATAACGGCAGTAAACAACAGATTTAAAAATATATCACCCAGGGGTTTTATACTTTCAACACTTTTTCCAAAAATTAAGCCTACTATACTTCCTACAGTTATACCTGCCAAAAGCCATAATAAGCCTGAATAATTTTTAAGGATGTTGTTTTTTTCCATAAATAATTTAAATAAACCTTACAGGTTTTAAAAACCTGTAAGGTTTGATAGATTTTACAACCCCAGTTCCGCAGAAATATCCAGCATCCGTTGAATCGGTTTTCGGGCCAGTTCAATAATATGCTCAGGAACAGTTACTTCAGGCAAACCATTTTTAATACATAAATATAGTTTTTCTAAAGTATTTCTTTTCATATACGGACAATCGTTGCAGGCACAGCTGTTATTCGGTGGTGCCGGTATAAACGTTTTTGTCGGATTCGCTTTTTCCATCTGGTGGATAATTCCACTTTCGGTAGCCACAATAAATTCGGTAGCCGGGTTGGTGATGGTGTACTTTAGCAAACCGGTGGTAGAACCAATATAATCAGCCATTTTTAAAACCACTTCTTCACATTCCGGGTGTGCAATAAATTTGGCATTCGGATGGCGCTCTTTCAGTTTTGTAATTTTCTCCTGCGAAAAAATTTCGTGTACCATACAGGCACCATTCCACAATACCAAATCCCTACCTGTTTTTTTCGCAACGTAAGCACCCAGGTTACGATCAGGACCAAAAATTATTTTTTGATCTTTTGGCAAACTCTCTACAATCTGCACCGCATTGGTACTTGTACAAACAATGTCACTTAAAGCTTTTAATTCGGCCGTGCAGTTTACGTAGGTGATTACCAGGTGATCCGGATATTTTTCCTTAAACTTTCTAAATAAATGCGGTGGACAACTATCTGCTAATGAGCATCCTGCCTTTACATCAGGCAATAAAACCGTTTTATTAGGCGATAAAATCTTAGCCGTTTCGGCCATAAAATGCACGCCAGCAAACACAATTACATCAGCATCCGTTTTTGCAGCTTCCTGCGATAACCCCAAACTATCACCAATATAATCCGCAATATCTTGTATATCAGGTTCTTGGTAATAATGAGCTAGGATAATGGCATTCTTTTCCTTTTTTAATTTCTCAATCTCTGCAAAAAGATCGAGCGTAGGATCAATTTCTTCTTCTGCGAAACCTTTTTTGTTGATTTCTTCTAAGACATCTATGTTCATTTTAAAATTTTCCTTTTTTGAATTTTGACGTTGGTCAAAGATAAAGCTTTCCACGTCTCAATAATTAATAAGTTATTTTAAATAAATAAATCTTGTTTGTTTATTAGTGTGTTAATAATGTTGGCAAGTTCAGAAAATTCTTTCTTTAATATAAGTTGTTAATCGTTTACTAACATTTAGATTACATTTTTGTAATATCATAAGTTTGATTTTCAGGCTTATCGAAAATCGGTTCAATTTTTATCAATACTGGAATGTTAATTGTTTATAAGTGGGTAAAAAGTTAATTACTTGTATAAAGCTGCTTAAAAATTGCGCAAAAGATTGTGGCAAATTGTGTTTTTAGAGTAGCTTTAAACATTCAAATTTATTTGTTAGGATAATTTAGACATGGAGTTAACATTTATTAACTAGTTGTTAACATCGTGGATAAAGTAAATGTTTTTATTAATGAGGAAAGTAGATTTTCTGGTAATCGGTTCAGGTATAGCGGGTTTGAGTTTTGCACTTAAAGCTGCAAAGTTTGGTAAGGTTTTAATTGTTACGAAGTCTAACGAAGACGAATCGAATACAAAATACGCCCAGGGTGGTGTTGCAGTTGTGGTGGATAAAGGTGATTCTTTTGAAAAACATATCGAAGATACACTGATTGCAGGCGATGGATTATGCGATGAAAAAATTGTGGAAATCGTTGTAAAAGAGGGTCCTCAGCGTATTCAGGAGATCATTGACTATGGTATAAATTTCGATAAGGACAACTCTGGTTTTTATGATCTGGCCAAGGAGGGTGGTCACTCCGAACACCGTGTTTTACACTATAAAGATATTACCGGATATGAGATTGAGCGGGTGTTGCTAAATGAAATACATGAGAATAACAACATAGAGATATTAACACATTACTTTGCATTGGAGTTGATCACACAGCATCACCTGGGTGAATTTGTGGATAAACGTACCGAAGATATTAACTGTTATGGGATATATGCCTTTAACACAGAGCTTAACGATGTGGAAAAGATTGTGGCAAATGTGACTGTGATGGCATCGGGTGGTGCCGGACATGTGTATTCGGCCACAACAAATCCGGTTATTGCAACAGGCGATGGTATGGCGATGGTTTACCGTGCTAAAGGAAAAGTGAGGAATATGGAGTTTATACAGTTCCATCCAACCGCTTTATATCATCCTGGAGAGTATCCTTCATTCTTAATTTCGGAAGCGGTGAGGGGTTTTGGTGGCGTTTTAAGGCGTAAAAATGGTGAAGAATTTATGCAAGAGTATGATGAGCGTAAATCGTTGGCCCCGCGTGACATTGTAGCCCGTGCAGTGGATAATGAAATGAAAAAATCAGGCGATGACTTTGTGTATCTGGACATTACCATGCGTAGTAAAGCAGATATATTAAAGCATTTTCCTAATATATATGCGAAATGTTTGTCAATTGGGATCGATATGACGAAAGATTATATCCCGGTTACGCCAGCATCCCATTATATGTGTGGTGGTATCCTGGTTGATGAATATGGCCGTTCTTCAATCAAAAATCTATATGCCTGTGGAGAATGTTCTTCAACGGGTTTGCATGGAGCTAACCGTCTGGCTTCCAATTCTTTACTCGAAGCTACTGTTTTTGCGCATCGCATTTATCAGGATGCCATTGAAAACTTTAAAAATAATGTGATTCCTGATCATATTCCGGAGTGGGACTCGAAAGGCGTTACTCAAAGTAATGAAGATATATTGGTAACACATAATCTGAGAGAGCTGCAAAAAGTTATGGGTGATTATGTAGGTATTGTACGTTCTGATTTCCGTTTAGAAAGGGCACATCGTCGTCTGTTTTTAATTTACCAGGAAACAGAAGAATTTTATAAAAAGAATAAGGTTTCGGTTAAACTTTGCGAATTGCGTAATGTCATCCAAACGGCTTACCTGGTGATTAAATCGGCGATGCAAAGAAAAGAGAGTAGGGGATTACATTATACTACCGATTATCCGGAACATGCTAAAGAACTGGTAGATACTGTTTTTTAGCCCCTGTCAGTCTGAGGTTGTCGAAGATCTGTTAATATATGCTTCGACAAGCTCAGCATGACAAGATAATTTTACCACATCATCCGTTATCCATCAACCATCTTATATTATATTATGCCTTTAATACTGCCCGTAAAAAATAAATACCCTGAAATAGGAAAAGATAATTTCATTGCCGAAAATGCCACCATTGTTGGTGATGTGGTGATTGGTGATAAATGCTCGGTATGGTTTAATGCCGTCATTAGAGGCGATGTAAATGCCATTACGATTGGAAATGAATCAAATATACAGGATGGAGCGGTAATCCACGCTACGTACTTAAAAGCCTCAACACACATCGGTAATCGCGTATCTGTAGGGCACAATGCTATTGTACATGGTTGTACTGTACAAGATAATGTTTTAATAGGTATGGGTGCTATTGTAATGGATCACGCCATCATAGAAGAGTATTGTATTATTGCGGCGGGTTCAGTTGTATTAGAGAATACCATTTGCGAAACTGGTTATTTATATGCCGGCACACCTGCAAAAAAAATAAAGCCCATTACTGAAGAGCAAAGGGCTTTATTAAATAAGTTACCTGATAATTATATTATGTATTCGGGCTGGTTCGCCCAATAGTTTCCGTCATGCTGAACTTGTTTCAGCATCTTTGTTGCTATTAAGACCCTGAAATAAATTACCTCCGGTGAGCTCGCTAAGGCTCGGTTCAGGGTGAAGGCTTATTTTTAATCACTTTTAGGAGGTGGTATCACCAATGGATCTTCCCGTTCCCAGTTGGGTTTTAAATCCATTAAAGCTTTTAAGTACCAAACTTTTTCGGGCTGGTAACCGCCTTTAACGCTTCCAGTATCCCATACTCCGTTTTTATTATCGTCGTACACTACCCTGAGCATGTATTTTCCGGCAGGATATTTAGAAAATAGAATCTTTGAATTTTTGCTTATTGGATAAGATTTAATGACGTCTTTTTTCTCGTTTAGAAATTGTACAATATAATTTTTTGCGGTATCTGGTACAGTAACATTTAAGGCCAATGTAGTGTAGGCATCAGAACTCTCCAGTGTAAATTTCTTGGGTACATCTTTGTTTTTTGCATTAAATATAGCTGTAAATGCACCTGCCCCAAGTTTTAAATCATAAGTTCTTTTGGTTTTCCAGGGATATTTGATGTAGTATTTCTGTTGATCTACACTGTCTTTTATCAGTTCGAAATTGGTACGTTTTACAGAATCTTCTAATAGCGTGATCTTGGAAGGATCTGCACCAGTCATTGGAAATGGAAAGGTTAGTGTTAAATTTTGAAACGGATTTAACTTACCTCCAGACAGGTTATCTGCTATAGTTACGTCACGGGTATAAGTATCTTTTTTACCACGGGTAAAGTTTAGTGTTTGTAATACTTTACCCTGATCCTGGATAGCCACTTTAACCGAATCGAAACTCAGGTCTTTCAACCATATTTTTGCTGTATCATTATTTTTGGTAAAGTGAACGTACTTTCCAACATCAACAGCTGGTGGATCCATAATCGTAATTTTAGGGCTTTTAAGCTGCTGATTGAAGATAATTAATATACTTCCATCATTATTCAGTTTTCGGTCTACCACGCGAAATTCTGGCGCTAATTCCTTAAAAATTTGAAGGTTAATATTATCCAGGTTTTTATCGATCACCACAGGTTCTTTAATAAAACCTACTTCATCCGAAATCTGCTGATAAATTTTATCACCACCGCCGCTACTTTCCTTAATGGCGTAAACTTTATAGGTACCTTTTCTTAAGTTGTTTAATTTATAGGTTCCCGCGCTATCTGTAGTAGTGTATATAGATGGACGCTTTTTTCCAAAAATGGTATCCCGTTCTAAAGGAAGAATAAATACGGTAGCATCTTTTTCTGGTTCATCACTTAGCGAATTGATGACTTTACCACTGATGGATAAAGAATCTATATCCGGACCGGTTGAAAAAACATAAGATAAATTTTTGACGACATTACCTTCGTTTACATCAGCTATGGATTTTCCAAAATTTAAAGTATAGGTTGTATTTTTTTCCAAAGAGTCCTGAAGGGCAATTTCTAATCTTTTTGATCTCTTTTTTAAAACCGGAAGTTTTTCCTGATCAGGAGAAATAGAAAATTCTTTAAACTCATCTTTGATGTTAAAATATTCATCAAACTCAATAATGATTTTTTTAGCATTAAAATTCCTGGTTTGATTTTTTGGTGTCATACTCAAAACCTTTGGTGGTTTGGTATCTTTCGGTCCACCTTGTGGGGTTTGGATACTTGCACAACCAAAAAATAGGAGTAGGGTTACTACAACCAATAAATTTTTAAGGTTAAAATATTTATCTTTCAAATTTGGCATATTTTAAATGTTCTGACGAATTTTTATACTTTTTGGAACTGCAATATTAAAAAATCTTTTTATAAGCTTATATCGCTTTATTTAAAGTCGTTTTTAAATTATTTAAAGTATTGATTATCAATTACTTATTAATATAAACCATCAAAACTGATATATCTGAAGGAGAAACACCTGAAATTCTAGATGCCTGACCTAAAGTGCGTGGTTTGATCTTAAATAATTTTTCTCGTGCCTCTTTAGAAATGGAAACAATTTTGTTATAATCAAAATCTGGCTTAATTTCTTTGTCTTCCATTTTTAGCATTTTGGCTACAATTTCATTTTCCTTCTCAAAATAACTTTCGTATTTAATTTTGATTTCGGCTTGCTCTATCGTTTCATTATCTAAATTTTTGGTTGCTTCAGCAAGAGGTTTACTAACCTTAATCAGATCTTGTAATCCAACGTGAGGTCTTCCAACTAAGCTATGGATTTTTACGTTTTGATTTAAAGCGCTTGATCCTAAACTTTCGAGCATCGGATTTGCATCGGCCATTTCTATACCTTGATTCCTGGTGAATTTTACCAATGCTTCAGCATTTGCAATCTTTTGATTTACCTTTTCTAAACGTTCATCAGATATTAATCCTAATTCATGACCAATAGGGGAGAGACGAATATCAGCATTATCTTGTCTTAATAATAAACGATGTTCTGCTCTTGAGGTGAACATGCGATATGGTTCTTCAGTTCCTTTGGTAACCAGGTCGTCAATCAAAACACCAATATAACTATCAGATCTTTTCATGATCAACTCATGTTTATCATGAATTTTTTGATGTGCATTTATCCCCGCCATGAAACCCTGACAAGCTGCTTCTTCATAACCTGTAGTTCCATTAATCTGTCCTGCTAAAAATAAATTGCTGATCAATTTAGTTTCTAATGTTAAAGATAATTGGGTAGGTGGAAAGAAATCGTATTCTATGGCATAACCCGGTCTGAACATTTTTGCCTGCTCAAAACCTGGTATTAATCTAAGTGCTTTAAATTGCACATCCTCCGGAAGCGAAGTTGAAAATCCATTTACATAAATTTCGCAGGTATTCCATCCTTCTGGTTCAACAAAAATCTGGTGCCTGTCTCGCTCAGCAAAACGGTTAATTTTATCTTCAATAGAAGGGCAGTATCTCGGGCCTAAACCTTTAATACGGCCTGTAAACATTGGCGATTTTTCGAAACCTTCTTTTAAAGTTTCGTGTACTTCGTTATTTGTATAGGTAATCCAGCAGCAACGTTGATCGGTGGTAACAGGAGTATCGGTGAAAGAAAATTTACTTCTGTCATCATCGCCCCATTGTTCTTCCATTTTAGAATAATCTAAACTTCTTCCATCAACACGTGGGGGAGTACCTGTTTTCATCCTCCCTGATTCCATACCCAATTCTACCAACTGCTCCGTAATTCCTGTAGATGATCGCTCTGCCGTTCTGCCTCCACCAAATTTCTTTTCTCCAATATGGATAATTCCATTTAAAAAGGTACCGTTAGTGAGCACTACTGCTGTGCTTTCTATTTCAATGCCTAGTGAAGTTTTTACACCATAAACGGTATTATCTTTAACCAATAAACCTACAACGTTATCCTGCCACATGTCAACGTTTGGTGTATTTTCTAAGGCCAATCTCCATTCTTCAGCAAAGCGCATCCTGTCTATTTGAGCCCTCGGACTCCACATAGCAGGTCCTTTAGATTTGTTTAGCATTCTAAACTGAATGGTTGATTTATCTGATATAATACCAGAATATCCACCGAGCGCATCAACCTCACGAACAATCTGTCCTTTAGCTACGCCACCCATAGCAGGGTTACAGCTCATTTGGGCAATGGTGCCCATATTCATGGTGATTAGTAAAACAGATGATCCTAAGTTGGCAGCAGCAGCAGCAGCTTCACAGCCTGCATGACCAGCACCAACCACAATCAAATCGTATTTTGAAAACATTTTATTGTATATTTCTTTAATGTTCCACGTGGAACAATTTTATTAATTTGCTTATTATAGTCAACAGGGCCATATTAGGATGCTCACTATTTTAATATAAATATATAGCCCTTCGACTAGGCTCAGGGTGACAGTATTCTTTGATTTTACTTATGTTCCACGTGAAACATAACGCGGAAAACAGAATAGAATTGTTTTTAATTTATTCTGAAAGCTCTAACCAACGCATGGTATATTCATCCAGCTTAGCTTGCAGGATTTCAATCTCACTTGAAATTTCCTGAATTTTAACATAGTCAGTTGCATCAACTTTAATCAAACTTTCATTCAACGAAGCTATTTTAGCTTCTGTCTCTTCCATTGCTCTTTCACTATCATCCAGTTCTTTTTGCTCTTTGAAACTTAATTTTTTTACTGCTTTAACAGGTGTAGCTTCTACAACGGGAGTAGGGGTTTTCTTATTTTCAATTTTAGCTTTTGGCTGTTCTAAACTTAATCGATACTCTGAATAATTACCGTTATAAATTTTAACAACGCCTTCACCTTCCATGATAAATAGTTGATCGCTCATCTTGTCGAGCAAGTACCTGTCGTGAGAAACCAGCATTAAAATACCTGGGAAGTTTTCTAAAAATTCTTCGAGTACATTTAAAGTGTCTATATCCAGGTCATTTGTTGGCTCATCTAAAATTAGAAAATTAGGATTTTGCATCAACACCTTCATCAGGTTCAAACGTTTCTTTTCACCACCACTTAACTTCTCAACCATGCCATGTTGTTTCTTCGGTGGGAAGAGAAATAATGTTAATAGGGCAGAGGCAGTGATGACTGAACCATCAGCCATTTTAATATATTCGGCATCTGACTTTACAATATCAATTACCCTTTCCTTAGGATCGAAAGTTAAACCGCCTTGTTTGTAATAACCAAAAACTGTTGTTTCACCTGTATCGACTGTTCCGGCATCTGGTTTCAGTTGACTGGTAATGATATTTAAAAGGGTGGATTTTCCAGTTCCATTTTTTCCTGCTAAACCAATTCTATCTCCTTTTTTAAAGGTATAGCTGAAATCGTTAATGATTGGTCGGCCATCAAATGCTTTTGCAATGTGTTCTACTTCAATAATTTTTCCTCCTTGTCGAGACATCTTCATTTGAAGGCTAATACTCTGATTGTCAGACTTTTTCTTCGTTTTTTCTTCTAAATCATAAAAAGCATTGATTCTGGCATTAGATTTAGTTCCACGAGCCTGTGGCATGCGCCTCATCCACTCCAATTCTTTCTTTAATAGCTGTTGGTTCTTGTGCTGAACCGTTGCATCTAATGCTTCTCTTTCCGATTTCTTCTCTAAGTAATAAGCATAGTTTCCGTTATAATTGAAAATCTTGCCTCTATCCAGTTCCACAATGGTATTACACACATTATCCAAAAAGTATCTATCATGGGTAACCAGTAATATTGTTTTTTGTCCGGTAGTTAATAATTTTTCAAGCCACTCTATGGTATCAATATCCAAGTGGTTGGTTGGCTCATCAAGCACTAAAATTTCGGGATCTTCAATTAAGAGTTTGGCCAGGGCTAAACGTTTCTTTTGTCCACCGGATAGGGTAGCAATTTTCTGCTGAAGATGAGTGATACCCATTCTGTTTAAAATGGTCTTGATCTCATGCTCATATTCCCAGGCATTATGCTCACTTAACTCTTCATATAAACGGTTAAGTGTTTTCTCATCGGGATTTGGATCTTCAATTAACTCCTCATATTCCTTGATCAACTGTTGTTGCTTATTCTCCAAAGAAAAAATATGATCACTAATGGAATAACCTTCGGTAAATTGGGGTTCCTGATCTAAAAAGCCAATTTTAACAGCTTTATTTTTTACAATTTTACCTTCAAGCGGAGGGAACCTTTCTGCTAGTAATTTCAAAAGTGTGCTCTTACCCGCACCATTAATACCAACCAACGCTACGCGCTGACCTGTGTTAATACCCAAGGTTAAATTCTTAAATAGCCATTCGTCATGGTAACCATGTCCTAAGCCTTCTGCCGCAATTAGTGTGCTCAATTTTTTTGTATTTCGGATTTATAAAGGAAAATTAGTGCAAAGGTAAGGATAAAATACTTGCAACGGCATATTCAAATTGCAAAGGACTTCTGTATCAGGTAAAAATGGCAGAAACTTGATGTTATTGGTTCAATTGTTCACTGGTTCATTCGCCATTGGTAATGCAACACTGTAAAAACAAAACAGCGGTTGGACTCGCTCCACCGCTGCTTCAATCATTAACTAAAACTAAACTTTTATCTTGTATAATGGCTAGAATATGAATTCAAACTCGTTATGTAATTGTTGTTTTTTGAATATAAGACTGCAGAAGGCAGGAAAAGTTGCAATAAGATTTGGTGTATTATACCAGTAGAGCTTAATTGTCGACGAACGCCAGTAACATTTAGACAAACGCCAGGAAAAAATAGAAGGAGTAGGAGGTATTTACACGAGTTAACATGACATAAAGGCTCATCATTCTGGCAATGTGCAACAGAGCCGGGAAATCTAATTAGAAAGATGTGATTTGGTTGAGATAATGGTAGCGAGTATGAAAGTGGGTTCTGTGACAATAGGTAACAGATTCTTTGCTGCGCTCAGAATGACAAAGAATTTAAGCTAACCCAAATTCAGGTCTATATCCTAAATATTCATCTTCTTTTTGGGTCATCAGGGTTTTGGCGGCTTTTCCTTTGTCTTTGTAACCCAATAGGTGCAGGGTTCCGTGGATCATAATGCGGCAAACCTCATCAAATTCTAAAGTTTTAAAGGTTTTGGCGTTTTCTTTTACGCGTTCAATGCTGATAAATATATCGCTCACAATCTGTTTTTCTTCTTCTGAATTGTCGAAGGTAATGATATCGGTATAAGTATCGTGATTTAAATACTGCTGGTTAATATCCAGGAGGTAGTCATCACTGCAGAAAATGAAATTGAGTTCCTGCAATTTAAAGCCTTCTTTTTCAATAGTAGCTTTTATCCACTTCTTGATTTTAAGTTTTTGTGGAAGGTTATAGCTAATTGATTCAGTGAAAAAGGATATTGCAGGCATATTGTTATTGTTTTGCTGCAAATTTAGGAAATATAATTAATGGAAAAGTATTTTTGGAGCGTTCCCTAAGCCCGCAAAAGGTCGTCATTACGGGAAAGGCTTTTCCAGCCAACGAAGCAATCTTAAATAATAAATTATATCGATAGTAGTAAGATTGCTTCGTGGTGCCTCCTCGCAATGATGACTTTTTTTTAGATCTCTCCGCCGCACTGCGTTTCGGTCGAGTTGACGAATTGATTTATTGAGTAATGTTCAACGATTTTAAATACTCTGCAATTTTATTTTTATAGTAATAATTTAAGCTAGGAGGCATTTTTTGCAGCATATCATTACCGTTCTGTTGCTGTTTTTTAAACTGATCGACCATTTTCTGGTAAGATGGCGGGAACTCCTTAGCTGCTTTACTTTCGCGTTTAGAATCTTCTTCCTGATCGCGTTCTGCTTTTTCAGCTTCTAACAGTTTGGTTAACAAGTCTTTCTGTCTGTTTAAGGTTTCCTGTTGTAAACGCTTGTTAACCAGGTCGCTCTCGGTCTGTTTCATTTCCTTGATGGCTTCGTTCAGGTTACCCATTTTACCGGTCCCATCTTTATTTTCTTCGCGGTTGATTTTTTCCAACGCCTGACGAATCATTTGCTGTTGCTGTGCCATTTTACCAAACTCCTGGCTCATTTGTCCTTTACCCACAGTGCCTTGATTACCTCCTGATTTCTGCATCTGTTCCCTGGCCTTTTGCATGCTTTTATTCAGTTGGTCCTGCATTTGCGAAAGCTGTTTCATGCCTTGCTTTTGTTTCTTTCCGCTGCCACCTTTGCCATTTTTCTGCATGTTTTGCAACTGACTTAGTGCTTCGCTTAACATCAGGGTGAGGTTATTGATAGAAGTCATGGTAAATTGCTGAAAACGGTTAGCTTCTGGTGTTCTTCTATCGCCTAAACTTTCCAAACTTTTATCGAGGTTAAAATTAATTTTATTCATTTCCTCGTTAACGGTTGATTCTATTTGTGGCACACGTTTGCTCAAGCTGTACAAACTATCGGCAATGGTTTTAAGATTATCTTTAATGCTGCGTTGCTTTTGGACATTGCTGATGTATGATGGATCAGTGGCTGTCATTTTTTTTAAAGCAAGCATTACCTTTTCCTGATCAAAAGAAGTGGTTAAAAGATTTTCTAATAAACGACGTAACTCTTTGGCATTTAGGTTATTTTCCATTTCTTCGCCTTGTTGTTGCATATCGCTCATTTTTTTAGATAGTTTTTCCATCTGCTCGCCTGCTTTTTGCTGTTTCTGGCTTGCATTTTTAGCATCTTTTTTATCTAAAGCATCTTTACTGTCTTGCTGTTCTTTTTGTATATCCTGAACATCTTTCTCTGGGTTTTCGAAAGGATTTGGCCTTTCTAATGACTTGTTTTTTTCTTCCAGTTTTTTAAGGTCATCTTTCAGGTCTTTCATCTCCTTATTCAATGCATCTTGTTTTTGCTTTAAGGCTTCGTTATCCTGTTTTTTATCTTTTGTTTGTTCTGCAAGCTCTTTTTGTTCTTTAGCCAGTTCATTCAGACGATCAATATCAGTTTGAAGGTTTTGCTCAAATTCTAACTGTTTATAGAGTTCTAAAATGCGGTCCAGCTCATTTTTTAGCGTTTTATTATCTAATTGCATTTTGGAAAGCTCATTCTGTATTTGATCTTTATTTTTCTCGTTCATCAGGTTCTGCAGCTTTTGCAATAGCTCTTTGGTTTTTTCATCAAGAACGTTATCAAAAAGGTCTTTAATCTGCTTTTGTTTTTCTAAAAGCTCCTCGGTTTGTTTTTGGTCTTCCTGTTGCTGGATATTTTTATCATTATGCTCCTTAATTTCCTTTACAGCTTCATCAAGTTGTTTCTGCTTATCCAAAAGGGCTTCAATCTGCTTTTTATCTTCGAAAGAGATCTGTTTTTTATCAATCAGGCTTTCAGCCACTTTTTTACTTTCCTTTTCGATGGTATTGGCCAAACGGATAGCCGACTGCACTTTTTGTTTTAAGGCCTGGTTGCTGGCATTTACTTGCTCGGCTGTTTCTTTTTTGGTGGGCTGTTTGAAGGTTTTGATTTCCGACCGGGTAACTTTTGCTCCGTTAACCCCATCATTATCGGCTACTTCGAAATAATATTCAATTTCCTGTCCGGGTTTGGCTGAAGCAGTTTTTAAATCCCAGAAATAGAAGAAAGTATTCTCTGTGACATTGCTTTTAATGGCGATATTTTTAGTAAAAGAACCAATAATCCGGTTGTTTTCTTTGATATTATATTTAAAACTTAAACGACTAAAACCATAGTCATCGGTAACCTGACCATTAAAATACAGTGCTTTGTTACTTACTGAATCTGCCTTTTCTTCTACGGTAATGCCCGGAGCCTGATCTTTGATCACGGTGATTTGATGTGATAAAGAATCCCGAAGCGTAACATATTGATTTTTAGGGGTGATGCTATATTTAGAATTATTTTTGATGGTGGCATAGAAAATCGATTCATTGTCTTCAACTTTTAAAACATTTTCGGTACCGTTAAGAACAAATAAAATTGAATTGCTTTTTCCGGTTTTAAAATTCCATGTAACCTTTGTTCCTTCTGGTAGGAGTATATCGCCAACATTGGCTATCTGTTCGGTTTTTTTGCCGAGGTAAGCAGGAAAATTTAAAGTTGCCGTTGCATTAAGCAATTCCGGGCGTGGTTTAACGATAAGGGTAAATACTGAAGAACTGAAACCACCGCCTTTAAAAATCAGTTTTTTATCGCTTTGAATATTTTTAATGCTGTAATTAAACTTGCTGATATTCTCTTTTTGTAGTTTGTAGGTGTTTTTACCATCTTCTACATAAACCTCAGCTGGGAGCTGATCACCTGATAGTTTTAGGTTTATTGTTACATCATCACCCTGTGTTACGGTTAAACTTTTATTTAAAACCGCAAAACTAAAAGGAGCCTTCGGTGCCATGTACTCATCGTATTTGAAAAAACTGTTGGTGCCCTCACGTAAAATAGCAGGGGCAATGATGGCAATTAATAAAATGATAGAAAGCGGAATAAAAAGGTATTTTAGATACTTTCTGTTATCGTTAATGCTTACAGCGGTATAAAAAGGTACGGGTTTAAGTTCTAATATTTTTTGATCGATACTGGCAATGATAAGGTGATTGTTATTTGGCTGGTTTTCTGACAAGCGGTGGAGTTGCAGGGTATTGAGTAATTTATCCTTAATATCGGAAAAGTGGTTTCCGATGATAACCGATGCTTCATCGAAAGTAAGGTGTTTACCCAATTTTAACATCGAGAGCAGTGGTTTTACGATGAGAAAGCCCACCAGCAGGATCGCGATCAGGAGATAAGCGAAAAATACAAAGGTTTTCAAACCTGCGGTAGGGTTGAGGTAATACAGGCTTAAAAAAACAATTAAATACAGGGCGAGAAGTATCGCAGCGGCATAAATACTGCCCCGCAAAATTTTATTGAGGTAAAATTTGCGAATAAACTCATCAATCTTCCGTAATAATTCACTATAGTTATTGCTCACCATATCACCGTAAATGTAAAAATTGTTCCAGTCAATTAAAAGGAAACCGGTAATTGGATAACGTGTTTATTACAAATTGGTTATCAGTTTGGATTTTTTAAGGGTTTTTAACCAAAAAAGTGTAAAAACAGCGATTTTGGTGAAAATAAGACAAACGTTTGTTTAAAAGGATGAACTTGGTTTTTGGCCAAAATTATGTTAAAAATTTAATATCGGGTTGATTCTTATTTAATGAAAAAATATCTTTGGCCTATCATCCGCTCCGAATTACTAATAAAATCACCCTTTTTATTTTCTCAGGAATCCCTATTAAATGGACTATGTAGCTGATTTAGCGTCGGGTTGCTTACAAACTTTTCAAACTGTTTACGGTTTGTACAACCAAAAACTTTATGCTTATGTACTGAAAAAGACCGGTTCAGTTTACATGGCAGAAGAGGTGGTGCAGCTAACTTTTATCAGGCTTTGGGAAAAGAAGGAGAATTTATCTTCGGAACACAGTTTATCGGCACAGATTTTCCGCATTGGGGGGACGATATTGATTGATCAGCTTAGAAAAGATGCGGTTGGGAAAAAACATTTATCGGTAGTGGAAAATGATTATGCTTTACGAAATGAAGTCGATCAACCTGAAATGCTCCACGCGCTTGAACAGGCTATTGAACAAATGGCTCCGGTAAGGAAAAAAGTTTTTAAGCTAAGTAAGATCGAAGGTTATTCTTACAAAGAAATCGCAGAAATGCTTTCTATTTCCCCGAAAACGGTCGAAAACCATATTTCACAAGCCTTAAAACAGCTAAGAGCGGCATTTTCTTCTATTATTTCCCTTGCGGTTATCATGTCGGCCATTATCCATAAGTAATTATTGCTTTTTTAGCTTTATCCATCCAATATTTTCTCCTTACCATCAATTTAAGGCGCATTTTGATAATTATAATAAAATAATTTAACGGCACTAGGGGTAAAGCGCTTTCAAAAACGTAATGTAGTTATGCAAATCAACCAAAAGCTAGTTGAGAAGTTTTTTGCCGGCCAGTGTACTGCCGAAGAAGCCCGCATGGTGAGTAAATTTTTATCCGAAGAAGAAAACAGGGAAATTTATTTAAACAGTGAGGAATGGGAGCATTTTGAGCCAATAGAAAAGGTTGATGGCGCAGTATCAGATCGGATATATGTAAATGTGCTGGATCATATCCACAGTGCAGTAGAAACCAAACGGACGCGCCTGCGTTATCTGGCTTATGCTGCCTCATTGGCATTGATTTTTACAGTTGGAATGTTAGTTTATAAATTTAGCGGTAGCCAGATTTCTAGATCAAATGTTGCGATTTTAAAAATACCGGAAATTTCTACAAGGGTTGCAAAATTTCTAACCAATACATCAAAGATAAAACAAGTTTACACTTTGCCAGATGGGTCTATTGTTGAACTTGATCCGAACAGCGAGGTAAGTTATTTCCCTTTTGATCAGGGGAAAAGAGATGTAATTTTAATTGGTCAGGCGTTATTCAGGGTACATAAAGATAAAAGTAAACCATTTACAGTTTACGCTAATAATTTGGCCACTACCGCTTTGGGAACAGTTTTTAAAATTACTGCTTTTAAAAAGGATCTTTATACACGCGTGAAGTTAATAGAAGGAAAGGTGGTGGTTAAACCGCAACACAAACTGTTATCTGCAGGTGTTAAAGCAGTGTATTTATTACCGGGTAAAGAATTTTCGGTTAACATGCAAACTTATGCCGCAAATGTTAAGGTATTTAATATTGAGCCGCCGAAGAAATTGGAAACGCTGGATCAGGATAAGGCCATTATTACCGAAAGTGCCATTATTTTCGATAATGAACCGCTGGCTGGTGTTTTCGACGCATTAGAAAATAAATTGAGTATTAAAATAAAATATACTGCAGGGCAATTAAACAGAAAGGTATTTACGGGGCAATATGAATTCGGACGCGATGACATTGATTCCTTCTTAAATATGCTTTGTTCGCTGAACAGTTTAACTGCAGAAAAAACAGAAGAGGGATATACGATAAAGAAGAAGTAAACAAAAAACCTAAACAAACCAAACTAACTAACTTCATGATTAAAATTTTTACTAAAAGGAACGTTCCAAAACGGGCCTTGCTGCTACTGCTTTGCCTTTGTTATGGCTTTAGCGCCTATGCGCAAACACCGGCGGTTAAGGGACTTGTTAAAGATGCAAAGGAAACTATTGTTGGTGCCACCATTATTGCTCAAAATGTTCAAACAGGAGTAAAGACAATTACATCGTCTGATAAAAACGGCGTTTTCAGTTTTTACAAATTGGGGGCAGGGAATTACAAATTCACGATTAATTTTATTGGTTACGAATCTAAAACCGTGAATGGGGTGGTTAATGATGGGGGTACTTTTTCACTTTCGGTGGTTTTAAGCGAAAGTAGCACCAGCCTGGATAAAGAGGTTGTTGTAACAGGAACAGGTATTAACCGGAATAAAAATACCTTTACCGGAAGTACGGCCACCTTTTCTGGTGATGATCTTAAAATGGTTGGAAACAACAACATTATTCAGAGTTTAAGAACTTTGGATCCTTCCTTTCTTTTAATGGAAAATAATCAGGCCGGATCAAACCCAAATGTTTTGCCGGTTATTGAGGTAAGGGGCAAAAGCAGCGTACCCAGTGCGAGTTTAAAAGATCAGTTTGGATCGGATCCTAACCAGCCGCTATTTATTCTGGATGGTTTTGAGGCCAACTTACAGACAATAGTAGATCTGGATATGAACAGGGTTGGCTCAGTGACGATATTAAAAGATGCCGCTTCTACAGCACTTTATGGTGCAAAAGCATCAAATGGGGTAGTGGTTATCGAAACCATCAGGCCAAAAGCGGGTGAACTTCAGTTTACTTATTCAAATGATTTTAGGATAGAAAATCCTGATTTATCGGCCTATAACATGATGAATGCTACTGAAAAACTGGAATTTGAACGTTTGTCTGGCAGGTACATTACTGCTGATGCCAATCCTTCACAACAGGTTTTTTTAGATCAGCTTTATAATTCTCATCTGGCCAATGTAAAAAGAGGGGTTGACAGTTACTGGCTTAGTGAACCGCTGCAAACAGGTTATACGAATAACTCATCAATTTTTGTTCAGGGTGGAGATAATGCTTTTACCTACGGGGTGGGGATGAACTACAAAACCCAAACCGGGGCAATGAAAGGATCGGGTAGGGATAGTTATAGTGGCAGCATCAATCTTACCTATAGAAAAAACCGGCTGAATGTAAATAATGTGACTTACATCAGGGGATATACAGCAACAAATTCTCCTTATGGATCATTTTCTAATTATGTGAATGCCAATCCTTATTATGAAAAAAATTACACCGAGCGTTATCTGGAAGTTACAAGACAAACAAATGGTACCGAGATAAAAGTGAACAACCCACTTTACGATGGCACTTTGCCACAAAAAGACCTCATTAAAAACCTGGAAATCCAAAATAATTTAAACATTAACTATGATCTTACCAAAGATTTAAGGTTGAACGGTGCACTTCAGATTACCAAGGGAAATACCAATGGCGAAATGTTCAGAGCCCCTGAGAGCAGCGATTTTGAAGATACACCGCTATTGAAGAAAGGTACTTATCGCGATCGGCGCTTAAGCAATTTATCTTATCAGGCCAATGTGCTGTTAACCTATTACAAGGCTATTGCAGAAAAACATGTAATAAATGCGAATTTCAGGGCTTCAGTAAATGAAATCAATAACAATAGTTTTATTACGGTTTCGGAGGGTTTCCCTCAGGGAAGCACAGGCAACCCCCGCTTTGCTTATGGGTATGCCGAAAACGGAGCGCCATCGGCAGAATCTTCGGTATACAGAACCGTAAATGGTACATTTTCTGGCAACTATGCCTATGATAACAGGTACCTGGCCGATGCTTCTTACCGTTTAGATGGCTCAACAGCTTTTGGATCGAACAAACAATTTTCTCCTTACTACTCAGTGGGTTTGGGTTGGAATATTCATAATGAAAGTTTTTTTAAAGGAAGCAGCTGGATAAACAGGCTAAAACTTTACGGTAATATGGGTGTAACTGGTAACCAGAATTACGGAACGGTAACCTCGGTATCGGTTTACAATTATAACAGCAATACCAATTATAACCAATTTGGGCAGGGCATCAGTTTAACCACACTGGGCAATCCCGATCTTGCTCCTCAAAAAACTACACAGATTAGTACAGGCCTTGATTTTATGCTTTTTAATAACCGATTTACGGGTTATATCAACGCTTACCGCAAAAAAACCGATCCTTTGGTAGTTGCAGTCGATCTGCCATCATCAACAGGTGTGTTCAGCTATCCGTTTAATGCAGGTGCTTTAACCTATAGGGGGATAGAAGCTAAATTAAACTATTCGCCCATATATAATACGGCAAAAAGAATTGTATTGATGTTTGGCTTAACCGGATCGATGTACAAAAGCAAATACAGCGGATTTGGAAATACACTCAACTCTTTAAACAAACAACAGGAATTAAATAAATCGACTCTAAGATTTACGGATGGATATAGTGCTGAAACCATTTGGGCCATCAAATCATTAGGGATTGATCCTGCCACAGGGCGGGAAATCTTTTTAACGCCCGGTGGCCAGTATACATTTGATTATAGTGCGGCAAATATATCTCCGGTTGGAAACACTACGCCAACTGTTGAAGGGGTGATTACCACTAATTTTATGTTTAAAGGATTTAACCTGGGTATAAACCTGCGCTATAAGTTAGGGGGCGATATATTTAATCAGGCCTTATTCGATAAAGTAGAAAATATCAGTTTTTCGAGCATTACCCTCAATCAGGATAAAAGAGCCCTTTACGACAGGTGGCAAAAACCGGGTGATGTGGCACAGTTCAAATCCATTTCACAAACTTCTACCACACCCATTTCATCGCGCTTTGTACAAAAAGAAAATACCATAACGGGCGAGTCGATTAACATTGGATACACCTTCGATGGCAAGATATGGCTTAAAAAACTGGGTTTAAGGTCATTTAATATCAACGCATTAGCCAATGATATTTTCACGGCATCAACGGTAAGGCGTGAGCGCGGAATAGATTATCCGTACGCTAAAACAGTAGCATTTAGTTTCAGGGCTTCATTTTAACCACTATATAAATGAAAAAGAATTATAAAAAAATATTAGCATTCGGAGTCACGACTATGATGTTGTTCAGCTCCTGCAAGAAATTCCTTGATGTTCAACCTGAAGATAAGGTTTTGGAAAATCAGGTTTTTACCAGTAAAACGGGGATTCAAACGGCATTAAATGGTTTGTACATTAATTTGGCAAAAGCCGATCTTTATGGAGAAAACCTTACTTTATCAACCGTTGATATATTGGCACAGCGCTATAATGTGCCTTCTACACATCGCTTATATAAAATTGCATCTTACGCCTATACTGATGCACCTGCAACAACAGCATTCGATGCCATCTGGACACAGGCTTATTCCAATATTCTAAACGTTAATACATTTTTAGAGAACATGGAGAAATACAGTGGCGTGCTGGATACTAAAACAGAGGCCCAATTTAAGGGTGAAGCCATGGCAATGAGGGCCTTATTACATCTGGACCTTCTTCGCCTTTTTGGGCCAAAATACTCTTCTGCCGACTCCACCAAACAATCGATCCCTTATTACGAAAATAGTCAAACGAAGATTAATCCACTTTTACCTGCAAACCAGGTCATGCAGAAAATATTGAACGATCTTTTGCGTGCCGAAATACTGCTTAAAGATGATCCCATTATCACATCTGGTGTAAACCTGCCTGCTGCAAACGCAGATATAGACTTTGTGAAAAACAGCAGAAACTATCGCCTAAATTATTATGCAGTTAAAGGCCTCGAGGCCAGAACATATCTGTACAAGGGAGATAAGGTTTCGGCGCTTGCAGCAGCCAAATTGGTTATTCAGCAGTCTGATAAATTTAAATGGACCACCACCACCAATGCCTTAAGTGAGAAAGTTAACCCTGACAGGGTATTTTCTACCGAAATGATTTTTGGCATTATGAATACCCAATTGTACAACAATTACCTTAGCATATTTGATCCGGCCGTTAGCGATGCAAATATTCTGGCGCCAGCTGCAGCAAGATTAACCGCCGTTTTTGAGTCAAACGAAAGTGATTACAGGTACAATTTAAACTGGCAGATTCCGGCTACAGGAATAAAGAGCTATCGCACTTTTTATAAATATGCTGATATAGTAGATAAAACCAAAAACTTCAGGTTTACCATTCCATTGTTAAAAATCAGCGAAATGTATTACATCGCTGCCGAATGCGAGCCCCTTGCAGCCGATGGGATTAATCAGTTAAATGTCGTCCGTTTTAACCGTGGTCTTACCAACCTGGCTGTAACGGTAAATGTAAACACCGAATTACAGAAAGAATATCAAAAAGAATTTTTTGGCGAGGGGCAGCTTTTTTATTACTACAAACGCAGAAATGTAAGCTCGGTAGGAAATGGTACCGGCAGTGGAAATATTACCATCATCCCGGTTGTGCCGCTACCATTATCAGAAAGTCAATATCGTTAAGCTCAAAAAATAAAGCAATGAAAAAAATTAAATTTTATGCAGCAGGTTTGCTCCTGATGATATTGGCCAATGCCTGCGAGAAAAAATTAGAAAGCTATCTGGGTAAAAACGACATCTATTTTAATGATGCAGCCAGATTACCAGCCTTTTCTGGCGATGCGATCAAAGATTCTACGATCATGTCGTTTTCGTTAGCAAAAAATACCGATTCGATAGTAAATATGATCATTAAAACCACAGGAACTGTTTCAGACCAGGACAGGTTGTATAAATTGGCTATCGATCCTGCTTCAACAGCTGTTGCCGGAAAACATTTTGATTTCCTTCCAACAACTTTCAGTATCAAGAAAAATAAACTTCAGGATACGGTAAAAATCAGGTTCCGCCGAACTGCTGATATGCAGCTTCAGAATTTTACCCTGTTTTTTAATCTGGAAGCAAATGAAAATTTTGCCACAGAAATGAGGGATAAGGTGATTAATACCACTACCGGGCAAAAGCTGAGTTTTATTAAATACAGGTGGTTTATAAATGACATCATAAAAAAACCTGCGCGTTGGCTGGATGGTTACTTTGGCACTTTTACCCGAAAAAAACTCAGTTTAATCGCTCAGGTACTTGGTGTGGAGCCATCGTACATCGATACCAGCATATCAGTTGCCGAAATGACTGCTTTTGGGAAATTTATGCAAAGGTACCTGAATGAGCAAAAGGCCGCAGGAAATACCATTTATGAAGATGATGGGTCGGAAATGATCATGGGTGTATCGGTTCAATAATTCTACTCTAAAATTAATGATTATGATTTTCAAAAAATACATGATAATCGCAGCACTTTGCATTGTAGCCATTTTTAGTGCCTGCAAAAAGGATCTGGGAAATTACAATTACAACGAAATAAACGAGCTGTCAACCGTTGGTGGCATCGCTACCGATTTAACTGCTGTATATGGTAAGCAATTTGTTTTAAAACCCGATTTAAAATTTACAGAAGATGCCGGTGCCGACGAATCACGGTATACTTACGAATGGTCTTACATCGGACCAAATGGATTAGGTGGAAGTAAACTTTTTGTTTTGGCCACCTCGAAAAATCTCGATGTAAAAATGACGGTTATTGCCGGAACTTACCAGTTTTATTATTCGGTAACCGATAAAAATTCGGGTATTAAATTCAGGTATCCATTTACGCTAAAAGTAGTAAATGAAATTAACGAAGGCTGGATGATGATGTGTGATGTATCGGGCAAAGCAAGAGTAGATATGCTTTCGCTCAATACTGCCGGGGAGTTCGACCTGATAACAGATTTATTGGCTACAACAGGATCTGAATTAAAACTGGAAGGAAAACCTGTTCTGGCTTACACCTATAGCACGGGTTTATTGGTTGGCCCGGATCAGATTAGTTATGGTTTATATTTTGGCACTGATAAAAGCACTCAAAAAGTCGATCCAAATACCTTTAAATGGACAAAAACCATGGGGCTCACTTACGAAATGTTCGGAAATGTACCCGAAGCATTTTATGCCGATGTAATTAAGCAGCGTGCCAGTGGGGCATCTTATATGATTGGTAAGGGAAATGCCTATTATTATGAGCGGGTACAGAATATTTACTATTCAGCCCCGATAAATTACATTGCCTCCGAACAGAAGGAATTTAAAGTGGCACCTTTTATTGCGGGCAACCACCTGATTGTTGCCAGTGCCCATGCCGTATTTTATGATACCACCAACCGCAGGTTTGTAAAGCACGCGGGCAGTGCGGCTACCTGTTCCACGATTCCTGATCCAGCTGATGCCCAAAAACTATTCAGTTTTACCACTGGCATGGATTTAATTTACATGCAATGGGTAGGCTTTAACGGAGGGGAAGTTTTTAGCGTGCTTAAAGATCCCAACTCTTCAAAAAGATTGCTGGCCAGGTTTAACAGCGGTAATAATGCACAATCTTATTATGCAGAAATTTTGGCAACAGATTTTGCCAATGCAGAATTTTATGCCGTTAGTCCTGATTTAGGTTACATTTTCTACAGCGTGGGCGGAAAGGTTTATGAGTACGATATGTCGTTAAAAACAACAAAGCTCATGTTGGATCTGGGAACTAAAAAAGTCTCTTTCCTACAGTTTTACGAGTTTAAAAATACCACGAAATATAAAGATTCGAACAAACTAATGGTTGGTGCTTACGATGCCGCATTGCCCGAAGGCCAGAATGGAAGCCTAGGCATTTATACTGTGCCGCCGGTAAATGGAGATCTGATACTCTATAAAAATTATACGGGTTTCGGAAAAATCAAAAGCTTAACCTACCGAGAGCGTTAATCAATTCTTCAAACAAAACATATAATTAAACCAATGAAAATTAAAACACTATTAAGTGCACTTTTGTGCATCACAAGCATTGCTGCAATGGCGCAACTGCCCATTGAAGTTAAGGGGTTGTTCAAGAAAAAAAGGATCTCTGCCGTAAAACTGTTTAAAGTAAAAGATGGTAAGACAGTAGAAATTGCCAATGCCAATCCAAGCGCGAATGGTCAGTTTGGCTTCTTATTCTATCCCGAGTACGAAGGCTTATACGTAATCGGTACTGGAAATGAGAATGGCCCTAACGATAACTACAAATTTTACTTTAAGGGTGGCGAACAGTTATCGGTTAACCTGCTCGATTCGAGTTATGTGTTAACGGGTAAACTAAATTCAAAAGAAAATGTGGTATTAACGCAATGGCACGACCTAACTTTCCCATTGGAACAAAAAGCGATCAACTTTATGAAGGTACAGAGCACCTTTGTAGATTATTTCCCTGAGCAGGAAGAAGTTGTGGCCAAAACCAAAACTTTCTTAAATGGAAAAACAACCGGAAATGCCAGGTTTGATAAAGAGATCAAGACTATAATGGCCTGGGATTTGGCAAGTTATGCAACCAATTTTTTAAATACTCCCCGCTCGGCACACCCTTCAGTAGAAGAGTATAGCAATTTTTATAGCACGATAAAAGCAGAGGATTTTGCCAAAACAACCAATAAGGTATATAGTTATCCGTGGGGATTCCGTACACTATCTGCAATCATCAGCGTAAACATGCGTCAACAAGGAAAAGCCTATAAAAGAGGCGTTGAAGGGGTTGATCTTTTTGCTTCGTTCGTTCCGAACGATACATTGAAAGGCGATCTGGCTTTAGATAATGCAGCAGGATATAAAACAATAGGTGATTATCAAACCTTAATGGAAAAATACGATAAGTATGTAATTACCAAATCACAAAAAGAGCGTAGCAGCAACATCATGAACCCTTTGTTAACCTACAAACCGGGAACCGATGCTTACGAGTTTTCTTATGCTGATAACACTGGTAAAATGTACAGCATGAAAGATTTTAAAGGAAAAGTGGTGTTGGTTGATACCTGGGCAACCTGGTGCGGCCCCTGCAAAGCCGAAATCCCATATCTTAAAAAATTAGAAGAAGAAATGAAAGGCACAGATGTGCAGATCATCAGCTTATCTACCGATGCCGAAAAAGACAAAGAAAAATGGCTTAAAATGATCAAAGATGAGAATTTGGGTGGTTTACAGCTTTTTGCCGGAGGTCCGGGAAATGAGTTTTCCAAATATTATAAAATCAATACCATTCCGCGCTTTTTAGTTTTCGATAAACAGGGCAAAATTGTAACGGTCGATTCTCCGCGACCATCGCAGCCAGAACTTAAAGCCTTGCTTCAAAAAACACTCGCTAATTAGTGCTTAAGCCTTTGCCGCAATACCGGTGGCAGGGCTTTTTTATATATTTTCAATTATTCCATGATTACAATAAAAAACTTATTGCTGGCAACGCTTTTGTTCCTTTTTATCCCTGAGTTAAGCCTGCAAAAAGATACCATACAGATCAGCGGGACATTGAGAGGCCTTAAGAACAAATCGGTATGGATTTCATTTTCGGATGATAGTGGCATTTCTCGAAGCTATAAAACCAATGGCAGTAACGATTTTTTCACCTTAAAAGTTCCTAAACAGCGAAAGTTAATTTCGGCCAACCTGAATATTTCTTCGGCAAATGTTAAATCAACGTTGATGCTGCTCATCAATAACCAGAACATCAGGGTATGGGGCGAAATTTCGGATCTGCCCTCGGCAAAAATCTCCTATACAAAAAAAGGCAGTTAACCATCTACCCAATAATGAAATTTAAAATTCTAACCATCATGGTCCTGTTCTTTTGCCCAATAATTGCACAGGCACAGAATAATGCCCAAGCACTTATCAGCCATTTGAATGTGCTTTTCCACACAAAATCTGCTGAAACCATAAAAGATGATTTAAGCGTCGGTTTCTCTATTGCAGCATATACCAGACCATCCGCAGAAGGAATGCTAAAAACCATTTTGCAGCGTTATGCCTGCGATTCCGTTCAACTTAAAAACGAAACAAAAACCGTTGACGGAATCCAACTTACCATCATACCTTTCAATAAAGGTAAAGCAGGGAAGGAAAGCGGGGTTTATGTAGATTCTAATTACAAGTTGCGTTACATTGATATATTCGACCAGCTTTATGGCATGAACCGCTATAAAAAATCCCTTTTGGTGGCTAAAATTCCTTTTGAAGTTCAAGATGGATCGATTATTTTAACCGTTAAGGTAAATAACAGCCAACGGCCTTTAAAGTTGCTTTTTGATACCGGTGCCGATGGAATGGCCATTACAAAATCACTTGCCGATTCGGTAGGAATTAAAGCTACTCGTCAGCAAAGCACTTCGGTGGTGGGTGGCAACATGCAGATATCCGTTTCAGAAGGTAATACCATTCAGCTCGATACTTTTGTGTTGAAAAACCAGAGTTTCGCAATTTTCCCTGAAATGCATAAAGGCAGCGATGGTATCATCGGGAACAGCATTGCCAAAAACTACATTACCAAAGTCGATTTCGATAAGAAAGAACTTTACCTGTACAATTTCGGCGATTACCAGTACAATGATCAAGGGACTTCTGTTCCGGTTAGTTTGCCAGCCGGTTTGTTTATCATCCCTGGCGAGGTAAGCATTATGCCAGGGCAGGCAAATGCCGGAGAATTTGTGTTTGATACCGGCGCATCGTACAACCTCATCTGTTTCAGGCCCTTTGTCAAAAAAAATAAATTGCTGGTAAGCGGTTTTAAGCCCGAATACAATGGTACAACCACCAGTATGGGCATAAGCACGCCTACGTACAGTGGAAAAGCGGCGGCATTCTCTTTTGCCAACATGCCCAAGCTTTCAAATTTCCCGGTTACCCTAATGGCGGGAGGTGGTCAGAGCGAAAACTGGAATCCTGGTTTTGATGGCTCTATCGGGATACGCACCATCGGCAGGTATAATTTTACCATCAACATGCAGAAAAAGGAAATTCATTTTGTACCGAACCATACCTTAAATTTCCCCAACGATTTTGTTTTGGGTGCGTATTTATTCGGCTTCGATCAGGATGGAAAATTAAAATTATTAAGCATAGTGGCTCCGGTGGAAGGTGAAACGATAAAAGCGGGACAGGTGATTGAAGATATTGATGGAGTTGCCACATCAGTTCTACTTAAAAACAGCAAGAAAATGCTTTTGGTTTTAGAAGCCCCATCGGGTAAAACATTTAAAATTTCTTATACCGTAAACGGTGAAAAACAAAATATATCCATAACCAAAAAATAATTACACAGATGAAAAAATTACTCCATACACTTTGTTTATGGCTGGTTGCTTTTGGTTGCTTTGCGCAAAGCCAATCGTTAAATAGCGTATTGCAGCAAGCCAAGAAAGAGAACAAACTCATTTTTGTCGACTGTTACTTCACAGGATGCATTCCATGTGCTCAAATGGATGAAAATGTTTTTCCAAATGCTGTAGTAAAATCAGAAATGGATAAAAATTTCCTGATGCTTAAAGTCGATATTTTTAAAGATAAACTAGGCGATACCCTAAAAGTGCAGCACATTTTAAATGGTTTCCCAACTTTTTTAATTTTAAATGGAGATGGAAAGTTAATCAGCTCATCATCGGGATATAAAGATCCTGGAAATTTAATCGCATTGTTTACCAGCGCACGCCAGAAGGCAAGCGAACATCAGTTTTTATCTGGTTTTTCGACAAAATACGAAGAAAAGAAATACCCGGCCTTTTATATAGAATTCTGTAAAACAAGGAAAGGGCTATCAGGCAGTACTTTGGCTGCTTATAGTGATACGGTAAAAAACTTTAAGGCCGAGAATGCCTTGTTGCCTTATTTGGTTTCGAGATCGGCTGATGAAAAGGCAATTGCAACTATTTTTTCTGATTATAATGGTTTCGCATCTCTTTATGGCGAGGATGTATTGCAGCCTGTAATAGATTATGGATTAACGCAAAAGTTGGTCAAAACATTAAAAACAGATTTGAATGATCTTGCTTTTGAAAGATTTTTGGCAAGCCAGAAAAAATATTTTTCAGATAAAAGCTGGAAAATATGCCTTCAAACTTTAGGCAACAAATACTTTTTGAGTATAAAAAAAGATACTGCATGTTTTCTGAAATTCTCAATCAAAAATCCGGTTTTATATCAATATCACTTCAATGCGCTTTACAGTACGCTACTGGTTAAAAATGGTTTTACACCAGAAATTACCAAACTCTTTTGTCAATGGGCTGATGCCATTGTTACAGAAGATAGCGGTCTTGAGTTTATGAAAACTGCTGCGGCAATACATAAAAAAGCGCACGATGAGGGTGGTTATAACAAATTTATAAAAATGGCTGCCACATATAGCAGCAGGTATAAAATGAAAGCAGAACTGATAGAACCGATGGGCTCGAAATAAATAAGAAATTACATCATGTAGAAGTGGTGGAATATTGAATAGTTAATGATCAAAGTAGCTTATCCGGATGGGTAAGCTTTTTGTTTTTGTTCATATAATGGTTACATTAACTTTATTTTGTTTTCGGGCTAAAAATCTACTTTTGAATTTTCATCCGCATAACAAGGCCAGCATGACTTTAAGATCTCTATAGAATGATTGATTATGATGGCTTCATAAATAAAACCAAAACATGAAACGAGTACTTATTTCTGCACTGATGTTGTTCATTTTTACTGCTTCTTTTGCCCAAAAATTTAACTGGAACAAAAACCAGGTAATCGCGCACCGTGGCGCCTGGAAGAAAAACAATTTCCCTCAAAATTCCATCGCTTCTCTAAATGAAGCTGTAAAACTAGGCTGTTATGGCTCAGAGTTCGACGTATGGATGACGGCAGACGGTGTTTTGGTGATTAACCACGATCCGGAATTTCAGGGTTTAACCATCGAAAAAGTTAGCTATAATGAGTTATTGACTAAAACCATGAGCAATGGGGAGAAGATCCCAACTTTAGAGGCTTATTTGCTCGAAGGAAAAAAACAGAAAAGTACGAAACTGATTTTGGAGATCAAACCATCACTCATCAGTAAAGAACGCGGTATTGACGTCACCAATAAATCCGTAGAAATGGTGCAGAAGTTAAAAGTAACGGACTGGGTAGAGTACATCAGTTTTGATTACGATTACTGCAAACGTGTTTTAGCTTTATTGCCAAAAGCAAAAGTGGCTTATTTAAGAGGTGAAATCAGTGCCGAGCAGATGAAAGCAGATAAATTAACGGGTGTTGATTATCATTATAGTGTTTACCAAAAAGATAACTGGATCGAAAACGCGCAAAAACTGGGTTTAACTGTAAATGCCTGGACGGTAAATACGGCACCGGAGATGCAGTGGCTTTTGGCACATAAAGTAGATTATATTACCACTAACGAGCCTGAATTGCTTTTCGAAGAAATTAAAAAAACGCCGGTTGTGCAAGGGTGGAAATTAAAATGGGCAGATGAATTTGATGATGCCGGATTGCCTTTAGCCAAAAACTGGAGTTATGACGTGGGCGGAAAAGGCTGGGGAAATAACGAGCTTCAATATTACACTGATGCCGATAGTGCAAACGCCGTGGTAAAAAAAGGAAACCTGAATATTACTGCGATAAAGGCTGATAAAGAGGCCAACCATTATACCTCGGCCAGGCTGGTAACCAAAAACAAATTCGACTTTAAATACGGCAGAGTAGAAGTGCGCGCTATGTTGCCAAAAGGCAGGGGTTTGTGGCCTGCAATTTGGGCATTACCAACTGATTGGAAATATGGTAACTGGCCAAAAAGCGGCGAAATTGATATTATGGAACATGTGGGCTACGATCCTGACAGTGTGCATGGAACCGTACATACCGAAAAATTTAACCACGTCATCAAAACTCAGGTAGGTAAAGCCTTAAAGGTTAATAATCCTTATACCGAGTACCATGTTTATGCCATAGAATGGTTTGCCGATCGCATTGATTTCTTTATCGACGATCAAAAATACCTCACTTTTAACAATACCAAAAAAGGATCGGGCGATTGGCCTTTCGATCAGAATTTCCACGTGATTTTAAATGTAGCTGTGGGTGGCGGCTGGGGTGGAAAAAAAGGTGTTGATGATGCTATTTTCCCGGCAACCATGAAGGTTGATTATGTAAGGGTGTTTCAGAAGTAACGTGGGTTCGTTTAAAAGGTTAACTGAAAATTGCAAACTTCCAATTGAAAACAGGGGAATGTTTCATTGCTGGATTGTTTTATTGTTGGGATAGATTGCTTAATCGACTTTGGGCTCCAGACTAAGGACTTCGGACTAATTTGAACTATAAATTTAACTGTCAACTGAAAAATGCTAACTGAAAACTATAACTTGCGGTATCTAAGCTATATTGTATAATTTATGGACTCACGTAGAGAATTTTTAAAAAAAGCGGCCTTGTTTGCCGGGGCCACGGGCATGGCCAATACTTTGCCCAGTTCGGTGCTAAAAGCCATGTCGATTAACCCAGAGCCAGGCAGCACCTTTTATGATGCAGAACACATTGTTTTTTTGATGCAGGAAAACAGGTCGTTCGATCATATGTTCGGTAAAATGAAAGGCGTTCGTGGCTTTAATGATCCACATCCGCACATACAGCCGGATGGTAACAAAGTTTGGCTGCAAAAAGATGGTCAGGGTTATACCTATGCACCTTTTCATGTCGACATTAACAAAACGAAAATTACCTGGCAAGGTGGTTTGCCACACTCGTGGAATGATCAGGTTGCCGCGCGTAATGGCGGTCGTTATGATAAATGGCTACCCGTAAAAACACCGATGACTTTGGCCTATTATGATCGGAATGATATTCCTTTCTATTATGCCATGGCCGATGCCTTTACGATATGTGATCAGCATTTTTGTTCTTCATTAACCGGAACAACACCAAACCGCCTCTTCTTTTTCACCGGAACCATTCGTGGAGAGAAAAGCGCAAACCGTGTGGCGGTAGTGAACAATGATCAGGCGGAATCGCAGAACAATGTATTTGTAGACTGGCCAACTTTTCAGGAAACGTTGGAAGATAATGGCATCGACTGGCGCATTTACCAAAACGAACTTTGGACATCAAAACTTCCTGAAGGTGAAATAGACGATTGGTTGGGAAATTACGGTGATAATCCTGTTGAATACATCAGCAGACACAATGTTAAATTATCAGCTTATTTCAGAAAAAACGGCGATAATACCGTTAAACCTGCCTTAACAGCTAAAGAAGTTCAGGAGAAATACGATAAATTGTCGCAAAAGGAGAAAAATCTGGTTGATAAAGCCTTTACCACCAATATTTCTCAAAAAGATTACCTGGAACTTGAGCCTTTTACCTTTAAAAATGATCAGGGCCAATCAGAAACCATCAATGTTCCAAAAGGGGATATTTTCCACCAGTTTAGAAAAGATGTAGACAGCGGAAAACTGCCAACCGTTTCCTGGTTAGTGGCTCCACAGCGTTTTTCAGACCATACCAGTTCGCCATTATATGGAACGTGGTATGTAAGTGAGGCTTTGGATATCCTAACGAAAAACCCTGAGGTTTGGAAAAAAACAATCTTCGTTTTAACCTACGATGAAAATGATGGTTATTTCGATCACCAGCCGCCTTTTGTAGTTCCGAATCCTGATGATCCGGGCAGTGGAAAAGTATCAAGCGGAATCAATTATGCAACAGATTTCGAGGCAAGGAAGGGAAGTCCGATTGGTTTGGGTTACCGTGTACCTTTGGTTATTGCCTCGCCATGGAGTAAGGGCGGTTTTGTAAATTCGCAGGTTTTCGACCATACCTCTTCATTGATGTTTATGGAAAAATGGCTGGCCAAAAAAACAGGGAAAGCTGTTAAAAGTAACAACATCAGCGATTGGCGCAGAAATATTTCCGGCGATTTAACTTCCGTATTCAGACCCTACAACGGTGAAGAGATTAAATCTCCTGAGCCCTTAAAACGCGATGTGGTGGTAACCAATATCGGAAATGCTAAAAACAAACCCGCACAGGTTGGTCCAACGGCCCTGAATAAAACCGAGGTAGCTAAAATCAATAAATTCGAATCCTTTTCACGTGAAACATCAATCCATGCGCCTAAACAGGAGAATGGAACCAAACATGCCTGCGCACTGCCTTACCACTTAATGGTAGATGCAAATGTGGTGAACAACGAAATCGAGCTTACTTTCCAATCGGCTAAAACCTTATTCGGCAGTGAAACTGAAAGTATTGGCGCACCGTTCAATATGAATACCATCGCCAAATTTAAAGGGGTGGCAGGTAAAACCTGGGCTTATGCAGTAAAGGCTGGCGATATGCTGAAAGACAATATCAAAATAGATGATTTCGATAACGAAGCTTACGACCTTGCCATCAGCGGGCCTAATGGTTTCTACAGGAATTTTTCCGGAAGTAAAAAGAATCCTGCTGTTTCGATAAAAGCCTATCCAGAACAAAGTGGTTTGGTAAGTAAAAAACTTAACGGAAACCTTGTTTTTGCCATAGAGAACAAAAGTGCTGTTTTAATTACCCTGCAAATAATAGATAACAAATATAAAACAGGTATTAAAACAGTAAGCATAAAGGCGAAATCGAGTGCCAGTGCCGTGTTTAACCTCGCAAAAAATGCCAATTGGTACGATTTCAGTATTGTACAAACAGGCAATACTGTTTTTAAGCAACGTTATGCAGGTAAAATAGAAACCGGAGAAATTACCCAAACCGATCCATATATGGGTAACGCATAAAATATCCCCCAAAAAGGGGGATGGCTTTTGAAAGAAATTATACTTATTTTGTATTGTATGTGCAGTAAACTGTCTATAGTCAAGATAAATCTCATAATTTCTTTCATTTTGGTTTGTAGCCTTCAGCTATCGGCCCAAAGCTATAACTTTACCAATTACAGTTTAAAAGATGGCCTGCCACAATCGCAGGTAATGGTTATTTACCAGGCAAAAGACAGAACGCTCTGGTTGGGTACTTTTGGGGGCGTAAGCAATTTCGACGGAAAAGTATTTACTTCTTACAGCAAAGCCGATGGCTTGAGCTCAAATTCGGTAAACTGCATCCTTGAAGATAACCAGAGGCAGATTTATTTTGGAACCGAGGTGGGGATCAATGTGCTAAAAAAGGGAAAAATAAGCACCATATTTTCAGGGAAAAACGTAAGCCATCTGTTAAAAGATAAGCAGGGTACAATTTGGGGAATAACCGAACGTAAACTTTTTAAAATTGAAAAAGGCAAGCTTGCTTTCTATCCTTTAGGAGGATTATATGTAAATGCCATTAATGCCGATCAATATGGTAATCTTTATGCGGTTGTTGCAGAAAAAGGGATTTATCAGCTCAAAAATAACAAATGGGTCATTTATCAGGAATTGCCCGCCGAAATTAGTGCGCTATCCATCAGAAAAATCCTTTTCGACCAGAAAAACAGGAACAAAGTTTACCTGTTAACCTACCGTAGCGGTATTTATGTGTTCGAAAACGGAATAACCAAACCTTTTTTTAAAAACCCAGCTATTGATACCTATTACGCTTTAGCACAGGATAATAAAGGCAACATGTGGGTAGGTTCTGAAAAAGGAGCATACCTTATCCATAAAAACGGTTCTTTTATTTATTTTAATGCCGAAAACGGGCTGAGCGATAATCAGGTAAACGAGATTTTTAGCGATGCAGAAAACAACGTCTGGATTTCTTGTTTCAGTGATGGGATTTATAAGTATGAGGGTGATGCTTTTATTCGCTATAATAAATTTAAAGGTCAGAACATAGCTTACCCCATAAGTGGGATTGCTGCAGATAAAAACGACAACCTATGGTTTGGCACCTATAATAAAGGGGTTTTTAAGTACGACGGCAAAAAAGTAGTACAGATCGATAATCCGGTTTTCAAGGATAAAAAAATCTATTTCGTTTATGCTGATAGAGCAAAAAATATCTGGATATCAACTTATGGTAACGGCGTTTGGAAATACGATGGTCAAAAATTTTCGCAGGTACTAAAGCCCGAACGTTTTGATAACAGTTGTATTGGAGAGGATAGTGAAGGCGGCATCTGGATAAACGGATTAAAATCATCCACTTATTTAAAAGATGGGAAAATTGAAAAAATAACTGGCTTTGAAGGCTATTCCTCCTGCATTTTTCCCTATCCCTTAAGTAAAGATAGTGTGCTGCTGGGAACCTCTAATGGCGTTACGCTCATCAGAAATAAAAAAATCGACCGTACATTCCAGATTAAAGCACTTAGCCACATACATATATTAAGCATCCTTAAACATGGTGATAACCTGATTTTTGCAACGCTGGGAGATGGCATCATCACCTGGAACCTCAAAACAAAAGAAATTAAACGTTATGTAGTTGCCAACGGACTTAACTCTAATGATATTTATAGCCTGGCCACTGATAATGGTGGAAATTTATGGGCGGGAACGGGGCGTGGAATCAATAAGTTAACCTTTAATAAACAGGAGCAACGCTACGATGTTTTTAGAGATCATGCGTTAATTGTAGAGTGTAATCAAAACGCGATTATCAATTACAAAAACAATATTTTGGTGGGGACCATCAACGGGCTGATCCAATGCAAAATTGTACCCCAAAGCCAGAACAAAAAAAGCCCTTTTATCCATATTCAGCAGGTCAGTGTTTTTCATAAAAATGACAGGTCGAAAGATCTTTCTATTGATTTAAACCGCAGAAACGATAGCTTTTACAAGTTAAACTATAGTCAGAACCACATTTCAATCAGTTTTAAAGGCGTGTACCTCACAAACCCCGAAAGTGTGCTTTACCGTTATAAGCTGGTTGGAATAGATAACGATTTTAGTAAACCTGTACCCAATACAGAAATTGAATATTCTGCCATCAGGCCAGGAAGTTATACTTTTCAGGTATATGCCATTGCAAACGGTCAACAATCCAATATCGAACAGTTTAGTTTTACCATTGTACCGCCTTATTACGATACTGTTTTGTTCAAGATTATTGCTTTTCTGGTGATGATCTTTTTGATCTGGCTTATTTTCTACCTCATTTTTAAAACCCGTGAAAGGAAAAAATACCAGTTCGAAAAATTAAAATTAAAAGAGCAGGAAAAAATCAGGAAGCAGACGGCAGAAGATTTTCATGACGATATCGGCAATAAATTAACCCGGATTAATGTTTTATCGGAGCTTTTAGATAAAAAAGTAGATGGGGCGGAGAAAGACCAGAAAGAACTGATCCGCTTGATCAGGGAAAATGCAGGCTTGCTTTATACCGGTACAAAAGATATCCTTTGGGCCCTGGATCCGCACAGTGATAATCTTTTCGAAATTTTGGTACACATTAAAAACTTTGGCATTGATTTATTCCAGAATACAGGCGTTGATTTTAAAATGGAAGGGGTATTGCCTAAGTACCAAAAGCTGCACCTATCAATGGAGTTTAACCGCAACCTGACGCTTATTTTTAAGGAAATGCTTAATAATGTATTAAAACATGCAAAAGCCACACAGGTGCTCATTATGGTTATCGAAACGGATCACCATACCATCAATATTTTAACCACGGATGATGGCCAGGGTTTCGATCTCGAATCCGTTGAAAGGGGAAGAGGTTTAAACAATATTCAAACACGTTGTAAAAGGATAAAATCTACTTTCCAGATTTCTTCTATTAAAGGAAAAGGGACCACAACCACAATTTCTACCCGGATTCCTGTCACAAAATAGCATAAAAGCCGTCTAATCATTAAACACACCCAAAATGAACCATACTATACGAATTGTTTTAATAGAAGACGATGATATTTTAAGAATGGGCTATGAGTCGCTATTAACTGATATAGAAGATTTTACCGTTGTAAATTCTTACGCATCATACGATTTGGCCAGGAAACATTTAGATGCCGATCAGCCGGATGTAATCCTGCTTGATATCCAGATGCCAGGTACAAATGGTTTACAGGCATTGCCCTTTATCAAAAAAACTTTGCCAAATGCCCATATCATCATTTTAACCGTATTCGATTCGCCCGAACTCGTATTCGAAGCTTTAACCATGGGGGCGGGCGGTTACCTCACCAAAAATTCGAGCGCGGCAAAAATTATCGATGCCGTTAGGGAAGTAAGTACAGGCGGCGGTGCCATGAGCACTAATGTAGCGCGGATTGTGATGCATTCTTTTCAAAAGAACCTGAACTCTCCATTAACCAAAAGAGAAACAGAGATATTGGACAGGATAGCCAATGGACAAACCAAACCTCAAATTGCCAATGATCTTTTTATCGACCAGGAAACGGTAAGGAGCCATGTAAAAAATATCTACATCAAACTCGATGTAAACTCAAAGGCCGAAGCCATTAAAACCGCAAAAGAAAAGCGTTTTATTTAAGTTATAAGAATCTGCCTTTAAAAAATAATGCTAAAATCACCCTTTTTGGGTGATCCTTCCTTTTCAATTCCGCTTTAATTTTACACCATACAATTAAACGGAATAATGAGTCCCTCTGCTAAATTCTTTTATGTGCAAGTGAAGCAACTAAATGATGCGGGGGCCTTTTATGCCAATTGTTTAGGGATGCCTACGGAAGCAACCACGCTTCCCGGCCAGGAAAAAGGAATATTGGTTAAGGCAGACGGCGAAACTAATATTTTTCTTTCGGAACATCGGCATCAAAACCAGACCAATAAAATTGTATTGCAAAGTGATGATTGCCTGGAGGATTATTGCAGGTTAAAATCGAGAGGAGTTGTTTTTAAAAAAACACCATCTTATTTAAGCGAGGGTTTAAGTGCTGCATTTTCTGATCCCTATGGTAACGAATTTATCATTTTAGAACAGCGTAACTATAATGAAGATTAATGGCATGAGGTACGTTAAAGAATTGAGCAACAGAAACAGAATTGTAAGCGAAAGCACTTGCGAAGCCGTTTATGAGCAACAGAACGATGCTTATACCATTAAATTTGTTTTTAACGGCGCCGAAGATTGCGAAATCAATAAACGAAAATTCAGTATTTACCCTGATACTTTTGCGGTGGTAAACGCCGGAACGAACTTTTGCAGTAAAATAGATTCGATAAGCCCTGTAAATACATTTTCAGTTTCTTTCGGAGAGCATTTTTTTACTGATTTTCATCATAGCCTCTCCGGCAGCAACGAAAGTTTACTGGATGGGAAAGAGGCTAAAAGCAGGCCGTCATTTATCGAATCTTTATATCCTTTTACCGGCGATATGCGCTTTAACGTACAGCACCTTAAAAACCAGCTCGATAAGGGTTTAAAAGACGAAATGCTGATCAATGAATATATGCACCACTGCCTTTTAAACTATTATAAAATTTATGATCGCGAAGTGGTGCAGAAACTGGATAAACTCAGCTTTATCAAAACCAAAACCCGCGAGGAGGTTTTAAAAAGATTAACACTAGCCAAAGAATACATTAGCAGTAATTACAACCAGAATATCACTCTGGAGGCTATTGCAGAGCAGGCCTGTTTATCGGTTAACCATTTGCTCAGGACATTTAAAGAGGCTTACGAGATCAGTCCTTACCAGTTTTTGATGCAACTGAGATTAAACCGGGCCAAAAGATTATTACAGACCACCACTTATTCTTTAAATGAAATTGTGGGGTTAGTGGGTTTTGAATGCCCAAGCTCATTCATCAGGTTATTTAAAAATACGTTCAATATTACTCCTTTAAAGTATAAGAAGAGTAGGTTGAATTAAAATATAAATAGTGATTTCTGCATATTTTGTATATCAGGATGAAACTATTTTTGAAGCTCTTGCAGGACAATTTGTAGAAGTTTTTTCCTGTTTAGGTTAATAATGATTAAAAAAGCAAACTGCCAGGATTGGAGTTTGCTTTTTTGCGTTTATGGCCCCTTTATCAAAAACGGTGATTTTCGCACATTTTGAGATTTTGATAGCCCCTAAATTGCTTATTGATTTGGTTTCATGCACCCCGGCTAAAAACTAAACTATAAACTAATTACTAACTATTTATTTCTCAACATGAAACAAAAATTACTATTGATTTTAATGGTGACCGTTTTGTCTTATTTCAACGCCCTGGCGCAAAATAAAACAATCACCGGAAAAGTGGTTGATGCAGACGATGGCTTGCCGTTGCCTGGTGTATCAATAAAAATAAAAGGAACATCACAATTAACCCAAACTACAGGGCAGGGAACATTTTCGATCTCGGTACCTGCAGATGCACAGACTTTGGTACTCAGTTACGTAGGCTATACTGAACAGGAAGTAAAAATAACGGGCGAAACACTAACTGTACGATTGGTTTCGTCTTCTAAAAACCTGCAGGACGTAATGATTATTGGTTACGGAACGATAAAGAAAGAAAACTTTACCGGATCGGCAGCAGTAGTTGATAGCGATGTTTTAAAGGACCGTCCGGTTACCTCTTTCGAAAAAGCATTGCAAGGGGCAGCAGCAGGTGTGCAGGTAACCAGTGTGTCTGGTCAGCCAGGAGCAACCTCTACTGTGCGTATTCGCGGTGTAGGCTCTTTTTCTGCCTCTAGCACGCCTCTTTATGTAGTAGATGGTATTCCGATTACCAATGGCGATTTAAGTAACGTAGCGCAAACTTCTGATGTATTATCTACACTTAATCCGAATGATATTGCTTCGTTAACAGTACTAAAGGATGCAACAGCAGCAGCCATTTATGGTTCAAGGGCAGCAAATGGCGTAGTATTGATTACCACCAAACAAGGTAAAGCGGGGCAGACCAAATTAAACCTGAGCGCCTATACCGGTTACTCTTATCAGGCAGTAGATAAACCAGAGGTAATGGATGCCACCCAATATTACAAAACCTATTGGGATGTGTATTATGCACAACGCCTGGCCGCAGGTTTAACGCCAGCTGCTGCAGCTACAGCCGCAAATGGATTAACCAATGGTAAATTGGTTGTAAACCCATATAATACCGCTAATCCTTATGGCGCAAACGGTGTATTGGCCAATGGTGCAGCATTGCTTTACGATACTAATTGGCGCGATGAAGTATTGCGCAGAGGTGTTACCAAAAATATCGACTTATCGGCAAGTGGAGGTAACGAGAAAACTAAATTCTTTGTTTCTGGCGGATATTTTGAGCAGAATGGTATCGTAATCCGTTCAGATTTTAAACGTTATTCGGGTAAGTTTAACATGAATTCTGATGTGACCGATTTCTTAAAAATAGGGATCAACAATAGTTTGGCCCGTACCGAGCAAAATACCCCGGCAGGAAGCACAGGTTCTGATAACCCGGTAAACTTTGCCGATCAAACCGCAAATATTTATCCTTTATATGTAAGGGATGCAAACGGAAATGTGGTATATGATGCCACTGGCAGTCCGGTTTATAACTACATCAATCCGGTTACACCTGATTTTAACCCGGTTGGCTTATCAAAATTAAACGAATACAATACCATCACCAACAGGGTGATCACGAGTCCTTATGCCGAAATTAAATTTTTAAAAGATTTTACAGCTAAAACCATGGTGGCTGTTGATTACATCAATAACCGCGAACGTCAGTTTTATAATATGGAACATGGCGATGGGGTAAGTGTTAAAGGCAGGGCATACCGTTATACTAAAGAAGATGTTACGGTTACTTTCCAAAACACCTTAACCTACGATAAAACTTTTAATCTGCACAGTTTTAACGTATTATTGGGTCAGGAGTCTTACCGCACCAAACAGGATTACATTTATGCCCAGGCTACAGGTTTTCCTTTTCCGGGTACCAATGAGTTAATTTCTGCTTCAACCCCAAATACTACCCAATCTTATTATACCCAGAAAAGATTTGCATCGTATTTCTCCAGGTTAACCTATAATTACGATACCAAATATTATTTATCTGGAAGCGTAAGAAGAGATGGTTCTTCTGTTTTTGGTGATGACCATAAATACGGAACATTTTACTCTGTGGGTGGTGCCTGGCGTATTGGAAGAGAAGATTTCCTTAAAAATGTAAGCTGGCTTGACGAGTTGAAATTAAGAGGAAGTTATGGTACATCTGGTAACGACAGGATCGAACGTTATGCTGCACAGGGCTTATATGCATTGGGTAAAAACTATGAAGGCCAATCAGGTATCAATTATTTCCAATTACCAAACCCTGATTTACGCTGGGAGCAAAATTCAACTTTCGATCTAGGATTAGAATTTGCCATTTTTAAAGGAAAATTAAGTGGAGAGGTTTCTTACTATAAACGTGGCTCTAAAGGATTACTATTTGGCCAGCCCGTTTCGCAGTTAACCGGCTTCCGTACGCTAACCACCAATTTAGCCTCGATGGATAATTATGGTGTGGAGGTATTATTAAATGCAAATCCGGTTAAAACCAAAGATTTCGACTGGAACATTTCATTCAACATTACTTCTAACAAAAACAAGATCAAAAAAATGACTCAGGCTGAGGTTATTGATGCCGATGATGCGACCAAAAGATGGACTGTTGGAGGTAGCAGATACGACTGGTATTTACGCGAGTACGCAGGAGTAGACGCAGCTGATGGGAAACCAATGTGGTATATGGATGAAGTGGTGAACGGTCAATCAACAGGCAACAGAATCACCACTAAAAACTGGTCAACAGCTACCAGGTACAATAATTTCGGTTCATCATTGCCTAAATTTACTGGTGGTTTTAACAATACCTTTAGGTACCAGCAGTTCGATTTAAGTGTATTCACTTATTTCTCAACAGGTGGAAAAATTTATGATACCCTTTATGGAAATTTAATGCATGGAGGTGCCAATGTGGGTAAACAATTATCGGTTGATAATTTCAATAGCTGGCAAAAACCAGGTGACGTAACAGATGTACCTCGTTTTGTAATCAACAATACCGATTTGGGGAACAGCACATCTACCCGTTTCCTATACGATGGGTCTTTCTTACGTGTAAAAAACATTGCTTTAGGATATACATTAAAGAAAAACTGGTTAGAAGCCATTCATTTATCAACGCTTAGGATTTATGCAACTGCAGAAAACCCTTTCACGCTTGCTAAGCATAAAGGTATGGATCCTGAATCGGCACTTACCGGCTTAACCAATAATGATATTCCGAATGTTAAAACGTTTACGTTGGGCCTTAATGTTGGATTTTAATTTAGAGAAAAATGAAAAATATAAAAATATATAAAACCACCATTTACATCGGTACATTACTGTTATTGGTAAATCTAACTGCTTGTAAAAAGGAATTTCTTGAGGTAAGCCCTACCCAACAAATCAACTCAAAAGAGGCATTTTCATCGCTGGCTAAAATTCAGGCGGCTATGACGGGTATTTACGATTTAACAACATTCTCCGGCTACACTAACAATATGATTTTAAGTGCCGATGTAAAAGGGAATGATGTAATGATTGTAAGTGGTGCCGCAAATTATAACCGTTTTGTAGCACAATATCAGTTTATCGAAACCTCTAGCAACGGTGATGTTGGTGCCTGGTGGGAATACAGTGGAAAAGTGATTGCTAACGCGAATCAATTTGTTGCCAATATCCCTACTGCGCCGATAACCGACGCACAGAAAACCGAGTTTCTGGCTGAAGCCAGGGCTTTGAGGGCTTACACTTATTTTTGGTTAATCCGTTGGTTTGCACAGCCATATACCGTTAATCCCGAAGCATTGGGTGTACCTATTGTGAGAGGTCCGCTTGGCCCTAACGATCCTACACCAGGCAGGGATAAAGTAAAAGATGTTTATGCTTTTATTATTGATGATTTAAAATATGCAGAAACAAATTTGCCTACTGGTAGAACAAGTGTTTACAGGATGACTAAAGCTGCCATTCAAGGCACATTGGCCAGGGTATATTTAAACATGGGCAACTGGGCAGAGGCAAGCCGTTACGCAAAACTGGCGCGTACAGGAAAACCATTAAGTACTGCTGCGGCATTGTTAACCGGTTTTAATACGGCTACCACCGAATGGATTTATGGCATCAATGTTCGTACAGATGATAATCAAGGGTTCTTAGCCGTATCATCTTTTTATGACCCTTATGATTCTGGATATTCTAGTTTTAGGGTTACTGACGACTTTTTTAACTCTTTTGCTGCAAACGATGAGCGTAAAAAGCAGTTTTTGGTTAAAAGCAGCACAACAGCCGATCCTAGCACCGGTGCTTACAGAAGAAGAGGTGAGGGCTATCTGATTAATAAGTTCGATTTTACTACCACAACGGCCAATAACCAGGTATTAATGCGTTCTGCAGAGATGTATCTGATCGAAGCGGAGGCAGAAGCAAGGCTTAGCAATGAGCCTGCAGCTAAACAAGCGCTTTTAGCAGTACAGCAAAGGGCAGGAGTAGCAACCGCTGTTTCATCAAACACCGGCGATGCACTGATAGAAGAAATCCTGTTAGAGCGTAACAAAGAATTATATGGCGAAGGGCATAAATTTTTTGATTTATTGCGTACCAAAAAAGGCGTTAACAGAACAGGTTCTACCGTACACTGGAAAATTGTAAACTTCCCATCTGGTGATAACAGATTGGTTTCGCCAATTCCTCAATCAGAATTAGATGCCAATCCGGTATTAAAACCACAACAAAACCCAGGCTATTAATACCATGAAAAATTAATAAATCCAGGCCCCCTCAATTTATTTTGAGCGGGGCTTTTTTGTTTTACATCACATTTTAGTTACCTCATCATTAAGGTGTTATCGGCATATTATTTTGCTGTAATCTGACCGAACTTTAAGAAAAAAACACCAATAGTTATGAAACTAAAAGCTTTAGTGATTTTATTACTAGGTATTACAATCACCAATCATGTTTTGGCTACCGAAAAGCCAACCGCAAGCCATAAATCAGTGATCAATTATTATATGGACAGCTATATGAATTCTGATTACAAGAAGCTGAAAGCTGTTTTAAGCGAGGATGCTGTTTTTACCTCAAATAGAGATGTAAGGGTAATTAAACATAAAGCAAGTGAGGTATTGAGTGAGATGAAAAAAAACGAGGGTGTGGTACAACGCGATTGCAATATCAGTTCTACTATTGTTTCAGAAAGCGACGCCCTGGTAATTGCCCGGATAGATATTAATTACGAACTATTTGATGGTGCACAGCAAAACTTTGTCATCATCGAAAAAAATAAAGATGGCGAGTGGAAAATCAGCCAGGTGTATAAAGTATTTATTTCCAGTGAAAGTGAAGCCAGAAAACTGGTTTCAAATTCACGTTAAACAAGAAAATCCCGGCCATAAACCGGGATTTTCTTGTTTTCTTTATTTCTATTCTTAAAAACTGATCGGTAATTCTACCTGCGTTCTGTCCCAGCCTATAATCAGGTTCGCACCTTCCGTAGCGGGTGTAAAGGTTAACGAGAAATATTCTATCGGTTTAACCAATGTTTTAACCGGAACATTTACGCGCACCATATCTTTTGATTGATTATACGTAAAAGCACCCCATTTATCGGTTTCGCCATTTACAATAATGGTCCAGGTATCTTTGTTCGGGATGGCAAATAAGCTGTAAGTACCTGCTTTAATTTTTTTGCCACCAATGTTCACCTTTTTAAAGAAATGAATTTCTGTACTTTCGTTGGCACCGAAACGCCAAACCGTTCCATATTGCTCTAAAACCCCAAAAATATCACGGCCTTTTTTCTGTGGACGTGAATAAATGATCTTGATAACCGGTTTGGTCGGATCGCCGGCTTTAACCTTTGGGGCATTAAGCGGGAAATAAACAATATCTGCAGGACTTGGGTCTGCAGCAGGGAATTTTACCTCAGCGGTACTGGCCTGTTGAGCCTTTGCGCTAAAGCATATAAGAGCGAAAACAACAATGAAGATATTTTTCATTTAGGTGTAGTTTGTTTTCTGCAGCGATGATGCAATTATGATTTTACAATATTGGTAAAAGCACAATGTTCTCAATTGCCTTGAAATTAAATTTTATAGTCCTTTTAGGGACGCAAATGCAAAAAGAAACTAGTATTTTCTTCCTTTTACAATAGCGTTTAAAAATAAGCCTGCAGTTAACAAACCTAAAACACCGCCTAATAAAGCGAAAATATAGTTTTGCGTAATGATTGCTCCAGTTAAAACTCCGAAGAATAAACCTAAAGCATAATATAACCAGTTGAAATTATTGCTGCTGTTTTCTTGTACACTCATGTTTTTTGTTATTTGGAGGCAAAGTTAATATTTATTTTAAATTTTAATTTGCCAATCACCCCAATTATCCAATTAATTATCAATTCAGGCTAATTTATAATTAATATTCCTTATGTATACCATAGTTGTCGGCCTGTCCTTATTTTCTTTCTCGGGACAGGGTTTATCATAGTAAAAAGATGCAGAAATAAATTCTGCATCACGGCCGGAGATAAATTTCATCGGTAGAAGTTAATAAATCGGCATCTTTTATCAAGATAATGTAAAAGAAGTATACAAACATTTGGAAATTAATCAAACGATTGATTAATTTTGTGCTGTCAAAAAGAAATGAAAACAGAAAAAGTAGATAAAAAACAGGCCATTCTCGACGCAGCTGAAAAGCTGTTTTGCGAAACGGGGTATGAGGGAACTTCTACCCGCCAGATTGCCAAAGAATCTGGAGCAAATATGGCAATGATAAATTATTATTTCGGTTCGAAAGAAGGCGTTTTTATAGAGATCATGAATGAGCGTATTGCTGGTTTTGCTTCTCAGTTAAAAATCATCAATGAAGATAAGATCTCGGCATTGGAAAAATTGCATAAGGTTATTGAGGGTTATGTAAACAGAATTCTGAATAACACAGCATTTCATAAAATGATGCACAGAGAACTGTCTTTAACCCAAAGGCCCGAAATGTATGATAAAATTAAGGATGCCATGAGTCATAACATGCAGCTTATCGATCGTATTATTACCGATGGGATAGAAGACGGCAGCTTCAACAAGGTAGACGTACGGATGGTAATTGCTACCATTATGGGTACCATAACCAATATAGTTATTGCCCCCCACAAGGTTATATCATGCTCCAACTTCGACCTGAGTAATCCGAAGGATAAAAAAATTATTAAAGACAGGGCGGTTGCCCACTTACAAGATCTAACAACAGTTTATTTAACAACAAAAAGATGATACCCAAATCAATTAGATTAATGCTTGTGGCATCATTAGTTCCGGCGGCTTTATTTGCACAGAGCAGTAAGGAATTAAATATCAATCAGGCAATAGAACTTGGCATAGCCAATAGTAAAAACTTAAAACTCTCCCAAAACAAAATTGATCAGGCTGTGGCTCAGCTAGCGGTTGTTAAAGACAACGCTTTACCTACCGGTACTGCAAGTTTTATGTATAACCACGCTGAAATTCCTACCACTACTTTTACGTTACCGGGTAGCGAATCATCATTTAACCTGCCAAAAAGAGCTGATGCTTTTGTAGGTACAGCAGCTGTACAGGAGTTGGTGTATGGTGGCGGTAAATTAAAATATGCAAAAGAATCGACTAAATTATTGGCCGAGGTTGCACGTTTGGATGGCGATAAGAGCAAAGAAGAAATTACTTACGCGGTAATCAATACTTATTATTCTTTATACAAGGTTCTACAGAGCAGAAAAGTAGTTGATCAGAATTTAGAGTCGATTGCTGCGCAAATTAAACAGGCACAACGTTTCTTCGAACAGGGCATTGTAACCAAAAACGATGTGTTGCGTTTCCAATTGCAACAGGCAAACGTTACGTTAACTCAAATGGATATCGAGAGCAACCGCAAAGTAATCAATTACAACTTAGACATCCTTTTGGGCTTACCTGAAGATACAGAGGTTAAAATTGTTGATCCAACCCTTGGCCTAAAAACCCCAGGTTCGTTAAACGAATATATCGGTCAGGCATTTGCTAACCGCCAGGAGCTGAAACAGTTTGATATACAGAACAAAGTAGCCGATTTTAACATCAAAACTGTTAAGGCAAATACTTTACCTACCGTTGGTGTTGGTGCAAACCTTTACTACATTAACCCAAGTGGCAAATTTATTCCACCTACAAACCAATACTTAATGCCAGTTACATTAGGTGCAACGGTTTCGTGGAATTTCGGGAACCTTTGGACAAACAAAAACAAAGTAAGTGAAGCAAAAATTCAGCAGAGCGAAATTACCATTCAGAAAGATATATTTTCTGATCAGGTAAAAACTGATATCAATAAAAACTTTCAAAGTTATCAGGTGGCCATGAACAAAATCCAGGTTTTGGAAACTTCAATTGCACAGGCAACAGAGAACGATAAGTTATTGGCATCTAAATATAAAAACAATGTGGCTTCTGTTACCGATCGGATTGATGCAGAAACTTTATTATACCAGGCAAAAATAAACTTAGAAATAGCAAAGGCAGACGCAGGTTTGGCTTACTATACACTATTAAAATCAACAGGAAAAATAACGCAATAAATACAGCAATGACAACTGAAAAGAAAAAAAAGAACATAGTAGTACCCATCATTTTAGGTGTTTTACTAGTAATCGGTATAATCTTCGGGATTACCGAATGGAGTTATTATAGCAAACACGTAGATACGGATGATGCTCAGATTGATGGCGATATCAGTCCTGTTGTTGCCCGCGTTGGTGGTTATGTTAAGGATATTAATTTTGAAGAAAATACACATGTAACTGAAGGACAGATCTTGGTGAAGCTTGATGACAACGATTACAAAGTGAAATTAGAACAAGCGCAATCAGGCCAAAAAGGTGCAAGCGCAGGTGTTGGTGTGGCAGAATCGCAAATTGCGGCTACCCAAGCCAACACAGGTACTGCAAAAGCAAACGTTGACGCAGCGAAATCAAATGTTGCGGCTGCAAACGTAAAAGTAAATTTAGCACAGAAAGATTATAACCGTTATGAAAACCTGGTTAAAGACGGTTCAATAACACAACAGGCTTTCGATCAGGCAAAGGCTAATAAAGAATCTGCAGAAGCGGCAAGACAATCTGCTCTGGCAGCATATCAGGCAGCGCAAGATCAGTACAATGCTGCGGTTAAACAGGTTGGTACGACACAATCGCAATTGGCAGTAAGCAGCAATGTAATCAGCCAACGCCAAAGTGATATCGATTTTGCTAAACTTCAATTATCATATACCGATATCAAAGCGCCGGCAACTGGTATTGTTTCTAAAAAGAATGTTCAAAAAGGACAATTGGTTCAGGCTGGTCAGTCTTTATTCTCTGTAGTGAACGACGGAAGTATTTATGTAACCGCAAACTTTAAAGAAACCCAATTGGAAAAAATTAAAGAAGGTTCTAAAGTAGAAATCGAAGTTGATGCTTATCCAGACGAAAAAATTGAAGGTGAAGTATATAATTTCTCTCCGATTACTGGTGCAAAAGGATCTTTATTGCCTCCTGATAATGCTACTGGTAACTTCGTTAAGGTTGTTCAACGTGTTCCGGTAAAAATCAAAATCCATCCATCAAAAGAACTGTTGGCTAAATTACGTCCAGGAATGAGCGTTAAAGCTTCAGTATCTACTAAATAATATTAAAAATGGCCGAAGTAGGTTTAAAAAAGTGGATTATTACATTTACGGTAATCACAGCTTCTTTGTTGGAGCTGATTGATACAACTATCGTAAACGTGGCAATTCCACAGATACAGGGAAACCTGGGCGCCACCCTGGAGGATGTGGCCTGGCTTTCTACAGGCTATGCGGTAGCAAACGTTATCGTATTGCCAATGTCGGGCTGGTTGGGTAACCGGTTTGGCAGGAAAAATTATTTTCTTACCTCCATCATCGTTTTTACACTCGTTTCCTTTTTATGCGGAAACGCCACTTCATTAAATGAGCTTATTTTATTCAGGATTATTCAGGGATTGGCCGGTGGTGGTTTAATATCAACGGCGCAAGCTATCCTTATCGAAACCTGGCCACGTGAAGATGTGGGTATCGCAACAGCCCTTTTTGGTTTAGGCGCGGTAGTTGGACCAACAGTAGGACCAACCATTGGTGGATATATCCTGGAAATCAGTTCCTGGCCTTGGATCTTTTATGTGAATATTCCCGTCGGAATACTCGCGGCCTACTGTACGTATACCTTTGTTCGGGCAACCCCTAAAGAAGGGCAGGGTCAACCTGTCGATTGGTGGGGTATCGCGTTATTGGCTATTGCAGTAGGTAGTTTACAAACATTGTTAGAAAAAGGAGAAAGCGAAGATTGGTTCTCTACACCATATATCACTGCATTGGCCGTTGCTTCGGTATTTGGCTTGCTGTTGTTTATCTGGCGGGAGATGACCACCGACCACCCGATTGTGAATTTTAAAATTATGAGGCACAGAAGTTTTTCTGTAGGTATGTTTACCTCCTTTATTTTAGGTTTCGGTTTATACGGTTCGGTATTCGTATTTCCGGTATTCTGTCAGAATCTGTTAGGATTTTCGCCATTGCAAACAGGAGAAATCTTGTTCCCAGGTGGTTTATGTACCATTGTAATGATGCCTTTTATCGGTATTATGCTTAAAAAAGGTGTTCCTGCGCAGATTATGGCCACTTTCGGGATGTTTGCCTTCTTTGTTTTCTGTTGGATGTTGAGCAATTCGACGCTTCAGTCAGGAACCGGCGATTTCTTCTGGCCTTTGGTTATCAGGGGTGTGGGTATGGCCTTATTGTTTGTGCCTTTAACTACACTGGCTATCCAGGACCTTAAAGGACCGGAAATTGGTCAGGGTTCTGGTTTAAACAACATGATGCGTCAGTTGGGCGGTTCATTCGGTATTGCCGCTTTAACCACTTTGATACATATCCGTTCAGGTTTCCACAGAAGCGTTTTGTTGTCGAATGTGAATGATTATAACCAGCCATTTGTAGAGCGTTTTAATATTTTGATTAAAGGCTTTATGGCGAAAGGACAAACTTTGTTCGACGCCAAAATTATGGCGGCAAAAGCAATGGAAGGAATTGTAACCAGACAGACCATGTTGCTCACTTACGACGATGCGTATTGGGTAGCCGGGTTGATCATGTTATTCTCGATCCCATTACTCTATCTTCAAAAGTTTAAGAAAAATGCAAACATTCCTGCCGATGTGCATTAAAATTTGCAAAGAAATGCCATAAATAATGGCAAAAAACAAAAACAGCCGGTGTATTTTATTACATCGGCTGTTTTAACCCAAAAAATTAACAATCAATGCAATGCCCTTAAACATTGCAAATGTTCTTACTTAACCACATAGTGGCCAAATAAGATTCTAAAATTAAAATTTATTCTACAATTTTCCAAATTGTAAGCCTTAGAATTTTAATACCTTATGCATTTTTTGTAGTATTACGGTATACAAAACTATTGCCTAAGCTATGCCCAAACTTCGTTTAACAACGCAACGTGAATCTATTTTTAATAATGAGGTAATCTCAAAATTCGAACTCTTTAACAGTTTATTTCTCACCTTGCCTTTTTACAAAATTAAAGATACCGGAACACTGCTTCCCCTTTTCTTTAAAAGCTGTGAAGAAGGTATTGCAAACGGAGAGAAACCTGCACAGATTATTGAAGAATTTTTTGCCAAGTACACCAGCTATACCGAGCGCAAGGATATTGTTGACCTTCTTTTCCGTTTTATACAATATATCGAGCGTCAGGTGGTGCTTTTCGATGCGGTTGAAGATGCTTCTTTTACGAAGCTAAATACCACTGATGAGCAGAGTACACTGGCGTTTATTTTAAAGAAGAATGCCGATAACAAACCTGTACTGGCCAAAATTGAAAAACTGATTGACGAGCTTTCGCTGCGTTTGGTTTTAACCGCGCACCCCACCCAGTTTTATCCGGGCAGTGTTTTGGCCATTATTACCGATTTAACCAAAGCGATCAGGGATAACGACATCACCTCGATGAATTCCCTTTTACAGCAGTTAGGTAAAACGCCGTTTTTTAATAAAAAATCGCCAACACCTGTTGATGAAGCTTTAAACCTGGCCTGGTTCCTCGAAAATACTTTTTATTTTGCTGCGGCAAACATTCAGGAAGAAATAGATCAGAATCTGGATGAGTATAACCTCGAAACCAAGAAAATTTTAGAGCTCGGTTTCTGGCCGGGGGGTGATAGGGACGGAAATCCGAACATTCATGCGGATACCACTTTAGAAGTTTCTAAAATGTTGCGACAGATTCTTTTCCGCTGTTACTACCGTGATTTCAGGGTAATTAAACGTCGAATTACCTTTAGAGGTGTTGAAGAAAATATTGCAAAACTGCATGATGTGCTTTATCAAAATGCCTTCGATCAAACCTGCGAGCTTCATGATATTTCTGATGAATTAAGGGACAACCTGAATAAAATTAAAGAAACCCTGTTGGCAGAACACGAAGGTTTATTTGTTGACCTGGTTAACGACCTGATCCGCAAGATAGATCTATACGGTAACTATTTTGCTTCTTTGGATATCCGTCAGGATAGCCGCGTGCTGAGAAGCGTACATGCTTACTGCCGCGAAAATAAACCGATCTCTTCATTATATCCTGTTGATTACGATAAATTATCAGAAGCTGAAAAACTAAACCTGATTTCGTTTAAAGAGGCAACCATTGTTTACGCAAGCGAGCCTGATGCCTTAATTGAGGATACCATTGAGGTAATTAAAGAAATTAAAGGAATTCAGAAACGTAACGGCGAAAAAGCCTGCCACCGTTTTATTATCAGCAATTGCCAGCAGGCCAGCGATATTTTACAGTTGATCGAACTTTTCCTTTGGAATGGTTGGAGCAAAGAATCATTGACGATTGATTTTGTGCCGCTTTTTGAAACCGTAAACGATTTAAAAGGCGCTGCTGCCATTATGGATACCTTGTACAGCAATCCATTTTATAAAGCACATTTGGCGAGCCGTGGCAATAAGCAGGATATTATGCTTGGTTATTCTGATAGCACTAAAGATGGTGGCTATTTGATGGCTAACTGGTCTATCTTTAATGGTAAAACGTCATTATCCGCTATTTCTGCAAAACACAACATCCAACTGGCATTTTTCGATGGCCGTGGCGGACCCCCTGCGCGTGGTGGTGGTAAAACACACCGTTTCTATGCTTCGATGGGTAAGGAAATTGCGAATAAAAACATGCAGCTAACCGTCCAAGGGCAGACCATTAGTTCTCAATATGGTTCAGTAGAAAGTGCTGAATTTAATATTGAGCAATTAATCAACGCCGGCCTAACCTCCGGACTAAAAGAAAAACATAATATTCTTTTAGATCCTGAAAATAAAGCCCTGCTTGATGAAATGGCAGAAGAAAGTTATAAAGCTTTTGTGGATTTGCGTGAGCACCCATTATTTGTAAGTTATTTAGAGAAATTATCTCCTTTAAAACTGTTGTCGCAGGCCAATATCAGCAGTCGCCCGGTGAAAAGAAATGGCGGCGGCGAAATGAAACTCGAAGATTTGAGGGCCATTAGTTTTGTAACGGCCTGGAGTATGCTGAAACAAAATGTTCCCGGTTTTTATGGGATGGGAACGGCCTTGAGCACTCAGGAAAAGGCAGGTAATTGGGATAAAGTGGTTAAGGTTTATCAGGATTCTGATTACCTGAAAACCATTGTAGATAACTGTATGATGAGCATGAGCAAATCGGACTTTGTAATTACGGCCCATTTAGCCAACGACAAAGAGTTTGGCGCCTTTTGGACTCAATTATATGAAGAGTTTAAATTAACCAAAGAGATGCTTTTAAAACTCTCAGGACAGCCAACTCTAATGGCTAATTATCCTGTAGATAAAAAATCGATCGCTACGCGTGAGAGAATTATTCTACCACTCGTATTGATTCAGCATTTTGCTTTAGAGAAATTGCAGCACGATCAGAACGAGAAAGACCAGCATGCTTTAGAAAAGCTTGCGGTAAGAACAGTTTTTGGTATTGTAAATGCCGGTAGGAATTTAGCTTAGTGCTTTCTGCCAACCCTCGCAGGTTTCCGAAACCTGCGAGGGTTAAAAAAAACATATCCAAGGTCTGTGTCCCCACAAACCTTTTTTACGTCCAATTTGTCATTCTGAACGCAGTGAAGAATCTCCGGCATAATTGCATAGGCATTCGGTTTTTTATATTGTGCTGATTATTAGTTATATTTAAAATTGATATGAAGTAATAAAAATGAAATTGAAAACAAAATTTATTATAGCCACACTATTACTGGCCATTTTTATAGTAGATATGATTTGGTGGTTTCGTGTTTCAGATAGCAATAGCTCCTTTGAAATCGCGAAAAATAATTACTTAGCGGCGTTTCCTGCTTTCTTGCAGAATACGTTGTTATTAACGGGTATTGCCATTGCCATCCTAGTTATTTCAGGAATATTCTTTGTTCAAACAAGAAAAGGAAATAAACTTCAAACCGTGTCTACAGTTGGATTTTGTTTAAGCTTTACTTTAGCTTTTTGGCAATTATTTTCTTTAATGTAAAGTTAAGTACCAAGTCCTGTGTCCCCATAGACCTTTTTTAATTCCCCTGTTCTCACAAACGGTCGTCATTTCGACCGTAGTGGAGAAATCTTTTAACCATAGTTCAAAGATTTCTCCATTTCGCTGTGCTTCAGTCGAAATGACGACCTTACTATTTGGATCTGCTATTATAGACTGAAAGAATCTGCATGTATAGTAGCACATGTTGAAGTTAAACTCTTAAGAAATTTCTAAGCTTTCGGAATCAAAATATTTTAATAATCACACTTATGCTCATTTCATTGGGTTTTAGTTCGTTCAGAATTACAAAACCCAGCCATCTAAACCTGATTGGACGGATGCCGATTTAAGCATCTGTTTTTATTTACTTATGGCATGTTTGCTTGTTTCACAGGTTTTCTATCGGCAGGAGGGAAAGCAGGGCTGTAGCAACCGATGGAAAACGGAACCTTGCTTTCCAAAAAAACAAGAATTGATAATAGCATAAAAGATTGCTTCGTCGTTCCTCCTCGCAATGACGAAAAAAAAATCCCCTGCAGATGTAAATCTTCAGGGGATTTTATATTTCGAAAAAGCGAAATTAAAGTTTAAAACGATTATCGATCAATCGAACCCATCACTTTTTGGCCGAAAGCATTTAGTGCATCTTTTTCGGCAGCACCTTCGCTTACCATCTGGTGTACTTCTAACGCACCACAGATATTGGTAATCATTTCGCCTGCAACATCAACCTCGTGCTCACTAACGCCTCTAAACTCGCAGAAAGCCTCTAAAACCTCCAAAGTGGTCTCCAGTTGTGCCGGAGTGGTGTTTTGAAATAACTGTCTTATAACCGGAATCTTCATTACTTTATCTTGTTAAATAGTTCAATTAAACCTTCTGCTTTGTTGGTTTGCACCTGATCTACCAAGCTACCGCCTTCAAAAGCTGCAAAAGTTGGTAAATTATCAACATTAGCAAATTTGCGTGAGTTTGGAAGTTTTTCGGCATCAACAATCAAGAAAGCCACATCTTCATTTTCTGAAGCCAGTTTTTTAAACTTAGGTTTCATGATTCTGCAATTTCCGCACCATGATGCAGCATACTGAACCATCACCTTTGAGTTATCGGCTAAATATTGTTGAAGATTATCTTCTGTTAATTCTAAAAACATAACGTTTTGTTTAATTAGTTAGCGGCTAAATATTCAGCTACGCCAGTTCTGTTTGCGTTCATTGCTTCTTTTCCTTCTTCCCAGTTTGCAGGACAAACTTCGCCATGTTTTTGAACGTGAGCATAAGCATCAATTAAACGTAAATATTCTTTAACGTTTCTACCTAATGGCATATCGTTAACGCTTTCGTGGAAAACTTTACCAGTTTCGTCGATTAGGTAAGTAGCTCTGAAAGAAACATTTGAACCTGAAAAAGATTCGTTTCCTTCTTCATCGTAGTTAACTTCCTGATCTAAAATATCAAGGATACCAGATAATTGTCTGTGGGTATCAGCTAAAATTGGGTAAGTAACACCTTCAATACCGCCGTTATCTTTTGGCGTATTTAACCATGCGAAGTGAACTTCGTTGGTATCGCAAGATGCACCGATTACAATTGTATTTCTTTTTTCAAACTCAGGTAAAGCCGCTTGGAAAGCGTGCAATTCTGTAGGGCAAACGAAAGTAAAATCTTTTGGATACCAGAATAATAACACTTTGCTATTTTTGTTTACAGCTTCTTCAAATACGTTGATTTTCAAGTCATCACCCATGTCTGACATTGCATCAATACTAACACTCGGGAATTTTTTACCTACTATTGCCATAATTTTTTGTCTTTAATTTTGTTGGCACAAAGGTAATGCTAAAAGAGGAGTCAATCAACCCCGAGCCACCAATTGTTAATTGTATTTATTGATAACGATATAGATGAAAACTATATTGTTTATATGAAGTATAGCGGAGTTCTATTTCAGTTCTTTGCTGTCGTGCTGAGGCACGAAGCATCTGTTTCATAGGCTGCAGATGCTTCGTGCCTCAGTATGACGGTACATTCAGGGTTGCGGCAAATTAACCCGTTTTTGCTAAAATCAGAAAGAGATTAGGTTACTTTTTCAACGTATTCTCATACAGTTTAAATATCCTTTTATACTCATCGGTCCAGCTGCTTGGCTCAATAAAACCATGGTCTTCTACCGGGTAAACCGCAAGTTCCCAATTATTTTTGCCCAGCTCTATAAAACGCTGTGTAATGCGCACAATATCCTGAAAATGCACATTTACATCCACCATGCCATGTGCCATTAAAAGGTTACCTTTTAATTTGTCGGCGAAATAAATAGGCGAACTTCTTTTATAGGCAATCGGGTCGTTATAAGGTTCGTTTAAAATATTTGAGGTATAGCCATGGTTATAATGTGCCCAATCGGTAACCGAACGCAAAGCAGCGCCGCTGGCAAAAACATCCGACTCGTTGAACATGGCCATCAGCGTAATAAAACCACCATAAGAGCCGCCGTATAAACCAACGTGCTGCGGATTAACGCCATATTTCTCTACCAAAAACTTAACACCATCGGCCTGGTCGGTTAAATCTTTTCCACCCATGTGGCGATAAATACCTGTACGGTGATCGCGGCCATAACCAGAACTCCCGGTATAATCGATATCGATTACTGTGTAACCATTGTCGGCCAGTAAATTATTGAACATAAATTCGCGGAAGTAGGTACTCCAGCCGAAGTGTACATTCTGTAAATAACCTGCACCATGCACAAAAACTACCGCAGGGTGGTTTGGATGTGGATTTTCTGATTTATAAACTCTTGCATAAACATCAGCACCATAACGGTTTTTAAAAGTAACCATATCCGGTTGACGCCATTTGTAAGAATTAAATTCGGCAGAAGTAGATTGCGTAACCTTTATGGCTTTAGCTCCGGCTTTATTTGGCTGGAGATATAATTCCCCCGGTTTATCCAGATAAGAATAATTAATGGCAAGGTATTTCTCATCAGGAGACAGGGTAATGTCATTCAAACCTTTCATGGTGGTAATTTGAACGAGTTCACCGCCATTTACCCCAATTTTAAAGAAATTGGTAATCCCGGGATGTTCCTTATTCGCTTTGATATAAAACGTATTTCTATCTTTTGAGAGCTGTACTGATTGAACTTCCCATTTGCCGGCAGTGAGTTGTTTTTTATCACCTGTAGCAAAATTTACCACATAAAGGTGCGAATATCCGGTAGCTTCGCTTTGATAATAAAAGCGGTTATTATCGATCCAGCCTGTGTTGCCCTGGTAAAAACCGCTAATGCCGGGACCGCCGATCCATGCTTCATCGCGCTGGCGGTCGATCAAAGTAAATTTACCCGTTAAAGCATCTAGTTTTAAAATCCAGCGGTCTTTATTATCGGTAGAAGTAGCCACAACAATTGCAGAACTTCCATTATCATTCCAAAGCGGACCAAATAAATTTACAGGCCTGTCGGCATTTTTCTTTTTTAACGTGTCCAGTTCTTTTGGATAATCTTTAAGGTAATCAGGCAGATCTTTTATACCCGTAATAGTCGAAGTCTGGATCGCGTAAACGGTATCGCGTTGCGTATCATAAATAAAACCCTGCGAGGTATTTTCGTTTTCTCCAACCTTGGTTCTGCCAGGGATATCTTCGGTATAACCTGATGAAGTAATATAGTTTGGAACAAAGGTATTATGGTTATTCTGCGCAGGCGTAGTGAGTTTGTAGGTAATAAAGTGCCCGTCCGGGCTAATGATTACGCCATTCAAAAACTTATCTTCAGTATATAATTCTTTTAACGGTTTTGTATCTGCAGCGGTACTCCCAAAGCGGCCTCTTCCCCCGCGTGAACCGTTTTTGGCCTCGGCGTTTCGTTTTTTAATAATATCGAAGAGTTCGGTTTGTTGTGCTTTTAACCATTTATCCTGTTCGGTAGCCGGTTTGCTTTCTGCTCTTCCAGCTTTTTTACCTTTAACAAAATTGGTAAGCTGTTTGGTTTCTGCTGATTTTAAATCAACCACGAAAAGATTATCGCCCAATTGGTAAACAACATTACCATTGGTTAAAAAAACCGGACTGCTTTCCCTTTCCTGTGTACTGGTTAAGCGCGTTTCCTTATTCGTTTTGAAGTTCTGTAAATAAATATCTCCGCTTTTTTCTACTAAACCAAGGGAGCGATCGGCATTGTAGGTGTAATTTAAACTTAAAAGTTTTTCATCTTCCTTTTCTGCTGCTTTAACAGGTTTAGAAGAAGTTGCCGAAACTTTGAATAATTCTTCTTTGGCTTTATTTTCAGGGTTCCAGTTAAAATATAGGGTTTTGCTATCTGCCGTCCAGCGGAAATTAGTTGGCGAAGTACCCATCCATTTTGGATCGCGCATAATTTTTTCGACAGTTAAAGGGGCCAATTCTTGCGCAAAAGCATATTCGCCTGTGCAAAGCAAAAGGAAAAGTAAATATTTCTTCATGAATTTTAGGTTTGGATGCAATTTAGGTAAAGTGCTACCTAATTTTAAAAGGAAATGGAAATGTTACAACCTCACCCTATTAGGGGTGTGAGGTGTTACGTGAAAGCCCTGCAGTCCCTCTCCTCAAGGAGAGGGAAATGATGGACAGAAGTAGAAAAACTAACTTTGATAGGGTGAGGTTAGCGGATCACCCTGCCGGTTTTATCTACGTTCACCACATCGAAAGGCTTTAAATACTCGTTTATGATGACTGCAAACTCACGCCTGGTCAATAATTTTTTAAGATCGTAATTACTGCTAAACCTATAACTTTTATTCCATTTTTTCTGCAGTTCATCTTTTGTGGCTTCAATTGATTTATTACCCACATAACAAACCATAGAAATCGTATTTTCCAGGTTAATAGGAATATTCTGATGATCATCGAACCAGATCTGCGCTTTGTAATAATATGCTTTGATCGGTTCTTTAATTTCTTTATAAGTAACTTCTTTTTCAGGCACGAAATATGCTTTACCCTGCGTGATTTCTGCTTTAATAATCCCTGTGATACCCACTTTTTGAATCGCTAACCAGTTGGAGTCCGTTATTTTAACATCCTCAAAGGGCATTAATGCATGTTTGTAGGCCAATAACTCACCCTGGATTCTTTTTAAATTTGACAAACTGGTTTTGGTGTTAAAAAATGCGGCATAAGCTGCGGTTGCCCCAGCTGCTTGTCCAATTTCAAATTGATCTTTAGAGATATAAAGGAGGTTTTCCTGATCTGGGATCAATAAGCTGTATAATGATAAAAAGCTGGCTCCTGAAGAAATCCTGGATACCGTTGTCCGGTAAGTATTTTCGTTATAGTTTAACGGACTTGAAGATGCTGGATTTAAAGCAGAGATTTTTAATTCAGCAAGCAATTTTTCAGGGTTATCGGCCAGCACAAGAATTTTGGCTTTAATGCTTTTATCTTTGGTCAATTTCGCTTCCCAACCACTGCCAGAGCGTTTAATTTCTGTGTAAGCAGTATTATTGATGACGTTTAAAAGTAGCGTGCTATCTACCACAATTACTTTCGCCCGGTTTTTTTTATCCGGTTTTGGTTTTGGGGTTTCTAAGCTTTTCGCATTTTCAGTTTCCCGCTTTAAAAAACTTTGGTAAAAAGGCATTCGTACCCTTTTAGTTTGAGCAATTTTATTTAAATCCAACTGTTCTTTTTGGGTAAGCAGGATGGTTTTTACGCCCGATTTAAAAGACTGAAAAGATGCGGCATAAGCAGCATCGCCGTTACCGATAACCAGTACATCTGTTTTTATGGTTTGAGCATGGATAACCAGGGGAATTATGAATGCGAAAACAAAAAACAATCTTTTCATCTTTTATTATTAAAATTTGCTGCAATATGCTTTAAATGAATGAATTTTTAATGAAAAGGTCGCATTTTAACTAAATTTAACTCGTAATTTCAGGAAAATCGATTAGTGTAAAAGCAAGTAATTAGGTAATTATGGAACAACAGATAAAGTCGGTTTTCGATTTACAGCAAAAATATAAATTCGATTTACGCGGAACAGATGCTAAAACCCGTATCGGAAAGCTAAAATTACTTAAGCAGGCTTTAGAAAAGGCCGAAGAGGAAATATTTGCCGCTTTAGAAAAGGATCTGCGTAAAAACCGTTTTGAAAGTGCGGTAACTGAACTGTATTTTACCTACGCTGAAATCGATTTTGCCATCAAAAAGTTGAAAGGGTGGATGAGACCCAAGTCGGCAGGCAAAACCATGAGTAATTTTTTTGCGGGTAATAAAATTTATTATGAACCCAAGGGTGTTTGTTTGATTATTGCCCCATGGAATTACCCATTACAATTGATGATGAGTCCATTGGTTTCGGCAATAGCGGCAGGGAATTGTGTGATCCTTAAACCGTCCGAATTAAGCGGAGCAACAGCTGGACTAATTAGTAAATTAATTGCGTCTACCTTTGATCCGAAAGAAATTGCCTGTTTTGAAGGTGATGCCGATGTTTCTACCGAACTATTAAAGCTCCCGTTCGACCATATCTTTTTTACCGGAAGTACTACAATTGGTAAAGTGGTGATGGAAGCAGCAGCGAAAAACCTGACCTCGGTTACTTTGGAGCTTGGTGGAAAATCGCCAGCTATTGTAGATGGAACCTGTGATATTAAAAAGGCTGCTGAAAAAATCGCATGGGGCAAATTGGTTAACGCAGGGCAGACCTGTATTGCACCGGATTATGTGCTGATCGAAGAGAATAAGCGGAATGATTTTATCGAACATTATAAAATCGCGGTCGGAAAAATGTTCGGTGAAGGTGCCGGAATTAATAAAAAAGATTATGCCAAAATCATTAACGATAAACAGTTTAAGCGGTTAAATAAATTAAAGGAAGATGCAATTGCCGATGGAGCAGTACTAACTTTTGGTGGCGAAACAGATGAGAAAAGTTTAACCCTGATGCCCACGCTTTTAACTTCGGTAAACGAAAAAAGCGCCATCATGCAAGAGGAAATATTTGGTCCCATTTTGCCTGTTATTACCTTTAAAAGTTTGCAGGAGGCGATTGATTTAGTGAACAGCAAAAATAAACCTTTGGCACTTTATATCTTTTCAGATAACAAACAGCATCAGCATAAAATCATCAACGAAACCAGTGCTGGCGGAACCTGCATAAATGATGTATTGGTTCATATCAGTAATCCTAATTTGCCTTTTGGTGGTGTTAACAGCAGTGGAATGGGAAGTTGCCACGGTGTTTTTGGCTTCAAAACCTTTTCGCACGAGAGGGCGGTTGTTTTCCAGTCTAAGTTAGGTTTAACCAGCATGATTTATCCTCCCTATGGCAAAAAAATGGGTTTGTTAAAATGGTTGAAGAAATTGATGTAATTGGGTTATTTTAATGTTGAAAGGTTGTAATGTTTGAAGGTTAAGTCACAACATTTCAACCTTCCAACATCCAACATTTCAACTTTTCCAATAATTCTCCTTATTTTGGTTCCATGGATTTAGAACAGCTTAAGTACCCAATTGGTCAATTTGCTATGCCTGATATTTTCGATCAAAAACAGATTGATACCTGGATTTCTGAAATAGAGGCTTTACCAGGCCAAATTAAAACGGCTACAGAGAATCTGACAAATGAAGAGCTAAACCAAACCTATCGGCCCGGAGGCTGGACATTAAGGCAGGTTGTTCACCATATACCGGATAGCCATATCAATGCCTATATCCGGTTTAAGCAAGCCGTTACTGAAGACATTCCGGTAATCAGGCCATATTATGAGGAACGCTGGGCAGAAACCGAAGAAGCAAAAAATGGTGATATTAAGTTATCTGTTGATTTGTTAACTGGTTTGCATCAGCGTTGGGTTGTTTTTTTAAAAACATTAAAAGTAGGAGATTACCAAAGAAAATACATTCATCCGGCACACAATAAAGAACTCACTTTAGCAAATATGCTGGGCATGTATGCCTGGCACGGAAAACATCACCTGGCACACATTACCAATACCAGAACAAAATGAAAAGAATCTATTTATACTTCTTGATTTTATTTCTTGTTGGTTCGTACAGCAATGTTAAAGCGCAAAAAGATTCATTAAAAACCTTTTCTTTTGTGTTAGGCTCATGGGAAATGCAAACGCCCAAAGGTAAAATTGTGGAACAATGGAGCCATGGTGCCGATAAAATACTGAAAGGCAAGAGTTATCGCATCAATACAAAAGGAGATAGCGTTCTAACTGAAACATTACAGATCAGAAAAATAGGAAAAGATGTTTTCTATTGTTCAACTGTTGCCAATCAGAATGAGGGGAAAGAAGTATGTTTTAAGCTTATTTCCATAAAAGATCAGGTTTATATTTTCGAAAATGCGGCACACGATTTCCCACAGAGAATAGTTTACCAGAACCTGGGTAAAAATGAAATGCTCGCCTGGATTGAAGGCGAGCTTAATGAAAAAAGCCGAAAGTCGGAATTTAGGTATAAGCGGCAATAATCTAATTTTTATATAAATAGGATCTATAACAAAGTTGCTTCTTGTTGGTTTAAACTGTTATACGTATATTTGAATAAATCACACGTGTTATGACAACTAAGTTAACATTGACTGTACAGAAATCGACCATTGAAAAAGCAAAATCTTATGCAAAGCAAACTGGGCGTAGCTTATCTGAATTGGTTGAAAAGTATTTAGAAACCATTACGCTTAATGAGGTAACTACTGTTTCGTCAAAGTTAAGAAGTATTGTGGGAGCGGTGAAACTCCCAGATGATTTTGATGATGCTGCTGAACTTCATGATTATTTTGAAAATAAGCATCTATGAAAAGGATTTTTGTTGATACGAATATTATTGTTGATTTAATCGCAGATAGAAGACCTTTCAGCAAATTTGCTATAGAACTTTTCGAAAAAGCGGAACGTAAAGAGGTTCAATTGTATACCTCTTCGCATTCAATAGCGACAACGCATTATTTATTAAAAAAATATCTTGAGGAACGGACTTTAAGGGAGGTTATTTATAATGTACTTGAATATATTAAAGTTATTGCAATAGATCAGGATATTATTAAAAAAGGATTAAAATCTAAACATAAAGACTTCGAAGATGCCTTGCAAATACTTTGTGCTTATAAGATAGAAAAGCTGGATTACATTGTTACCAGAAATATTAAAGATTTCAAAGATTCAGAAATCCCAGCTTTTCCACCTGATGGGCTTTTGACTAAAATTTAACTACATCAAAATCAACATGGCTGCGCTCATGGCAATCATAATCGCATCTTCAACAATGGTTACGGTACTCATGGGTAAGTTAAACACCGCCCCCAGGCAAGCACATTGAATTTTCTTTTTGTTTAAAACGCTTTCCAAAACACCAAGGATACTGATGGTCATTACAATGAGGGTGACCCAATTCACAATAACAGGCGATAGGTTTAATGCAAAGGATAAGCCTAAACCTAATTCGATAAAAGCATAGATATAACCCCATGCGCTAAATTTTTTAGCCACGATATCGTACATGGCATAACTTTCGGCAAAGGCTTTTAAGTTGAGCATTTTAAAGAAAGAAAAGGTTAGGAAGAAACCCGCCATAAAAATGCGCATAAACGCCATAAAATTGATCGCATTGTTCTGCCACGAAACCAATAACGATATTGCTGTAACATATCCGAATATCAATAGGATGGGTTTGTAGGTTTCGGCCCACGATTTTGCTTCTTCAAGCGTTTCATTGTGATGCGCAGCAGCAATTTGATATTTGCTGTCGTTACCGCCCAGAGCTTGTTGCAAGGTATCTAAACCGATATGCTTATCCATACTAATGGTAGCGGTATTCGTGTCCTTTGAGACCTCAACCGAGGTTACATCTGGTAAAACAAGCAGGTTACTTTTCACTTTATTTTCGCAACCGCCACAGGTCATGCCTGTGAGTTGATAGGTATGTGTCATGATTAAATTATTTCTACAAATTTACCGCTTCAATGAGCGATAAGCGTTACAGAATAATCATAAAGTTTTATAGAATTTTAGTTTTCTGTCATTCTGAACGCAATGAAGAATCTTTAATTTTTGAGAAGGGGGTTTTCATCGGTTGCAGATGCTTCGTACCTTAGCATGACAGTAGTTTTTACCCTACCAAAACTGAAGTCATGGTTAACGAACCGCCCACTGCTTTATCATTAAAAAACGAAACCTCTTCCTTATCGTTTTTCATTCCGAGGGTGTAAATAAGTGGCAAATAATGTTCCGGAGTAGGGATGGCCAGCATGGCATCGCTGCCAAGGTTGCGGTAATTGATTAAAGGTTGATAATCGCCGTTTGCAATTAAATTTTTGAATTTATCGTTCATTTCAATTGCCCAATCATAACCGCCCCCGTTAATCATTTCCCAGCTTAGCATACGCAGGTTATGCACCATATTGCCACTGCCGATAACCAACACACCTTTTTTACGGAGCGCATAAATTTCTTTAGCAATTTCATAATGTTGCGCCGGTGATTTGGTATAATCGATACTCAGTTGCAAAACAGGAATATCTGCATTTGGATACATGTGCCTTACCACAGTCCAGGTGCCATGATCCAAACCCCAATCGTGGTCTAAACCAACAGGGGTAGAGTGGATTAAGCCAGGTATTTCTGCCGCCAGCTTCGGATCGCCGGGTGCAGGATACTGCACATCAAAAAGTGCCTGAGGAAAACCACCAAAATCGTGGATGGTACCTGGAAAATCCATTGAAGTTACAAACGTGCCGTGGGTGTACCAGTGTGCTGATACCACCAAAACTGCTTTTGGAACAGGTATATGTTTGGCCAAATCTACCCAACTATCACTAAACTCATTATTTTCAATCCCGTTCATTGGAGAGCCATGGCCAATAAAAAGCGTTGGCATTAAATCCGTTTGAGGCAAACGTTGAGTAAAGTTTTTGAATTGGGATAATGCAGACATAATATCGGGTTTGTCATGCTGAGCCTGTCGAAGCACCTACATGCATTTCGACAAGCTCAATGTGACAGATTTATTTAAATTTTTACCAGATCATCAATATGAAGAAATAATGATCCTATATTATTTTCCCTGAACAAATTCCAGATTTAATTTAATGGCAACATCTTTTGCAACACCTGCACCGGTTGGATCATATTTAATATTATAATCTAAACGGTTAATGGTTGTAGTAGCGCCAAAACCAGCTTTGGTATTACCTTGCTGATCTTTAGCCGTGCCCCCATAAACTACAGCAAATTTTACATCTTTGGTTACATCGCGGATGGTTAATTTACCACTTAATTCATAATTGTTTCCGCTTAATTTTTTGAAAGAAGTACTTTCGAATTTCATGGTCGGGAATTTCTCTGCATTAAAGAAATCATCTGTTTTTAAATGGCCATCTCTCATATCAACACCAGTAGTGATGCTGTTTACATCAACAGTAAAGGCGATTTTAGCATCAGTTAAATCTGGCTTAGAAGCGGTAACCGTCCCGTCGAATTTTTTGAATGAGCCATCAACAAAAGAAATGCCCATGTGTTTAACCGAAAAGTTAACAAACGAGTGCATTGGATCTATTTTCCAGCTGGTTTGTGCAAATGATGCCACACTGATTGAGGTAGCGATCAGAAATAAGAATAATTTTTTCATACCTGGTGATTTTATTTTGGTACAAAGGTAGTTGAGTATCAGCAGATCAATCTTAACGTATGATAAGAAATTGGAGAAGGGGGTTAATCGGTTAACTGTTTAAATTGGTTAATTGATGAATAGCTAAATGGTTAATGGTTTTTTGGTTCATAGTTCATAGACGATGGGCCCATTGGCCATCAACCATGATCTATCTAACCATTAACTATTTCCTCCCATCACACCTCATCCAGTGTTTTCCTGCTATCTGCCGAAGCTGCTTTATAAACCGAAGGCGTAATGCCAGTCACTTTTTTAAACTGTGCCGATAGGTGAGCTACACTGCTGTAATTCAGTTGATAGGCAATTTCGCTCAGTGTGAGTTCGCCATAAGTGAGCATTTCTTTTGCTTTTTCTATTTTCTGTGCAATGAAATATTTCTCAATCGTCTGATTTTCGACCTCAGAAAAAATGCTGCTTAAACTCGTATATTCCTGTTTTAACTGCTCGCTGAGGTAGGCAGAAAGATTGATTTTTAAGGGCTCTTTGGTGTAATGTACCAAATTAACAATAGCCGTTTTAACCTGTTCGGCTACCTGGGTTTTCTTATCTTCTAATAATTCGAATCCGAAATGGATAAGGCGATCTGAAATCCTGACTTTATCTTCTGAAGTGATATTCTCAGCCAGGGTAACCTCGCCAAGCTCAACCAATAGCGGTTTAAAGCCAAGCTTTTCCAGCTCGGCCTTAACCACCATTTTACAACGGTTGCATACCATATTTTTGATATGCAGGTTCATTAGTTCGATTTTATGGTTTCAGAAACGTCGCCACAATCAAACATCATGCTTCCATAATATGGATTTTCGATGTTTTCTTTTTCGTTTAACCAGCTCGCTTTCGCCATTGGGCAATGTTGAACATAAACGGTTTGACTGTTAAATTTCAGGCCTTTCAACGTTTTGATCATTGCATAAGAAATCCCTTCAAAAGCCTTTCTTTGTGTTTTGATGTCGTTCGAACCCGCAATCTGAGCAGCTTTGCTTTTGATAATAGCAGCCTGTTCCATAAATATTTTATGCTGATCGGCTGGTAAATCTTTATGGTTAACAGCATTTACTTTTGCCGATAAAACTTTCACTTTTTCAATGGCTAAGTCTTTTTTATCGGTTGCCAATGCATTTTTTACATCGTAGTATGCCGTTAATACCTGATTTAAGGCTACATCTGTTTTGCTTTGTGCATAAGTGAATGCTGTGGTTGCGATCGTGATGATGGCAACTAATCCAAATATTTTTTTCATGTGATTATTTTTTATTTTAAAACGTTAAAGAAGTTAAATTCTGCCCGAAGCAGGTACATGTTTTTGGTGTAGCGGTTATCCATATTCCCAGTAGCCTGAAAACGATAGCCAAAATCGATACGGGTTGTACTGTTTAAAACCATCTGTAGGGCGGGGGCTATATCCAAATAAGATTGACCACTGCTTGGATCAGTTTTGCCCAACAACTCTAAATATACATTAAAGTTAGGCTGTTTGTAATCCTTATAAACCACCGGTAAAACCAAATAACCCGACGATAAGCTATACGATAGCATGTTTTTTGGCTGCGGCATTCCCGCAATTTGTCTATCATTGTTTTCGAAGGCATGTGCATAACCCAATGTTGATGATAGTGCCAGTTTATGCAGCAATTGCGTAAAAATTAATCCACCCTGTACGCCGCTATTGTCTCCTTCGAGGTTAATATCACGGGTATATGTTGGTCGTTTGCTGGTGCTTACCCTTCCAAAAGCCGATGCCCTGAAATGGCTATGTGCTTCATCAAATGATAAAAACCGGTATTTGGCATATAAACTTCCACCTTCTAACCGGTATTTGCCGTCCATATCCGAAAAAAAAGCCTGGGCATGCATCATCAGGTTTTTGTTGAACCCAATCATCACTTCCGGAATGGTGCGGCTTACATAACCCGGATAGTTGAACATTCCTTCGTTAGTAATCCTTACACCAATTGATTTCTTAGGCATGTTACTTGCAGGCTCCGTAAATACATATAGTTCTTGTGCCGAAACACTGGTATAAACGCCGGTCATCATCAGCGCCAGTAAGAGTATCCGCTTCATCTTATGAAAGAACTAAATGGTAAATACGGGTTTTTTTGCCGTTTACAACCCCTGTGCCATTTGCATAAGCATCAGAATTAGCCGTTGCAGCCTGTTTTTTAAATGCAGAACCAGATATGAAATCTTTATCCACTACGCTGGCCTTAACAGTTCCGCTTAGCGTTTTACCTTTCACATTTACAAAACGGTACACATTGCCATCAACAACAGCCTGGCCTTTATCATCTACCTTAACATCATTAAAATTGAAGTTTGCAGTTAAGCCGCCCACTGAAAAACCTGCATCCTGAACTTTTTTACGAACCAGATCAAGATTAACATTCGCGTCTTTTTTAAAGGTTAAAACAAATATGTTTTTGTTTAAATCAGGTTTAACGCTACTGATAAAGCCCAGGGTTTCTAAAGATTTTTGTGTTGCGTTTGAGCACATAGAACAAGTTAAACCTGTTACCTGTAAATCTGCAGTGGATATTTGTTGTGCCGAAACATTAACGGCAAAGAATAGCATGATGATGCTGAAAATTTTTATTGCTTTCATGATTTTTTTGAATTAGAATTTAAGAAAATGTGACATTGAGCCCGTATAAATGCAAGAAATTCGCATTAACGAGCTGATGTTTAAATTCTAATTCCTAAAAATGCAATTGAAAATATGCAAAGCAATCCGCGAGGACAATGGCGGTGCTTTGTTCGAAATTTTACTAAAAAACTTTGGACTGATGTTGCTTAGAAATTCTAAAACCGGAGGATGAAGAAAAAGCTGGATAGAAAATAATTTAGGCATTTGTACTTGTGCCTCTGTTTGGTGACTATCTTTTACTTTAACTGTTACCTGAGTATTTTTGCAGCAACCGTCATCCTTTTTTTCAGCAGCAATATCTTTGCAGAATTTGCATGAAACCTCATTGCTAAAAAGTTTAACGTTTTCTAGTTTGCCTCCACAAAAATGGAGACTTAAAGCCAAACCCATAACACTAACTGCATAGAATACAGCCAAAGAAAGTGCTATTTTTTGTTTTAACTTCATTAATACAAAGGTAAAGCAAAAATTATCGAATAATGCGTGGATTTATTTATTGAATTTCATTTTTTAGCTTATTTTAGCCTCAAACACCAATTAAATGAAGAAAATATTATTGTTCCTGTGCGCTTTTTCAGTCCTTTCTGCCTTTGCTGCGAAACCTAAAAATCAATATGTCCGCATTAAAACCGAATTCGGCGAATGTATTATTAAACTTTACAATCAAACGCCACTACACCGCGATAACTTTTTGAAATTGGTTAAAAAAGGGTATTACAATGATCTTTTATTTCATCGGGTGATTAAAGATTTTATGATCCAGGGTGGCGATCCGGATTCAAGAAATGCCAAACCAGACTCATTGCTGGGTAATGGCGGACCAAAATATACCATTCCGGCAGAATTTAATGATAGTTTGTTTCATAAAAAGGGTGTTTTAGCGGCTGCACGCGAAGGTGATGATGTAAATCCGGCCAAAGCATCAAGCGGTAGTCAGTTTTACCTGGTTCAGGGTAAGGTTTTTACCGATCAGCAGTTAAACAGTGTAGAAGAAAAACGTTTAAAATTTAAAATCCCTGAATGGCAGCGTGAGGTTTATAAAACAATAGGAGGTGCTCCGCATTTAGATCGAAATTATACAGTTTACGGCGAAATTGTAGTTGGCCTGGATATGGTAGATAAAATAGCAGTTCTGGCAACCGATAAAAACAATCGCCCAAAACAGGATGTGAAAATGGAAGTTACCGTTCTAAAAAGAAGAGCTGCAAAAAAAATGGAGAAACAGCTATTGCAGACTACACTAAAAGATAAGAGGGTTATGTAATCAGAGGTTCTTGCCTATTGTCGAAAAAGAAAAGAATTCTAATCTCTTCTTGATAGACCTGATAATAAAAAGAAGTATGTTTTGAAATTACACCTTTTCTTACCTGGCCATTTAATAAAATGGGTTCATAGATAAAGGGTAATATGGCAATCAAATCGATTTTTTTATAAACGGTTTGGATAAATTTGTCAGCGTGGTAATATCCCCAGGTTTCTTCAATAAAAATCCCAATTCCAAGCAGTGTTTCGTATGCTTCTTCTGAAAAAGAAACGGTTAATGCCATTTTTCAGAAAGTCTTTTTTTAACTTCGTCATAAGGAATTAGCTTGCCCTCTTTAGCTTGTTGTAGTCCTCTTTTAATTCCCTCTTGAACGTGTTTAGGCAATTCTTCCAACACAACCTTTTCATTGTAGTTTAAAAGCATGTCCAGCTCTGATAAAAGATTTTCATCATCCGTTTCGAACACTTTTTTTGCAATCTCTATTTTTAACTCCTCGATGCTCATAAACAAATTTAACGAAAGCAATTCTCAATTACTAAGCATTTATTCAATTAATTTCTAAATTTACCGCCCACAACAATTGAAATTTACTGGATGAAGATTATTTCCTATAACGTAAACGGGATTAGGGCGGCAAGTACCAAAAACTTTTTTGGCTGGTTACAAGCTACAGATGCTGATATGGTCTGTTTGCAGGAAGTAAAGGCCTTGCCTTCACAAATCCTTGAAATTATTGCACTGATTGAGCAGTTGGGGTATCACCATTATTGGTTCCCGGCAGAGAAAAAAGGATATAGCGGGGTAGCCATCTTATCAAAAATTAAACCCAATCATGTAGAATTTGGCTGTGGTGAAGAATGGATCGATAAAGAGGGAAGGATTTTAAGGGCTGATTTTGATAATTTCTCCTTAATGAGCTTATATATGCCATCCGGATCTAGCGGCGATGAAAGGCAGGTGAAAAAGTACGAATTTATGCGATTTTTTGATACGTATATTGGAGAATTGCGTAAAGAGATCCCAAATTTGATCGTAAGTGGCGATTATAACATCTGCCACACCGCTATTGACATTCACAATCCAAAATCGAATGCCAATTCATCAGGGTTTTTACCCGAAGAACGGGAGTGGATGCAATTATTTTTGGATAATGGTTTCATTGATACTTTCCGCCATTTTAATAAAGATCCGCATCATTATACCTGGTGGAGCTACCGTGCCGGATCGAGGGGAAAGAACCTGGGTTGGCGTATCGATTACCACCTGGTTACAAGACCAATGGAAAGCCGCTTAAAAAATGTAAGGATTTTACCCGATGCCATACATTCAGATCATTGTCCGGTTCTTTTAGAAATCGAATAGTTTTTAGGTTAACTGGTTAATTGTTTAAATCGGTTAACTGAGCCCAATTTTCGATTAACCAATTTATACAGCTTCAACAATTAAACAGCCAAATAAATGCTAATCACCAATATAAAAGGCCTGGTAGGCCTGCACCCTAAAGATAAGTTAGTGTTACGCGGCAGCGAACTCGATCTTTTACCTTTGCTTGAAAATGCCTGGCTTTTAGTAGAAAATGGTTTGATCAAAGATTTTGGCGAGATGAGTTCAATCCCTTCTCACATCTCAAATCACCCATCTCAAATCTCGGCCGACGGCCGCTATGTTTTTCCATCCTGGTGCGACAGCCATACCCATATTGTTTTTGCGGCCTCACGTGAAGAGGAGTTTGCCATGAAAATACAGGGCAAAAGTTATGAAGAAATTGCCGCGGCAGGTGGGGGGATTTTAAATTCAGCCAATAAACTTCAAAAAGCAACAGAAGATGAATTGTTTGAAAGTGCTTCAATTAGGTTAAAACAGATGATTCTTCAAGGGACAGGAGCGGTTGAAATAAAAAGTGGTTATGGCTTAACCATTGAAAGTGAAATCAAAATGCTCCGGGTAATCCGCAGGTTAAAAGATCAGTTTCCGATCCCAATAAAGGCGACTTTTCTGGCTGCCCATGCCTTTCCTACCGAATTTAAAAATGATCACCAGGGTTATATCAGTTTGATTATCAATGAGATGTTGCCGCTTGTTGCTGCAGAAAACCTGGCCGACTATATTGATGTTTTCTGCGAAAAAGGATTTTTCTCTGTCGAAGAAACCGATCAGATACTCAAAGCAGGAGCAAAATATGGGTTGAAACCAAAAATACACGCTAACCAGCTTTCCGTTTCGGGTGCTATTGAGGTGGCGGTTAAAAATAAAGCCATTTCTGTCGATCATTTAGAAGAAAGTAATGAATCAACCATCGAAACGTTAAGAAACGCCGATACCATTGTAACATTACTACCTTCTTGTTCGTTTTACTTAGGTATTCCATTTGCAGATGCTAAAAGCTTTATTAAAGCCAATTTGCCTGTGGCTTTGGCTACCGATTATAATCCGGGATCAACACCTTCAGGGAATATGAATTTTGTGGTGTCGCTGGGCTGTATTAAAATGAAAATGTTTCCAGAGCAGGCCATCAATGCAGCTACTTTAAACGGTGCGGCAGCAATGGAGATCAGCGAAAATTATGGAAGTATTGCCATTGGAAAAAAGGCAAATTTATTTATCACAAAACCAATGCCCTCAATAGCCTATTTGCCATACAGTTTTGGCGAAAGCCAGGTTGATACGGTGATTTTAAACGGTGAGATTTATCATGGATAACCTTAAAATATATTCGCAAAGCGACATTGAGCATTTGATTATCCATCGTGATGGCGAAACCAAGCTTGGCCAAAGGGTTAATACCTACCAGCAAGAAGCAATCTCGATAGAAGGTTTAAAAGCGAACAATTCAAAATTTGTATTGCTGGGTATCCCTGAAGATATCGGGGTAAGGGCAAACGCTGGTATTGCGGGTGCGGCATCGGCATGGCGCACAAGTTTAACGGCTTTTCTGAATATCCAAAGTAACCGCTTTTTAAATGGCGAAGAAATCCTGGTTTTGGGACACTTTGAAATTACTGAACCTGAAGATTCTTCTATTAAAGCTTTAAGGAATAAAGTAGCAGAAATTGATGAATTGCTTTATCCGGTCATTGAAAAAGTTGTAGCTGCAGGCAAAATCCCAATTGTAATTGGTGGTGGGCACAATAATGCCTATCCAATCATCAAAGGAACTTCTTTAGCAAATAAAACCCCGATTGATGTGTTAAACATTGATGCACATGCCGATTTAAGAGAATTAGAAGGCAGGCATAGCGGAAACGGATTTTCTTATGCCCTGAAAGAAAATTACCTTGATCATTATTTTATGTATGGCCTGCATCAGAATTACAATAACGAGGCGATTTTGACCCAGATTGAAAACAACCCCAAACTAAAGGCTGTATTTTTTGAAGATATTTTAACCGGGGCGGATTATAATGATCTTATTAAGGATTTAGGACCAACTGCTGGTTTAGAAATCGATCTGGATTGCATACAAAATGTACTTTCGAGTGCCGAAACGCCGTCTGGGTTTGCGGTTAATGATATAAGAAAAATAATTTTAACACACGCTAACAAATTTTCTTACCTGCACATTTGTGAAGGTGCCACAAGGATGCTGGATGGCAGGGTGAGTAAGCTTACATCCAAATTAATTGCTTATTTGGTGAGTGATTTCGTGAAGGGGCGCATTTCTTAAAGTGAGCCATGGATGCGCGGAAAATACGGAGTATTTTACTTGTGTCGTCATTTCGAGCGGAGTGCAACGTAGCCGAGAACCCGAAGGCTCTGCGAAGCAAAATCTATCTCGAGCGTAATTTGACTTAGATCTCTCCAATCCAATACGTTCCAGTCGAGATGTCGAAAAATCGTAGATGGATAAGACTTTTTTATGAAGCACCCAAACTAATGAACCAATGGACACTGAACTAATGAACCTCTTACAAATATTCCGCTTCGTATTTCTCGCCAGCTTTCAGCATCAACTCTATCTGTTTCAGGTCTTCAGGGGTTAACTCTTCTTTCTCCTGTAATTCGAATACCGCAATCATGTTGTCTTCGTATTGTTTTTCGGTTTTGATAACGATTTCCTGTGGCATGCCGGTAAGCTTAAAATTTTATAATTTCTGTTGGTGTTATGCAAAAATCTAATTTGATGTCGTGTTCATTTACATCATCGATTTTTTCAATTGCAGGATGCAAAGATAAACCTATTTTCTGAGCATTTATATTCTGGAGAAAACGATCATAAAAACCTTTGCCATAACCTACGCGGTAACCCTGTTCATCAAAGGCTAACAGTGGAATAATGACCATGTCTATTTCGCCTTCGTGCAGGTTTCCTTTTTGTGGCTCCAAAATGTTGTAGAGGTTTTTTTGCAGGTCTTCTTCGCCCAGATATTCGTGGTGGGTCATTAAAGCCGTTTCGAAATCTGCCTTAGGTACAATGATTTTAATTTCAGAATGGGTTTTGTTCAGCCATTCGATCAGTAAAAAAGTATTCGGCTCTTTTTTTTCGGTAATGGGTAAAAAGATATGCAGGGTTTTAATTTGGCTAAAATCGAGTGTTTTAAACTGTTTTAAAAGCGATTTGTTTAACTCTTGGTATGTTGAGTCGTTTAATAACAACCTCTCTTTTAGCGTTTGCTTTCTGATTGCGGCTTTTAGCATAATAACAAAGATAAATATTTTACAAACCTATAAGGTTTCAAAAACCTTATAGGTCTTAAAAGAAGTGGAAATACCTTTTAATTGCAGTAACCCTGAATGTGTTGTCATGCTGAGGCACGAAGCATCTGTTTCATAGGCTGCAGATGCTTCGTGCCTCAGCATGACAGCGTGTTGTTTAAAAAGATTGAAACAAATAACGGGACTGCTGTTCCCGACCAGCTCATCATGCAAATTTTCTAACAATTATATCATGGCAATATAAAAGTCTTAGAAAATTATTTTATCTCTTAATGTAAATCTATAAACAAAAAAGCCCCTAAAATTAATTTTAGGGGCTTCAGATATTTTATTTAAATTATTTTACACGCTCAACATAATCGCCGGTACGGGTATCAATTTTAATTTTATCACCTTGGTTTACGAACATCGGTACTTTAACCTCAACACCATTTTCTAATGTTGCTGCTTTTAATGCATTGGTAGAAGTATCGCCTTTAACAGCAGGCTCCGAATAAGTAATTTCGAATTCTGCAAAGTTAGGCAACTGGGCCATAATGGCTTCGTCGCTTTCCATAGAAACGATGATGTTCATGCCTTCTTTTAAGAATTTAATAGCCGAACCAAATAAAGCTTTTTCAACATTAAATTGCTCGTAGCTGTTATTGTCCATTACTACCAAATAATCACCTTCTTCATATAAATATTGGTAATCGCTGGTTTCTACACGGCATATTTCTACAGCCTCGTCGGTATTCATACGTGCCTCAACAATTCTGCCTGATTTAATGTTACGGAATTTACCCGTGTAAAATGCGCCACCTTTTCCTGGCGTACGGTGATTCCATTCGTCAACAGTAACCAGTTCGTTATTGATACGAAGGATGTTGCCTGTTTTAATTTCTGATGCTTTTGCCATATTGTGTTATCCCAAATTGGGGGTTTATTTTAGTTTTTCGTGACGGCAAAGGTAAAATTATTTTAATAAAAACCTATAAAGGTTTAAGGCATAAGGCTTAGGGTTTAAGAAAATTTAAACCTTAAATTATGCTATCTTATCCTTTCCATATACTCACCGGTACGGGTATCAATTTTGATTTTATCTCCTTCATTAACAAATAAAGGTACTCTGATTTCGGCGCCGGTTTCTACAGTTGCTTGCTTAAGCGCACTTGTGGCCGTATCTCCTTTAACTGCAGGCTCAGAATAGGTTACAATAAGCTCAACACTGTTTGGCAGGCGGGCAATAATCGGTTCGTCGCTCTCAAAAGCCACTGTCAAGGTCATACTCTCATTTAAAAACCTGATCGAATCTCCAAAAAGGAATTTAGGGATATTGTGCTGCTCAAAAGTTTCGTTATCCATCACCACTAAATAATCGCCATCCTCATAAAGGTATTGATAATCATTGGTTTCTACACGGGCAAAGGTAACTTCTTCATCCGGGCGGAACCGGTATTCCACTATCTTACCTGTTTTTATATTACGCATACGGGCCTGATAGAAGGCTCTTAAATTTCCTGGGGTACGGTGGATGTATTCTTCAACTGATACCAACTCTCCGTTAATACGAAGAACACTTCCGGTCCATATTTCTGATGCTTTTGCCATTTTTAAAATGAAATGTTGTTTTGTTGAGGATTAAAAATCAAAGTTAAAAAATGCATACTGATTTGAAAAGCAAAATCTGTGATTCATTAGTTCATTTGGTTGGAAGCATAGATAAGAAATTCAGTTTTTGTTTTGCTCTTTTTTATGGAGCCTTAACCAACAAAAACCACCGTATAAAAGAAATGCCTTTGGGAACCACTCCAAAGGCATAATCAACCTAAACCTCAAACTAAACTATGAAAAACTCTTTGCTTTTTACGGCTATATTTTTAATTCCGCGCTGCGGAAAATGTGATCGTTTCCTGGAAGAGATAAATTAAATAATTGTTTCTCTTTTTGGTGGTGCAAAGGTACAAACTATTTCTTAATTGCAAAATATTTTTTTAAAAATTTATTTTTAGTACAAATGTATGACAAAGCAAGTGTGAAAATGGTAGGCTGAATAGGGGTTAAGCTACTTATAATCTGATATTTGTATATGATCTGTGCAGAAGTCGTATTCCTGTATTTGGTTAGAGCCAATTATGGTTAACCGGTCTTTTCCAAAATTTTCGATCAGTTCGCGGTACCAATTTATTCCCTGGACGTCTAAATTGCTTGTAGGTTCGTCTAAAAATAAAATTGGTGTATCGGTGCAACAGGCCAAAGCTAGTTTGGTTCTTTGCTTCATTCCCGATGAGAAGTATTTAATTTCTTTATTTGCTGCTTTTTCTAAACCCAATACGCCGATCAGCTTTTTAGCATCGAGGCCAGCAGCAAAATTTTTAAACTTAAAATGAAAATCAATGATCTCTTTTAGCGTAAAGGTTTCAACCAGTTCGAGATAAGGCGCAGCAAGACTAATGTGCCTATAGATATTTTCGACAGGAATTTTTGCTGTATCTGAAAATGTAATTTCGCCCTCGGAAGGAGATAGGCTACCGTTTAAAACACTTAATAATGTTGATTTACCTGATCCATTCGGTCCCAATATCGCATAGCTATTGCCTGATGAAAATTCGGTGCTTAAATCCCTGAAAATCCATTCCTTGTTAAACCTTCTGCCAACTTTCTGTAAAGAGATCTTCATTTGGCTTAAGCGTTTGGCGTTTGGTTATGGGCATTAAGTGGTTTAATCATGCAAACGCTATTGTCAACGCCAATATATTGACCATAATTTGGCGTAATCTGATAACCTATTTTTTGATAAAGCGCTATGGCTTCGGGTTGTTTTTTGCCTGTTTCGAGCACTGTGGCAGAAAAACCTATTTCAGTTGCCCAGTTTTCCAGTGCGGTTACAATTTTAGCGGCTATGCCCTGTTTCCGGTAATCTGGATGAACGTACATCCTTTTTACTTCGGCTTCAGTTGCAGAGACAGGTTTTATGGCACCACAACCAACTGGTACATCATCTTGGTAGGCAACAATCACTTCTTTAATGGCATCAACCTTATTAAACTGCGCATAAAAAGCATGATCGTCGCCATCTCTAACGGCTAAATCCTGATCCAGCAAAGCAACCAATTGTCTAAAATCGGCATTTTCTGAATCCGTTCTGATTAGCGTTAACTCACTCATTGAAAAATCAAAATTTTAGCTTTTAGCTTTGGTCTTTAAGCTTTCTGCTTAACTCCCCATCCCAAAGCCCTTCATTACCCCACGGTTAGAATTACGGATAAAATCAACAATTTCATCACGGATTTCCGTTGGTTTAAATTCGGCTTCGATCATGTCTAAAGCTTTGGTTACATTATTGTGTTTTACAAAAAGTACACGGTAAATTTCCTGTATTTCGTCAATTTGCTCATTGGTAAAACCTCTTCTACGCAAGCCAACAGAGTTAATGCCAGCATAAGAAAGCGGTTCGCGGGCAGCTTTAACATAAGGTGGTACATCTTTACGCACCAATGAACCACCAGTTACAAAAGCATAAGAGCCCACTTTAACAAACTGATGTATCGCAACCAAACCAGCCAGAACCACATTGTTGCCAATGGTGATGTGACCAGCTAAAGTAGTGCTGTTTGAGAAAATGCAGTTATTGCCAACCTCACAATCATGCGCGATGTGAGAGTAAGCCTGAATAAGGCAGTTGCTTCCAATAGTTGTTTTCCACTTATCTTTAGTACCACGATTAATGGTAACACACTCACGGATGGTGGTATTGTCGCCAATTTCTGCTGTGGTAATTTCGCCGGCAAATTTTAAGTCCTGCGGCTCACCAGAAATAACGGCGCCAGGAAAGATGCGGCAATTTTTACCGATACGGGCACCATCCATAATGGTAACGTTCGATCCGATCCACGTACCCTCGCCAATTACAACGTCTTTATGTATCACTACAAAGGGTTCGATTACCACATTTTCGGCAATTTTTGCCTGAGGGTGTATATATGCTAAAGGTTGTATCATTATTGGGCGGGTTCTGCTTGTTTAATTTTTGAAATTTGAGCCATCATTTCGGCCTCAACAACGATTTTTTCGCCAACCATACCTACACCTTTCATTTGGGCAATACCCCTTCTGATTGGTTCAAGTAAATCGCAACGGAAAACGATAGTGTCGCCGGGTAAAACCTGAGCTCTAAAACGTACGTTATCTATTTTTAAAAAATACGTTAAGTAATTCCTCGGATCAGGAACGGTACTTAGTACTAAAATACCACCAACCTGGGCCATGGCCTCAATCTGGATTACACCAGGGAAAACTGGTGCGCCCGGAAAGTGACCTTTAAAAAACTCTTCGTTCATGGTTACGTTTTTAACGCCTACCACATGGTTTTTAGAAAGTTCTAATATTTTATCTACAAACAAAAATGGCTGACGGTGAGGTAAAATATCCATGATCTGAACCACGTCATACAATGGTTTTGCACTTGGATCGTACACCTTCTGTATTTTTTTGTTTTTCTCTTTTTTAATGGCTGCTTTAATTTTTTTTGCAAAAGCAACGTTTGCTGCATGGCCTGGGCGTGCAGCCATAATGTGGCCTTTTAAGTGCATACCAACCAAAGCTAAATCGCCAATCATATCCAAGAGTTTATGGCGGGCAGGTTCGTTTTGGTAACGCAGCTCCATGTTGTTTAAAATGCCCTGTGGGGCAACATCAATGTCTTTGCGGTTAAATAATTTAGCCAAATGGCTTAATTCGTCTTTAGTAACCTCTTTATCTACAATTACAATGGCATTATTTAAATCGCCGCCTTTAATTAAATTGTGCGATAACTGGTATTCTAATTCGTGTAAGAAACAGAAAGTACGGCAGGATGCAATTTCTTTTTTAAACTCCGCAATGGTATTAATGCCAGCATGCTGACTACCCAAAACAGGAGAGTTATAATCGATCATGCAGGTAAAACGGTAATCGTCTAACGGCATGGCCACAATTTCTACTTTTCTATCTTCTTCAGTATAAGTAATGTTGTGGGGGATGGTAAAATATTCGCGATCAGCATTTTGTTCAACTGTACCTACTTCTTCCAATAAATCAACAAACTGGATCGAGCTGCCGTCCATAATCGGGGTTTCTGGTCCGTCTAATTTGATCAGCACGTTGTCAAGGTCCATACCTACTAAAGAAGCCATTACGTGCTCTACGGTGCTTACGCTGGCGCCGTTTTGGGTAAGGGTTGTTCCACGTGAAGTATCAGTTACGTTATCTGCATCGGCTTCGATAATCGGATGCCCGTCTAAATCGATACGCTGAAATTTAAAGCCATGATTTTCGGGGGCTGGGCAAAATGTTAAAGTAACATTAGCGCCTGTGTGTAAACCTACACCAGATGCTGATATTTCTTGTTTAATCGTTTTTTGTCTAACGTTCATTGTTTATTGTATTCTTTTCCAGTTCAGCTGTAAGCTTTTTCAATTCCTCTTCGAGCGCGTTTATTCTTTTTTCTACATCCGGCAGATGTTTGAAAATTACTGAGGCACGCATCCAGTTACGCAGTGGCTGCGCCGGACTACCATGCCATTGTTTATTTTCTTCTGTAATGTTAAAGTTGATACCAGCCTGTGCACCAATCTGTGTGCCTTTGGCCAGTGTTAAATGGCCGGCAATACCCACCTGACCGCCAACAACACTGTTAGGACCAATTTTTGTACTGCCAGAAATTCCTGATTGTGCGGCTAAAACCGTGTTTTCGCCAATTTCTACGTTATGGGCAATCTGGATCAGGTTATCGATTTTTGCTCCTTTTTTCACAATTGTTGATCCCATCGTAGCACGATCTACTGTTGTATTTGCGCCAATTTCTACATCGTCTTCAATGATGACGTTCCCAATTTGAGGGATTTTATTGTAAGTGCCATCTTTTTGAGGCGCGAAACCAAAGCCATCGCTACCAATAACGGTATTGGAGTGGATGGTAACCCTTTTGCCAATTACTGAATTGTGATATATTTTTACGCCCGGGAAAAAAGTGCTGTTTTCGCCAATTTTAGAGTTTGCACCAATAAAAGTTTGTGCATTTACTTTACATCCATCACCAATTTCTACATTTTCGGCAACGTAAGCAAAGGCATCTATAAAAACATTTTTACCAATTTTTGCTGTTGGATGAACAAAAGCAAGCTTGTCGATACCTGATTGTGCCGCTTGCGCATTTACAGCTTCATTATATTTATCCAGTAAAATGGTAAAGGCACTGTATGGATTTTCAACACGGATTAAAGTGCTGGTATATGGCTGTGTTGGAGCGAAATCTTTTGATACGATAACAACCGACGCCTGAGTAGAATACAAAAAGTTTTCGTACTTAGGGTTAGAAAGAAAAGACAAAGATCCTTCTTTCCCGTCTTCTATTTTAGAAAGTTCGGTAACGGCTACATCTGGGTTACCATCAATGGAACCGTTCAAAAACTGACTTATCTGCGTGGCAGTAAATTGCATCGTACAAAGGTATATGTTAAATTGATATGAACAAAAAAACCTGCTAGGGTTAAGTGGTGTATATTTTACACAATAATAAGACTTAAAACGGCAGTAAAAGTTAAATATTTTGTTAAATAAGCTTAAATGCCCCTGGGGTAACAGAGGATATATTTTTCTACAGTTTTCTGCAGCGACTCCAGATTGGATAAATCTGACGCCTTTGCAATATCTACAATATCGTTATTTTTCATCAAAATCTTGATATTTCCAACCCCGGCGTTATATGCCCGGTTTTGGATGGAATCTGTAAAAACAAAATATCTTGCTTCTTCGGGTTTGATCTCCAGTAAATTAACAGCTGCGTCCTGTAAAAAGCTCACCCGGTCATCGCTTGCTTTTTCATTGCCCATTTCTACTTTGTAAAGATTCCTTGAAGTAAGCATTTTACACAGCGTAGACAAAATTTTATCGGGATGTTTAACCCAAACCTTAACTGCTGCATAAATATCCTGGTCATCTAGATTGGTAAAATGCTCCAGATTTTCGTGTTGTGCAAAGAAATTGGCTTCGTTGATATCGTTTTTTAAGAAATGATTTAACGAGGGCGAAGCAAATAACTCTGTCCCGGAAGAGGACAGTTCTTTCGCACGTTCCAATAATTTTACAAGAATCATTTCACCCGATATTACGGTTTTATGCAAATACACCTGCCAATACATCAGCCTCCGGGCAATTAAAAATTTCTCAATAGAATAAATCCCTTTTTCTTCGATAACCAAGTCATCATCATGAATGTTGAACATCTTGATGATCCGGTCGAAACTAATCACACCTTCGCTAACACCCGTAAAAAAGCTATCGCGATTTAAATAATCCATCCTATCTAAATCCAACTGACCTGAAATGAGTTGATGAAGAAATTTTTTATGATAAGTGCCGTTAAAAATCTCAATGGCATGGCTCAATCTCCCTTCGAAATGGATATTCAGGTCGTTCATCAGCTTCGCTGAAATATCCTCATGCCTGATTCCCGTAACCAAAGAATGTTCTAAAGCATGCGAAAATGGTCCGTGGCCGATATCGTGTAGTAAAATGGCCAAAATGGCGGCTTCTTCTTCACCTTCGGTGATGGTATGTCCTTTACTTTTTAAAAGATTGATGGCCAAAGTCATTAAATGCATGGCGCCCAAAGCGTGGTGAAAACGGGTATGTAAAGCACCCGGATATACCAAATGCGTCATCCCCAACTGTTTAATGTAACGCAAACGCTGGAAATATGGATGCGAAATTACATCGTACACCAATTCGGATGGAATACTGATGAAACCGTAAACCGGATCATTTATTATTTTCTTCTTGTTCAATCGTTAAAAATAGTTAAATAGATAGATACGGTACAAAAATTGCTATTTTTATTCACAGTTTGATTTACCTGCCAAAATTAAAGGGCAATACATACCTATTTTTACAAAAACATGCAAGAAACTAAGATATTATGGGCCGATGACGAAATCGACCTATTAAAACCACATATATTATTGTTGAATGATAAAGGTTATAATGTAACCACATTTACCAACGGAAACGACGCTTTGGAGGCATTTGGAAAAGACCATTTCGACCTGGTTTTCTTAGATGAGAATATGCCGGGAATGAGTGGCATAGAAACGCTTTCTGCTATTAAAAACTTAAATCCCGATGTTCCTGTAGTCTTGATCACCAAAAGCGAGGAAGAAAATTTAATGGAAGATGCGATAGGCAGCAAAATTGACGACTATCTGATCAAACCTGTAAATCCTAAACAGGTATTGCTTACCATAAAAAAACTGATTGATAATAAACGTTTGGTAAGCGAAAAAACATCAATGGCTTATCAACAGGATTTCCGCCGTTTAGGGATGACCCTGGGCGACAGGCTTAACTACGAGGAGTGGGTTGATGTGTATAAAAAAATCGTCTTCTGGGAACTTGAACTCGAAAAATTAGACGATCCGCAGATGCATGAAATTTTAACCATGCAAAAACAGGAGGCCAATACACAGTTTACTAAATTTATCGAAGAAAACTACCTCGACTGGATCAAGAATAAGGATAAAGCACCTTTACTTTCGAATGAATTGTTGAAGAAAAAAGCTTTTCCGCATATTAACGATACCACCCCTGTGTTTTTTATTCTGATTGATAATTTACGTTACGATCAATGGAAAATTATTAATCCGTTAATTTCTGAATATTTCAGAATTGATGAAGAGGATATGTATACCAGTATTTTGCCAACGGCAACACAATATGCCCGTAATGCAATTTTCTCAGGGATGATGCCTCTGGATATGGAGAAACGTTTTCCTCAGCTTTGGCAGAACGATGATGATGAAGGTGGGAAAAATATGCACGAAGAAGCTTTTCTGGCCGACAACATTAAACGCAGCTTAAGAAAAGACTGTAAGTTCAGTTATAATAAGATTTTAACTTTCGAGCAGGGAAAAGATTTGGTTGATCAGACGCATAATTTGTTGCAGAATGATTTCAACGCCATTGTATTCAACTTTGTTGATATGCTGAGCCATGCCCGTACCGATATGCAGATGATCAGAGAGCTGGCCAATGATGATGCAGCTTACCGTTCGTTAACCTTATCATGGTTTGAGCATTCTCCACTATGGGATTTATTGAAAAAGATCTCTCAAAAACAGGTTAAAGTGATCATTACCACCGACCATGGAACTATCCGGGTTAAAAAACCCGTTAAGGTAATCGGCGATAGAAGTACAAATACTAATTTACGCTACAAACAAGGTAGAAACCTTAATTTTAATGCAAAAGAGGTGTTTTTAATCAAAAACCCACATGATGCTTTGTTGCCAAAGATCAATATCAGCAGCAGTTATATTTTTGCAAGGGAAGATAGTTATTTCGTTTATCCGAACAATTACAATCAATTTGTAAACTACTACAACGAAACCTTTCAGCATGGTGGGATTTCGCTAGAGGAAATGATTATTCCGGTAGTGACTTATTCGCCGAGGTAGTTGAGAGATTTGAGATACTAGATTTGAGACATGAGAACGGTCATTTTTCAATAGGAATGTCCTCTTGATCCGATGGCTATCGGATTGTTTCAGGATCTGTTTCGTTTGAATGATAAGGCAAAAGCAATCACTGCAAGAGAAATATGCCTATATTTTGTTAAACTTAAGCATTATTCTTAATTTTAATTAGATTTTAGACAACATGAATATTTCGATAACTCAACTATATGCACTTTTAAGCGAAAAGCTTGATATTGAGGCGAAAGTTGATAAAACCGTAATTGATAAAACTAACCATTTGGCCTTTAAAGAAGATTTAGCGAATGCTAAAACTGATATGATAAATGGTTTGTTTATAGCGTTGGCTTTAATGATTATCGGCCTTTACTTTAAAGGTTAATTGTATAATTGCTCCGATGATGATTTATTCGTTGGGATAAAGTTATAAGTTACATATTTAATCGGTTGTCATCTTGAGCCTGTCGAAAGACTTTCAATAATTTACAGGTTAGGTTTTCAATAAACTCAGACTTGACTAATCGCAAAATAAATAAAGGCAAAAGCAATGCAATTATGTATTACTTTTGCCTTTATTCTTTTAAAATGGATATAGAAGTAAATAGTTTAGCCGATTTACCTGTTGTGGCGCAACAGCTTTCAGATTTTGCGGGCAGTGAGAAAGTCTTCATTTTTGAAGGTGACATGGGCGCCGGGAAAACCACTTTTATTAAAAATTTCTGCAAACATTTAGGGATAGCCGATGTAGTTTCGAGCCCAACCTATTCTATTGTAAATGAATATGAAAGTGCGAATGGGGCCGTGTTTCATTTCGATTTTTACCGCATAAAAGATATCCGCGAAGCGTATGATCTGGGTTATGAAGAATATTTTTATGGAGGTGGTACCTGTTTAATTGAATGGCCTGAAAGGATAGCAGAATTACTACCTGAAAACTACATTAAAGTGGAGATAAACGTGCTGGATGAGAACCGTAGATTATTCAAACTTTCGAAGGTATAACAATTAGTTATCAATAAATTAACAGATTTTCCGTACCTTGAACAACCTAAAACTATCAAAATATTAATTCAACATGGCTACAGGATTACGCGAAGGAATGGCCGATATAGCTCGTCAGGGTTTGTTGCAAACACAAGAGGCGAAGTTAGAAACCAGCAAAAAGAAAAACAGCCTTTACATAGGAATACCTAAAGAAATTTCTTTCCAGGAAAATAGAATTGCCTTAACTCCTTTATCAGTAGCATTACTGGTAAACAATGGTCACCGCGTTATTTTAGAAACGGGAGCGGGCATCGCAGCTAATTTTTCTGATAGCGAATATGCCGAGCAGGGAGCCAAAATTGCCTACGATAAAAAAGAAGTTTTCGACGCGGACATACTGGTGAAAATAGCACCTCCCATGTTAGAAGAAATTGAGATGATGCATAAAGGGCAAACCCTTATTTCTTCATTGCAGACCGGCACTTTAAAGCAGGATTACCTTAAAGCTTTGATGCATAAAAAAATCAATGCTTTATGTTTTGAAAATCTCCGCGATGAAGGCAATATTTTGAGCGTAGTGCGGGCCATGAGCGAAATTGTTGGATCTACCTCTATTTTAATAGCGGCCGAGTACCTGAGCAATGTAACAGGGGGCAAAGGATTGATGTTAGGCGGTTTTACTGGCGTTCCGCCGACTGAGATTGTTATTTTAGGTGCAGGCACCGTTGGCGAATATGCTGCACGAACGGCTTTGGCTTTAGGAGCCGAAGTGAAGGTTTTTGACAGTTCTATTTACCGTTTACGCCGCTTACAGAATAATTTGGGTAGCAGGGTATTTACCTCAGTAATGCAGCCTATAGTATTAAATAAGGCCATTGTTACCTGTGATGTGGTAATTGGCGCCATTCGTGCCAGTCATGGCCGTAGCCCTTGCGTGGTGATGGAAGAAACTGTTGCGCGGATGAAACCGCATTCGGTGGTAATTGATGTGAGTATTGATCAGGGTGGCTGTTTCGAAACCTCTGAAGTTACTAACCATACCAATCCGGTTTTCAGGAAATATGACGTGATCCATTACTGTGTGCCTAATATTGCCTCGCGTGTGCCAAGAACGGCTTCTTATGCCTTAACTAATATTTTTGCGCCTATTTTGTTGGATATTGGCGAATATGGAGGTTTAATGAACATGGTTTGGAACAACCCGGGTATCCGCGAAGCACTGTATATTTACCAGGGAAACTGTACAAATAAAGATTTGGCCGATATGTTTAATTTGCCGTTCAAGGATTTGGAATTGTTAGTGGTTTCTAATCAATAATTACATTTCCGTCATTGCGAGGTACGAAGCAATCCTAATGCTTTAGTCTGTAGCGATCGTTGTAAGATTGCTTCATGCCTCGCAATGACGATCTACTTAAGCCAATTCCGTTATGAAAGTAAGTTGCCTTATATTTTTTCTATCTTTTTCTTTATTTGCTGCTGCCCAAAATAAACCCGCCGCGACAAGAAAGCTAGATGTAGTAAGTTCTTATAACCAGTATCTGGCTTCAGTAAAGTTGAACCCTAACAACGAACTGGTTGAAATCAAAAAAGCCATTCCAAATATTAAGCTGGATATCCGCTACGCTACCAGGAATAATTTCATGCAGCAAGTGATGTATAAGCAGGCGAGGGCTTTTGCACGAAAACCCGTAGTAGAGGCCTTAAAGAAAATCCAAAAAGAATTAAATAAAAAAGGTTACGGTTTAAAAATATTCGATGGTTACCGTCCTTATACCATTACAGTTGAATTTTATAAAAAAGCAAGCGATAAAAATTTTGTGGCTAATCCGGCAAAAGGATCTAAACATAACAGGGGCTGTGCTGTAGATTTAACACTAATTAATTTGAAAACAGGGAAAGAGTTAGTGATGCCAACACCCTATGATAGTTTTTCGGCTGCTGCTGCTGCTAAATTTGAGAAAGTATCTCTGGAGGCCAGGAAAAACCGCGATTTTCTTATTGCGATTATGAGCAAGTACAGCATGAATGTGCTGGAAAACGAATGGTGGCATTACGATTACTCGGGTTGGAGAAGTTATGATTTAATGGATATTCCTTTTGAGAAATTATAGTTCATTGGGCTGGGAGTATAACAATTCGTTGCGTCATTTCGACTGAAGCGCAGTGGAATGGAGAAACCTATTTGTGGAGGCTGCATCATAAACTTAGTTTTTCCAGATTTGTCTTGTTTAGCCTGTAGAAATGCTTTACAACGTGATATGGCAGTCCTTCGATAAGCTCAGGATGACAATTTATATTTATGATACATTCTCTAAATTTAAAGCCTTTAGCTTTCTAATTGTCAGGTAGTAATACCTGACAACACGATAAAATTTATCCGTGGTGTAAGCTGTTATCATCTTACACTAAATTGTTAAATCTTTAGTTTGGCAAATGTCAGGTGGTAACACCTCACATCACTTGGATTACAAATGGTGCGGCCTGCCGTATTGATCCATTTTAACCTTTGCTTTATCTTCTTTTACCGATACTTCAAAAATGTAATCGTAATCATCATCGGTTAATTCTTCCTTTGGTCTTTTGCCGCCAAGGGCTTCAATAATTTCGAGTACCGTGTTAGAATGGCCGGCTATTATCACTGTTTTACCAACATAGTTGGTCTTGATGCTATCAGCAAGCGATTTAATATCTTTATAATCGATTACTTTTGGAATCACCAAGGAATCTAAGGTTTGGTGGGTTCTTTTCGTTGGCGTGGCAAAGGCGACATCAAATTTTACCTTTTTTAAGTATTTTGCTAAATCTGCTGCGCGGATTTTCCCTTCGTCGGAAAGATTGGGGTTGGTATCCTGTGGGTTCGACTTATCTTTTTCAGCATGTCTAATAATCCAGACGGTGGTGGTTTGTGCAGAAATGATATTGGCAAAAAGAAGGGTTAATGACAGGAATACGAACAGTTTTTTCATTTCATAAATATTCAAAAATTAATTGGATAAGAAAAGCTTAAAAAAATATGGCGGCGATTAGCTTTTCAATATCCTCTTTTTCATGCCATGCGGAAAGCACTATACGGTCTAAAATTTCGTCGGTAGGATTTGGATAGGGAAAAGACGAAATCAGGATCTGCTTTTGCAAAAGACGTTGTGAGAAATTTACATCTCCCAAGAGATACACAGGAAAATCCCATTCGTGTTTCCAGGTAAGATTTGATGCTTTTTCAAACATTGTCATGTTACTTTTCAGCTTATTTAATGCTTTTTTATATATTTCTTCTGCATGAATAAACGCATGCAAGCCCGCCGGGCTGGGTGGAGAAGCACCAATAAAGGTATTTGTGACTTTAAGTTTATTGATCATTTTATTTGAGGCCAAAACAATACCCGCATCTACGCCTAGGGCTTTTGCCATTGAGGCAACTACTACATTTTCGACGTTTTCTTGTTTCGGAAGATCTACAATGGCCCCCATCCCGTTATTATTTATAACACCAATTCCATGCGAATCATCAACAACAAGGATTATATTTTTATCCTTACGGATCTCTTTTACAAAATCGAAATGATAAGTTTCGGGTACAAGATTATTCATCGAATTGCTGATCAACACCCAGGTTTTTTCTTCAGATAAATTTATTGTTTCAATTGTTTCAGCTGCCCAATCTCTGAATAATTTTACGTTTCTGGTTTGATTTTCTACCAACCAAAGTGCAGGGTGTGCTGCAGGGCCATAAATTACTTTCCCCAACCTGCATAAAGCTTTAACCGTAAGCTGCGCGGCTAAATATCCGCTAGATGTAATGAGCGCAGCTTCTGCTCCATATCGTGCTGCAGCTACTTTTTCTGCCTCATCGTAAATACCCAGTTGAATATTGTTGGTACGGCTGGTGCCGTTATTTAAACCAAATTTTTTGATCCCTTCCAGATATAAATTAATAAAATCCTGATTTTGTGGAATACCCAGATAGGCCGTTCCACCAAAATACAGATAGGAATTGCCATCAATATTTATGGTGTTCGAAAAAGGCTGATTGATCGATTTAAAATCTGGCATTAAAAATTTTCATGTATGTAGGTTACTATCCTCACCATTTCTGCCCGCACCTCTGCAGTCGGCTTTACAAAATTGTTGTTCATAAAGGAATAAATATAGGTTTTTCCTTTTTTGGTTAATACGTACCCACTTTGATTATGGACACCACCGAGCGAACCTGTTTTGCCGTAAACAAAGGGTTTATCGGTTTTGGGGTAAGCACTTTTTAAAGTTCCGCTTTTTCCTCCGGCAGGCAGCATATCAAAAAGCTTCTCCGGATTGTTTACTAGCTTATAAATGGAATCGAGTAAATACACATTATCGCGGGGTGTAAATAAATCTTGTCGCGATAACCCCGATCCATCTACCCATTTAACTTTATCGGGCAAAAAGGAAAGGTAGTTTTTGGTAATGTGATTGATCGCTTTTACAGTACTCAAGGTATCGCCAATCTGGTTGGAACATACAAGCAACAAGTGTTCGGCTATAAAATTATCGCTGGGTAACATCATGTGTTTTAAAACCGAATCGCGTTTTGCACCCTGCAAAGTTTTGGCATCCGAAGGAATTCTAAAATTAATAAGGCCAACAGGTTTGTGTAAGGTATCAGATAATACTTCAACGGTAACCTGTGCACTGGTTTTATAAGGATTTTGCTGATTATAACCTGGTTTAACAGTAACTGCAGGATAATGGAAGTTATTGGTTAAAAAATCGCGTGTTACCTGGAAATTGCCTGTGGTTTTTGTAGGATCTACTTTAAAGCAAGGTGCAAAAACCCTGGGTTCGATGTTGATTTTATTTGGACCTGCATAAGTAGAAGTTACCATATTGTCCATAATCGGCATTTCGGTAATTTCGGGCTGGTAATAATAATCGTAATCGTCCCAGGCCCAGCCATCGCCAAAAAAAGTACCCGAGTAACGGCCAGGTGCAAAAAAAAGTTTTTTATTCGAGGCGAGCAGGAAATTATAAGCGGATTTATCTTTCACGGCAAACTGCAGAAATGAAGGATCGCCTGTTCCCCAAAAAATCAGCGAGTCATTTCTTTCGATATATTTCAACGCGGGCATTAAATCGGGTAGCATTTTTAAACTGGCAAAAAAGGTATAAAGTTTTGTGTTAGAGGCTGGCGTAAAATACTTGTCGGCATCTTTCTCAAAAATCATCTTTTTATTTTCAGGGTTGTAAAGTGCAAAACCAACCTGGTACTGCTTGATCACCTGCGAGCTTTTAAATTCTTTCGCTACTTTTTTTGATATGATTTTATTAGTTGAACAGCCTGCTAGCAAACAAATAGATAGTGTGAAGACAAGAAAAATGGGATTTTGATTTTTTAACCGAAACATCTTCTAAATTTAGGGAACATAATTATCAACTAATTTATTAAATTTAGTTTAATGTTAACCAAATATAGTCCCGGTGTAATAATCTGTTTACGTAAACTAATCATTTGCCTGGGCCTGGTATTTCTTTTTTTTTCTGCCATGGGGCAGGAGTTCCTGTTTAAAAGGAACCGCCAAAAACAATCCATCCCTTTTAAATGCATCAAAAACCTAATTGTTATTCCTGTTTATGTAGATGGTAAAGGGCCTTTTGATTTCGTGCTGGATACTGGCGTAGGGCCTATGATTATTACTGATCCATCTATTATTGATTCTTTAAACTTTAATATGCTCCGTAAAATTAAAGTTTCGGGGTTGGGTATAGAAACGGTTGAGGCTTATGTTTCTCAAAGTTTAGATGTTAAGGTAGGCAGTGCGAGCATAGAACATATACCAACTGCTATATTAAAAGAAGATCTTTTTAATTTATCGGGGCATTTGGGAATCAAAATTTATGGCTTATTGGGGTACAGTTTTTTTAGCAGTTTTATTGTGGATATAAGGTACAGCGAAAACAGATTGATTATTTATGATCGTGATGCAAAAGTGAAATACCGGGGGAAGAAAATCCCGATTGAGATTGAAAATCAGAAACCTTACATAGTTGGTAATGTTGAACTGCCGGATGGAAAATCAGTTAATGCCAGGTTATTAATGGATACCGGTGCCAGCCATGCCCTATCTCTCGAAATGTTGCAGGGCACCGAATTTCCCATGCCAGAAAAAAAAATCAAAGCCAATTTAGGAATGAGCCTTAGCGGACAGATTAAAGGTTACATTGGCAGGGTGGGTAAATTTAGTTTGGGAAACTATGTTTTTAATGATGTTGTTGCCGGATTTCCTGATTTTAAAACCATTGCAGAAAAAATTGACCTATCCAAACGTAATGGGAATCTAGGGGCCGATCTGCTCCGGAAATTCAATATCCAGTTTAATTATGAAGAAGGCTTTATATACGTTAAACCAAATGGTTTTAGCAAAGCGCCTTTTGAGCACGATATGGTGGGAATGGTAATCTATCTCGATCAAAAAGAATATAAAAGGGTACTTATTGGAGAAATTGATGAAAACAGTCCTGCAGAAAAGGCTGGCCTTTGTCCCGATGACGAGATAATTGGTGTTAATTTTAAAGGCATTGAAAGTTATAGCCTGAACGATCTTACCGAATTATTTAAGTCAAAGGCTGATAGAAGTCTGATTTTTGAAATTTACAGGGGTAAAGAAGTGTTTTTTAAGGTAGTACGGCTCGAAAAAAGGATTTAAGTAGCGTAATTTTCCAGTTACAAAACAATTGCTATGTAACAAGGCTCTAACTTTAACCTCTTATTATCAAGCAAACTAACTTTTATATACACATGAAGAAAAACTTTAGGGTACTTGCTTTGGCAGGTATCGTAGTACTTGGTGTAGCCGGATCAGGTTCGGTATATGCTCAGAAGAAGTCTAAAACTACAAAAGGCGCAACGCCGGCAACACCTGCAGCCGCTTCGGCTGCAGCACCAAAAAAAGAAGGAATTAAGCCATTTTCGGAAGTAATTACAGCAAAGGCAAGAACTACAAACGGCTTGTTCAAAACCCATAAGGTAGATGATAAGTGGTACTTTGAGATCCCGGATTCGATGATTAACCGCGAAATGCTTGTGGTTACCCGTTTGGCAAAAGTACCCGCAGGCGTAAAAGTGGGTAACCAGCAATATGGGGGTGAAGAATTAAATGAACAGGTTTGGAAATGGGAGCGTAGAGGCAAACAGGTGTACATTCGTGTACCAAGTTATTCAACCAAGGCCGATCCAAACAGCGATATGTACGAATCGGTACAAAATTCTAACCTGGCACAGATTTTAGCCAGTTTCGAAATCAAAGCTTATAATAAAGATACCACTGGTGTGGTGATCGATGTAACCGATTTTTATAACGGCGATGTGATGGCCATCGGTGCTACCGATCAGATCCGTAAGGCCTATAAAGTAACCATGTACGATGCTACACGCTCTTATATTGATACCGTAAAAACCTTCCCGATCAATATTGAGGTAAAAACAGCTAAAACCTATCGTGCGGCAGAATCGCCAACGGATAACAGCAATGCTGCAGTAACTTTCGAGTTCAATACTTCGATGTTATTATTGCCAAAAATCCCGGTAAAAGCCAGGATAATGGATAGCAGGGTGGGTTTCTTCGGTCAATCGCAAATTGATTATGGAAGTAATGCCCAGAAAGCAGAGCGCACAGCTTATATTCACCGTTGGAATCTGGTTCCAAAAGATACTAATGCCTACAAACGTGGCGAATTGGTAGAACCGGTAAAACCGATTGTAATTTACATCGATCCCGCTACACCTAAAAAATGGGTGCCGTTTTTGATCCAGGGGATTAACGATTGGCAGGTAGCTTTTGAGGCTGCAGGTTTCAAAAATGCCATTATGGGTAAAGAAGCGCCAACCGCGCAGCAAGATCCTCAGTTCAGTGTAGAAGATTCCAGGTATTCGGTAGTGCGTTATTTCGCGTCTGATATTGCCAATGCCTATGGACCGCACATCAGCGATCCGCGTACCGGACAGATTTTAGAAACACACATTGGATGGTACCATAACGTAATGAACCTGCTGCGTAACTGGTATTTTGTACAAACAGCAGCCATTAACCCTGAAGTGCGCAAAGCTAAATTTACAGACGAACAAATGGGCGAACTGATCCGTTTTGTATCCTCACACGAAATTGGCCATACTTTGGGTTTACCGCACAACTTCGGCTCTAGTTATGCTTATCCTGTTGATTCGTTACGTTCTAAAACCTTTACCGATAAACATGGTACAGCACCATCTATTATGGATTATGCCCGTTTTAACTACATTGCACAACCAGGCGACGGTGTAACCAAACTTCACCCTCAAATTGGCGAATATGATAAATGGGTAGTAAAATGGGGATATTCCTGGATTCCAGGCAACAAAACCGCTGAACAGGAAAAAGAAGTTTTAGATCAATGGACTTTAAAAAATGCAGGTAATCCTCTATATTTCTACGGCCGTCAGGGAACTACTTTAGATCCACGTTTACAAAGTGAAGATTTAGGTGATAACGCCATGAAAGCGAGTACTTATGGTATTGCCAATTTAAAACGTATTTTACCTAACGTAGAAAAATGGACTTACCAAAAAGGAAAAGATTATAGCGATTTAAAAGAAATCTATACCGAAATTGTTGGTCAGTTTAACCGTTACATGGGGCACGTGGCTACAAACGTTGGTGGATTAAGCGAAAACTTTAAAACTTATGAGCAAAGTGGTCCGGTTTACGCATACTTGCCAAAAGCAAAACAAAAAGAAGCCATTACGTTCTTTAACCAACAATTGTTTACTACACCGCTTTGGTTAATCAGTAACGAGCAGTTGAGCAAATTTGATAACGGAGTATTATTAAACCGTATTAAAGGTGTTCAAACCAATACTTTGGGTAACCTTTTATCAGCATCGCGTATTGCACGTTTGTTAGATAACGAAACCAAAAATGGCGCTGCAAAAGCTTATACTTTACCTGAATTATTTACAGATTTAAGATCATCAGTATTTGTGGCTGGAAGAGCTGACGCCTTTAAACGTAACTTACAACGTGCGTATGTAGACCGGTTACAGGATTTAATGACCAAAGATTCGGAACTTCCGGTTGGTTTCCCTGTAGATTATGCTGCAAGTTATGGCTTAACACCAATTAATGTTGGTTTATCAGATATCAGGCCATTGGTTAGGGCTGAGCTGAAAACTTTATTAGCCACCACTAAAGCAAGAGCTGCTGCTGGTGATGCCATTACAAAAGCACATTACGAAGATTTAAGTATCCGTATTAAAGATATTTTAGATCCAAAGAAATAATTAATGAGTGAATTTTGAAGGATGGAATTAAAGAATGATTGAATAGCGATAGTCCATTCAATCATTCAAAATTCTCTCATTCGGCATTAAAAATCGGAGCAGATCATTAAATTGATCGCTCCGCTTTTTTTTTAATTAAGATAGTAGATTAAATAAAGTTAAGCATCGATTTGTCACGTTGAGTTTGTCGAAACGCTTACATTAATTTAATAGATTCTTCGACGGGCTCAGGATGACAAAGCTATATTGATCTATACCCCCTCTTTCTCATTTGTATAATTCTTGATGCTTAACTTAAACAACACAACTGTTTTCTAATTTTATGGCAAAACAGGGTTATGCTTAAAAAACTATTCTTTGCACTTATATTATTTACATCCGGTTTATCTGCTTTTAGCCAGAGTGCCGATTCATTAACCGTTGTAAAGGCCAAATGGCAGAAAAATAAAATTGCCAGACAGGTGGTTTTATTCAGGCATCATTTTGATCAGAAAAACCTTTTCGCTGCCAATGAAAATATTTCGTTTTTAGAAATAAAAAATACCGGACGTAAAGCTGTATTTGCCATTGGTGCAGAAGAAAAGGAACTAATCACTACCAGTAATTTCGGCCTAAGAGATACGGCAATTGCTGCGGTAAACGGCAATTTCTTTGATGTAAAAAACGGAGGATCGGTCGATTTTGTTCGTATAAACGGACAAACAATCAATACCAACCGTTTAGATAAAAACGGTAATAGAGCAAGGCATCAGGAAGCGGCAATCGTAATGGATAAGGGGAAAATCTCAATCAAAAAATGGGACGGATCGGCCGATTGGGAAACAAAGTTAAAGGAAAAAAATGTTTTTCTAAATGGTCCGTTATTAACGTTAAACAATGTTGATGAAACTTTAGATACCGCTGGTTTTAACCGCTTGCGCCATCCCCGTACCTGCCTGGGCATAAAACCCAACGAAAGGGTAATTTTGTTAACCGTTGATGGAAGAAACGAAAATTCGGCCGGGATGAGTTTGTTCGAACTGACCAAATTAATGCGCTGGTTGGGCTGTACTTCTGCTATCAATTTTGATGGCGGCGGTTCTACCACTTTGTGGGTAAGTGGAATGCCTGATGGTGGCGTAATCAATTATCCAACAGATAATAAAAAATGGGACCATGAAGGGCAGCGGAAAGTGGCCAATGTTATTCTGGTAAAGAAACAGGTTAAAAGATAAAATTCCTGCAACACAACAAGCTTAAAAAAACTTATTTTAGCCGAAGATTTTTGTTGAAATGATTAAAAATACAATATACTTTTTCTTTTTTGTGCTCATACTCAGTGCCTGTAAAATGGGCACTAAAACCAGCGACCCAACGCTTAGGGAATTTACTTTTGAGCCCGTTAAGGGCATCCGTTATGTAGAAGTAAAACGTAGGTTTAAAGATGGATATTCTTTTAATCAGGAAGGTTTTATGCAAAAGCCATCGTGGATAATTGAAGTAGTTAAAGAAGATACCATGTCGGCCTGGAGCCCGCAGAAACATAGGATGCAGAATTTTTACCTGCAGTACGATCATGGTAATGTATATAATTTTGCAGCCGAATTTTTCAAGGTAAAACACGTTAGTAAAGATAGCCTGGTTTTTCAACGCATCCAGGTTGATGGAAAGGTAATTGCATCAGATGTGCGCTCGGATGTAAACATGACCTTTTATGCACAGGATTACATTAAAAACAAGTTAAAGGCCAAAGCCGAAGACCTGCAAAAACCGACCAAAGCTGATACCGCTTTTATTGAAAAGCGTTCGGCCAGGGTTAACCTGAATAGTGATAGTGCTTTTGCGGCAACAGATCCGGTTCAGTTTATACCTAAAAGCAAAATTGCAAGAGTAGAAAAAATAAGTACAGTAGACCGTGCAAACAACAGAACCGAAGCTTACGATTACATGTTCCCGCAATATATCATCAGGATCGACAGGGCTTATAAAGATTTTGCTTACCAGGTTGCGGCCGTTGTAGATTTTCAGGGTGGGATACACGTAAAAACGATTTATAATGTGTTACCAGAAAATGCCGAGGCGAAAAAAAAGGTGGCTCAGGGTATTGCCGATATCTACGTGAGGAACCTTTTTAACATAGCACCCGGAACTACATTGGGCGTGCCGCATAATAGCGAAATTACCCTGACTATGATTGGGAAGGCGATTAAAAAGCCTTAATAATCTGATATTTACAAATTTTTAACGTTAAAAAAATGTTAAAAATTTATTTTGATTTTAAAAATTAAAACTTACCTTGCGTACTTAATTTTAATATTTAATACAATGCAAGAAGGCACAGTAAAATTCTTCAATGTAACTAAAGGTTTTGGTTTTATCGTTCCTGCGAATGGCGATAGCGAAATTTTTGTTCATTCAACAGGTCTTATCGACGAAATCCGTGAAAACGACAAAGTACAGTACGAAGTTGCTAACGGTAAAAAAGGCTTAAATGCCGTTAATGTGAAAGTAATTTAATTTATTTATCATATTTACAAATGGCCTCGATCACAGTCGGGGCTTTTTTGTTTTTTGTCGTTAACATAAATCCAGTTCATCACTTTTATGACTTATTATTTTATTGTTCCGGGTTTGGGCAATTCAGGTCCAGGCCACTGGCAAACCCATTTCGAAAAATCTGGAGATAATTTTATCCGCATTAACCAAAAGGAATGGGATGCACCGGCAAATCAGGATTGGATTGAAGCCATAGAATCTGCACTCACCGGATATAATCTGGATGATGTGGTTTTAATCGGCCACAGTTTAGGCTGTACTGCCATTGCCAACTGGGCGAAAGCTTACCAAAAGAAAATTAAGGGAGCTTTATTGGTTGCACCAAGCGATATAGAAGCACCAAAGTACAATTTTGATACGCCTGGTTTTGATGGCGTACCTTTGGATAAAATCAACTTTAAAACCATTGTGGTGTCTAGCACCAACGATGAGTGGGTAACGCTGGATAGAGCTGAATTTTTTGCCAAAAACTGGGGCAGCGAATTCATTAATATCGGTGAAGCCGGGCATATTAATACTGATGCTGGTTTTGGCGAATGGCCAGAAGGATTGACGATTTTGAAAAAATTGAGTTAAAAGTTTTCCGCGGAAAACGCAGATCACAATAAATCTGCGTAAATCATCTTGATCTGCGTGGCAAATAAAGACTAGCTTTATTATTTATGCATCTTTTTTCTCAAAAACTGATCAAGAAAAACCAATCCAATCACCAGGTCGAAAAATAAGAAGCTATACAGCATAGTAGGCGTGATGTACTGATCTAAATTAAAGTTCAAATTAACATTAAAACCAAATTTAGGCATACTTACATTCGAATTGTAGAGCACATAGCCAAATAAGGCTAGCAGTGAAATCACGAAAAAGCCACCAATGCTATAGATAATCTTTTTATCAACCCGGGTTTTCATGGCTACCGGTGCCGGTACAATGGCCACATTTTCCATCACATTCCGCGTGAAAGACATCGATGGTTCATCCAGATCGAGTTCGCCAAAAACAGAATTAAGTTTTACCAGATCCTCGTACAAAGATTTAATCCCGGCATCTGACTCAATTTTTTCTTCGATGGCTTTTTTTTCGGATCCGTTTAAATTTCCATCTATATAATCCCAAAGCTCTTGTTCTATTGCATTCATAGTAACTCCTTTACTTCATCTTTTAACAAATATTGTAATTTTTCTTTAAGCCTTTGCCTTGCCCGGTGCAATTTAACCTTTATGGTATTGGGCTCCATATGCAAAGCTTCACCAATTTCTTCCAAACTTTGCTCACCTTTATAAAATAGAGTGATAATGGCCGCGTCATCTGGCAGTAGTTGGGTAATGGCTATATTTAAAAAAGCATGACTATCCTGTTTATCGTAACCATCGGCATTAAAGCCCGAGGTATGATTCTTGAGCTGTAAAACAGTCCCCTCATCATGGATAGAGGAGGTATCTAAACGGTTTTTTCTCAAAAAAGTCATGGCCGTCGTATAAGTAATCGTGTACAGCCAGGTGCTAAATTTAGCTGTTTGTTTAAACGTGCCCAAGGCTTTATAGGCCTTTACAAAGCAATCTTGTGCAATTTCTTCAGCATCTTCCCTGTTTTTTGCAAACCTTAAAGCAAGCGTAAATACAAACCGCTGGTGGCGTTTAACCAAAAGCGCATACTGATCGGTTTGGCCGTTCAATATGTTTTGTATCAGTGCTAAATCTGTCAGTTTTTGCTCCATGTTTAGCTGTAAGACTACATTAAAGATAGGGAGGTTACACGTGGAACATCAATTTATTATGAGTTTAGGAAGAAATGATGGTGTGTAATTTGATTTTTGTTGGGTTTTGAAAATGAAAGGCAGTTTTCATGGCAGAGGGTAGTCCTGCTTTTGGCTTAATCTTTTTGTTGCCCTTCGACTACGCTCAGGTTGACAACAAAAAGGATTTCGCCGCAATCAGGTTTAATATCAGCGTTCTGCATTTCAAACCCACCCCATTTGCATTACATCTACAAACTAGCCCCGGGTGAAGCATTACCCTGCAGGGTAGAGGAACGAAACCCGAAGCGTATAAGCGCAACACGGGAACCAACTTAGTTTCTTGCACGGATATTGCGCTCCAAGAAAAAGAAAAAATCTTTAGCCCACACGAAACTCCCGAAGTTTCCCTTGCGCTCTGGCTTTTTAAACTTCGCAAGTTGGGCAGTATGCTAATGTGAAGCGAAAAATTTTAATCCTGCAATTGATCCGATAAGCGTGCAGATAAAAAAGATCCGCCAAAAAGTTGCCGGTTCGTTAAAATAGACAATACCGATAATTACCGTCCCAACAGCACCAATACCTGTCCAAACGGCATAAGCGGTGCCCATCGGTAAAGTTTGTGTGGCCTTGTTCAACAATAGAAAACTTAAAGCAATGCATACAAAAAATGCAGCGCTCCATTTTATATTCGAGAAATTGTTCGATAATTTAAGACAGGTTGTAAAGCCAACTTCAAAAAGGCCGGCAATAATTAAGATAATCCAGTTCATGATAAATGTGTTTCTGCAAAATTACGACACATTTACCGGGCAACATTTTACAAATGTTAAAAAATGAGCTTATTTATAGGTAGCCCTGATCCGGCTCAAGGTAACCTGAGTAACGCCAAGGTAGGAGGCAATGTGTTTTAAGGCCACCCTTTTAATCAGCTCCGGCGATTGTGCTATAAACTCCTGATAACGCTCTGCTGCACCTTTAAAAGCCCTGTCGATTAATCTCCTTTCGGTAGCAATTAATTCCTGTTCGGCTATTTTTCTACCCCAGTTGGCAATTTCTAAATGCTGATCGTAAAGCGAAAAGAGGTCGCTTAACCTTAACTGTAATAAAGTGCTGTTTTCTAACAGCTCAATATTTTCGTAACCCGGGCGGTTATTAATATAGCTGTTAAAGGAAAAAAGCACATTACCGCTTTGCCCAAACCAAAAAGTAATCTGCTGATTTTCACCATCGCAAAATGCCCTTGCAATGCCTTTTTCAAGGACATAGAAATGAGGCTCTATTTTGTCGGCGCGGATAATTATCGTTCCTTTTTTGTGCTTGATATACTCAATATGCATGGCCAGCTCACGCAATGAATCATCACTTAATGAGGCAAAAACAGCTATATTTTTAAGTTTGTCAATCAAAATTTAAGGCGCTGAAACAAAAATAGCAATGTTTTATCTGGTATTGGATAATTATTTAATATCGCAGGTTTGATGATTGAATATTTTAATATGATTTCTCATATATAATCGTTTTTCGCTCCGCTATTTGGTCATTGAAAATTGATGATTGAACATTTTTTGCCATGGGGTGTAACCTGATTAAAAAACACGTAGTCATAATACATAGAACACGGTTCAACAGATAATTAAATATTTACAAATTAAAAAAATATAATCATGGGAGAGTTAGTAGCAATCACATTATTCTTAGGCGCATTCGCAATGGTATTTGGAATACGCTATCTATCAAATAAAGAAAAAATGGCAATGATCGAACGGGGAATCGATCCTGGTATACACAAGGCAACGCCAAAACCGTTTTTAAGTTTAAAGTTCGGTTTGCTGTTGGTTGGATTAGGAATAGGTTTGCTGGTGGCGCTATTTACCGTTAGGGGCGTATTTGGTAGCAACATGACAAACGCTGAAGAAGGACAATCGGTAGCCATTTACTTTGGTTGCATCGGAATTTTCGGCGGCCTGGGCCTGATTGTTTCTTATGTGGTAGAAAAGAAATGGCTTGATAATAACAAATCATTTTAATCGGTAGGGCAGTCGTACCATCAGATGTTTCCATCTGGTGGGAAATAGAGAGATTCAAGTTTTATAACAGGTTCGCTGTTTAAACTTGAATCTTTTTTTTTGCTGTAAGTTATTACAATTTAACAATTTCCAAATTATTAATACAGGTATTTTACTTTCTTGATTTAATGAACAGTCAGATGATAACATCTGACAGCACTTTTACCACATCTACTGCGGCTTATTAATAATTGCAACCGTTAAGCGGCTAATGCAGTTCATTTTTCCGCGTTCGTCATAAATTTTAATTTCCCAAACCTGCGTTTTGGCACCAACATGTAAAGGTTTACAAATGCCTTTTACCAGGCCACTTTTTACGGGACGCAAATGGTTGGCGTTTACTTCTAAACCTACAGCAACATATTTTTCAGGGTCGATGCACATATATGATGCAATACTGCCCAGGGTTTCGGCCAAAACCACCGAAGCACCACCGTGTAGAATACCCGCTGGCTGGTGCGTGCGTTCATCAACCGGCATGGTGCCTGTAATAAAATCTTCTCCAATTTCGGTAAAACGGATATCAAGTAAAGCGCCTAAATGGTTTTTAGGGCGGTTGTTTAAATCCTCAACAGTAAAATCTTTAAACCACATCGTAACGTTCTTTTAAAATGGAAACATGGTGCATAATATGTCCCCCAGTGATAAACAAGATAGATTTTACATTAATTTCCCTGCCTGAAGCAATTCCCTTTCTTTCCAGTTCTTCCTCGTTTAAAGATTTAAAAAGGAATAAATTGGCTTTGCGTAATGCTGTAAATTCTTCAATCAAATCTTCCAGGTCGCGTTCTGCGAAGCGGGCGTTCAATACATAATCATCTTCTTCAAAACCAGGCAAATGTTGCTGCTCATTTCTTGCAAAACAAGTAATTCGATAGGCAAATACACGTTCAGTATCGATAATATGCCCCAGCATTTCTTTTAAAGTCCATTTGCCTTCAGCATAGGCATAATCTGCTTTATCTGCATTTCTCCTAAATAGAGCGGGGAGACTTTCTACCTGATCGTTTAAAATCTCAAAAATTTCCCTGTCTACTTTGCTAATATAGGTTTCGCCCCAAATCGGATACTCGTTAGGCTGTGGTCGGTTCATATCTTAAACTGCTTTTTAATATTATTCTAAAAGTGGTGCCTTTACCCAGTTCCGATTCTTTTACAAAAATTTCACCACTATGGTAATTCTCTACAATACGTTTGGTAAGCGATAAACCAAGGCCCCAGCCGCGTTTTCGTGTAGTATAACCGGGTTGAAAAACTGCATCAAACTTCGATCTTGGAATTCCCTTTCCGGTATCGCTCACATCAATAAATACCTGCTCTTTGGCCAGGTTCTCGATGATGTTAACAGAAATAGATCCCTCGTTTTCGATGGCGTTAGCAGCATTTTTTAATAAGTTTTCAATCACCCAATCAAACAATGGAACATTAAGCAAAGCCCTTACCTGTTCATCGCCGGTAATGCTAAATTTAACCTTATCAGAGGTACGGACTTTAAAATAGCGGATAAAATCGCTGATTACGATGTAAACCGTATGGTCTTCGAGTATTGGTTTAGAGCCGATTTTCGAGAAACGGTCGGTAATAATCTCTAGCCGTTTAATATCGTTTTCCATTTCGGCAATCAAAGGATCATCCTCAGCATCGAATTTGGATTTCATCAACTCCGTCCAGGCCATTAAAGATGATATCGGTGTACCCAACTGGTGTGCCGTTTCTTTGGCTAAACCTACCCAAACGTGGTCCTGTTCATCCCGCCGTGCCGAACTAAATGCAGCATAAGCGGTTAACAGGAAGAGAAAAATAACCCCCATTTGGATGTATGGGAAATACCTTAACTGCGTTAAAATAAAAGAATCGCGATAGTATGCTTTAAATTTCCGGCCAAAAATGTTCATCTCATCAGGCGGATGCTGTGCTTTCATCTGCCTCAGCTGGCGTACAAAGTATAAGCTATCGTAAGTAAGCTTGGCATCCGAAATGGGGTAATTGGTTTTGGTGCTGTCCAATCCGTTAAAAGAAGTAATAATTCCCGCCGAATCGGTCATAATTACAGGTGTTTTGGTGTTTTTTCGCACCGTTTCAACCACTGTACGGTAATCATCATTATCGTAAAGAAACATGGCTCTTTCCTGAATTTTAACCCAGAGGTGAAATTGATCAGATTCTTCACGTTCCATTTTTTTTACAAAAGAATCCGTGTAAAATACTGATGCTATGCCAATTAAGATAGCAAAAATGAGGAGGAAAAACTTCCAGCGGCGTTTCTTTTGATAGGGGTTCATGCTTTAGCTAGGCAAATTACAATAACAAAACGAAAAAATCATAAAACCATTATGCTTTTTAAAAAACCTTAAGGCAAATCAATTAAAAAGCATAATAGCTTCATCACAGATGAAAACAGTATAAAATGGATGAAAAACATATCTTTGCAACGTCTTGCGTTTTGCGCAGTGCGGTAAGCGTTTAATCGCCCAACGCCCAACGCCAATCGCTCAACAACCCAACTATGGATAAAAAAGTTAGAGTAAGATTTGCCCCAAGCCCAACCGGAGGTTTGCATTTAGGTGGTGTGCGCACTGCTTTGTTCAATTATTTGTTTGCCAAAAAAAATAACGGAACTTTTGTACTTCGTGTAGAAGATACCGATCAGAACCGCTTTGTAGAAGGTGCTGAAGAATATATTGTAAATTGTTTAGATTGGTGTGGCATTACGCCTGATGAAAGCCCAAGCAATCCGGGTGCCTATGGCCCTTACCGCCAAAGCGAGCGCAAACCAAGCTACGGTAAATTTGCCGAACAGTTAATTAGCGATGGTTATGCGTATTATGCTTTCGATACCCCTGAAGAGTTGGATGCTAAACGTAAAGAAATCCCAAATTTCCAGTACGGACAGGCAACGCGTATGCAAATGCGCAACTCTTTAACGCTTACGGTGAGTGAAGTAGACGAATTATTAGCCGCTAAAACGCCACACGTAGTTCGCATTAAAGTACCTACAGATGAAATTGTGCATTTTAACGATTTAATCCGTGGGGATGTAAGTTTCGAAACCTCGTTGGTTGATGATAAAGTTTTGTTAAAAGCAGATGGGATGCCAACCTATCATTTAGCCGTAGTGGTTGATGATAAGGCCATGGAAATCAGTCATGCCTTTAGGGGAGAAGAATGGTTGCCATCGGCACCGGTTCATATTTTACTTTGGAAATATTTAGGCTGGGAAGCTGATATGCCTGCATGGGCCCACTTGCCATTGATTTTAAAACCTGATGGCCACGGAAAGTTAAGCAAACGCGATGGCGATCGTTTAGGTTTCCCGGTTTATGCCATGAACTGGACAGATCCAAAAACCAGCGACGTTACTAAAGGATTTAAAGAAATGGGTTTTATGCCTGAGGCCTTTATTAATATGCTCGCCCTTTTAGGCTGGAACGACGGTACCGACCAGGAGTTATTCTCTTTAAAAGAGCTGGAAGAGAAATTCTCTATAGAGCGAATCAGTAAAGCAGGAGCCAAATTCGATTTCGAAAAGGCAAAATGGTATAATCACGAGTGGATTAAATCGCAAAGTGCTGAGCGTTTGGCACCGGGCGTTAAAACTGAACTCGAAAAAGCAGGAATTGAAGTTAACGATGACGCGTTTTTAAATACAATTATTGATTTAATAAAAGACCGCTGTACCTTATTGCCCGATTTTGTGGCACAAAGTGGTTACTTTTTTGCTTTGCCGGCTGAATACGATGTAAATTCGGTAAAACCAAAATGGACACCTGAAAAAGCAGCGTTTTTTAATGCCTTTGCCGAAAGTTTAACATTGGCTGATGCAGTTACAGCAGAAGCAGCTTTTAAAGCACTGGCCAACGAAAAAGGATTTAAACCTGGTGAGTTGATGTTACCTTTCCGCATTATGTTGGTTGGAGGTAAATTTGGCCCAGGTGTTTTTGATATCGCTGTATTATTGGGTGTGGCAGAAACCAAAGCAAGAATTGAGAAAGCCATTGCTGTTTTTAACAATTAATATACTTCGTTAAAAGAAAGAGGGCTTTAATTTTATTTATCACACATAACATAATACCTTTCTTTATATGATAAAAACCTAAGCTGTTTTTTGTCACAACCCAAAAGAATAAATCAATCAAAATAATTTATACTTTAGTGCAACAATTGTCCCAAATTAAAGGTTATACATTTAAATTAAATAAACTATGCAGTGGTTTGGTAAAGGCAGTAATAACGTAGAAGACGGCAGAAGTGGGGGCGGAGGCAGAACCGTTTTAGGCGGTGGCATCGGTATTATCATTGTTGTACTCGGATTAATTTTTGGAAAGGATTTAACCGGTGTGGTGAGCCAGATTCCGGCTACTGCAGGTACCGAAGAAGTAAAACAGGGCGTACCAGCCAACGATCCACAGGCACAATTTGTATCCGGAGTTTTAGAATCTACCGAGCAGGTATGGGATAAAGAATTTCAGGCCATGGGCAAACAGTATGAATACCCTAAGTTAAGGTTGTTCCGCAATGCTGTTCAAACGGCATGTGGAAATGCCAGTGCCAATGTGGGGCCTTTTTATTGCCCGGGTGATCGTAAAGTGTATATCGATCTTTCTTTTTACGACGAATTGAAAAACCGTTTTGGTGCAGCCGGCGATTTTGCGCAGGCCTATGTAATTGCACACGAAGTTGGTCACCATGTACAAAATTTATTGGGAATATCAGAAAAACTTGACCAGGCCCGTGGGCAGGTGAGCGAAAAAGAATATAACCGCCTATCGGTTAAATTAGAACTACAGGCTGATTTTTTCGCAGGCCTTTGGGCACATAACGCACAAAATCTTAAAGATTTTAAATTAGATGAAGGAGATATAGAAGAAGCCCTTACAGCAGCCAATGCCATTGGCGATGATAAATTGCAAAAACAGGCAACAGGCGATGTACAGCCTGATTCTTTTACCCATGGTACCTCGGCGCAACGCATGTATTGGTTTAAAAAAGGCTTCGAAACCGGAGATATTAAACAGGGTGATACCTTTAATTCAAATAATTTATAAAAAAATAAAACTTTTTTTGATTACTGTTGTTTGTTTACAGTTAATGAGATTTTTGTCTCAAAACCAAACATAATTATCCCGGCTTCTTATTTGTTTTAATAAAGATGATCCTTATAGTTGATGACAGGCCTGAAAACCTGATCTCGTTACAGAAAGTACTACAAGCACACAATTTTGAGGTTGATACCGCATCATCTGGCGAAGAAGCGCTGAAAAAAGTACTAAAAAACAATTATGTCCTGATTATTCTCGACGTGCAGATGCCCGATATGGACGGTTTCGAGGTGGCAGAGGCCATTTCTGGTTTTAGTAAGGCAAAAGACACTGCCATTATTTTCCTTTCGGCCGTAAATACTGAACTGAAATTTATTACAAAAGGATACCTCAGCGGCGGATTGGATTATATTACAAAACCTGTTGATATTAATGTCTTATTGCTTAAAATAAAAACATTTTACCGCATATACGAGCAAAACAGAAAGCTGAACGAAGTACAGGAAAAGCTGTTGGAAGAAATTGAATTCCGAAAGCAGGCCGAACATAAAAAAGACGAATTCATCAGTATCGCCAGTCACGAGTTAAAAACCCCTTTAACCAGTGTAAAAGGCTACATCCAATTGCTGCAAAGAAGTTTAAATAGAGATGATAAAACCATGGCGCAAAACCATATCGAAAAAGCCAGCATCCAGCTCGAAAAACTGAACGAACTCATTGTCGATCTGCTTGATATTTCCAAAATAGAAAGTGGTAAGATGAAGTTTAACATGAAAAGCTTTTGTGCTGATAACATGGTAAACAATGCCATCGAAATGTTACAGCAATCGAATCCCGATTTCAAGATTACCAAACTCGGTAAAACCAATGATATGATTTTTGGTGATGAAATGCGCCTCGAGCAGGTGGTGATCAATTTCATAACCAATGCGATTAAATATGCCCCTGGCACTAATCAGGTTAATGTTACCATCAATATTAAAGATGAAAAACTCTACCTTGCCGTAAAAGATTTTGGTATAGGCATTTCTAAAGAACAGCAGCATAAAATATTCGATAAATTTTATCGCGTAGAAGAAAACAGCAACCGCTTTAACGGCCTGGGCATCGGTTTGTATATCTGCTCCGAAATCATTAACCGCCACGGTGGTACAATTGGCGTAAACAGCGTGCCTGATGAAGGATCGGAATTTTATTTTATCGTTCCCATTACTGAAGAAGAAATCCTTAAAAATCAGATCTAATTATCCTTAATCCATATAATGAAAACAACTCTTAAAAATAATTTGCGTTTAGGCCTTGGCTTGTCGCTTATTATTCTATTTATCAGTTCATTAGCGTCTTACGTGAGCATCAGCAACCTCATTAAAAGTACCGAACTGGTTAAACACAGCGATGAAGTAATTTTAAGTTCCGAAGGTGTAATTTCTACCCTAAAAGATGCAGAAACCGGGCAAAGAGGCTACCTTTTAACCGGGAATAAAATCTTTTTGCAACCGTATTACGGCGCAACTGATACCGCAATGGCCGCATTAAGCCGGATAGAGGCACAAACGAAAGATAATTTGGTTCAGCAAAAAAATGTCGCTGAATTAAAAAATATCATGGGCCGCAGGTTAAATATTATTACCTCCACAATCGAAATTAAATCACTGGGTGGGCAAATCGATCCAACGGTATTGTTAGAAGGCAAAACTTACATGGATCAGGCCCGTGCTGTAGTTAACCGCATGGTAAAAGAAGAGCGGAGGTTGCTCGAAAGCCGTACGGCAGAACTTAACAAACTCACCTCTTATACGCCAATCCTCATTTTGATTGCAGCTGTTTTGGCGATACTCATTACGCTGTTTTTCTATAGAAAAGTATCTGTCGATTTTGATGAACGCGTTAAGCTTCAAAAAGAAATTGAGGATAAAAAGTACGAAATGGAGAAACGTATTTTGGCCATTAAAGAAATTGCACAACAAATTTCGAATGGTAATTATGGCGTAAAACTCGATAGCCAAAGCCAGGATGATATTGGTGAGCTATCCGAATCGCTCAATACCATGTCATATTCATTAAAAAAATCTTTTGATACTTTGGAAGAAAATGAATGGATACAAACTGGCGTTGCCAACCTGAATGTGAAAATGGTTGGAGAGAAAGATGTTTTCCATTTAGCAGAAGATATTATCGAATTTTTAGCTAATTATACCAAGAGCCAGATTGGAGCCTTATATTTATTTAAAGATGATGGCTACCTGCATTTAAAAGGTCAGTACGCTTTAAAAGGCCAGAATTTAACCGAAACCATAGAAATTGGTCAGGGTTTAATTGGTCAGGTAGTTAAAACAGGAAAATCTATTTTACTGGATGATGTTCCACAGAATGAATTATCCATTACACATGCTACGGGCAGTATAAAACCTGCTCAGTTGATCGTATTACCAATCGTTAGAAACGAAATTTCCATCGGTGGCCTTGAACTGGGCTCTATTACTAAATATACAGATTTACAGCTTCACTTTTTAAATCTGGTATTGTCTGATGTAGGTACTGCATTATTAGGTGCACAGAACCGCCAGAAACTGCAGCAATTATTAGAAGAAACCCAGGCACAATCAGAAGAGTTACAAGTGCAGCATAACGAGCTTGAAGGATTAAATGCCGAGCTCGAGGCGCAGGCACAAAAACTTCAGGCCAGTGAAGAAGAATTGCGCGTACAGCAGGAAGAATTATTGCAAAGCAACCAGGAGCTGGAAGAAAGAAGTAGTTTGCTGGAAGAGAAAAATGAACTTATCGAAGAAAGGAATATCGAAATTCAACAGAAAGCAGAAGCGTTAGAGTTGAGTACAAGATATAAATCGGAATTTTTGGCCAACATGTCGCACGAGTTAAGAACACCACTCAACTCCATTTTATTGTTATCGCGCTTAATGGCCGAAAATGAGGCTATGGACCGCGAACATCAGGAATATGCAGAGGTAATCCAAAGCTCCGGACAGGGCTTGTTAAGCTTAATTGATGAGATTTTGGATCTTTCTAAAATTGAAGCAGGCAAAATGGAACTCGATCGGATGAACATTAAGGTTGATGACATCATCTTCAATATGCGTTCGTTATTTAATCCGTTGGCAAAAGAGCGGAACCTCAACTTTGTGATCGATAAAACAGAAGCGGTACCAGAGTTTTTCCATACCGATAAAATGCGTTTAGAGCAGATCATCAAAAACCTGCTATCAAATGCCATTAAATTTACAACTGTTGGCTCAGTAACCTTAAACATCAGTAAAAATGATAAGTTAGGGGCATTGGTGTTTAAAGTTACCGATACGGGGGTAGGTATTGCTCCAGAGAAACAGGGCATGGTATTCGAGGCTTTTCAACAGGCAGATGGCTCTACCCGCCGTAAATTTGGGGGTACAGGCCTGGGTCTGTCAATCAGTAGAGAACTAGCCAAATTATTGGGTGGATATATTGATTTAAAAAGTACAGAAGGTGAAGGAAGTATTTTTACTTTAACCTTGCCTATCGATAAAAATAAAGGTTTTGATGGTGTGATTGCCAGTTTAGAAAAACCTGTAGTAGTGGCTCAGGCTGAGCCGGTTATCAAAAAAGTGAGCCACTTAACGGTTGATAATATTCCACAGGAAATAGAAGACGACCGTGATAACATCCAGCCCGATGATAAGGTAATTTTGATTGTAGAAGATGATACCCCTTTTGCCAAAACACTTTTAGATTTTACCCGTAAAAGAAATTATAAGGGCCTGGTTGCCGTTCGTGGCGATGTGGGTATTGAAATGGCTAAAACATTTAAACCGCTTGCCATTTTACTCGATATCCAGTTGCCGGTTAAAGATGGCTGGCAGGTAATGGAGGAGCTGAAATCCGATCCTTCAACCCGCCCGATTCCGGTGCATATCATGTCGTCGTTACAGGTTAAAAAAGAAAGTTTATTAAAAGGTGCCGTAGATTTTATCAACAAACCTTTTGCTTTTGAGCACATGCAGGAAATATTTTCGAAACTGGAACATGCTTTAAGCCGTCACCCTAAAAAAGTCCTCATCGTTGAAGAAAATGAGCAGCATGCCAAAGCGCTAAGTTACTTTTTAAGCAATTTTAATATCCAGACAGAAATTGTTAATCAGGTGAACGAAAGTGTTTCAGCTTTGCATAAACCTGAGGTGAACTGTGTGATTTTAGATATGGGTATCCCAGATAAACATGCTTATGAAACTTTGGAAGTAGTAAAGAAAACCCCCGGATTGGAAAACCTACCCATTATTATTTTTACGGGTAAAAACCTTTCGAAAGGTGAAGAAAACCGCATTAAACAATATGCTGATTCGATTGTGGTAAAAACCGCACATTCTTATCAACGTATTTTGGATGAGGCCGGCCTGTTCCTGCATTTGGTTGAAGAAAAGAGCAAGGAAAAGACAAAAGCACCTAAAAAATTCTCAGAATTGCAGGATGTATTGGTGGGCAAAACGGTTCTGGTTGCTGATGACGATGTGCGTAATATTTTCTCGCTCACCAAAATGCTTGAGCAACACCAGATGAAGGTTATCGCTGCCACCGATGGTAAAGAGGCACTTAAGTTATTGAACGAAAACCCAGAAGTTGATGTGGTTTTAATGGATATGATGATGCCTGAATTGGATGGTTACGAAACCACAACAGCCATCAGACAGGATATTAAATACCGAAACCTGCCTATTTTGGCTGTAACCGCCAAAGCCATGATGGGCGACAGGGAAAAGTGTATTGCCGCAGGTGCTTCTGATTATATCAGCAAGCCGGTAGATATGGATCAGTTAATATCGCTTTTACGTGTTTGGCTTTACGAAAATCATCATAAATCATAACCCATTTTTATTTAACTATGCCTCAAAAATTAATTCTCATTATTGATGATGATAACCGAAACATTTTTGCCTTAAAAGCTGTTTTAAAGGCCAAAGGTTTTGATTGTTTATCTGCTATAAGTGCCCAGGATGGTTTTTCTATTATGGAAAAGCACGATAACGTTGCCATTGTTTTAATGGATATGATGATGCCCGATATGGATGGTTACCAGGCCATTTCGGTAATGAAAAAATCAGCCAAAATGCAAAATATACCAGTATTGGCAGTAACTGCACAGGCCATGGTTGGCGATAAAGAACGTTGCTTATCTGCCGGGGCCTCAGGTTATGTTTCAAAACCGATAAATGTGGATGAATTATTGTTACAGATAGAAAATTTTACAAATAACAGGTGATAGGTGATGCGATAGATAACGATCAGGTTGAAATCCTGTTAAATGATGTGCTGGAGACTCATGGTTATGATTTTCTTGAATATTCGCATGCATCAATAAAAAGGAGGATTAGCCGCCTTTACGCACTGGATAATTTTGTAAGTTTTGCCGAGTTCCGTTATACTGTTAAAACAGATAAGCAATATTTTAAGCGGTTTTTAGAAGAAATTACCGTTAATGTTACCGAAATGTTTCGCGATCCTTCTTTTTACAGGGCTTTGCGGAATGATGTGCTCCCCGCTTTGGGTACTTATCCCTTTATCAGGATCTGGGTAGCAGGTTGCTCTACTGGTGAAGAAGCTTATTCGCTTGCCATTGTTTTAAAAGAACTGAACCTACTTAACAAATCGCTTATTTATGCCACAGATATTAATCCATCTGTTCTGGATAAGGCAAAAAAAGGTATGTTTCCTTTAAATTATTTGAAACAATATTCAGAGAATTACCTTCAGTCGGGTGGTTTGAAAGATTTTTCTACCTATTATACCGCAAACTATTCGCTGGCCAAATTTGATGAAACTTTGAATAGCAAAATGATCTTTTCTACGCATAACCTGGTTTCTGATCATTCCTTTAACGAATTTCAGCTTATTTTATGTAGAAATGTGTTAATCTATTTCGATAAAGAGCTACAGCATAAAGTATTTAACCTATTTGATGGAAGCATCGAAAAATTAGGTTACCTTGCCTTAGGTAGTAAGGAAAGCCTGGAGTTTTGGCCTAAAGCTAAAGAGTATAAACGCGTAAAAATGGAGAAAATATGGCGGAAACTGTAAATTCTGCTCCATGCGCAGCATTAATTATCGGAGGTTCTGCAGGTAGTTTAGATGTACTGCTCGAGATTTTTCCTGTACTAAAGAGCGATATCAGTTTCCCTATTATAGTAGTCATTCACCGTAAGGCCAGTAACGAATCGCTATTAACCGACCTGCTGCAAAGCCGTACCACATTAAAAGTTAGTGAGGCCGAAGAAAAAGAGACTTTAACTGCTGGAAAAGTTTTTATTGCCCCTGCAGATTACCATATGCTGATAGAAGATGATCATAGTATTTCTTTAGATTATTCGGAAAAAGTAAATTATTCCCGGCCATCTATCGATGTTACGTTTCAATCAGCAGCTGAGGTTTTTAGAGAGAAAGTAGTATGTATTTTGCTCTCGGGTTCTAACGCCGATGGAGTTGAAGGACTAAAAAATGTAAACAATTATGGGGGTAAAGTGGTTATACAAAATCCAAATACAGCCATCATGCCGTATATGCCCCAGCAAGCAGTACTCGGTGTAAAACCGCATGTAATATTGGACAGTTATGATATGGCTGATTTTATAAATAATTTAAATAATTAATTTGCTTTCGGAGGTTAATATGACAGTTGCAAAAAAAGTATTTGTTTTTGATGATAACAGGGATATCCTTGATCTATGTACATTTATTTTGGAAGATGCCGGGTACGAAATAAAAACATCTGAGAATGCCAATAACATAGAAAAACAAGTGGCTGAATATATGCCAGACTTGATTTTTATGGATAACTGGTTGCCTGATTTAGGGGGCATACAAGCTACAAGGGCATTAAAAAGCCATCCTGATTTAAAACATATACCCGTAATTTATTTTTCAGCAAATAATGATATTTCTTCACTGGCAGATGAAGCTGGCGCGGATAGTTATTTATCAAAGCCTTTTGATATTGCGGCGCTCGAAGAAATCGTGAAAAGGCATTTGAGCTAGCGCCTGCCTTTGCTAAACTTGTGAAGTTTCCTCTAGCGGCGAAAGTTCGTCATTTCGAGCGGACCCGATAGCTATCGGGGGTAACGAATCGGGAACTACGGAGTACTCCGTGAAGCTAAATCTATCGGGATAGATCTCCCCATTTCACAACGTTCCAGTCGAGATGAGGACTTTTTTATTTGAAATCTGTTACTCCTTCCCCCAGATTCTTGTATTCAGATCCAGCTCTTTAACAATATCATACATAAACTTAATTACATTGATATCATTGTAAAGTGTAACTGGCTTTAAAAGCGAACCGAAGATCGGAGCTTCAAAATAATTCCTGTTAAGTGGAAAAGCGATATACATCTTCGATCCTGTAAATGATAGCCTAATGGTATTTATAGATTGATGGTTGAGTTTTAGTATACTTTCCATCATAGCCGGAGTAAGGATATACCTGGCTTCAACCTGGTCTGAACTGTAGGTTACAAAAGTTTTATCAAACTCCGTGTTTTCCAGCCTGATCAGGTTTTCATCTGCAAAAAAGGATACATTTTTTGATAGCCATGCCCCAACGGCACTTTTACCAGCTTTTGGCTTCACTACCGTTACCCTGTTAAAATTTTTATTAAAATCGGCCACAAAAATAATTCCCTTAAAAATTTCATATAATCGTGGTCTTTTTCTACCATCTTTATCCTGATATTCTTTTTTATATTCCGCAAAAGCTTCAGCAAAATAAAAAGCTGTTTTACCTGCACTGCCAGCTACCAGGTCTTCGGAGCCATAAAAGTCCGGTGGTCCATCATAAAGTTGGCTATATTCAAATTCATGCGCATCAATATATCCCGAAGGATTAAAGGTAAGATTTGGATCAATAAATTTTAAAGCTGCACTAAGCGCTTCTCGCTTATACCTTTCCCTATACCTGGTTAGTTTATCATTTCTAAAAGTATATCTAATAGACAATATGAGCATAAAAACGATAAAGACCGCAATACCTGTAAGAAGGTGGTTCAAGAAATAACTAACACTAAGGCCAATAAAGCATAGTGCGGTAAAAACTTCATCTGTTATTTTTTGAGCGGCAATTTTTTTCCGTTCTACCTCCAGTGCAGCCAAAGCCTGTAGTAAAGCTGTGTCATTTTCAATGTTTGGAGCCATTAATTACTAAAAAGCTCTTTTGCGCTAATGTTTTTACGTTCTTCAACCGTGGCTTCGAATAATTGAGCCGTATTAAAATTGAATGATTTGGCAAATAAATTGGTAGGGAAGGTCATAATCGAATTGTTGTATTCAATTGCAGCAGCATTATAGGTTCTTCTGCTTGCGGCAATCTGCTCTTCAGTTTCTGTCCAGGTAGCCTCCAGGTTTCTGAAATGGGCATCAGCTTTAAGATCGGGATAATTTTCAGCAGTCATTATTAAACCCTGAACGCTTCTGCCTAATTGACTGTTAAGGTCTGTTTTTTCAGCAGGACCGAGATTACCCGATAGCATCCTTGATCGCATTTCAGCAATTTTGGTTAAGGTATCATGCTCGTGGATGGCGTAACGTTTTACCACTTCAACCAGGTTTGGAATAAGATCGAAACGTTTTTTCAGCATTACATCAATAGATGAAAAAGCATTGGTAACCTGGTTTCTTTTCTTTATAAGTGAGTTGTAAGCAGAAAAGGGCATGAGCAGTAAGAATACCACTAGGATAGTAATAAAGATGATCATAATTTAGATTTAAGATTAAGGCAATAAATATAAGAAAAGGTTACAAAACGTTACCGCTTTTCGTTTTGTTCTCGTTCTTTTTTCAAACGGCGTTCTAATCTTTTTTGTACCCTTAGGTTATGGCTGGCCCGCATGGCCCTGAAGCGGGCAATATGTTGCTGTACTTCTTTTTGTTTTTCTTCTGTAATGCCAATACTGTATTTTATGCCTGTAAACAGGCTCCTCCAGATTAAATTGAAGAACGAAGTGTTTGATGGCCGGCTATAATTAACATTTACAGGCACTAATTTGCCATCGGTACCGGGGTTTTCAGATTTAATGATGAGTGCATTAGCTAAGAAGGAAAGAAAACCGCGGGTAACCAAATGGTCTTTTTCAGGGTCGTTCTTCATCAATGCGACAGAAAGATCATAATAAGAAAAGGCTACCGTTCCCTTTGCGCCCAAATCGTTCGCTTTAAAATTGAATTTCAATTTGTCAACATTCCCACGGTTAATACGTACCAGGCCAAGCGGTTTAGTAATCTGGTTTAAAACCCTGGCGTTAAAATTATGCAAAATCCCGTTATAAGAAAACTCGCCGTCTTTAGCGGTGAGGTTAAATTTAAAATTTACATCAAGTTTTCCCTGGCCAAACAGATAAGTATTCAGGTTAACCTCCATAATTGGATTTATGGCCTTAATATTATCCAGGTTGGTGGCATTTTTTATAATGCCCGAGGTATTTTCGAAACTGATGCGCCCCCTCTGGTTACTCTCGCTGTTAAAAACCGAATAATTCACATTTACATCTTTCAACTGAATTTTCTGCACCAGTATAGGAGCTTTAAGTAACTGTAAAAGCTGATGGGGAAATTTACCGATCTTATTTTCCTGTGGTTTGTTCGGGAGCCCATTTTGGTTAAAAACAGATATAAAACCATTAGAAATGGCCATTTCTTTTGCCCAGAGCTCCTGTTTGCTGATGTAAAGCGGTAAATCGATCCCATTGAGCATAATATCCCGCATGCCGATGTCAAAACGTTCTCTGGCATAACCAGCTACTTTACCGAATTTCATTTCATCATAAAGCGGAACCAGCGCAAAGCTGTTAATCCTCAGTTTACCTGTGGTTGCCCTAAAATCAAGCTGATCAAGCTTGATGTCGTACATTTTATCTGGCGTATGGTACACATAGTTATTCAGGTTAATCACAATATCCTTGAGCAGGTAAAAACGGCTGGGATCATCAGCCGAAGATGAATCAACCAGCAGATCGGTTAGGGTAATGTTAAGGTCGTCAATATCAAAAGGCACTGAATTTGGTATATTTTTATTCACGTACTTAAAGCTTACATCTTTAAAACGGATGGTATTGATGCTAAACTCTTTCAGGTTTTTAGAGATGATATCGTAAGGCGATTTAATCGGCCTTGGTGCACGCCCTTCGTTAAATGCGAATTGCTGGTTAACCATGGTTACCTCTGGCTTATCAAAAATAATTTCTTCCAGCTGCAGCTTTTTTTCGCGGTATAAAGTTAAAGGGTGAAAATGTTTCACTACCAGTTTTTTTAAGGAAACGGTGTAAAGGTTGTTCGGTGCTCTTTTTAAGGCAATAAGCTGTTTAAAACGGTTGGTATCAGGTATTATTTTTACATTTTGTAAAGTGGCATTACCTGTAACCACATTGGTTGAAACTTTTGTAAAACTGATGGTGTATAAGCTATCGGTCGATTTGTAAAGCAGTGTTTTTATCCTGTCTGTTAATATTGGCCGCGATTTCACATTTAAAAACCATGTTAAACCGGCGAGTACGATAAAAATACCGAGTAAAACACCCGCAATCCATTTAAAAGCTTTGTAACGGTATCTTTTTGTATCAGGCATTAAAAAAAGGGAGGCTGTGGTTTTATCAGCAATATACGGTTATAACATAAATTACAGAAATTGTGCCGTTAGTTTTTTTCTCTCCGTGCTTTTCTTGCCGCTTTCCTGTCAGCACGTTTTTTTCCCTTATTTTTTTTGCGATTACTTTTTGCTGTTTCACCGGATTTTTTTCGGGTACAATGCCAACACCTACAATATCTTTTATGCCCACAAAAACGGTCTTCCACATCAGGTTAAAAAACGAGGCCGAATTAATCCTGTTATTGGTCATCGTTGCTGTTCTTGGCGCCTCACCTTTTAGTGGATTTTCATCTTTAACCAGAATGGCATTCGCCAAAAAAGATAAAAATCCTTTTTCTTTGGTGCCTTCCCCATCAATATTGTCCGATAACAACTTTACTTTTAAATTGGTGTACAGCATATTCATCGATCCTGTTGCCGATCTTAAATTACCATTCGCCTTAAAATCAATGTGCTGGATGTCGCCGCTTTCAATTTCGACCAATCCCAACGATTTTGATAGCGGATTTAAGTTTTTAAGGTCGAATTTGCCCAAATTTCCGCTATAACTGAAAGCAGCATTCTTATCGGTAAGGTTAAAATCAATTTTTACGTTCAGTTTGCCTGAACCCATTAAAAGCGTATTCAAATCGGCTATCGCATGGTTCTTTTTGGTTAGCTGCAGGCTATCATTGGTTACATTTAAGATGTTTCCATGAAGTGATTTAAAATCGACCGAACCAATTTTTTTACTCGCGGGGTTAAACTCCGAATATTTTACGTTTATGCCCCTCAACTTCACAGTATCAATTAACATTGGCATGTTTAACCTTTTCAGCGCCATATGTGGATAATTTTGGCCTTTATCAAAACCTGGTGGCGGTGGCGATTCGCGGCTCATAAACACCTCAACATTGGCTGGCCCTATCTTTAAAGATTTTGCATGCAGTTTCTGATCGGTATTTAAGCCAATAAAATCGACCCCATTAAATTCTATCTTTTCAAAACCTAAATTATAACGGTCTTTCTGGATCTTATATTTACGGGCGAAAGTTAACTCATCATATAAAGGTGTAAGTTTAAAACCCTTAACCGTTATCTTTTTCGATGAAGTGGAGCCTTTAATTGTATCAACCTTCATCGAGTACATTTTATCTTTAGTAACCGATTTATAACCCGCCAACTGAAAAGATACATCTTTGGTGTAATAAAACCTCGCGATATCATTGCCAGAGAGCGAATCCAGCAAAAAATCATTTATCGTAATGTCCAGGTGTTTGATGGAGTTTTTGGTCTTTTTAGCGGCGGTTTTATTGATATAGTCGAAATCGGCATCTACAATTTTAATGCTTTTAACATGTACCGATTTAAAGTTTTTCGAAATCTGCTCATAAAGCGATTTTTCGTCTTTTATGGTATCAGGTTTCCTGGTAACCTTGTTAAAAATCATGTTGATGGAGGGCTGCTGTAAAAGAATTTCATTTACGTCTATCCGTTTTTTGAAGTAGGCCGTTAATATCCCAACCCTCGTAATCTGCAGTTTCTTTAATTTAAGCTCGAAAATATGTGCGGGTGCCAGTTGTTTTTTCTTCAGGCTGTCGAAAACCGAAGTGTCTGGCGTTAAAGTAACATCACGCAAGGCCAAACTGCCTGTAATTACATTTAGGTTAATGCTTTTAAAATCTATGCGGTACAAATGGTGAGAGCCATTATAAACACCATCTTTAATCTTGTCGGTAAGTATAGGTTTCCACCTGGCACTCAAAAACATGGCACCAAATGCTACAATTAATACCAGTATGCCGAATATACTTCCTATCCAGGTCCAAATTTTATTTCTGTTCTGCGTGTTCATAAGGGGATGGCTTATCCGTATGTAACAGATAGGAGCGCGAAAGGTTTTTTGATAAAAAGCGAAAAGACTAAAGGGCAGCGTATTGTTAAATTGTTTTATTGTTAAAATTGCTTTTGGAGCACAGAGGCGGTATAAGTAACATTTTTTGCTACTCTCTTATGCACTTTCCAGAAGAAGCGGGATGTTTTGCTGGCGCTTATTGACTGTCTGCTGTTTCTAAACCCGACCATAGCGTGATGCCACAATTTTTTCAATTGGGGCAGAGGCGGGGGCGGGGCTGTTGCCGGCCATTGGTGCCGAACCCTACATTTCCTAAAAAGGGCTGTAAATTCTTTTTGGAGCGCATGGGCAGTACAAGAAACATCATTTGCTCCTTTGCTTCGCTTGTACGCTTTGGCCGTCGTGCCTCCTGGCCTGCAGGGTACCGCTTCGCCAAGGGCTAGATTGGTTAAGCTGGTGACACGGAAACCCTTCATAGCTGCAGGAACAGCTATAATTTAAACCCGACCGTAGCGGGATGCCACAATTTTTCAATTGGGGCAGAAGCGGGGGCGGGGCTGTTACCGGCCATTGGTGCCGAACCCTACATTTCCTAAAAAGGGCTGTAAATTGTTTTTGGAGCGCATGGGCAGTATAAGTAACAATGTTTGCTCCTTTGCTTCGCTTGTACGCTTTGGCCGTCGTGCCTCCTGGCCTGCAGGGTACCGCTTCGCCAAGGGCTAGATTGGTTAAGCTGGTGACACGGAAACCCCTCATATATGCAGGAACAGCTATAATGTAAACCCGACCATAGTGGGATGCCACAATTTTTTCAATTGGGGCAGAAGCGGGGGGGCGGGACTGTTGCCGGCCATTGGCACGGAACCCTATATTTCCAAAAACTTTTAATCTATCTTAATAAATACTTCATGCGAAGGCTAATCTTAATGCTGTTATTTTAACCTATGGTTTGAAATTACTTTGTGCTTAGCAATAATGTGAAGATCATAATCCCACTGTAAACATTTAAACAAAATATGTCAAATTGTCACTTTTAATTAAATTTATGTATTTTTGCAATCCCCAAAAGTTTTTAAATAATGATTGATTTACAAGTTCCAGATAAGACGCACGATGAGGCCAGACAAGGTGAAGCTTTAATTTTAGATGCGCCAGTAAAAGCCGATGCCCGTAAATTATATATCGAAAGTTATGGCTGTGCCATGAATTTTGCTGATAGCGAGATTGTTGCTTCTATTCTTTCGGAAACTGGATTTGAAACCACCGGGGATTACCATCAGGCAGATGTGATCTTCATTAATACCTGCTCTATCCGCGAAAATGCAGAAACCAGGGTAAGAAACCGTTTATCACAATTTGGGGTCGAAAAACGCCGTAACCCGAAATTGATTGTTGGGGTATTAGGCTGTATGGCCGAGCGTTTAAAATCTAAATTTTTAGAAGAAGAACGTTTGGTAGATGTAGTGGTTGGGCCAGATGCTTACCGCGACCTGCCTAATTTGATTGAACAGGTAGAAAGCGGGCATAAAGCTGTTAACGTGCTGTTATCACGCGAAGAAACTTATGCAGATATCAGTCCGGTTCGTTTAAACAGCAACGGAATCACCGCTTTTATTTCCATCACCCGTGGTTGCAATAACATGTGCTCTTTCTGTGTCGTGCCTTTTACCCGTGGCCGCGAACGTAGCCGCGATGCACATTCGATTGTGGAAGAAGCAAAAGGATTGTTCGAAACAGGCTACCGTGAAGTGACGCTTTTAGGACAAAATGTAGATTCGTACACCTGGACATCAGAAGACGGTACCGAAACCGTAAATTTTGCCCAGCTTTTAGAACAGACTGCTTTGGTTAGCCCTGATTTAAGGGTGCGTTTCTCTACTTCACATCCAAAAGATATTACCGACGAGGTTTTATATACCATCGCTAAATACGACAATATCTGTAACTATATCCATCTGCCGGTTCAATCTGGTAATACCCGAGTGTTGGAATTAATGAACAGGACTTATACCCGCGAGTGGTACATTAACCGCATTGATGCCATCCGGAATATTATTCCTGGTTGTGCAATTTCTACCGATATTATCGCAGGTTTCTGTACCGAAACTGAAGAAGAGCACCAGGAAACCCTGAGCATGATGGATTATGTGCAATATGATTTTGCCTATAACTTCACCTATTCTGAAAGACCGGGAACTTTAGCGGCCCGTAAACTGGAAGATGATATTCCTGAAGAAGTGAAAAAACGCCGTTTAGCCGAAATTTTGGCCAAACAACAGGCACATTCACTGATGCGTTTGCAAGAATGGGTGGGTAAAACCGTGCGCGTATTGATTGAAGGCACTTCTAAAAAATCAGATCTTGATTATTGCGGAAGGGGCGATAGTGGAGCAATGGCCATTTTTCCTGCGATAGAAGGTGTTAAACCAGGTGAATACGCCAATGTTTTTATCGAAAAATGTACTTCAGCTACGCTGATCGGGAAAATAGTTTAAGAAAGGTTGAGGGTAGAAGGTAGTGGGCATAAGGTCTGATATCCCAAATCTCAATACTCAAATCTAAAGAATGGATACACAAAATATTAAACAGCGGTTCGGTATTATAGGCAATTCGCCTTTACTTAATCGTGCCATAGATATTGCAAGTCAGGTAGCACCAACCGATATGTCGGTATTAATTACCGGCGAAAGCGGTAGTGGTAAGGAGGTTTTCTCGCAGATTATCCATCAAATGAGCGCCCGTAAACATGGTGCCTTTATAGCGGTAAACTGCGGTGCTATTCCAGAAGGAACAATAGATTCTGAACTTTTTGGTCACGAAAAAGGGTCATTTACCGGTGCGCACGAAGCCCGTAAAGGATATTTTGAGGTGGCAAATGGCGGTACCATCTTTTTAGATGAGGTTGCCGAACTGCCTTTAGGCACACAGGCCCGTTTATTGCGTATTTTAGAAAGTGGCGAATATTTGCGCGTAGGTTCATCTAAGGTGCAGAAAACTGATGTCCGTATTATTGCTGCCACCAACGTTGATGTGTACAACCGTGTTAAAAACGGAAAATTCCGCGAGGATTTATATTATAGGTTAAATACCGTTCCATTGCGTATTCCAGCTTTGCAAGAGCGTAAAGAAGATATTTACCTGTTATTTAGAAAATTTGCTGCCGATTTTAGCGATAAATACCGTAGTCCGGCTTTACACCTGGAGCCCGATGCTATCCAGATTTTAACCAATTACAGCTGGCCGGGTAATGTTCGTCAGTTAAAAAATATTGCCGAGCAGATTTGTGTGTTAGAAAAAGAACGTAATGTTACCGGACAGGCCATTTTAAACTATATCCCAAATGAGGCTGGCAGTAACCTGCCTATGGCCATCAATTCGCAGTCGAAAGAAGATTTTACAGAACGTGATATTTTGTATAAAGTGCTTTTTGATATGAAGAAGGACATGGTTGAGCTTAAAAAACTCGTTGCCGAAATCATTCAACATGGAGGTAATACTGCTACGGTTTTGGCTGATAATCCACAGTATATCAATCAATTGTATCGCGATGTAGAGTTGCCGGTTGGGCAGGAGCATGCTTTTACCATCCAACACCCAACGCCTTCCAATAATAATGTAAACAATAATAACAATAGCGATTATTTTGCGCATGAGGCAGAAGAGGTCGAAGAATCGCTGTCGCTGATTGATAAAGAATCAGATCTGATTAAAAAAGCACTTAAAAAGCACAAAGGCAAACGCAAATTTGCTGCGCAGGAGCTGGGCATATCAGAACGTACATTGTACAGGAAAATTAAGGAATTAAATCTGTAATTTACCCAAAGCGGTATATCGATCCTGACCAAATTACGTTCACTATAATTTTAGATACTATTTTCGATAATGATGAAAATTAAAATATTAGCCTTAATTCTTGCTACTTCGGTATTGAGTGCCTGCTCTTATAAATTTAGCGGAGCATCTACAACAGGATTAAAAACGGTGGTAGTGCGTGTGTTCGAAAACAATGCACCGCTTGTAGTACCTACACTGAGTAACCAGATAACAGAATCGCTCAAAACCCGTATCCGTAATCAAACTAAACTGATTATTTCGCCCACAGGCGAAGGCGATGCATCATTTGAAGGCAAAATAACTGGTTATGATATCAAACCTGTTGCACTTCAAAACAGTGCTACACCTACTTCAGGCGCAAACAGGTTAACCATTACCGTTTCTGTAAAGTATAAAAACAACCTAAAAGAACACGAAAAAGAAAGTTTTGAAGAAAGCTTTACTAAATTTTTCGATTTCCCGATAAATGGTGCGCCAATCCAAACGCTATTGCCGGGGGCTATCGAGAACATTAACAAGCAATTATCTGAAGATATTTTTAACCGTGCCTTTGCACAATGGTAAAATAATACCGGATTGTAGAAGACAAAATTTTAAAAACCCGTATACATTTTTTTAACTTAGCGCCAAACCTCGATAATGGATAACAAAAAGCTACTGGCAGATTTACTTGCGCAACCTGGAAAGGTTAGGCCAGAGCATGCGTCCATGTTGCAGGAAATGGTTCAGCAATTTCCGTATTCACAGCCCATCCATTTACTTCTGGCTAAGGCCAATGCATCATTTGTGCCAAAGGCCGCATTATATGGCCAAGGCCATGTTTTGTTTCATGTGTTAAATATGGTTCCGGTTCAGGATGAAGAGGAAGAAATTGAAACTACAGATGTTGAGGCTTTTGATGATGAACAGGAAATTCTTGAGAAATCGAGTGAGCCAACAAGCGAAAACCAGGAGGCATTAAAAGAAGAAATAGCAGAAACTGAGGTTAATGCTTTAGTTGCTGAAGATCATCGCGATGAACAAGAGATTTTTGAAGAGATTGGTGAAATTGCCAGTAATGATGCTCCTCCGTTAAATCAAACAGCTGAGGTGGAAACGCCAAATAACCTTCCAGGTACCGATCATTTAATGGATTTACCTGCAGCAGATGATTCATTTATTGAAAGTGTAGCTTCCATAGACTTTTTTGCATTTGAGCAAAAACTAAGCACTGATGTAGTAGCGGAAGTGCCCAAAATAGAAACTGTAGTACCCGATGATCCGGAGCAGAATTTTGTTTCGCAGTATAACGACGACAAACTTCCTTATACCTTTTTATGGTGGCTGGCCAAAACACGTAAAGAGCACGAACAGATTTTTCAGCCTTATGCGCCAACTAAACAAGGACCGTTAAAACCACAGCCACAAAACAATCAACAGCAGGAGCGGGCCGAGTTTCAGCAGCAATATGTGGAGCACATTTTCCATATCCAAACCCCTTTCGAGGTGGCAGATCATCTGGCCGAATATCCAGCTGCCGAAGTTAAGGATGCCAAGGGTGCAGAAATTATTGAGCGCTTTTTAAAAGAAGACCCTACAATTAAGCCACCGAAGCCTGAGCAGATTGATAATGAAAACAAGGCAAAAAAGAGTGCAGAAGACAATTACGACCTTGTTTCGGAGACTTTAGCCAAAATTTATATCGAGCAGATGCTTTATCACAAAGCCATAGATACTTATAAAAAATTAAGTTTGAAATATCCGGAAAAAAGCCGTTACTTTGCCGACCTTATCCAATCTATAGAAAAGAAATTTTAAAAAATATAATATTACCATGGTAACCTTTTTAATCATTTTATTAATTATTGCGTGTGTAGCCCTAGGCTTATTTGTTTTAATACAAAACCCTAAAGGTGGAGGTTTAGCTACAGGCGGTGGCACCAGTAACATGTTTGGCGTACAGCGTACTGGCGATGTTTTGGAAAAAGGATCGTGGGTATTGTTAACCTTAATTGTGGTGTTAACCCTTGCTGTTACTACAATCGCTAAAACAAGCGGTGGTTCTGCTGCAGTTGGAAACTCAGCTATTCAGGAACGTTTAGATAAAACGCCATCACCATCTCCAATTGGCGGAAGTTTAAACAACACTAAACCAGCAGCAGCTCCTGCTCCAGTTAAAAGCGATTCTACAAAGAAATAATTTATAAGCAACTTATTTTAAAAAGCTTTCCTCAAAAGGGAAAGCTTTTTTGTTTTCGGTATTTATTGCAGCAGGAATGCTTGTTAACACACATTTAACATAAAAAGCTTTAAATTGCAGCATGAAATTAAGTGTGCTGGTTTTATTTACTGCTCTTGCCGTGGGCCTATCCATCGGGATGGTTAATTTTTATTTTCAGCATAGCTGGTATTACCTGGCTATTTCTTTTGGTGTATCGTTTCTGTGTAGTTTTCTGGTTTTTTATTACCTGCTCGAAAAATATATTTACACTAAGATCAAACTGATTTACAAACTGATCCATAACCTTAAGCTGGGTAAAGATTTAAAGGATGCACTTGGCGAATATGTAAGTTCTGATCCGATTAATGATGTAGAACATGAGGTGAAAGAATGGGCCGGAGCGAAGAAAAAAGAAATAGACCTCTTAAAAAAACAGGAACAGTTTAGAAGGGAATTTCTTTCTAATGTTTCACACGAGTTTAAAACTCCGTTGTTTGCCATTCAGGGATATATCGAAACCTTGCAGGATTGTTTGGTAGATGATCCTGATCAGGCCGTTCTGTTTTTGAAAAAGGCAGAAAACAATGTAGAGCGCTTAAGTTACCTGATCAACGATCTGGATGTGATTTCGAAACTCGAAACTGGCGAATCGCCTATCGATTATCAAAAATTCGACTTTGTGCAGTTGGCCAAGGAGGTAATGGAAAATCTCGAAGACCGTGCACAGGCAAAACACATTAAACTTTTCTTTAAAGATAAATATACAGCACTAACCCCTGTTTTAGCTGATAGGGAAAAAGTACGGCAGGTGCTGATCAATTTGATTGTAAACAGTATTAAATATGGCGTTGATGGTGGCGAAACAGCCATCAAGATTTTCGAATTGCATGATCAGGTATTAATCGAAGTTACTGATAATGGCATTGGGATTGAAGAAAAACACCTGTTGCGGTTATTTGAGCGTTTTTACCGCATCGATACCCATAGGGCAAGAGAAGTGGGGGGCACGGGCCTAGGATTGGCTATTGTAAAACACATTTTAGAAGCTCACCAGCAAACCATTTCAGTAAGAAGTACGCCTGGTATCGGTACAACCTTTGCATTTACGTTGCAAAAGGGGGGATAGCTCGGAATTTTACCACAGAGTGAAAGAGAAAAGGCACGAAGAACACTGAGTGAAGGTCTTCATTTCTTTGCGGTGGTTCGTGTCTCCACGAAACACTTTTTGCCTTCGCGAGTGATATAAATAAATAACCACAAATAAAAAGGGATGCAAAAGGGTATACCGTGTTTATCTGTGTGCATCTATGGTTAATAATTCAAATGCCGTGGTTCGTATACTCCACGAACTTTTTTTTCGCCACGGAAACACAGAAGTACGGAAAGAGATGTACCAGGATGTCTTCCATAGCCGTGGTTCGTGTCTCCACGAACAACTTTTTGTTTTTGCGAGTGAATATAATTTAATTGCAGGTATAAAATCCGTGTTTATCTGTGGCTAAAAATTCTTCAGTAGCAACGTTCTCCATAGTCCAGCGGAAGTTGCTGCGTGTTTCTATTTCACGGATCACCTCAAAACCATTCCGAATTACCTTTATTATTTTCCTAAACCTTTATCCATTTCATTATCAAATACCTAAAAGAAAGTTGAAAGCAATAAAATGTGACGAAAACAGGTAATGATTTCTTAATATAATTAATGAATTAACATTAACTTAACATTGAGCTTGTAGCTTTGTACCATATTAAAAATTAACATGAACAATATTTTTAAGTTCTTTACGCCTCAAGACAGGAAGTTTCACCCACTTTTCGAACAAGCTGGTAGCAATGCATTAAAAATTGCTGAAACACTTTTAGAGATGGTTAGCACGGGTGATGCTGAAAGCAGGAAAACAATTTTTAAAGAAATTGAACGCTTAGAGCACGTTGGTGATGATATTACCCATTCGATTTTTCTTGAGCTTAGCAGGAACTTTATTACTCCATTTGATAGAGAAGATATTCACCAATTGGCTACTGCTGTTGATGATGTTGCAGATTATATTTACGGAACTGCAAACCGTATGCAAATGTATAATATGAATACCATTAACGAGCCGATTGTTAAAATCGCCGAACTTTTGGTAGAAATGTGTACCGATATTGATAAAGCCATTAAAGAATTGCGCAGTTTCAAGAATATACGTGTAATTGCTGATGCCTGTATCCGTATCAACAGCGGCGAAAACCAGGCCGACTATGTATTTACATTGGCCGTTGCCCGTTTATTTGAATACGAAACCAATGCGATTGAATTAATTAAACAAAAAGAGGTTTTACAAACGATAGAAAAAGCGACAGATAAGTGTGAGGATGTGGCGAATGTGCTTGAAACTATCTTGGTTAAAAACGCTTAATAAAAAATAAACATGGTCTTATTGGTTATTGTTGTAATTCTGGCTATTGCTTTCGATTACATTAACGGCTTTCACGATGCCGCTAACTCGATTGCAACAGTTGTTTCTACAAAAGTTCTTACGCCTTTTCAGGCGGTTTTGTGGGCTGCGTTGTTTAATTTCGCGGCTTACTTTTACTTTACCGACCACAAAGTGGCCAATACGGTTGCAAAAACAGTAATTGAAAGTTACATCACTTTAGAAGTTATTCTGGCAGGCTTAATCGCTGCAATTATCTGGAACCTTTTAACATGGTGGTATGGTATCCCTTCAAGTTCATCTCATACGCTTATCGGTGGTTTTGCCGGTGCGGGTATGACACATGCCCTGTTAATTGGAGCGAGTCCGCTTGCTGCTGTAGAAATGGGTTATGTAATTAAAATCGTTTCATTTATTGTACTTGCGCCAGTAATCGGATTGGTCATTTCAGTTGTTTTAACATTGATTATCATCAATATCTGCCGCAATGCTAAACCTGCAACAGCAGAAAAATGGTTTAAACGTTTGCAGCTGATCTCATCTGCAGCATTAAGTTTCTTCCATGGTGGTAACGACGCCCAAAAAGTTATGGGTATTATTGCAACAGCATTAATCGCCGCTAAGGTTATTCCAAATTTCGAGGCCATGCCTTGGTGGGTTCCGGTATCTTGTTATTCGGCAATATCGTTAGGTACCATGAGTGGCGGTTGGAAAATCGTTAAAACAATGGGTTCGAAAATTACCAAGGTAACTGCGCTTGAAGGTGTAGCTGCTGAAGGTGCCGGTGCCATTACATTGGGGATTACAGAGCATTTCGGGATCCCGGTTTCTACTACACACACCATTACAGGTTCGATTGTAGGTGTAGGTGTTGTAAAAAGTGTTTCAGCAGTACGTTGGGGGGTAACCATCAACTTAATCTGGGCATGGATTTTAACCATTCCGGTTTCAGCTACATTGGCGGCCATTATTTATGCTGCAATTCACTACTTAAAGTAAAAACAAAATCCTTAATATACTCGAAAGACCAAGGCATTAGCTTTGGTCTTTTTTCGTTTTCGCATTTTTTAACGCAAAGAACGCTAAGTTTTTCGCAAGGTGACTTTGTTTTACCACAGAGGCCACGGAGTTTTACACCGAGTAACACAGAGAAGGCTATCTCAACTGCAGCGCATTCCCGAACTTTGGGAGAGAGCTCAATAAGCGAAAACTACTCCGTGTTAATCTGTGTCTCCGTGGCTAGTCTTCGACTCCGCTCAGACACTGACATAGATCGCTTCTCAGCGCCCTCTGTGCCTTTTCTTGGTGTGACTCGGTGGTAAAATAATAGATGTACTTACAAATTCTTCTTCATTTCCTTCGCTACTTCTTTCGACAGCGGATCTTCACTTTCCTCCAGATTTGCCACAATACTTTCCTGATTTTTAGCTGAATGATTCTGGCTCATTTTGAAAACATGATCGATATGGTTCACCAAAACTTCGAATCCGGTAATCGCCTTTAAATGTTTCTGGATATAGTCCTCATCCATTTTATTAAATGCAGCCGGACTTGTCTCCGGATCTTCATATTTATTGGTTAGTTCTTTTATGGCCTGGTAGGTTTCTTCCGGGCTCATCAGCCTGATGATGCCTTTAGCCTGAACGGTCTTGTAATTCCAGGTGGATACCGAAGCCGGCTTTTCATAAACCGAGGCGCTGATGTAAGCGTGTGCACCGGTAAAAATGGCCATTACATTTGGATTTTGTTCAAAGGCCTTACAATGGTCGGTTTTGGTCATAACGTGGCCAATCAGTTTTATCGATTCACCATCAACTACCGTTTTAACCGGTACTTGTGTAGCAACAGGAAATTCGCCATCGTAACCGATTAAGGTTACAAAAGTGTTTTGATGCATAAATTCAAGAACTTCATCTTGATTATTAGCTGTAAAATGTGGGAGTTTGTACATTGAATGTGTTTTTACCACAGAGGGCATTGAGTTTTACACAGCGTAACACAGAGGGATTTTAACTGTACTTTTACAACAATCTCTGTGTCTTTTTTTCGTGTACTCGGTGGTTGAATAAAGGAAATTAGAACTTAACGCTGATTTCTACTAAATCAGTTCCTTTTTTGGGCAGTACCCAATCCGGACCGACGCGAATAAGCCGCATTGCTTCTGCATCTGCTTTTTTGTCGAGTGATTTTATAACGGAAATATTAGTAGGTCGGCCGTTCTTTTTAACCTTGAAACTTAAAATCACAAATTGCTCAGGACCTTTTGGGTTGTAGAGCTTATTATTGTTCTCCAGGTACTGGGTATAGTTTATCGTCGAAACCGGAATGGGTTTGGTAATTTCACCTGTTGCTTTTCCATCAAGGTTTTGTTCTGCACGGAGCGTGATTTTTGGCGCAGGAATATTTTCTTTCTTTTGTCCGTTAGATCCCGTAATCAACGCAATTTCATTTAATGACTTATTCCCGCTTAAAGCGCTTTTAATGGCGTTGGGGTCTTGTATGCCTACTACAGGCGCCTCTTTAAAACCGATTGCATTAATCAGTAGATCTTTATCTTTTGCATTGCTATCGGCAGGTAAGTAAAAATAACCTTTAGCATCTGTAGCCGTTACATTTTTTGAGCCTGCCAATTTTACCACAGCACCTTGAATGGGTTGACCATTGCTTTGATCGACCACATTTCCACTAAACGCAATTTTATTTGATGCAATAGCTGGAGCCGCCGCAACTTTGACTTCATTTAATACACTTTGATCCGCTTTTGCTTTTTCAGCATAAGTGCTCATTTTTTCAGCTTTCGCCAACTTTGCGCGGTTATAACCAATTGTTGGTTTTGCAGCAACAATCTCTTGTGGAGCTGGTTGTACAAGGGTATTAGTCTTCGTATTTTTAGCCAGATCAGTATTTTTCGCATCGGCTATGGCTTTATCTACCAAAGCAGTTTGAGTCGCACTTTGTACTGCAGTATCTTGTTTTGGTTTACTTGAAGCAACTGCGGTAGTGCTATCTAATTGAACCATTACACCGCCCTGTTTACGTGCAACATTTTCTGCGTTCCTTCTATTGGTTTCGCGCATAAAGAACAGAATGCTTACTGCAATAAAAGCTACGGTAGCAGTTGCCGCAATACTCAACCTTTGCGTAGTAATGCCCCACAGTTTACGTTTTATTGGTTTTTCCGAAACACGGTCGTAAAGCTGTTTTTGTAAAATAGAAAGCGTTTGTTTGCGTTTTGGCGATTGTTTTAGTCCTTCCAATGCTTCGGCCACAAAAGGATCTTCCAAAGCCTGCCTTTCTACAAAGTGCATGGCTTTGGCATCAAGCTTACCATCAAGGTAATCTTCCAGCACATCAATATCTAACCAGTCGTTATTCACCACTATTTTTTTCTATACAAATCTTTAAATTCCGCTTACCGTTTTGGATGTAACTTTTCACCTTAAGCATATCGTAACCGGTAATATCGGCTACTTCTTTGTAGCATTTCTCCTGTAAATAAAATAAATCTACGCTTTTTCGTTGTTCTTCGGGCAAAGTTTCCATACACTTTTCCATTATGGTAAGCTGCGTTTCTTTTGTGTTGTCTATATCCAGATGCACAAACTCGCTGTTTTCCACAAAAGTATCGTCTATCGAAACGTTATTCTGCTTTGCTGATTTCCGCAGTGCCATTAAACAATGATTCCGTGTTAAAACATGAAGCCAGCTTTTAAAGTTCTGTACCTCATGCACTTTTAACTTGGTTACCAGTTCTTCAAAAATCTGCATTACAGCATCTTTACTCTGCTCTTCGTCTTTAAAGTAGTTGAGACAAACCCCGAAAACGAGGTGCATGTATTTATTGTAAAGCGTACCCAATGCATCTAAGTCGCCGGTATTTTTATACTGGGCAATCAGTTTGGCATCATCCTGCTGGTTGTTTCCAGCTGTGTTTTTTATAAATCTCAAAAAAAATGGCAGCTATTTCGAATTATCTTTCAAGTATAAAAAATATTTCTGAGTGATGGCGCATAAACTAATTTTTTAGGGATGATTACACGTCATTAATTCCAGATTCGCAGCACACAAACACTTATATTTGAAACATCAATTTAAATTATGGCAGTTGTTTTGCTAACCATCACTAAACACACAAAATGAAAAGAATCAATATTTTAGCTACATCGATAGTGCTGCTATCCTTAAGCCTTAACGCAAATGCCCAGATTAAACTGAGCGATATTTTTAAAAAGGTAACTGAAAAGCAAGGTACCACCTCAACAAGTGCCACCGGAACGCCATCTACTTTTGAAATTGGCCAGGGAATTAAAGAAGCATTACAGATCGGGGTTTCGGCCGGTGCCGACAGGCTTTCGGTTAAAGATGGATTTTTGGGTAATCTAGCCGTTAAAATATTAATGCCACCAGAAGCACAAAAAGTGGAAAAAACACTGCGTGGTATAGGTTTGAACAAACTTTGTGATAATGTAATTGTAAGCTTAAACCGTGCTGCAGAAGATGCCGCTACCGAAGCCAAACCAATTTTTATTTCGGCCATTAAACAAATGACTTTAACCGATGCTACCAATATCCTTTTGGGAAACAACAACGCGGCAACAGAATATTTTAAAAGGGTAACCACTTCGCAACTGATGGAAAAATTCAGCCCTATTGTAACCACCAGCCTAAGCAAGGTAAACGCTACCAAATATTACAGTGATTTAACAACTCAATATAACCGCTTGCCTTTGGTAAAACCTGTAAACACGAACTTAACAGAATATGTTACGCAGAAAGCGATAGATGGATTATTTGTTGAGGTAGCTAAAGAAGAATTAAAAATCAGGGGTAATCTAAACTCAAGAAGCACAACCTTACTGCAAAAAGTTTTCGGTTACGCGGATAAGAAAAAGATTTAATTTATGTGTGGTTCGTGGCGACACGAACCAAGGCGACTGATTAAGTTTATTTTAAGTAAAATATTGTCCATCCACGGCATTCTAATCTGCAGAAAGAAAAACTATTTGTAAAATTGCGCATGACGAAAATCAGTATCAGATTAGTTTCTATTTTAATTCCCTGTGTGGCGTTAATCACTTCGTGTAGCAATAACAAATCTAATGAGGAAAGCACTAAAGCCGTTTTAGATACCGTTTCTTTAAGCAATAAAAGTTTTGCATTGGCTTATCAGGATGGTGATAAAATTGTAGCTACGAGTATCGATACCATGAAACAGATTTCATTTGGTGGCGCTACTGATCCGGCCATTTCGCCTGATGGAAATAAACTGGCCTACACGTTTAATGATTCTGTAGGGAACAGGTCGATCTGGATTGCCGACATGGAAAATAAAAGTCAGGCTAAGCTACAGGTAAATAGCAACAACTATTATGGTGCCAGTTGGTCGGCAGATGGAAGCAATATTGCTTTTAGTATTTTTAACAAAAATAGTATCTGGAAAATAGGTTTAATTAAGGCTGATAATTCGGGATATATCATATTGGATAGCGCGTCTAATATCAGTGTTTCAGGACCAACCTGGAAAAATGAAAAAGAAATCATTGCACATGACCTGGATAACCTTTACACATTCAATCTTACTGGAAAACTGATTGATACAAAATCTATTAATGCGCTAATCGGAAATGCATATTACATATCAAGTAGCAGCATTTTTTTCTACAGTAAAGATGGCAAGAAATTAATCTTTAATGCCAGTAATGGCGAGGTGCTGGATGGCTTACATGATAGGGCCGAGGCTGCTTATATTCTTGATGTTGCCAGTAAAAAAGTATTACCAATCTCACCCAAAGGCGTTCATGTGCCTTTCCTTTTTGTTACTGCCGACGACCGTATTTTTTATAGCGGTGAAGTAAAACCATATACACAGAGCAAAATTTATGTTTCAGATTTAAACGGGAACATTAAAACTGTGGTTGATAGAGGAAGTAACCCAACTGGCGCTTTGAAGTAGGCAGAGGCTTACGAAGTCTGTGTGATAGCATGTGTGGTGGAAGCCTTTGTAAGTCTGCATGGAAATTTATTGTTAGCTCTTTTTGGAGCGCAATGCCTGTACAAAAAAATAAGCTGGTTCCCGTATTCCGCTCATACACTTTGGACACCGTTCCTCCGTCCTTCAGGGTATCGCTTCACCCGGGGCTGGGTGGCCAAAACAGCATTTCATTTTAGAGTTTGCAGGGTGCACCCACTTTGTTAATAAACCTGATGGCAGCGGCAGCCCCGAAGCATGAGGGCTATAGCAAACAGCAGGGCTGCAGTCTGCCAAGACCATCCTCCTTTCATTTTCAAAAAATAATGATAACTTCTTACTCACAGTGCTTTTAATACTTTCGAAATTTAGCCACTGCCCAGTCCCGAAACCAAACTTCGAAAGTTATTCCAAAAAAATAAAGAAAATTTAAAGTAATATTGAGTTTCATCCGTTTACTGAATTATTAAACAAAATTTAGTGCCAACAAACGAACCTCAAAATATCATTTCAACCGTTGCCAATTATGGTAAGCGCTTGTTCAGTTTCATCCGCGGGAGGGTGAATACAGATGAGGACGCGGAAGATATTTTACAGGATGTTTGGTTCCAGTTAAGCAATCAGCCCGAAGTAGGAACGATTGAGCAGATTAGTGGTTGGCTTTACCGTGTGGCAAGAAATAAGATTACCGATAAATACCGGAAACAAAAGGAAGAATCGCTGGAAGATTTCAGTTTCGAAGGGGAAGATGGCGAAATTAACTTCAAAGAAATTTTATTGGCCGAAACCTACTCGCCGGAAGAAGAAAGTTTAAAAAAATTATTCTGGGATCAATTATTCATTGCCCTCGAAGAACTACCTGAAAATCAGCGTTACGTATTTGTGCAGAATGAGCTTGAAGAACGCACGTTTCAGGAACTGGCAGATGAAAGCGGCGAAAATATCAAAACATTAATATCAAGAAAAGGTTATGCGGTGAAACACCTGCGTAACCGCTTACAAAATTTATATCAGGAATTTATTAACTATTAAATTTGCAGACATGATGAATAGAAATTTTAATCGACGCAAGAAATTTATTTTCTTTTTACCCGTAGCCGTACTTATTGCTGCGGTTTTGGGGTATGTGGTTATGTTTTTATGGAACTGGATTTTACCTGAGGTGGCACATGCAGGCAAACTAAATTATTGGCAGGCGCTGGGCTTACTGGTACTTTGCAGGTTGCTCTTCGGTAATTTTAAAAAAGGTGGTCATGACGGGCATAACGGTTTCCGTGAGCGGGCGAGGAGCATGCGTGCCAAATGGGAAACCATGAATGATGAGGAACGGGTAAAATTTAAAGAAGAATATAAACGAAGGTGTGGCGGTTGGGGCCACCATCGCAATAAAGAATAGTTAAAAGCTCCGGAGAAATTCGGAGCTTTTTTGTTTTATTACCCGATCATTCTGAGAGGTATCGTCATTGCTAGGAGGAACGACGAAGCAATCTTACAACGATCGCTGCTATAACTAAAGCATTAAGATTGCTTCGTGCCTCGCAATGACGACCTATTTATTGTCTCACTAATCAACAAGTTAATCTACTAAAAAGATCCTTCACTACGCTACAATAGACAGAATCCATTAGCACGGCCGTCATTCCCGCGCAGGCGGGAATCTTAAAGCGCTTGCATTACGATTCCCAATCGAGTTGGGAATGACGATCTCACGCAGCCTATCATTTTGCCAAAAAGCACTGTCTTTTATATTGATTTTATGAAATAATTATTCCTCAGGATGACATAACTACGGGATATTCCTCAATAAACTAAAAAAAATCAAAATAATTTAAAGTAAAAATAAAGCTGCTCCGTCTTCCTATATAAATAACGAAAATAACAGTATTGGTGCTTCAACTCATTTACAGTGAATTGTTTACCAATCTTTAAAAAGATAAGAAGATGAAAAAAATATTAAAAGCTATAGGATTTGGGATCGTATTAGGTGCAACCGCTTTCTTTATCCCGTTTGTATTCAAATTTATATTGGCCTTTGTACTGATCGGTTTTATGTTCAGGGCATTTGCCGGCAGAAGACGTCATTATTTCCACAGCCGGTATAATGGTTTCGAAAACCATTTCAACCCGATTGTACCCATTGATAACCAATGGTACAAACCAACCGTACAAAGTAACGGAACCCTTAACCACATCAACGTAAATTATTAAGCGATGAGAACATTTAGAATATTATTGGCACTGGCTGTTGCTGCAGGAACTTTCTATAGCTTAAATGTGCTTGCGGTTCAAAACGGATACCGCGATCGGCTGGATTTTAAAAACAGGCATTACAACGAAGATTGCCAGCACGAATACAGCAGACATCATGGAGTTAGTCACCACAACAGGAAAGCAACTGATGCCATGATAACCCCAATTGATAGTGTAAACACCCTAAACAGATAAGGTTATGTCGCAGGTACTTTTTTTAAGCGATCCATCTCAGGCTGATGTAAGTCCGATTTTGGGTATGGCCAACGACCTGATTACCCGAGGGGAAAAGGTTACCTTTTTTAGTTCGGATGAATTTAAGGGGCCTATAGAAGAAATGGGCGCCGACTTTAAAGCTTATAATCAGGAGCTGAATGTTTTTCAACGGAATGATGAAAACGATGAAGAAAAACCGAAATCGGGATTGATCAGTGCCTTATTGGAGCCCATGAAGTTTATCGATGATATTTTGGTGCAGATAAGGGGTTTAAAATTTGATTATGCCGTTTTTTCGCCAGCTTATCCTTATGCAAACATCATAACCCAACTATTGGGGATCCCAAAAACCGAGCAGGCAGTTATCAATTAACTATTGGTTAAACCTGTGAATTAACAAAATAAATAACAATTAGATTAAGTAAAATGTACAAAGAACATAGATGCCACTCGGGCAGGATGCATGGCCGTTATGGCGCAGGAGAAGGAAGATTTGGAGGTCACTTTGGTGGACCTTTTGGTCACCACAAATTCGGGATGTTTAACCAGGGATTTAGAAAAGTACCGGTTAACATCGAAGAAACAGAAAACAGTTTCATCATAGAGCTTTATGCACCAGCATTGGTTAAAGAACACTTAAAAGTAGTGACCAAAGATGATGTATTAACCATTTCTTACCAGCCTGAAGAAGAAACGGATTCAGCTAAAAAATACAGCAGGAGAGAATATAGTAATGGAACTTTTGAAAGGGCTTTTGCCTTAAACGGAAAGGTTTTATTAGAAAATATTTCAGCACACTACGCTGATGGAATTTTAATGGTTACCCTACCTAAAAACCCCGAAACGAATACACCGGAAAAAGATATTCAGGTACACTAAGTTTCGTCTATTATAATTTCCAAGCCTCAATTGATTAATGCAGTTGGGGCTATTTTATTTTGGTATTAGCCTGTAGAAAGTATTTGTTGAAGCGATATTGAAATGCCGTTTGCTATTGGCGGTATTTTAAGGTACTTTTGCTAAAAGACATAAATACAATAGATTGAATTTTAACGACTTTAACTTTAACCCCGATTTATACGAAGGCTTGATGGCCATGGGGTATAAAAGCGCTACTCCAATACAAGAACAAGCCATACCGGTAATTTTAGATAACCACGATCTGATTGCCTGCGCCCAAACAGGTACAGGGAAAACGGCCAGCTATCTTTTACCCGTAATGGATAAGATAAGCAAAGCTACCGACAGGCATAACAATACCTTAATTCTGGCCCCAACACGTGAGCTTGCCCAACAGATCGATTTACAGGTGGAAGCATTGGCCTACTTTACCAATATCAGCTCTTTAGCGGTATATGGTGGAGGAGATGGTATTGCTTACGAGCAGCAGAAACGCTCGATGCGCGAAGGTGTAGATATCATTATCGCTACTCCGGGTAGATTAATGGCTCATTTATCGTCAGGCGTGCTAAAACTGGAGCATTTACAGCATTTAATCCTTGATGAAGCGGACAGGATGTTGGATATGGGTTTTTATGACGACATTATCCGGATCATCAGCTACCTGCCAAAGAAAAGGCAAACACTTTTATTTTCGGCTACCATGGCGCCCAAAATAAGGACAATGGCCGGCAAAATCTTGCACGAGCCTAAGCAGATTACCATTTCGATTGCAAAACCTGCCGAAGGTATTGATCAACAGGCTTACAATATCCACGATCAGCAGAAACAGGCTTTGTTGAGTGAGATTTTCAAAAGCGGACAATATAAAAGCAGTATCATTTTTGTTTCTACCAAAGAAAAAGTAAAAGCTTTATACAAGACTTTTAAAGGTTTGGGTATTAAAGCCGAAGCCTTCCATTCAGATTTGGGACAAAAAGAACGTGAAGATATTTTATTGGCTTTTAAAAACAGAAGATTGCCTATTTTAATCGGTACCGATGTTTTATCACGAGGAATTGATGTGGAAGGTATTGACTTAGTAATCAATTATGATGTTCCAGGCGATCCTGCCGATTACGTACACCGCATTGGTCGTACCGCAAGGGCAGCCACAAAAGGTACAGCCATTACACTGGTTAACGGAAGGGATAAGCGCAGGTTCGATAACATAGAGAAACTGATTGAAAAGCCTGTTCCCCGCATGCCGTTACCAGAAAGTATAGCCGCAATGGAAATCACACATGTGGAAGAAAAAAGACCTCAGCACAATGGCAAGAAAAAGGTTTGGAACAAAAAGAAAAAACCAAAGCCTTCTGCTTAAAATATTTAAAACGCCATAAGTTAGTTCTTATTGGCGTTTTTCTTTTATAGATTAACTTTGCACCATTCAATGGCAAATTTCATTCTTATCGGTTTATGCATTTTGGCGGGCATTGTTTTTAGAAAGAGCAAATCGCTGCCTAAAGATGCACACAAAGGCATTAACGCCTGGATTATTTACATTGCTTTACCAGCAGTTTCGTTTAAGTACCTGCCACACATCACCTGGACAAATGATTTGCTTTTCCCGGCATTTGCACCAGTTTGTGTATGGCTGTTCGGTTGGTTATTCATCACGGTTTATAGTCGTATCAGGAACATCAGCAAAGCAAGCTCAGGGGGCTTAAAATTAACAAGCTCCTTAAGTAATACTTCTTTTGTGGGTTTTCCTTTAATTGTGGCCTATTTTAGTGAAAAGGAATTGGGAATCGCCATTATCTGCGATCAGGTTACTTTTACGCTGCTGTCGACTATTGGGGTGATTGTGGCCATTCGATCTTCACAGAACCAGGAATTAAGCGCCAAACTGGTGCTTAAAAAAGTATTAACCTTTCCGCCATTGATTGGTTGTGTATTGGCTTTAACCATTCCACGTTTTATCGATGTTTCTGCTCTTGATCCATTGTTTGATAAGCTTGCCGGAACGGTTGGTCCGTTGGCTTTGTTTTCGATTGGTTTGCAATTAAAATTTGGGGGCTGGTTTAGCGAATTGAAACATATCAGTTTTGCTTTATTATATAAGTTGATTTTAGCCCCTTTAGTGCTGATGCTGATTGCTATAATTTTAGGGATGAACGGCACAATTACCAAAATAGCCATTTTCGAAATGGCCATGCCAACCTTATTAACGGCAGGGGTAGTGGCCGATCAATATAACCTTAATCCAAAACTTTCCAATTTGGTGGTGGGAATCGGGATATTGCTTTCGTTTATTACTACGGGTTTATGGTGGTTGGTGCTCACTTATTCGGGACTGGTTTAATTTACCTCGTTTTTTTACCACAGAGGCCACGGAGAAAAGCACAGAGAACATAGAGGCTTTTTTGCCACAGATGTACTGATTACATGGGGAGTTGATTTATCGCGACGAGTAGCGTAAAATGACGTATTGGAGGAATTTCGCCGACCGCCAATCGCTTGGCGCTCTTTGCTAAAACTTTCGCGCCCTTTGCGGTTACAACCAACAAAAAAAGCCGCAAAATTTCTTCTGCGGCTCCTTAAATTATTTTAAACTCGGTTACAAAGCTAATTTTTTAGAAATCGCAGATGGTATACCTGCTTTATTTAATAAAATGGCTGTTGTTTTGTATTTCACGTAGTTTTTTGTTACATATAAGTAACCTTTATAATCGTTGGTAGCACCCCAGGAGTTTTTCACGATATAGTACTCTTTACCGGTTTGATCTTTAGCCAATCCAACGATGTGCATCCCATGGTCATCAGTTGTTTGGTAATTATCAAATGCTAACTGACGGTTTTCCTGAGTAATTTGCATCTCCGGCTGAGGGCCATTAAACAATTCAGCTTTTTGTTTCATCGTCATATCAGCGAAAGGTGTTTGTGGAACAAAAGCCACGCCGTTTTTCCAGCTAAAGGTTTTTTCGCTCACATCAGTCGCCCATGCTACAGTATAACCACCTTTTAAAGCATTGTCGATAATGTCTGTCAATTCGGTTACTTTAACGTTGTAAACCTGATCGAACGACCAGTTATCAGGTACCAGCAAAGTAAATTTGCTATAGAAAGGATGATCGTTAAATGAAGATAATTCTACATAGTTGTCTGGATTTAAACCTACAACTTCCTTAGCAAAAGTTTGTGGGGTATATTTTTTACCGTTATAGGTGAAGTTTTCTGGTACAGCACCTAAATAAGCGTCGATTACGCCAGTATAAGCTTTTATCCAATTTGGTGTTAATTCGCCATTCGAATTTTTAACAACTGCCTCTAAAACGCCTTTCTCGATATCGCCAAGCTCTGCAGTTTTATTGATTTTTGTGCCATAGTTTAAACCAGTGTATACCTCTTGAGGAACTGCACCGTATTTTCTGTACATGTTGATTACATCGTGCAAAGCACCACCATCACCTAATGAAACGGCACCGTGCATGCGCACATAATTTTTACCTTTTTCTACGTAAGCATTACGGGCAGAAAAAAGTGGTGATAAGGCAACAGGCTGTTTACCTGCTTTAATCATTTCTGATTCTAAAAATGAATTGGTAGAATAGCTCCAGCAAGTGCCTGAAGAACCTTGATTTTGAACTGGTGTATTGGCCAGGTTAATTACTTCTGTGAATTTGAAAGAAGCCGCACTGTTTTCGCTTTGGTTGTTTTTTAAAGAATTAACAAGATTGTCTTGACCATAAACTGCCGATATAGATAACGACAAAGCCAAACCAATCACACTGATTTTTGTGTAGTTGATCATTTTTTATGAATATTATTAAAAATTGAGCGAATGTAGAAATCCTGGCTGATTTAGGCTCAGAAATTTTGTAATAAATCCATAACATTAGTCATTTAACTGCAACAAAGTTGAGTTAACATTCTGGCAAACTGATTGGAATATTGGTCGCCAGGCCTCCATCTGAGGTTTCTTTGTATTTGGCATTCATATCTAAAGCTGTTTCCCACATGGTATTAACCACCGCGTCTAAACTCACTTTTGCTTTATCGGGATTGCTCTGTAAAGCTAACTGACTAGCGGTAATGGCTTTAATTGCGCCCATGGTATTCCGTTCGATACAAGGGATCTGAACCAAACCACCAATCGGATCGCAGGTTAAACCTAAATGATGTTCCATTGCAATTTCTGCGGCCATTAAAACCTGCCGTTGCGAGCCGCCTAAACACTCGGTAAGTGCAGCTGCAGCCATGGCAGAGGAAACCCCAATTTCGGCCTGGCAGCCGCCCATTGCAGCAGATATAGTTGCCCCCTTTTTAAAAATACTGCCTATCTCTGAAGCGCAGGCAATAAACTGGATGATTTTTTCTTCGCTGTAACCATCGCAAAAAGTAATAAAATATTGTAATACGGCCGGAATTACCCCTGCAGCACCATTTGTAGGTGCAGTTACTACGCGGCCAAATGATGCGTTTTCTTCATTTACGGCCAAAGCAAAACAACTTACCCAATCTAAAGTATAATTGAAACCGTTGCCGCCTTTTCTGATTGCTTCCACCCAATCATTATAATTGGCATATTCACTTTTACTAATTAAGCGTTTATTTAAGGGGAAAGCCCTTCTGGCTACATTTAAACCACCCGGTAAAAAGCCAGTGGTATGGCAGCCACGGTAAATACAATCGCGCATGACGGCGAAATGTTGTAAAATACCCTTTTTGGTTTCAGCTTCGGTGCGCCAGGCCAATTCGTTTTCCATTACGATTTCGCTCACCTTTAAACCGGTTGACAGGCACCAATGCAACAGCTCTTTTGCTTTTTCTACCGGAAATGGGAGATCAACCTGGGCTTTTTTACTGTTATCTTCTCCTTCTTTCACCACAAAACCACCACCAATAGAGTAATAGGTTTCGGAAAAAGCTTTTCCGTTATTTAAAAATGCCTGAAAAGTAACTGCATTAGGGTGAAAAGGTAAACTTTCGGCAAAAAGAAAGAGTAAATCTTGATTATAATCGAAATTGATGGTTAAATGACCAGCAAGATTCAGTTTTTTATCCCGTTGGATGCCTTCGAAAGTGGGTGTAACCGCATCTACATCAAAAGTTACGGGATCGGCTCCGGTTAAACCTAATAAAATGGCTACATCAGTTCCGTGTCCCTTGCCTGTTTTGGCAAGAGAGCCATACAGCAATATTTTAATGCCTTCAACATCGTTAAGCAGGTTTTGCTGTGCAAGTGAAGCGGTAAATTGTTGGGCAGCACGCCAGGGACCTAAAGTATGTGAACTTGACGGGCCAATGCCTATTTTAAAAATATCGAAAACTGAAATTTGTTCCTTGATCATTTATGAATGTAGTTACACAAAGCTATGATTGTTTTATGATTTTGGGTAAATTAATTTTGACTGAATATCAAAATATTTTACCTTAGTTAGATCTAATCCAAACGCTCCAAAAATGGACTTTAACAATAATTATCAAGAGATTGATTTAAGCTACTGCCGTGCCAGTTCGGGCAAAAGACTCGCAAATTACATTATCGACCTAATTGTTTTTTACATCATTCTTTTTGGCATTTATATCTGTATCGGAATTTTACTTCCTGGAATTTTAGACGGAATTAATGATCTTTTAGACCGGTTGATTGCGATGGTTTGTTATGGCTTTATTATGTGTTTGATAGAAGCTGTTTCACGTGGAAAATCAATCGGAAAACTCATAACAGGAACAAAAGCTGTAAACTTAGATGGTAGCGATATCGATTTTGGAAAAGCATTTACGCGAAATATGATCCGCGTAATTCCTTTTAATGCAATTAGTGCGCTCAGTAATCCTTGTGATCCCTGGCATGATCGCTGGTCGGACACGATGGTGGTTGACGAGAAAAAAATGGCCTTGCAAACCCAAAGGGTAGATCTGTTTGATTCTGTTAAAAATCAAATTCAATAATATCATCGTCTTTTAACATGCGCTCCACAAACTTCTGATGGTTTTGTGGCGTTCCTGTCGCTACCCAGTTTCCGGTGATGATATTATCAACCAATTGGTGTTTGCCGCGTTGTGGTTTGAGTTTACTTTCTCTAAAAACTTCTTCATAGCTTTCTAAATTGCCATGTGTATGTTGTCTTTTAACAATGCGGTAAACCCGCTTGGTAAAGCGGCGGTCGCCGATTTCCTCTAAAAATGGAAAAATAATCAGGGCCAATAACACTACTATGGTAACGCCAACGGCCTGTTCGTAATAACCAGAGCCTATAGCCATGCCAATGGCGGCTACGATCCAGATGATGCAAGCTGTTGTAAGGCCTTTTACGCGGTTTTCTTCTTTAAAAATTACGCCAGCACCAAGAAAACCAATGCCTGTAACAATGTTCGAGGCAATGCGATCCTGACTGGTCGGCCCGATTTTGATGGATAAAATGGTGAATAGGGTAGCGCCCAAACCGATCATCATCATGGTTTTTAAACCTGCAGATTTGCTTCTGTATTCGCGTTCAGCGCCGATGATTCCACAAAGCAGGGTAGCCAATAAAAATTTATTGATTTCACTTTGTGTAATGAAATGGTTTTGATCTAAGATATCGTTCATTGCCTGGAGTTATCAGAGGCAAATTAATAAAAATCATAACATCTTAGGCCATTTGCACGGCCACCATTGGAACTATTTGGAAAATATTTTTCGTAACCTACGCCAATTTCGGATGTTCCGCCTGTATTGCTGTAGTTGATTTTCGAGGTTGTGGCATCGTGACTGATGCCTAATCTGAATTTTTCACCATTGGTACGTCTGTTGAAAATATCAAAGATCACCGAAAAAACAACGGCATCATTTCCGTTGGAATTGCCATCATTACGGTACCAGATACCTGCATTGATGCCTGCATATTTATATTGCATGCCCACACTAAAAGATTTTACGTTGCCCTGTTTGTAGGCAACAATAGAAGGGATGAGGTAATTCCCATCGCGATCGTACTCATCTGGCACCAGGGTTAACTTGTAACTTAAATTGCCAGAAATGCGCATGGGTAATTTGGCCTGAAACCCCGATAAGGATTCATCCGGACGGTTAAGGTGATGTACGGCTAATCCCATCATGAATTTCCCCACCACCAGGTTGGCACCAGCATTGGAATCGAAATAATAACGGCTATCTATACTTGGCCTTTCGGCGCCAGAAACACTACCAGGGATATAACCGGTGCTGATATCGATCTGATCGCCAAAAACAAGTTTATCCCAGTTTAGCTTTTGGTTGGTAATGCCTCCCTGTAAGCCAAATGATAAAGCAAAATCGTCTCCACCGATAATATAAGAATAACTTAGGGCAACATTGTTCTTCACCAGGTAAGCGGTACCCTCACTGCTGCGGTTAAAAATAATCCCAATGCCGCTATTTAATCTCCGTAGATTAAGATCACCTGAAGCCGTCATGTAAGAGAAATCGCTCGCCAACCCCGTCCATTGATTACGGTATAGCGCATTAAACCTGATGTCGCCTTCAAACTGCCCGGTTAAAGCGGGATTTAAGTAAATCGGCGCATTGTAAAACTGCGAATAAATATGGTCCTGCGCCAACGAAACCATTGGCAGCAACCAAAACAAAAATAATATTATCCTTCTCCTCATCATCTTATTAAATATATTACGCCCGTTTTCTTTGGAGGAGATGAATCATAGGTCATCCCTTTCCAATCGCTGCCATTAATAAATTTTATATCTACTTTCCAATAATAAACGCCCTGTGGTTGCTCTTGCCCGTTATAGGTGCCATCCCAACCCTCTAAAGGCCCTCCATCATCTAATTTTGTCGTTTCCCATAACAGCTGGCCCCATTTATTAAAAATGGACATTTGCCACTCCTTTATACCACGGCCTTTCGCCTTAAAAATCTTGATTTCGTTTTTAGCACTGGCGGGCATAAATGAATTTGGGATATTCAGATACCCTGGTACTCCAATAATCCTCACGGATTGGAAAGTGGTGGAAGAACAACCTTCTTTATTAAGCACTTTTAGGGTTACATTGTAGGTGCCTTCATTTGCATAAGTATGGGTAGGATTTTGCAAGGTAGACACGGCACCATCGCCAAAGGTCCACTGCCAACTCACTGCATCGGTGCTAATATCTTTAAAGCCAAATGAATAATTTGGAATCGAAATTTCGTTACCTGGAGTAACTGTAAAGGTAGCTACCGGTGGAGGCACAACACGAATATAATCGGCTATGGTAGTACTGTTTGTACAGCCGAGGGCATTAGTTGCCGTTAGGGTAACCGCATAATTTTTCCCCGGACCATTAAAGGTGTGCGTTGGTTCTATGGCGTTTGATGTTGGCGAACCATCTCCAAAATCCCAAACATAACCTATTGCACCGGTACTGGTATTTTTAAATTTTACGGTAACTCCGTCACAACCACTTGTTTTGTCTGCGGTGAAACTTACGCTGGGTTGTGGCAAAACTTCGACGGTTTCGGTTGTTGAAGCATTAGAACAATTATTCGATGCGTATAAAGTAATGGTATATTTCCCGGGTTGGGTAAAGGTATGCGATATGGTTTCGGGAGCGGTATGGGTAACCGTGGTACTGCCATCGCCAAAATCGTAAACAAAAGTGCTGGCGCCTTTGGTATTGTTAAAGAAATCGACTTTTAAAGGTGCACAACCTTTAAGCTGATTGCTGTTTACCACTAATTCAGGAGTAATATCATTAGGTGCCACACGGATTGAATATTGTGATTCATTGCTCCCGCACTCATTGGTAGCGGTCATTTTTACCACATAATCCCTAACCGCCAACGTGGTATAAGTGTGGCTTATGCTGTTTTTATCGGTTACAGTTAAGGGCGCTGAGCCATCCCCAAAATCGTAAGTGTAACTGGTGTAATTTCCTGGCGAAGTATTACTAAAGGTAACAGGCAGGGGCGAGCATCCTGTTGTTTTATCTGGGGAGAAAACGGATACTGGCTTGGCTTTGACCAATACGGTTGAAGTTTGCGTAGTGGTGCTGCAGGCAGTGGTAGCCTTTAAAGTAATGCTATAAGTAATGTCTTTTCCTGTTGGATCTGCCTGATAGGTAACTGCCGGCGGTTGAGCCAAATTTGAAGTGGTACCATTTCCAAAATCCCAACTAAAAGTTGCTGCCGTTAATGAATTAGAAGTATTGGTAAAAACAACATTTAAAGGGCCACAGCCCGATGTTGTACCTTGTGTATAAGCAGCGGTTACCTTTTGTATGGTACTAAAAGTATGACTGGTTTCATCACTATTACAGCCCGAAATGCTTGTTACCACCAATTTGATAACCACACTTTCATTATCTGTTGTAATGGTATAACCTGGAAAAGCTATTCCTGTACCAATCTGTATATTGTTTGCAAACCACGTATAAATATTGTTTCGATCTGGATATGGCGTAGCCGATATATTAGTAGCAGTTAAGGAAAATGGTGCACAACCTTTGTCGGTTTTAAAAACTAATTCTGCTTTTGCAGGAAGATTAACAGTTATTTTAATCTGATTGCTCAAGTTGTTGCTACAGGCACCACTGGTTACAGAGCGCCTGTAATAGATGGTTGCGTTGGGTGCTGGCGGGGTAAAGCCAATACCCGTTGCACCCAGTACATCTGTCCAGGTAGTTCCATTCGTGCTCGATTGCCATTGGTAGGTATAAGTACCACTGCCTCCACTTGGTATGGTCCCTGTAAGCGGGGCTGCAGCTGTACCTATACAAATCGTTTGATCGGCAGAAATGGTATTATTGGTTAATCCCGGTAATACGGTAACCTGTATCGAATTACTGATCGAGGTACAGATAGTACTATTTACCAATCTTCTAAAATAAGTTGATGAACTTACACTTAAGGTTAAATCTTTATTGGTTGCCGTTGGAACATTGGCCCAGGTATTTCCATCAGCACTGCTCTGCCATTGGTAACTAAAAGTGCCAGTACCGCCTGTTGGGGTATCGCCCGTAATGGTAATGCTTTGACCTGCACAAATTGGAACTGTTGATGCTGAAATATTGTTAGTAACAGGCGAATAATAGGTAACGGTTACCTCGTCAACAGAAGGAGGACAACCATTGAAACCCGAGATAGTCCACCTGAATGTATAAGTTTGGCCAGGAACCAGACCCGTTACAGTAGTATTGTATAAAGTGGGGTCGGTGATGGAAACACCGGTTTGTGCGGATACTAAAGTCCATGTACCGCTGTTTGGAGCAGGATTATTCCCGTTTAGGGTAATGCCATTTCCACTACACAAATTTTGATCTGAGCCTGCATTTGCGGCAACGGTTCCGGGGTTTACCGTAATGGTGGTTACGGTAGATATAGCTTCGGCACAACTACCACTTTGTACTACCGCAAGGTATTTGGTGGTAATGGCCAGGTTAGAAAAAACAAGCGGATTGGCTGTTGAGGTAATGGTAGACCATGTTACACCATTATCGACAGAGCGTTCCCAGCGGGTAATATTCCCAACCTGCCCGGTTAACGTGATGTTGCCGCCATTGGCTCCTGCACATACATCTACATCTCCGGCAGTAGTTCCGCCAATACTTAGTGGATTAACAATGATCTGCACATCATCGCCCGAGGTAGAACAGCTGGCATCTTTAATGGTCCACCTTAACACATAAGTGTTGCCCGGTTGTAAACCAGTAATATCCGTGGTGGCCTGTGTATCATCAGCAAAGGTTATCGCGGTTGGGGCAGAAACAATGCCCCATTTACCTGTACCCACTATCGGAGCGTTTCCTTTTAGTGTATAAGTGGTTGCATTACAAATGGCTTCATCCGGACCTGCATTGGCCAACGTTGCGCTTGGTAATACGGTAATGGTAACAGTTGTTGGCACACCCGGGCAGCCGTTTGAAGATACTGGCGTAACGGTATAGGTTACTGTTCCCGATGCAGTGCCCGAATTGGTTAAAATATCATTGATCTGTGTACCTGCCGATGCAACAGTTCTATTCGTATTTCCGGTTATATTACCCGTTACCGTGCTGTTATAGGTATAATTTACGGCCGTTAAATTAGCCGATAGGGTAATGGCTGATGATGTTTTATTACAAATGGTTGAGTTAGCAGCCGTAGCTGTTACAATTGGGTTTGGTTTAACCGTAACCACCAAATTAAAGGGGGTGCCATCACAACCATCTAAATGTGGGGTGATGGTATAGGTTACAGTGGCATCAGCACTAAGATCGGTATTGGTTAATATATCATTAATATTCCCGGTTCCGTTTGTGGTATAGCCGGTAGCAGAGGCTGTTCCTGTAGCGGTCCAGGTATAAGTAACACCGGCCGCTGCAGAAGTTGGCATATAAGCAACACTATTTCCAGTACAGATGGATTTGGTACCTAAACTTGTTAAACTGATGTCGGGTTTAATTTTTAAGATAATATCATCATCTATCTGGTTACATGGGGCGGCTAAGGTTGTGGTTACTCTTAATTTTAAAGTAACTATTCCAGCTGTTTTTTCAGCTGCGGTAGGGGTATAAACAGCGTTTAAATCGTTTCTGCCAAGGTTAAAAATTCCCGCGCCGCCTACCCAGGCTTGTGTGGCGGTTGTGCCCGTAACCGTGCCGCTTAAAGTAAAACTTGGATCATTGAAACAAATGCTTTGGTCCGGTCCTGCATTAACCACAGGAGCCGTGCTGAAAGTCAAAACCTGGGTATCAGTTGCAGAACCGCAGTTATTTTTGTGTATAACCGTTATGGTATAAGTATCGTAGCTATCAAACTTAATGGATGGGTATTTTGAATTTGCCGTTGTTCCACCTGCAAAACTATAAGTCCCGGCACCCGACGGAACAACTGTCCATGTATAAGTATCAGGTAAATCTTTCGATGTTCCGCTAATGGTGGTTTTCGTTGGCCCTGTTGTGGTATTGTTAAAATCGTAAGTAGAGAGGTTGCAAAGTGTAATGTCAGGAGAAAGGGTAGCCTTTGGACTTTCGTTTACCACAACAGTTTGCGGCAAGCTTACCACCGGACCGCATGATGGGGTAGAGATGCTTAGCGTAATGGTATAAGTGCCGGGGTTAGTAAAGCTGAACTGCGGTTCTTTACTGGTTGCACTTGTGCCACCAACATAACCTACTGTAGGGGTAACCGACCAAAAATAGCTATTGGCCGCGTTGCAGATATTATCCAAAACGGAAAGATCTGTAGGCTTTAAGGTTGTTCCAGAGCAGATGGTAGTTGATGGTAAACTAAAAGCAGGCTTTGGGGGATCCTGGATACATATTTTCATTTCTACCGGATCAGCATTACAAGAACCCGAGCTATTGGATTCCAGCCGGATCGTATGCTCACCATTAGTTGGGAATTTATACACCAGGTTATAAGATCTCGGCTGGTTTGCTTTAACGGGCACTCCATCAACATACCAGTTATAAGTTACCTCATTGGGTGTACAGCCCAATGTGTTGGTATTTGGATTTTCGCCAAGGGTAGAGGTGTTTACAAAGGTAATATCTGTATTCGTACATCCAGGATTGTTATAAACAAAAGAGTTTACCGGCTTTACCACAACCTTGGCAGATGATGAAACCGGAGTACCGATGATGCCACAAAAGGCATTCGATACATTGATGGAAACATCAAAAGCATTAAAAATTGTGCCCGCACTTGAGGTAGAAACACTTCCGCATGAAGATTTGATGTACGAATGTGCTACAATACCTCCATTGTTGATGATCTCGCAAAGGGTGTAAGTGGTCGTTGTCTGATCTCCCCATGTAATGGTATAGATATCACCCGGAAAGTTGTTTTGAATACCAGAGGCTGAAGTCACATCCACATTAAAAGTTAATGCCCCTAATGGCAAACAAACCACTGTGTTTCCTGTATTGGCGAAAGCCGTTACCGTTTTATTATTAATGAGCAGATAAGCTTTTGTGGCAACTGTACCATCAGGCATAACGGCTTTGGTGTAAATGGTATAGTGTGATTGTTGAGCAGTAAAACTTTGTATTGGTGTAGCGAAACTAATGGCAGTTGTACCTCCTCCGCTTCCTTCATTGGTTACAGTGGCCGTAACGGTACTGTTTGCGGTAGATTCGTTGCTGATTAAAAAACTATTATTTGGCTTACTGGTACAGGTACCAAAGGTTTCTTTATTATTATTGTTTAAATAATTTGAGGTGAGTTTGGCTTCAACTGCTGTTCCGTCTTTAACTTCGAAAGGGGTAGAGGGTGTGCTTGCTGTGGTTGGTGTAGTTGTTTTTACCCTTACACGATAACCAGTGCCGGGTGTAAGGCCATTAGGAAGTAATCCGTTAATGTATGTACTATAAAAACCCGTGTAGGTTCCAATAAGCGTTTCAGCTGCGAAATTCCCATTTTGATCGGATAGATACAGCTGGAATTGATTTCCCTGCGATGCACAGCTCGTAGGAACAGTAAAGGGAACGGCGATAGTGCTTCCCGGGGTAAATGGACCAGGATCTACTGTACCAATAGTTACCTGGGCAAAAACATTTGACGTACATAAAAATGCCCCAAAAAATAGGACAAGAAAAAGCCATTTCCTTTTACAACGAATCTTCATAAATCTCTAACACTAGGGAATGATTTTATTGCGTTCTGGAAGCGTTGTTTTGAACCTGCTCTAACCTATCCTCAGAAATGAGTACCGGGCCTAAGACGCGTCAATAAATATTCATTACAAAGAACGTAATTTTCGCAGTACATTTTATAAAATTTTACACCAATACCAACTAAATGAGCAGGTTATAAGGGGAAGGGTGGTCGTTTTTGTAGTGAAAAGGCACAAAAAAACCCTCAGAGCATAATGTTCTGAGGGCATATTTTTACACGAAATAATTTCGCTATGAACTGATATTACATCATACCACCCATACCGCCGCCGCCCATTGGAGGCATTGAAGCACCACCTTCTTCAGGTTCGTCTGCTAAAACAACTTCTGTAGTTAATAACATCGCTGCGATTGAAGCTGCGTTTTCTAATGCTACACGACTTACCTTAGTTGGATCGATAACACCTGCACCAATTAAGTTTTCGTAAACATCAGTACGTGCATTGTAACCGAAATCGGCAGTACCTTCTTTAACTTTCTGAACTACGATAGAACCTTCAATACCTGCGTTTTCGCAAATTTGACGTAATGGCTCTTCAATAGCACGACGGATGATCTGGATACCTGTGTTTTCATCTTCGTTGGCACCTTTTAGGTTAGCTAAAGCTTCAACTGCACGGATAAAAGCAACACCACCACCAGCAACAATACCTTCTTCTACAGCCGCGCGGGTTGCATGTAAAGCATCATCAACACGGTCTTTTTTCTCTTTCATTTCAACCTCACTGGCTGCACCTACATAAAGAACTGCAACACCGCCAGCTAATTTAGCCAAACGCTCTTGTAATTTTTCTTTATCGTAATCAGATGTAGTAGTTTCGATTTGAGATTTAATCTGACTTACGCGAGATTTAATGTCTTCTGAATTACCAGCACCATTAATTACAGTTGTATTGTCTTTATCAACAACAACTTTCTCAGCAGAACCTAAATAAGTTAAATCAGCATTTTCTAATTTGTAACCTCTTTCTTCTGAAACAACAATACCGCCAGTTAAGATTGCGATGTCTTCTAACATTGCTTTTCTTCTGTCGCCAAAACCTGGAGCCTTAACAGCAACAACTTTTAACGAACCACGGATTTTATTTACTACCAAAGTAGCTAAAGCTTCGCCATCTAAATCTTCAGAAATGATTACCAATGGTTTACCAGTTTGAACCGTTTTTTCTAAAACAGGCAACAATTCTTTCATGTTGCTGATTTTTTTGTCGTAGATTAAAATGTAAGGATTTTCTAATTCTGCTTCCATTTTATCTGCATTGGTTACAAAGTATGGAGATAAATAACCCCTGTCAAATTGCATACCTTCAACTGTTTTTACTTCAGTTTCAGTACCTTTTGCTTCTTCAACAGTAATTACACCATCTTTACCAACTTTGCTCATTGCTTCAGCAATTAACGAACCGATCACCTCGTCGTTATTTGCCGAGATAGATGCAACTTGTTTAATTTTATTGTTATCATCACCAACCGCTTGTGATTGAGATTTTAAGTTTTCTACAACAGCAGCAACCGCTTTATCAATACCACGTTTTAAATCCATTGGGTTTGCACCTGCAGCAACGTTTTTAATACCGGTTGTAATAATAGCCTGAGCCAATACAGTAGCAGTAGTAGTACCATCACCAGCAATATCAGCTGTTTTTGAAGCTACTTCCTTAACCATTTGAGCGCCCATGTTCTCAACTGCATCTTTTAATTCGATTTCTTTTGCAACTGTAACACCATCTTTAGTGATTGCTGGCGAACCGAATTTTTTATCGATGATTACGTTACGGCCTTTTGGACCTAAAGTTACTTTTACTGCATTTGCAAGAATATCAACACCTCTTTTCAGGGCGTCGCGTGCTTCTACGTTATATTTTACTTGTTTTGACATTTTAAGTTTTGTTTTTAAAGTTTTAATGTTGGAGGTTGAAAAGTTTCAATTCCTCGCTTTATAACAATAACATTACAACGTTTTAACGTTGCAATATTTCAATTTTATTTACCCTACAACAGCGTAAATATCGGTTTCACGCATAATGAGGTAATCTTTACCTTCGTAAGGGAATTCGGTACCACCGTATTTACCATAAATTACAACATCGCCAACTTTTACGCTCGCTTTTTTACCTTCAGAATCTTCTTCAGAAACAGAAACAACAGTTCCTTTAGATGGTTTTTCTTTTGCAGTATCAGGGATATACAAACCCGATGCAGTTTTTTCTTCTGCCGCAGCCGGTTCAACTATTACTCTGTTCGAACTGCCAGCAATTGGTTTAAGGTTTAACGCCATAACTTTTATTATTTTTTATTTTGATTTTAAGTTTTTTAACTATGCATACATTTAACACTTTTTGTGCCAAGTGGTTTGGAGGGACAAATTTTCACCAAACTGTCAATCTTTTCACACTAATTCAGAATGTGGGTGTCAGCATGGCAGTAAGTTTTCAATTTTTTAGCCAGATTTATTGTTGTTTTTGTTCGTACTCCAGCGTTGACAACTTTACCGGCCTTATTTCCCATTAAGTTGTCAACGCTAAACCGGTGCTTTTTCTGTCAAATACTTCCAGTACCTTTTGGGTACGTGCTGCAGGTGCAGTTTGGTGTTTTTGCGGGCAACAATATTGGCACTTTTAAAATAATCTTTCCAAAGCGTTGCGTACAATGCTTCGCTTTCGTCCATTAAAACCGGAGCAGGGTTTTGCTTATTTATACCATGGCTAAAGCTGATGGTAATTTCTTCGACCGTATTTAAATTATAATGCAAACCATATTTGCGTTTCAAATCATAAATCACCCATTGCTGATCGGCATATCGGTTTTTAAAATGATTGGATATTAAGGGCAATACATTAAAATCCGGATCGATACCTGCATAAAAAATCCCATCTCCTGTTTTTTGAAAACGGATAAAGGCTTCCATACGGTGTTTTTCGCGCTCTACACTTTTGGCATATTTAGAAATTGCAATGACATGTTCATTGCCATAATTGCTTTCAGAACCCGCCTGGTTTTGAAAAATATAAATGCAAAATTGAAAAAGGTGATGATAAGCTTCCGGAATTTCTGATAAATAGCTGCAGTAGAATTTGCGCAGTGAATCCTTTTTCAGTTTCTTTTGTAATCCCGCCCAAACCCGATCGGCTTTTTCTGCATCTGTGGCTACCGTAAAACTTTCTACAAAAGCTTCAGGCTGGAAAATTTCGGTCGATTTTAGCACAGCTTTGCCCGGTTTGCGCTCAAACCATTCGAAAACCGCTGTTAAAAGGCCTTGCAGGGAGCCATCGAAAATGTAGGTCATACTTATATTGAAAGGTTTTATGTAGGTCGTCATTCCCGTGGAAGCGGGAATCTTAATGCAGTAACTTTAAGATTCCCATCCGATAGCTATCGGATCAAGTTGGGAATGACGCGTCTCCTTAAACGGCCAGCGCTTTTAAAACAAAATCATTTGATTACTATCTGTTTTAAGATACTTACTCTGACTTTCAGCCAAAATAAAAGCCTTAATCTGCGTTCCCTGATAATCTTTTAACTGATAAGGACTATCCAAACAGGTTATAAAATGTTTAGCACGATTATAAGCCACGCCAATTTTTTTTAGCTGATCAATCCTCAATTTGCCAAACTTCCGGGCCTGCACAATTTTTTGAGCAGACATTACGCCAATACCTGGTATGCGGAGAATCATTTTATAATCGGCAGTGTTAATATCAACCGGAAAATGCTGCATGTTGCGGATGGCCCAGCTTAATTTAGGGTCAATATCTACATCAAGGTTTGGGTTGGCATCGTTTAAAATTTCCTGCACCTTAAAACCGTAAAAGCGCATCAGCCAATCGGTTTGGTACAGGCGGTTTTCTCTTAATAAAGGCGGCTGTGTGCCCAAAATAGGCATCCTGGTGTCGTTACTAATGGGTACATAACCCGAGTAATAAACTCTTTTTAAAGCGAAATTTTTGTAAAAAGCATTGGCCGTGTACATAATGTCTTTATCGCTTTCTGGTGTAGCGCCGATTACCATTTGGGTACTTTGGCCTGCCGGCACAAACTTCGGCACATGTTTAATCAGTTTTTTATCTGCGGTAAATTGGGTAATCTGTTGCTGTACAAACTCAAGCGGCTTAATTACATCTTTGTGGCTTTTTTCTGGCGCTAAAAGTTTTAAGCCTGCTTCGGTAGGCATTTCTAAATTAATACTCATCCGGTCGGCGTAAAGGCCTGCTTCTTTAATCAGTTCATCGCTGGCACCAGGAATGGTTTTAAGGTGAATATAACCATTGTAATTTTGCTCCAGCCGTAGTTTTTTAACCACCAGCAGCAAGCGTTCCATGGTAAAATCGGCATTTTTGAAAATCCCCGAACTTAAAAACAAACCTTCAATATAATTACGGCGATAAAAATTCATGGTTAATTCTACCACTTCATCTACCGTAAAGGCTGCACGTTTGATGTCGTTACTTTTCCGCGAAACGCAAAACAGGCAATCGTATATACAATGGTTGGTTAAGAGGATTTTTAAAAGCGAAACGCAACGTCCATCTTCAGTATAGGTATGGCAAATGCCGGAAGAGTGACTGTCACCCAACCCTTTATTGGTGTTTTTTCTTGTGCCGCCGCTTGATGAACAAGAAACATCGTATTTAGCGGCGTCAGCAAGAATATTTAGTTTTTCACGAATTCGATCAGACATAGGGAAATTATTTACTAACAAATATAGCTTAATAACTAAAAATATTAGTAAATAGATTTATTTAATCTATTCTTTTTTGGAATAATCGTTTATCCGATAAAGGTAAGTGCTGAAAAAATGCGCCGGAATACTTGGTTGTGGGTAATTTTTAATAGACCCTGCGTAGCTTTATTTACCTTCCCATTCTTTATAGAACTGCTCCAGGTATAATAGCATAAAGTTATGACGCTCTGTTGCGATCACCTTACCTGCTTCGGTATTCATCATATCTTTTAGCAGCAGTAATTTTTCGTAAAAGTGGTTAATGGTTGGCGCCGTGGTGTTTTTATAACTTTCTTTGTTTAGATGCTCTTCTGGCAGGATGGATGGATCATAAAGCACCCTGTTTTTAAAGCCACCGTATGTAAAAGCCCTCGCAATACCAATTGCTCCAATCGCATCTAAGCGGTCGGCATCCTGAACAATCTGCATTTCTTTTGAAGTAAAACCTGCGCCATCAAAACTATTTTTGAAAGACATGTGCTGAATAATCAATTTAACATGCTCAATAGTATCTGCATCTATTGAAATGGATGTTAAGAATGCCGCCGCCATATTCGGGCCTAATTCTTCATCGCCATTGTTAAATTTAGGATCAGCAATATCGTGCAGTAACGCCGCAAAGGCAACCACAAGTTCGTCGCCATTTTCTTGCTGATTAATGGTTTGAGCAATTTTAAAAACGCGCTCAATATGGAACCAATCATGTCCGGCCTCCGCATGCGCTAAGGTTTTTTTTACAAAATCAATGGTTTTCTGAATGGTGGGCTGCATAACTCTGAATTTTTTTCAAAGGTATCGGAATTATCTGCAGGTATAAAAAAATGATATCAACAGCGCCGGCTAGATGGCCGCCGCTGCCCTGTTCTCGTCATCAGCAATGATTTTAATTAAATCGCTGTGATTAAGGGTTAATAAATGTGATACCTCAACCTCTAAAATTGCTGCAATCTGAAATAATCGGTCGATAGTTAATTTACTATAGCCGAGCTCAATTTTGCTGTAAGCATTTTGGGATATTTTTAACTTTGCTGCCAGATAATCTTGAGTATAATCTCTGTATTCTCTAATTTTTCTAATATTCCCGGCAACATTCTTCGTCTTTAACGCCAATACATCTTCCATAAAAAAGGGATAAATTTTTAAATGTTCTTTCGCTATGTACGAAACTTTCAGTCGGGCAGATTTCCAAAATGCAAATTTTTAGCACTATTAGGAATTAAGCAGGTGTTACACAGAACTAATGATGTAACAAAAAAACAGGCCAAATGTTTAATTATCAGTCTTTGGTGGTGTACTTACGGGTTCTGACTTGTTAAACCAGCGGGATCTCGGATAGAGGATTGATTTGAGCTGTGTGAAAGGTGTTGGGAAATTATTTCTTAAGGCAAAAGTAATGCTTATAAATTCTGGTAAATGTTAAGCGAAAAACTATAGAAAATCAGATGCTAAGGATTAATATAATCCCCAGTCATCTTCAAATTCGTCTTTTTCGAAATATTTAACCCATTCGATAAACAGTAAACGGAATTTTTCCATTTCGTCTAAAACGATGTCCTTATATTCTGGTGTACAGATTTCGAACATATCTGCAGCCCTTACCTGGGTTTCGAGTTCGCGGCAATTGGTTCGGATAATGGAAGCGTTTTCCATCCTTAAAATATACATGTCGGCACCTTCTGCCCCAACAATTTTAGGGCAGAGCATTAGTGCATTCTGCATAATTAGGTTAGCAGTCATTTCGGCCATTTCTCCTTCAAGCGTTTCGCAGAACAGGGCAGCATATTTATACACAGCCCTTGCCTGGTTATAAAGGCTTTTTGCCCTGGTTGCCTTTAGCCTAACCTTTTCCGCGTCATCACTCGATAGGTTTTCTTCATCCTCATCATCGCGGCCAAAACGGCTAAAATGCTCCCATTCGGGCATATGATCCATGTCATCAAATTCCATATTCTTCAAAATTTTCTACGTTATGGTACGTAAGAGAGCGTAATATATTAATTTTCAATCAAAAAGACTATGCCTCAATTAATGGTGCCCTGCGCGAGCCATCATATAATTCGTATTCCAATAAACGACAATCTAATTTACCATTATAAAATTCAATTTTTTTAGATGCTTTTAAACCTATTTTCTTTGCAAGATCAGGATTTCCGGTGAAAATATAACCAGAATAACCTTTGCATTTGGTTTTCATAAAATCGCCCATGCGCTTATAAGTTAACTCTAACTTACTATGTACACCTAAACGCTCACCATATTCTGGATTAAAAACCACAACGCCTTTACCATCTTCCGGAACAGGTGTTAATTCAAAATCGCAAACTTCAAATTCAATCAGTGTATCTACACCTGCTGTTTTGGCATTTCTACGGGTTACTTCCACTGCATCTTCAGAAAGATCGGAAGCTATAATTTTAAGATCTACATTTTTAATCACCTGATCTTTTAAAATTCTGCGCTCTGTAAAAAAATCTTCTTCATTATAGCCCAAAATGTGCATAAAACCATAATTCATGCGGTACAAGCCGGGTGCGCGGTTGGTGGCGATAAGGGCCGCTTCGATAGCCAATGTTCCTGAACCGCACATAGGGTTAATAAATGGCGATTTTCTGTCCCAGTTAGAAGCAAGGATAACACTAGAAGCTAAAGCCTCTAACATTGGTGCTTTTCCGGGTATTTTACGGTAACCGTGTTTGGCAAGGGTTTCGCCGGAGGTATCCATAAAAACATCGGCATCGGCATCTTTCCAGTATAAATGTACCACCGCTTTGTTGGCATCTGATCCTGAATTGGGGCGGATGCCTTTTTTCTCTTTCATGCGGTCAACAATGGCATCTTTAACTTTTAAATTTGCAAAAAGCGGGGTGGTAATATTTGGGTTATCCACATTTGAGGTAACCGAGAAATAGCCCGAAAAATCGATCAGTTCTTCCCACTCAATGGCCGAAATTTCTTTATATAGATCATCAGGTGTAATGGCCTTAAAACTTTTGATTGAATAGAGGATCTGACTGGCGCAACGCAGGTTTAAATTCAGCTTAATACACTCTGTAAGGGTAATATTGAGCTCAACACCCGTGGTGAAAGCCCGTACTATTGTATAGCCTAAAGCCGTAACTTCATCTTGAAGATATGGAGAAAGGCGCTTGTTGCAGGTAATAATTACCTTGCTTTTATTGTGGAAAACTTGCATCATAATATATGCGAAGTTATCAATAAAATTATAGAGATTTGATGTTTATAGTACATTAAGTAGTATTAGATATGGAAATTAAAGGAAAGGTGCACGAAGTAGGTGCCACACAACAAGTAAGTGAGACGTTTAAAAAGCGTGATTTAATAATAGAATACGCAGAAAATCCAACATACCCAGAATATATCCGTTTTGAGGCTTTACAAGATAAAACTGCATTATTAGATACTTTTAAAGCAGGTGATGAAGTTGAGGTGTTCTTTAATTTACGTGGTCGCCCTTGGACAGATAAACAAGGTAAAACATCATATTTTAACAGTTTGGTAATCTGGCGTATTAATGCCGTTGCAGCAGGCGCTCCGGCAGCAGCCCCAGCTTATGCAGCTCCGGTTGATGTAAGCAATGCACCAGGCGAAGACGATGATTTGCCTTTTTAAATAAAGAATCTTTTTTAAGCAAACAATTTTGAACCATGCCGGGGCTTTTGCCCCGGCATTTTTTTTGCCTGCCCGCCAAACTTCCGGAGTTTACCAGGCCCGGGCCCCAGCAAAACGCGGAAGCCTTCTGAGCGCTGTTAAAATATGTTAAAAACAAACAGTTAGCTTTGCTATTCAGTATTTTTGATATCTGGTTAGATTTAAAAAGATGGTGTTCCGGTTTTTTTAATCTTAAAACCTTTCTGGTTCATGAAGAAAAAGAGTTTTTGGTTAATTACTGTTTTGATGACGGTAGCTTTGCTGGGTGTTTTTGTAATGCAGTTGTATTACATCAGGGAATCCTATAAGCTAAAATCTCAGCTTTTTGATGAACAGGTAAACCAAACCTTAACTACCGTTGTAAATAAAATCCAACGCAGAAATGTTGCGGATCACCTCAACCGGAAAGACGCTGAAAATAAGTTAAAACAGCTTCAGGATTCCAGACAGCGGACACTGGATATTAAGGATTTAAGACAGCAATATGTACAGGAAGCTGAACTTCGCCAGGTTGAACGCGAAAATCAGATCGAAAATTACCTGAACCAGCAAGACAGTATTATACGTAACGCTTACCGTGCACCTGATGTAATTTCGGAAAAGGAATACAGTTCTTTAACCTCTAAAAACGGCGATAAGCTTGATCTGCAGATGGATGCTTTCGTGGATATGAAAAGCCTGATTATTAAAGGTTACAGTATGCGTACCAAGCCTTTTTCTACACCACCAAAAGCATTCGAATTTAAAAGTTTGCAAAGTTTGCCCGATACTTTAAGGTATCTGGTTTTCGACCCTAGGGATGGCAGCCCAGGTTTTGCCAATGTTCCGAAAATACCAAGCGACTTACAGAAAAAGTTTAAACGGGAAGATGAAATTGCTAAAAAGCAGCTAGAATTAAAAATTGCAGCGCTGGGCAAAGATACTTTTTCATATACAAGATTGAGTGTGGTTGAAGACGTGTCAAAAGAGCTGCAGGAAACTAAAATACCGATATATAAACGCATCAATTTTGATGCCCTTGGCCATTTATTAAAGGATGAGCTTTTGGCGCATAATATTACCTTAGAGCCCGCTTACCGCATCTCTTTAGCCCAAAAAGATTCGACTATTTTTATGATGGCTTCCAATGTAAAGGGCGAATTTTTACCAGAGAATACCTATAAAACACCCCTTTTTGGCAATGACCTGTTCCGCGATCCGGGGATGCTTTTTGTGAGTTTCCCGAATAAAAATTCGGCCATTGTTGCCAACCTGAGTGTTACGCTGGCTTCATCTATCGGTTTATTGCTGGTACTTGTTTTCATTTTTTCTTACACCCTTTATGCCATTTTAAAGCAGAAGAAATTAACAGAAATGAAGACGGATTTTATCAATAACATGACGCATGAGTTTAAAACTCCTGTAGCTACGATTATGATTGCCAGCGAAGCCTTAAGGGATCCTGAGGTTACAGAAGATAAAGCACGTTTGAAACGTTTGGCCGGAATCATTTATGATGAAAACGTGCGTTTGGGCAGTCATATTGAACGCGTTTTAAGTATTGCCCGTTTAGAAAAAGGTGAGCTTAAGCTAGAGAATACCGAGGTAGATATGAACGATTTGATCGTAATTGTACTGGATAGTATGGATTTACAGTTACAAAAAAGAAATGCAGTTATTCATGTAAATACCGATGCCGAAAATGCAGTGGTTTTTGGCGATGAACTGCATTTATCAAACGTAATATATAACCTCATCGATAATGCTAATAAATACAGTGCCGATACGCCTGAGATTACCATTACTACGCGTAATACACATAAAAATATAATTATCGAGATTGAGGATAAAGGCATCGGAATGACCAGGGAGCAATCTAAACGAATTTTCGATCAGTTTTACAGGGTGCCTACAGGTAATTTGCATGATGTTAAAGGTTTTGGCCTGGGCTTAAACTACGTTCAGGATATTATTAAAAAACTGAAGGGGACGGTTAGGGTAAGTAGCGAAAAAGATAGGGGAACCACGTTCGAAATATCTTTACCTTTATATACCGGATAACCGTCGGCACAAAAGCTTGCTTTGTCGATACATTTAAATATAACAGGTTTAATTTGCCTAATATAGTAGCGTATTAATTTAATCTACAATATAAATTAAACCGTTATGCATACTCAGAATCAAACTTTCACTGTAGGTAATGCTACATATACATACGTGAATAAAATTAATAAAATGAAAAAAATACTTCTGGTAGAAGACGACCCAAATTTAGGTTTATTATTACAAGACTATTTGCAGCTTAAAGGCAAGTTTGATGTGGTGTTATGTACTGATGGTGAAGACGGATTAAGGACCTTTAATAAGCAAAACTTCGATCTTTGTATTTTGGACGTAATGATGCCCAAAAAAGATGGTTTTACCTTGGGTAAAGACATTAGAAAGGTAAATACACAGGTTCCGATCATTTTTGCAACGGCTAAAACCATGCTGGAAGATAAATCTGCTGCTTACGATTTAGGCGGTGATGATTACATTACCAAACCTTTCCGTATAGAGGAACTTTTGTTGCGCATTAATGCGATGTTTAAGCGTGTTGCCAACAAAACTGATAACAATGATGAAGCCGCAGAAACGCAGTTCTCAATCGGTAAATATCATTTTGATTATACGACTCAGATTATTACCAGCGACGAGCAGCAACAAAAACTTTCTACAAAAGAGGCTGAGTTATTGCGTCTGTTATGTTTAAAAAAGAATACTGTTTTAACCCGCGAAGAGGCATTGTTAAGCATCTGGCATGATGATAACTATTTTAACGGAAGAAGTATGGATGTATTTTTAAGTAAACTGCGTAAATATTTACGTGCTGATCCGGCAGTGGAGATTATCAATGTACACGGGAAAGGTTATAAGTTGTTGGTGAGCTAACGTTTTAAGGTAGGAATATTCCGGAGTATCATTCTTAAACATATAATTTTCCCTAGCTGTTAAAGGTTGCATGTTATAATGTTGAAATGTTCTGGGCGTATTAAATCAACCTTCCAACCTTTAACTTTTCAACATTACAACTATCTATATATACAGGTTCTCTTTAATAGCAGGAATAATATTCCTTTCCTGTGCAAGTTTGAATAAAGTATCAACCGCTTTGCGGCCTTCTTCGCCAAGGTTAATACTATATTTATTTACGTAAAGCTCAATGTGTTTATACATTACGCTTTCTTCCATGGCTTGTGCGTGCTGACGGATAAAATCGATACCCGATTTTGGATGCGCGAAAGCAAACTCAACCGACTGGCGGATCAAACGATTTACTTTTAACTGCACTTCACGGTCTAAATTTCGGTTAATTACAATGCCTCCTAATGGAATGGCACAGCCGGTTAGTTTCTCCCAGTAATCGCCCAGATCAACAATTTTATTTAACCCTTTATCCTGATAAGTAAATCTGTTCTCGTGGATAATCAAACCCAAATCAATCTGATCGTTTAATAAGGCAGATTCAATTTCAGAGAAAACCAGTTCCTGTTTGTTTAGTAAATGCGGGTAGGCAATGCCCAGCAAGAAATTTGCAGTCGTGTATTTTCCAGGGATACCAACCTTAAGCTCGGAGTTCGGAGTTTGGAGTTCGGATTCGTCGAAATGATTTTTACTAATCAATAACGGACCAACACCAAAGCCAAGCGCGCTTCCGGCATCCAATAATGCATATTGGTTGGCTACATAAGCAAAAGCATGAAAACTTAATTTGGTAATATCCAGCTCGCCCTTCATCGCTTTTTGATTCAAGGTTTCTACATCATCATAAAAAACCTCAAATTCTAATCCTTCGGTATCAATTTTATGATGAATTAGCGCGTCAAAAATAAAAGTATCGTTAGGGCAGGGTGAAAATCCAAGTGTAAGTTTCATCTATTTATTTTTTGTTTTCAGGTGTTAGATGGAGCCTTTGACAATTAAAATAATTATTTTAATTGTGTCGGGTTCATAAATCAAAATTAACTACTGTACCACAGTAATCGGTCATAATCAGTTCATTTCTCCAATAAATGCAATGGCCCAATCGTTTAAATTTTTCACGGCCAAACCAATTTTCCAATTGTCTTTATTCCTCGGCTCCACATAATTAGATACGCTTCTGATCTGTAAACAATCTATATTCAATTGTTTAGCAGCATAAAAAACAGCAGCGCCTTCCATGCTTTCGGTGGTTGGATTTAACCTTTCTATCAGGCTTTTAATGCTTTTGTCGCTTCCGGTTACGCAATTCATGGTAATGCCTTTTGCCAGTGGCAAACCTACCTTTCGTTGGGTTTTGGCGGAGTAATGGTTCTCCCCGAAACCTAAATCGGTTATGGTTAAAAACTCGTCGCCATTTTCTGCTCCAAGCTCGGCAAAGGTATCTTCAGTAATATTCAGCACCGTGCCCAGGGCGATATTCCGGTCAAAAGAACCTGCGATGCCAAAATTTATCACCAGATCGTATTGATGAGAAAGATGTTTGCCCAATGCAAAAGCCGTTGCTACCATTCCAACGCCGGTAATTAACAGGTCGAAATTTTTACTCTCTACGAAATCTCCTTCTGGCAGGTTAAAATGCTGGTAAAAAAAGCTGAGTTCGGCTTTTGTAGCGGCAACAACTAAAGTTTTCATATGGTAAAGTTAGTAGATTATATTTTAGGTTTTCTTTAAGCTTTGGTCTTTAGTCTTTAAGCTTAAACCTTTATCCGTATATTTGCGTTTTATTTAATAGTAATGATTTACATAACGAGAAAAGCATCATTTAATGCGGCGCACAAATTGGCGCGTACTGATTGGGATGATGATAAAAATAGTGAAGTTTATGGTAAATGTGCCAACCCCAACTGGCATGGCCATAACTATTGGCTGTATGTTACAGTTAAAGGCGAGGTTAACCCGGAAACAGGCTTTCTTGTTGACCTAAAATGGCTTAAAGAGGTAATGAACGATTACGTGGTAGATAAAGTTGATCATAAAAATTTAAACCTCGACGTTGATTTTATGAAAGGTAAACTGGCTTCTACCGAAAACCTGGCTATCGAAATCTGGAAGCAGTTAGAAGCCCCGATTGCAGAAAGCGGCGCCATTCTACATTGCGTAAAAATCTACGAAACCGAAAATAATTTTGTTGAATACTTTGGTTAAACACCTGAATTAATGAGCGATAAAGACATATTGAATGGCGAATCGGAGCGCGGTTATGTAAAAGTAGACCGTTACAACGAAGAAAAAATTGAAGCTGTAGCTACACATTATAAAGATATATTAGGACAACTGGGCGAAAACCCTGAGCGTGAAGGTTTGTTGAAAACGCCGGAACGCGTAGCCAAAGCTTTGCAGTATTTAACGCATGGTTATGACATAAAACCAGATGAAATCCTTAAATCGGCCATGTTTCAGGAAGATTATAGTCAAATGGTGGTGGTAAAAGATATCGAGGTATATTCGATGTGCGAACACCACATGTTGCCGTTTTTTGGTAAAGCACATATTGCATATATTCCTAACGGGCATATTGTTGGTTTAAGTAAAATTCCACGCGTTGTTGATGCTTTTGCCCGCCGTTTACAGGTGCAGGAGCGTTTAACCAACGAAATCAGGGATTGTATCCAGAATACGCTTAACCCAATGGGAGTTGCGGTGGTAATGGAGTGCAGGCACTTATGCATGTCTATGCGCGGCGTGCAAAAACAAAACTCGGTTACCACGACGTCGGCATTTACCGGAACTTTTTTAAGCAACGATAAAACAAGAGCCGAGTTTTTAAGGTTAATTACAGCGAGTTTAGACTAGGTAGTATCAAGTATTTAGTATCAAGGTCAGGTAAAAAAGAATAAAGTATCAAGATAGGCATCTAGATAAAAACGCTAAGCGCCAAACACGATACGCCAAACTAATTATAATGAAAGCATATATTTTTCCCGGACAGGGAGCACAGTTTGTAGGCATGGGTAAGGATCTTTACGAAAACCCAAAAGCTGCAGCCTTATTTGAACAGGCTAACGAAATTATCGGTTTCCGCATCAGCGATATCATGTTCGGCGGAACTGATGAAGAACTTAAACAAACCAATGTAACCCAACCTGCTATCTTTTTGCATTCGGTTATTTTAGCAAAGGTTTTAGGTGATGATTTTAAACCTGATATGGTTGCTGGTCACTCTTTAGGCGAATTTTCTGCTCTCGTAGCGGCAAATGCCTTAAGTTTTGAAGATGGCTTAAGATTGGTAATTGCACGTGCAAATGCCATGCAGAAAGCCTGCGAGGCAGAGCCATCAACCATGGCGGCTATTTTGGGCCTTGCAGATGATGTTGTAGAAAAAATCTGTGCCGAAATTGATGCAATAGTAGTACCTGCCAATTATAACTGCCCGGGACAATTGGTTATTTCGGGTAGCATTGAAGGTATCGACCTTGCCTGTGCCAAATTAACCGAAGCAGGTGCTAAAAGGGCCTTAAAATTAAACGTTGGTGGTGCATTTCACTCACCTTTAATGGAGCCAGCAAAAATCGAACTTCAGGCAGCTATTGAGGCTACCGATATTTCAGCTCCAATCTGCCCGGTTTATCAAAATGTTGATGCAAAACCATATACAGATCCAGCCGAAATTAAAGCAAATTTAATTAAACAATTAACGGGTGCGGTACGTTGGACACAAACAGTGGGCAATATGCTTGCTGATGGTGCAACTGAATTTGTTGAAGTTGGTCCTGGCAATGTATTACAGGGCCTGGTTAAAAAAGTAAGCCGCGAAGTGCAAACCAGCAGCGCTGTTATAGCTTAATTTAATGTAATAAATATAAAATGCCAACGCCATAAGCCCAAAGTTTATGGCGTTGCTTTTTATCAATATTTAATATCTTTATCAGGAAATAGATTCATCATCATTTTAATAATACATGATATAATGATGATTTCGTTATTTCTGAAAATACAACTGTCCGGATGAAAATGAGCTTTGGTGTAAAAATTAGGTTTCTATTGCTCGTTTTGGGCTGTTGCCTTATGGTAACGTCTATTTCGTTGAGCCGTTTTACTACCAAAAGTGAATTACTGGAACACGATGCCGAACAGATTCAGCAGAACCTTTTGGCCAAAGAAAGATTGGTACAGGCTTTTTTGGCTAATAAAAAGGAAGTGGCTAAAGCCAAGCGATTTCACTTCAATCCTAAAAACGGGATTGATTTTATCAATAGCTATCGTGACATTAACGGCGTAAATCTTTTAACCTTCGAAAATAATGAGCTTAAGTACTGGAGTACCATTAAGGTTTCTGATATAGACCCCAATAATATTAAAGAGGGGAGTTCGGTATTGTTTTTTGCCAATGGCTGGTACGAGGTAATTAAAAGTACTCAAGGCAATTTTAGCCTTATTTTCCTGATTTCCATCCAGTCGCAGTATCCTTTTAAAGAAACACAATACTTTAAAAATGATATTGACCCGATTTTATCCACTACCAAATTATTAACTTTTGCTTCTTTCACAGATAAGGATGTATATGTAATAAAAAGTCTGGATAATAAATTTTTGTTTGGGCTTAAGGTAAAGCAGGGCTATGCAGAAACCTATTATTCCGGTACCCAGTTATGGTTGTTTATTGCAGGGATATTGTGTATCTGTATGTTTTTTAATTCCCTTAGCTCACTTATTGCCCGCCGTGGGCATATTGCCTGGGGCACCTTCCTGCTACTCTTTTTCTTTCTTGCTTTTCGGTTATCCGATTTATATTATGGATGGTTTAACCACCGGTTTATTCTGGATCTTTTTGATCCAAAGATATACGCAGACAGTTTTCTGATGCCCTCGTTGGGCGATTTCCTGTTGAATGTTATCGTCCTCACCTGGTTGCTGCTTTTTATGTACAACCATAAAGAACAATACAAATTTCCTGATTGGATTAAGCGCAATAAGTTTGTAGGCCTGATTATTCAGGCAGCTCTAATGGTGCTTATCGGTCAGATTGTGTGGGATACCGACGATATATTTTTCGGATTGATTTTTAACTCCAAGATTAATTTCGACATTGTAAACATCCTAAAACTAAGCGGTACAAGTTGGGTGGGGATTGTAATTTTGTGCCTGGCCTGGTTTCAGATTTACCTGATTACAGTGATTTCGGCCACGGTAAGCCGCCAGCTCAATGTAACCAATAAAGAAAGGCTTATTATTTTCCTGATTGGCTTTACTGGTGTTTTTGTTTATAAGCTTTTTGTCGATTTTAATGCATTTTTTATTGTTTTTGCACTTGTATTGTTTATTGTTGCAAGGGCTGTGTATCTCAAAGAGAAACACTTTTCTATCGGTTTGTTTGCCATTGTTTTTTTCTGCCTGGCCTTTAACACTTCCATTAAGTACACACGGTATAAAGATATTAAGGAGCGTAGCCTGCGCGAACCATTGGCGCGTAAGATACAATCATCAGAAGATTTAAATGCCATTATCGCCCTGGGTACCTTAGGGAATGAAATTGTTAAAGATGATTTTCTGTCGAGATATTTTAAACAAAATAAAACGGCAAATTATGCGGTTCTTAAAAACCACCTGAAGGATTATCTGGACGGTTATTTAAGTAGATACGACTACCAGATTTATCCTTACGATAGATCGGGGATGGTTATGGGCAATTCAGATAGTCCGCCTATTGATAAATATAAAAACCTGGTAGAATCCGGTTCAGTTAAAATAGATGGATCTAACTTTTTCTATCAGGTTAACAATACTTTTGGTTATCAGGATTATTTTGGGATTATTTCGGTGGTGGATCAGGGTAATCTTCTTGGTACCCTAGTAATCGAGCTGCGCTCTAAGCCATACAATTATAATAACCGTTTGCCCGATCTTCTAGGTGATCAGAAACTGGCTAAAGATGAAGATTTTAAAGGTTATTCTATTGCCTTTTACAGTAATAACAAGCTGCTTAACCAGTCAGGAAATTATACCTATCCGCTTGATGGCAGTGTATATAAAGGCAAAAAAGATGATTTTGTAATTGATAATGACGACAAACTGCATTACAGCCACATGATTTATAAGCCTTCTGATAGCAAAATGGTCATTATCAGTAAGGCGAAGGTTGATTACGTAGAGCGTTTAGCAGCACTATCTTTCTTTTTTCTGGTATTTATCATCTTCTCTTTAGTGCTTTATGGTTTAATCTGGTTGATCAAAAACCTCGACGACGATAAGGTGGGTTGGTTTAGCATCAACCGTTCATTAATGATCAATGCCAATAAAATCTTGTATAAAACAAGGATCCAGGTTTCTATTGTGCTCTCTGTAGTGGCTACACTGGTAATTGTAGGCTGGGTAACCTATTATTACATGAATCTCGAATACCGGGGCCAGCAAGACGCAATACTAAAGGATAAGATCAGAAAAGTTCAGCAGAATTTTGAAAAACAGGTGTTCAGTAATGGAATTATTTCGAACGATGAAAATGCCGTGGCTGATTTTAACAATTTTGCAGATATTAACAATGCCGATCTGAATTTATATGATTTAAGCGGCAACCTGATTATGACCACTTACCCTAAGCTTTATAATTATAAAATTATAGGTAAGAAAATGGGGCCTTTGGCTTATGTATCGTTAAATAGCCTTCACCGGTCAGAATACATTAATCCTAAAGAAAAAATTGGGAATTTAACCTATGCAGCTGCTTATGCGCCAATCAGGAATGCCCAGAATAAAACAATCGCCTATATCGGCTTGCCCAATTATTCGAACGAAGAAGAATATACCGATAAGATTGCGCTTTTTGTGAGTAACCTGATCAATATTTATGCGCTTGTTTTTGTGGCAATTGGGGTACTGGCCGTCTTTTTAGCCAACCAGATCACCAGTCCGTTAACCTTTATTCAGGAGAGTATTAGTAAAACCAAAATCGGGCAAAAGAACGAACCTATTGTGTGGCGGAGGCACGATGAAATTGGCTCTCTGGTTAAGGAGTATAATAGTATGATTTCGGCTTTAGAAGCCAGTGCGCTTAAACTGGCCAGATCGGAACGGGAAAGTGCCTGGCGAGAAATGGCCAAGCAGGTTGCCCATGAAATTAAAAATCCTTTAACTCCTTTAAAACTTGGGGTGCAGTTGCTGGAAAAATCGTGGCGAGAGAAAGATCCGAACTTTGAACTGAAGTTTAATAAATTCAGTAAATCATTTATTGAGCAGATTGATAGTCTTTCAAAAATTGCTTCTGAGTTCTCAAATTTTGCTAAAATGCCCGATACCAATTTGGAGCGCCTTGCATTGCTTCCGGTTATCGAGCGGGCAAGGGAGGTTTTTAAAAGTACAGAAAATGTTACGATCGATATCATCAACAAAAGTACTGGTGATATTGAAATTATGGCCGATCACGATCAGTTGCTAAGAACTTTTAATAACCTGCTCAAAAATGCGATAGAAGCTATTGACGAGGAAACTTTGTGCTGCATCACCATTGTTATTTATGTAGATCCTCAAAATGCATTTATCGAAATTAAAGATAATGGAAAAGGTATTCCTCCATCGCTGCACGATAAGATCTTTGTGCCTAACTTTACCACCAAAACATCGGGAACAGGCTTAGGCCTTGCCTTTGTAAAGCAGGCGGTAGAAAATGCAGGTGGAACGGTGAAATTTACCTCAATAAATGGCTTTGGAACTACTTTCTATTTAAGTTTTCCACTGGCTTAATAAAGAAATAAATGAGGTTGGCGTTTAATCAGGATTCGTTTAATTTTATCTCAGTTCAACCTGAGCCTTGCCCATGGTATTCCCATCAGCATATAAAATTACGGTATAGATGCCTTTGATAAAAGGCTTTGGGTTTGCCCAATCGATAACATAGGTGCTGTCATCGTTATTGTAATTGATAAAGATAGAGTGACTGTATTGCATGTCCTGCCCATCGGCTTCAAAACGGTTGCCCTCATCGGCTAATAAGTTTCCGGCAGGATCAAATACTCTTAAATAGATGTTGTGGTGACCTTTTTCTGCCAGTTGATTGGGGATGATGGTGAAACGGACACTTAATTTTTCGGCGGTAGACGATTTTGTTACTTCAACTTTTTTGCCGCTCGATTTTGTTCTGAAGGCGATAATTTCTGCCGTTTGAAGTTTTAATGCTGCTGCGGTTTTAACCTTTGCATTGAGATTCGAGTTTTCGTTCTCCAGGTTCGAAGCCTTATTGCTAATATTCCTGAGGGTATTTTGTAAACTATCGCGACTATTCTTTAAAAAAATATTGTCTTTTTGCAGCTGGATAATTTGCTCGTTGTACTTTTTTACAAATGTTTTCAGCTCATTAATCTGTGCATTGGCTTTGTCGAGTTCAACTTGTGTAAGCTGGCCTTTTTCTAAAGCGGCCTTAAGCTCTTCAATTTTAACACGGGCCAGTTTCTGTTCATCAACAAGTTTATCGTTCAGGTCGAGGTTTAAAGCGTTTACCTTATCTAGCTCAACCTCAATCTTTTCTACCTCAAGCCGCAGCTTATCCTTTTCTGCGCTAATGCTTACAGATCTTTCGCTCTGCTTTCGGTCTTTAAAAAACAGGTAAGCATTTGTGCCGATTAAAGCCGCTATAACGATGACGAGGAAGTAAATTTTGTTTCTGTCACCCTTATTAATCTTTTGTGGTTCCATTTTTAATAACGCTGTATCTTCTTTAAATTAATATACTTTTGTTCTTCCATAGGTAAATGGGGGTACACAATTAAATTAGCAGGGGCGCAAATTAAAATTTTTAATAAACTTATAAGAGTTTTTAAAAAAAATCGTTTACTTGCTAATGTTCATTTGTATTCAAATTAACACAAACACACAACCTGAATAAAAAATAAGACAGAAATAATGCTTAAAAACTTCCTATACGCACTTTTATCTTTAACTATAGTACCTTATATATTAAATGCACAACCTTTATCAAAAATTGCACCAAAAAGGGAGTTTAGAGGTGTATGGGTAGCTACGGTTACCAATATCGACTGGCCATCCAAGCCCGGTTTAAGCATTGATCAGCAAAAACAAGAACTCATCGGGATTTTAGAACGACATAAAAGCCAGGGCATGAATGCTATTATTTTGCAGGTAAGACCTGCAGCTGATGCTTTTTATGCAAAATCGCGCGAGCCCTGGAGTCAGTGGTTGATGGGGAAGCAGGGTTTAGCGCCTGCTCCTGGTTACGATCCATTGGCTTTTGCCATTAAAGAAGCCCATTTTAGGGGTATGGAGCTGCATGCCTGGTTTAACCCATACCGGGCAAGTATGAGCAGCTCTGCTGTATTAAGTGAAGATCATGCTTACCGCAAACATCCTGATTGGTTTTTTACCTATGGAGGCAAAAAGCAGTTCGATCCGGGCATTCCGGAGGTGAGGGAGTACATTGTGCAGGTTATTTTAGATGTGGTAAAGGGATATGATGTAGATGGTATCCATTTCGATGATTATTTTTATCCCTATAAGGTAGAAGGACAGACGATTAACGATGGAAATACCTTTTATAAATACCCCAATAACTTCTCGGATATTAAAGACTGGAGACGTAATAATGTCGACTTGTTGATTAAAGAACTGGATGATAGCATCCACCATTATAAGAAATGGGTAAAATTCGGGATTAGCCCATTTGGTATCTGGAAAAATAAATACGAAGATCCCGAAGGTTCTGCAACCAGTGGATTATCTAATTATGCCGAACTTTTTGCCGATAGCCGTAAATGGGTAAGAGAAGGGTGGGTAGATTATATCAATCCGCAGATTTATTTTACGTTCACCAGAAGAGTGGCACCATATGGTGTTTTGGTTGATTGGTGGAGCAATAATACTTATGGCAGGCACGTGTACATTGGGCAGGGTGCTTACCTGGTTAACTCAAGAGCTGAAGCAGCCTGGAAAAACCTGAGTGAAATTCCCAACCAGATCAGGTACCTCAGAGATAATAACAGGATTCAGGGAAGCGTATTTTTTAGTTCTAAATCCTTAAGTACCGTTGCCAAAGCAGTTGGCGATTCGTTAAAGAACGATTTATATAAATATCCGGCTTTACCGCCGCAGATGCCTTGGTTGGATGAAGTGCCACCAAACGAGCCGCAGGCCTTAACTGCGGATGCTTTAAAGGATGGCGTACATTTAAAATGGCAACTTCCATTAAAAGCTAAAGACGGAGAAACGGCTTCGGGTTTTGTAATTTACCGGTTTAGCGAAGGAGAGAAAATTTCGGTACTCGACCCTAAAAATATCATCAAAATAAGCTTTGAAGATTACCTCTCCTTTATCGATACGAATGTAGAAAGTGGAAAGCGATACAGCTATCTGGTAACTGCGCTTGATCGTCTAAAAAATGAAGGTGAACCCAGTGGACCTGTTGGTGTAGAAGTGCCTTTGGCAAAAGAATAGAAGAACCTCGGGTTTACTACCCTTAGAGGCCATCATTTCGAGCGGAGCGCAACGTAGTCGAGAAATCTGCCTTGATAGCTCTCTCCATTCCACTGCGTTTCAGTCGAGATGACGTCGCCTCATTTCAACCTTTTTTATCAGTAGATTCTCTTTCTATAATACTTGGGTTAAGTATAATATGTTCCATTTTGGCATAAGGATTCTCCTGACTGATCATTTTGAGGAACATTTTGGCGCATTCTTTACCCATTTGCGAAGCATGCTGATCAATGGTTGATAAGCTGGGTGTGATGTAGGCTGAAAAGGCCTCGTTGGCAAAACCGATTACGCCAATTTCTGGTGGTGTTTCACCAATCTCTTTAAGTTTTTGGATTACACCCAGGGCCGTAAAATCGTCTCCCGCTATAATGGCATCGGGTTTATGGTTGCGCATCAGTTTACCTGCGCCAAAACGGCCATCTTTTATAGACAGTCCCCCAAAAATTAAATGATCCGTTATAACTGGTAGTTTATGGTCCGCAAGTGCTGCCTTGTATCCCTCTAAACGGTCGTTAAAGATTTTAACCTGATGTGCTGTAGTTACAAAGGCAATTTTTTTAAAGCCTTTATCAATTAAATGTTTAGTGGCAATATAACCTGCCTTAAAATCATCAAGTGTGATGGTGGGTACTTTTAAACCGGCATTTACACGGTCGAAAAGGATAAGGGGTTTATTCTGTTCAATAATTTCGGCAAAGTGGGAAACATCTTTTGTTTCTAACGATAATGAGGCCATAATGCCATCTACCTGTGCCTCCAATAGCGTTCTTACGCCATTAACTTCGTTTTCTACAGATTCATTTGATTGATAAATAATTACCCTGTAGCCGCTGTCTTTCAGGCCATCTTCTATACAATGAATAATGGAAGCAAAAAAATGGGCCTGTACACTAGGTACAATTACGCCGATAATGTGGGTTTTTCCGGATTTTAATGCAGAAGCAAGTTTATTTGGGCTGTAGTTTAGCTTTTTGGCCATTTCTACTACGGCCTTTCTTGTGGTATCGCTTATTGCGGGGAAGCCACTTAATGCCCTCGAAACAGTTGATACCGTAATGTTAAGCGCATTAGCAATATCATATATAGTGGTTTTCTTTTTCAATTAGTCGGTAAATTCATCAAAATTAACAGGTAAAATTACTAAACCTTAATAATAATGTTCTTTTTATACATGAAATACAGTAAAATATAAAATCCCAGTACATAAGTAATTGCCCAAACCAAAGAAGCATTTATCGGGCTGAAAAATGGGGTATAGCAAGTTTCGTAAAACCTAACCAGTAACCCGGTTTTGGTGCCATCTGGTTTAGTTAGCTGGATCAGGTTGAGTACTCTGGGGGCCAATCCTGCCAGAAAGAACACCGTGATGGCATTTACCCCATAAACCACAAATGGAGTGGTAAATTTTTTATAACCCTGAACATCAATAATCCAATAACAAAGCGCCAGCGCGATGGAAGCAAATCCACCTGCGTACAATACATAAGAACTGGTCCACAGGGCCTTATTAATCGGAAATTGTAAATCCCATAACAAGCCTAAAATAACTGCTGCAATTCCCGTGGTAAAAAGCCAGGCTACCTTAGTTGGATTGTCTACATCTTTTCTGCGCATCCAAACCCCTACCAGGATACCAAAAAGGCAGGTGCCTATTGCAGGTAATGTACTTAAAATGCCTTCCGGGTCCCATGTTTTTGAAGATGCCCAGGTATGTGCTTCGGTTAAAATTCCACGGTCAATCCAGGCGGCCAAATTGGTTTCTTTTTCCAGGTTGGGATAACCTACGCCTGGAACTGGGATGAACGTCATTAATGCCCAATAAACGGCAAGTATTATAATTAATGCTCTAAAAATGTTTTTGGTAGAAACTTTAATGAAAATAATGCTGCTGATGATAAATACAATACCTATTCTTTGTAAAACGCCCAATAGCCTGACGGTTTGGAAAGCTTCCCAAATGGATTTATCGTCTATAATGGCGCTGATGATTTTACCGAAAATAGCCAGGAAAAAACCAAGCAGATATAAAATAATGCTCCGCTTAACCGCTTTGATAATCGTTTTTTGATGTGTAGCCGGATCTGCTTTGCTACTGCTCATGGCAAAAGCGATTGATACACCCACTATCCATAAAAAGAAAGGGAAGATCAAATCGGTAGGGGTGCAGCCGTTCCATTCAGCATGCTCTAAAGGTGCGTAAATGTGGCCCCAACTGCCCGGATTGTTCACTAAAATCATTGCGGCTACTGTTAATCCCCTAAAAAAATCAAGAGATAGCAATCGTTGTTTAGGTTCGGTCATGGTGAGTTGGTTTGGATTGAGCTAACTAATTTAGAGTATTGTTTTTAGAAAGAGAAATAAATAAGAAGTTGGGGCGCAAATGATCTGTCATCCTGAACAACGTGAATGATATTTTTTAAGTGTGGTTAGTGATTCTTCGTTAACAGGCTGTGCTACCATAGACAGAATTCAAAAAAAGGTCGTCATTGCGAGGAGGAACGACGAAGCAATCTATCATGCTAGTGATCCTTGCTATAAAGATTGCTTCGTTCGCTGAAAAAGCCTTCTCAGCAATGACGATCCCTTGGGAGATTTATTTCCATTATATTCTACTGTCATTTATATTGATTTTTATAAATAATTACCCCTCAGCATGACAGCCTGGGTATAGATTTTTATTTTTTGCCACGGATGCTCAAAAACACGAAGAGATTTGATTAAGCCAGATTATTTTCCTGAAGAAAGGCCTGGATCACAACGGCAAAGGCTTATGTTCAATAAACCTGACCGACAGCGTTATCCCGATTTAAGATTAATTTGTTTTACCGGTTTTTTATCAGGATTAAGCAAAGGGCAGGGCTAAAAGGACCGAAGCACCACGGACACTGCTTTCCAAAAAAAGAGATTTTGGATAATTAGACTTTAATTATGTTGGTTGGTGTGAAACCAACCAATGGGAGGGTGCTACGCTCAGCATGATAACTTTGTGGGCAAAAAAAAACCTGCTTTGCGTTAACAAAGCAGGTTTAATATTTATTTTAAACTAGTCTTCAAACTTCCAGCGTACAAAAGCTTCCATCGCTTCGTACTCTGCAAGGCCAAGTTCATCATAAGCCTTTGCCGTATCACGGTTACGGTCTTCAGCACGTTGCCAGAATTCCCTTGCATCATCACCTGGGAAAACGGCTCTGTCTTTTTGACTTTGGTGTTTAAAAATTGCATATTTCTTGCGTTCCAGTTCCTGCGGTGAAATTGGAACAGCCATTTCGATTTCGTAGGTTTCGAACTCTTGCCATGCACCACGGTACATCCATAACCAACAGTCCTGTGCCCAGGCTTCAGTTTTGCGTAAACGTTTTAATGCGGCAAGTATAATATTGAAACAAACGATGTGCGTGCCGTGTGGATCTTCGAAATCGCCCGCTGCGTAAATCTGATGTGGTTTAACTTTTTGTAAAAGTTCTATCGTAAGTTCGACATCAGCATCCGTTACCGGGTTTTTCTGCACTTTGCCACTTTCGTAAAACGGAAGTGCCTGGAAATGGATATGGTCATCCTCTAAGCCGCAATAACGTGCCCCAGCAATAGCTTCTCCTTTTCTAATCAGTCCTTTAACCGTTTGGATCTCTGGCGTATCTACCTGGTTTGGCTTTTTGTGCTCAATAAAGGTTCTCATTTTATTGTACAGATCCTTTAAATGAGTATTGTCCATGCCCATTTTCTCGGTAAAATCTACGTTGAATTCAACAAAACGCAGCGCATCATCATCCCAAACTGCCGTATTGCCCGAAGTTTGGTAAGCCACGTGTACATCATGTTTCTGGTCAACCAGGCGCAAGAATGTACCGCCCATTGAAATTACATCATCATCAGGGTGTGGAGAGAAGATAATTACACGTTTTTTTGCTGGTTCGGCTCTTTCCGGACGTTGAGAGTCGTCGGCATTTGGTTTACCACCTGGCCAACCCGTAATGGTGTGCTGTAATTTATTAAAAATATGAATGTTGATGTTGTAAACCGGCCCTTTTTCGGTAGCCAGTTGCGCCATACCATTGTTGTTATAATCGTCTTCCGTTAATTTTAAGATCGGTTTTTTAAGGGTATTGGCCAACCAGATTACCGCTTTGCGGATCAATGCATCTGTCCAAACACAATCTTTAACCAGCCATGGTGTATCAAAACGGGTCAGTTCTGAAGCTGCAGGAGCATCTAGGATAAATTCTACATTTTCAGAAAGCTGTAGGTAAGTTGCTGGTACTTCGCCCGAAATTTCGCCTTCAACGGCTTTTTTAATGATCGAAGCTTTTTTACGGCTCCAGGCCATTAATATAATTTCCCTTGCTTTAAAAATGGTACCAATACCCATGGTGATGGCTTTGGTTGGTACAAAGCTTTTTCCACCGAAATCGCGTGCGGCATCACGGCGGGTAAGGTCATCTAAAGTAACTAAACGGGTGCCCGAGTTTGGTGCAGAACCCGGCTCGTTAAATCCGATGTGACCGGTACGTCCTATACCCAAAATCTGGATATCAAGTCCGCCAAGATCACCGATTTTCTTTTCATACTCCAAACAAAATGCAGGGATATCCTCAAGTGCAAGTGTTCCGTCAGGAATGTGAACGTTTTTTCTGTCAATGTCGATATGATCGAAAAGATTTTCGTTCATAAAAGTAACGTAACTCTGTACGGCCGTAGGTGCCATTGGATAGTATTCATCCAGGTTGAAAGTAATTACGTTTTTAAAACTTAAACCCTCTTCTTTGTGCAGTCTAACCAGTTCGGCATAAACGGCAATTGGGGTAACACCTGTTGCTAAGCCCAGTACTGCAGGTGCGTTGTTTGCTTGTTTTGTTTTAATGAGCCCGGCAATGCGGTGTGCTACATTAATGGAAGCAATTTTTGGATTTTCGAACACGCTTACGGGTAATTTTTCGAAACGTGTCTCCTCCAGTAAATTTAATCTAGCCATGTTTTTTATATGGATTTTAATGTACGGAGCAGTAAATATAGACAGTTATACGCGATTTGTAACAAAGGATATTTACTTTTATTGGAAGTATTTACATAAAATTCGATTAAAGGGGCAGACAAACGTTTGATCTTTTTAACATAAAATCAATATGAACGCACAGATTCAAAAGTTGTATAGCAAAGCAGCAAAACCAGAACGTTTTATTATTGGGTTAATGAGCGGAACTTCTATGGATGGATTGGATATTGCACTCTGTTCGGTTAAAGGAAGTGGACCAGATACAAATATCCAGTTGCTGAAATTTAAAACGGGCGAATATACTGATGATTTCAGGGCAAAGATAAAGGCTGTTTTTTCAAAAAAGGAAGTTGATTTACAGCTGGTTTGCCTGATGAATGAACATATTGCAAATACACACGCTGCGCTCATAAACGAAGCCCTTTTAGTGTGGGGTATCCGAAATGAGGATGTTGACTTTATTGCCAGTCACGGACAGACCATTTTCCATGCGCCAAAATCTTTACATCAACTGGCCGATTATCCTAACGGCACGCTACAGATAGGCGATGGTGATCATATTGCCATAAAAACAGGAATTATTACCCTTTCTGATTTCAGGCAGAAACATTTGGCAGCAGGAGGAGAAGGTGCGCCTTTGGCAGTTTATGGCGATTACCTGATGTTTTCGAAAGCTGGTGAAGACCGCGTAATGCTGAACATAGGGGGCATTGCAAATTTTACTTACCTGCCAGGCAGTATGGATGCCAGTGCGGTTTTTTCGACAGATGTTGGTCCGGGTAATACCTTGATGGATCAGTACATGCAAAAGCATTTTAATCTGTTTTATGATAAAAATGCAGCTGTGGCCTTAACGGGCAAAGCAAATCCTCAACTTTTATCCTCTTTGCTGGATTGTAATTTCTTTGGTCTTGATTTTCCTAAAACCACAGGACCAGAATTATTTAACCTTGAATATTTAATAAAAGCCCAGAAAGCATCTTTAACGACAAATTTGAGTGAAGAAGATGTAATGGCTACCTTATGTCACTTTTCTGCAGAAACCATTGCCAATGCCATAAAACGCTGTTTTGGTATGGATGCCCGTGTGCAGGTTTTTATGAGCGGAGGCGGGATGCATAATCCTTTACTGGTAAAATTGCTTCAAACTAAATTGCCATTTTGTAATTTCTTAACTACTGATGATTTAAACATTAATCCCGATGCTAAAGAGGCTGTTTTATTTGCTATACTGGCCAATGAAACGCTTTGTGGCAAACCGATCAACTTTGGCGATAGGCAAGGGGTGCCTTCTGTTTGTATGGGTAAGATTAGTTTGCCTGAGTAAAAGTTGAGTCTATAGTTCATAGTCTAAAGTCCCAAGTTTTGAGTCCAGATTTACTTTTCAACATTACAGCTTTTCAACTTTTAACATTACAACCTTCGAACTTTTCAACATTCTAACCTTTCAACATTCTTTGTGTGGTATTTTGTTAAATTTGTTTTAACACTAATCTTCTAACACAAAACCAAATTTTATGGAAAAAAGTTACCTAAAATGGTCAACAGGATTTTTTGCGATTTTGTTGATCCCATTTATGCTGCTTCTGTTTACAGAAACGGCTCAGGCACAGAATAAGCGCTATACCATTAATGGTAAAGTAAGTGATGCCTCAAATAACGAAGCCATCCCTGGCGTTGTGGTTAAAATCCTCAATACAAGTTTAGCAACCAGTACCAATGCTAACGGAGGCTATGCTTTTGCGGTAGATTTAGCTCCCGGCAAATACCAGGTTCAGTTTTCTTACGTAGGTTACAAAAGTAAAGTTCAGGCAGTAGATCTTGGTACAAGCGATCAGGTTCAGTTAAGTGCTGCCCTAAGTGCCGATGCTGTTGGTTTGGATGAAGTAATTGTAACCGGAACATCACAGGGAACCACCCGAAAAGAATTGGGAAGCTATGTAAGTACTGTTAAAGGCGATGACCTGAACAAAGCACCTAGCGGAAACGTGTTGTCATCACTGCAGGGAAAAACGGCAGGTGCACAAATCAGCCAAAACTCAGGTGATCCTGCCGGTGGATTATCGGTTCGTTTAAGAGGAATCAGCTCTGTAAACTCTTCATCAGAGCCGCTTTACATTATTGATGGGGTAATTGTTAACAATTCAACAACCAGGGTTACCAATACTTCAAGCAACTATGACGGTGGAAACTTTGTTGGCAGTATCGGACAAAACAGAATGGTTGATATTAACCCGGCAGATATTGAGCGGATCGAAGTACTTAACGGCGCTGCCGCTGCTGCCATTTACGGATCGAGGGCAAACTCAGGCGTGATTCAGATTTTTACCAAAAAAGGAGTAAGCGGTGCGGCTCAGGTTAATTTTAGTACAAGTTTAACATTAAGCCATTTACGTAAACAGATTGATGTAAACCAATCGCCGGTAAGGTTTGGTACGCCAACAAACGCGCCCACACAAGATGTGATCCAAACCGTTGGCGATCCGCCATTTCTGCAGCCCAATACCATCCCTGTAACCCGTTACAATTATCAGGATTATATTTTTCAATCGGCCACAGGTACCGATAATACAATTTCTGTTTCTGGTGGTAACGAAAACACCAAATATTACACTTCTGCTGCTTATTTTAGTAACCAGGGGATTATTAAAAATACCGATTTTACACGCTATAATTTCAGGGCAAACATCGATCAGAAAATTACTGAATGGGCAAAACTAAGTGCTGGTTTAAATTATATCCGCAGCTCAGCCAACGAAAAGCCAGACGGAAACTCGTTCTTTTCGCCCATGAATTCGGTCACCATTATTGGTAATTTTCATGATATTTTTGCAAGAGATGCGAATGGCAATTTACTTGCTGTTGGCGAGCGCGGCAGGGTAAACCCTGTTTCGGTAATCGAAGATATTAAGCAACGCCAGGAAACCAACCGCATTATTGCCAATGCGAACTTAAAATTATATCCGGTAAAAAACCTGACATTAGATTTTACTTTGGGGGTTGATAACTCCGGACAAAGCGGCTCAACATATATTCCTCCGTTTGCATACAACGTAAACCCCGATTTTTATGGTGGAGGTGCTGCCTTAGATGGTACCCTTAATGGTTATGCAAGTGCGGCAACCAATAATGCCTTTCAATTTAATAATGAATTTAATGCAACCTATCAGGCCAAATTATCCGATCTGATTTCATCAACCACTCAGGTTGGTTATTCGTTTCAATACGAAAAAACCAAATATCAGCTGGTAAACGGCAGAGGTTTGGCTCCATTAATCGAAACGGTAAATGCTGCGGCAACACAATTGCCAAGTGTTGATGGAAGAACCGAACTTTCGGTTAGTGGCGGTTATGTTCAACAGAACTTTAAGTACAAAGATCATTTATTTGTTACCGGTGCCCTAAGGGTAGATCAGTCTTCTGTTTTTGGATCTGCTAACCGTACACAGGAATATTTAAAAGGAAGTTTAAGTTATGTGCTTTCGTCGGCCGATTACTGGAAAAGTTTTGGTGTTTCCGGCTGGTGGGATACCTTTAAAATCAGGGCAGCTTATGGCGAATCGGGTAATTTAACCGGTATTGGGGCTTATGACAGGATAAACGCTTATTCTACACAATCTTTCCTGGGCAGGGCCTCCCTGTTTTCGAGCGCAACTCTGGCAAACGAAAATGTTAAGCCAGAGCGTCAGCGCGAACTCGAACTGGGAACAGATTTATCATTTTTTAAAAACAGGTTTGGAATACAGTTTAACTGGTACAATAAAAAAGTAAGCGATTTATTAATTGCCAGCGTACAGGCTCCTTCAACCGGATTTTCCAGCCTGTTAGATAATATCGGTTCGTTAAGAAATAAAGGAATTGAGCTGGTATTGAACGGAACACCTGTTAATGGAAAGGATTTTAAATGGAATACTTCAGTTGTGTTTAACAGAAATAGAAATACAGCACTTAATGTTGGTGGTTTAAGGTTATTCAGCACAAATCCGGGTGCTCCGGTAGCCATTATAAATGATGAAGCAATTGGTGTTTTCTATGGAACTTTTTTTGCCCGTAACCCCGATGGCAGTTTGTTAACCAATGCTGCGGGCATCCCTCAGATTGAAAAAGGAATTCAAAATACGGCCACCACATTTACCCCTCAGCGGGATGCGAATGGCCTGCCAACAGGAACCACGCTGCGTAAAGTAATTGGTAATCCAAATCCGGATTATAACATGTCATTTGTGAACGATTTTACCTATAAAAGATTGAATTTACATGTGCAGTTTGATGCGGTACAGGGAGGCGATGTTTGGAATGCTGACTGGAGAACCCGCCAGGGTGTTGGAAACGGTAAAGTAGCCGAGCAAGAACAGATGGGGCAATTGCCAAGGGGATATGTTGCCGGTGTTTATGCCATTGAAGAATGGAGGATTGATGATGGATCTTTTGTTAAGTTAAGAGAAATTTCATTAAGCTATAACGTTGGTAAGCTGAAATTTTTAAGAGACCTTACCGTAACGGTAAGCGGAAGAAACTTGATCTCATGGGATAATTACAAAGGTTATGATCCGGAGTTAAATTCGGGCGGACAATCGACTATATTGAGAAATATAGATTTTGGTTCGGTGCCCATTCCCCGCACTTTCAGTTTGGGTTTACAAGTTAAATTATAATCGTTAAAGGAATTTTTATGAAAATTTTAAAAAATAATATTTCGACAAATATAACCTGTTTAACACTTTCGTTAGCGTTGTGCTTAGCCTCGTGTACAAAAGAATATCAGGATCCATCAAGGGCAAAAACCGATGTAGCTTTAGGTTCTCAACAAGGATTAACTGCGGTAGCCATTGGTTTGCAACGTGTTTATACCTTAAGCAGAACTGGTGTAGTGTTTAATTCTGTTGCCGCAAATGGCTTTGTAACCAATGAGCTTAGGTTGCTTAACACCGGGAATATTCCCGAATTGCAGTTGAGTACCGGGGGAAGCGCTGTAGATGGAACAAATACCATTTTGTTTAACCTTTGGGCAAGCGCCAATAAAATTGTGTACGATGCTGATTTAGTGATTGCTAACGCCGGCAATTTGGGAGATAAGGGATATGCCTCAGGGTTAATTGCCTATTCGAGTATATTTAAAGCCCTGGCCATTGGCAATATGGCACAATACTGGGAAAAAATCCCTGATGGCACGGGCAAAAATGTAGCATACATCACCCGTTCTGCCGGATTCGTAAAAGCAATTGCCGTTTTGGATAATGCTTTAACTGTTATTGCCGCAAACCCAATTTCTGCCGGTTTTTTAAGCAATGCACCCACTGACGTAAATATTGTAAATACGATACATGCATTAAAGGCCAGGTATGCATTATTTGCGGGGAATTACACACTTGCATTAACTGAAGCAACAGCTGTTGATTTAACAAAAGCATCATTTTTTAAGTTTGATGCTACATCTCCAAATGCATTGTTCAGCGTTGTTTCTTCCAATAATGTTTTTCAGCCTTTAAATGCAAACCTGGGCCTTACCGGAGCAAATGTTCCTGACGCAACCGATAAAAGAATTCCTTTTTATACCTTAATGGCCGGATCGCCTGCAACCTTGCGTATGAGTGGTTTCGCGACCGCAACAGCAAGCCCCTTCCCGATTTATTTGCCAGGCGAGATTATTTTAATAAAAGCCGAAGCACTTGCCAGGCAGCCGGATTTAATTAATTCATTAATTGAACTGAATAAGGTAGTAACCAAAACCTCTGATCTTTTTGGGGTGGCCGCTGCATTACCTCCGTTGGTTGGGCCTTACACGCAACAACAATTGCTCGATCTGATTTACAAACACCGTTCGATTGAATTGTATGCATCAGGCTTAAAAATCGAAGATATGAGAAGATTTAATCAGCCATTAACAGATCGTAAACGGAATTTTTTCCCTTATCCTTTCCAGGAGCGGGATAACAATACCAATACCCCTGCTGATCCTGCTTTTTAATAAATTAACCAAAAAGGTTCCGATATTTCGGGACCTTTTTTTATAAAATATTCAGCTCTTTTTCGCGGTAGCGCGAAAGCGATTCGTGGCCTAAATCCAGCTCTGTAATCAAATGGCTAATACTTTCTATCGGGCAAACCCTTAACCTCAGCGCAATATCCAGTTTCTCGGAAATACAAAGTACGGCTGTTCTTTTTGCACAAGCCAGCATGGCTTTTTTAAGCTGGTTAATTTCCCAGTAAGTATCTGTTAAACCTTCATCAGGGTGGATGGCACTGGTGCCCATTAAACATAAATCGGCCTTTATTTCTGCTAACTGCGTAATAACCTGTCCGCCGTAAGTAACCTGCGAATTTTTAGAAAACAGGCCGCCGATCAAAATCACTTCAATATTATTGTATTTAGCCAGCTCTACCGCAACCAGCGGACTAATGGTGAAAAACGTAGCCGTTAAGCCCTGTGGAAGTAGTTTTACAAACTCTAAAATCGTTGTTCCGCCACCCGTTAAAACCACCATGCCATCCTTTATTAGCTGAACTGCTTTTTTACCGATTGCTATTTTGCTGTCTCTGGCGTATACCGTACTATCATCAAAAGAACTGTGGTACGATTTGGATAAAGCACCTCCATGTACCTTATAAAGCAGGTTTTCATCAACAAGTTCCTGTAAATCTCTTCTGATGGTATCTTCTGAAACATTGAGTAATTGGACCAGATCAGAGGTTAATACGCGGTTGTGCAAATTAATCTGACGCATGATGAAGTCGTGACGTTCTTTTTTCAGCATAAGTAGGTGTTTGGTTTTAAACGAATGTATAAAAGATTTTTAGATTTTTTAAATATTGCGTGTTTTTGCGTTTTGTTGCAATAAAATATTGTGCGTTAACGCAATAAATCTTTTTCATTTGTTCTTATTGTCAAAAACATTCAGCATATTTACTTAACTAACATCAAAACTGCGTGAATTTGCGTGTTTTGACTAGCCGGAAAACAAACAACAACCTGTAACTAAATTCTTACTGACTAATTATGATGAAAAAACTACTTTTTAGTTTTATCGGTATCATGCTGTCTGCCCAAATTTTTGCGCAGCAGATAATTATTACCGGTAAAGTCAGCTCTGCTGACGGGCCAATTCCCGGTGTCTCCATCCGGGTAAAAGGAGGCAGCACCGTTTCGCAAACCAGCAACACCGGAAATTATTCCATTAAAGCATCAAAAACCGATGTATTGGTGTTCTCCTATGTTGGGTATAAAACTGTAGAGCGTACTGTAGGCGCCAACACAGCCATTAATGTTACCCTTTTAGCCGATGCCGGCAACCTGAATGAAGTAGTTGTTACGGCTTATGGGATTGACCGCGATGTTAAATCGCTGGGTTATTCTACCCCAAAAGTTTCTGGAGCGGAAGTAGCTGAAACCCAGCGGAACGATTTTTTTGGTGGATTACAGGGGCGTGTACCGGGTTTATCGATCAATAGTACCAATGGAAACCCCGGTGCTTCTGCGCAAATTGTACTGCGTGGTTTCGTATCAATTAGTGGCGATAACAATGCGCTTATCGTAGTAGATGGGGTACCAATTAATAACAGTACATTGAACCAAACCCGCGAACTCGTTTCGGGCGCAGCAAACAGAGATCAGGATTATTCGAACAGAGGGATGGATATCAATCCCAACGACATCGAAAGTTATGTGATTATGAAAGGTCCCGAAGCTACTGCATTATACGGGAGTGCGGGTGCCAGCGGCGCGATTTTAATCACTACAAAAAAAGGCAAAGCGGGGCGTGGAAGCATCAATTACAGCAACTCGTTTAGGATAGAGCAACTGAATAAATTTCCGGAAATACAGACCAAGTACAACACTGGGGTTTCTAACGGCGTTTACGATGGTGGTTCATCTAACTTTTTTGGCCCTGCATTTTTGCCTAATACACCGCTTTACGATAACATCCACAATTTTTTCGAGACGGGATTTACGCAAAAACACAATTTATCATTTGAAGGTGGAACCGATAAATTCTCTTATCGCTGGTCTAATGAATATACCGATTCGAAGGGAACAATCCCCACAACAAGTTACACCAGAATTTCCTCAAGAGTAACAGCTGTTGGTACCATTTCGCCGGTTTTAAAACTAACCACTACCTTCAATTACATCAATTCCAATAATGATAAGGCTAACAAAGGCGCTAATGGTTCGCTATTGCAGTTGATGCGTTTTAGTTCGGCTTATAACGTTCAGGATTATCAGGATGCTAACGGAAACCGGCTTTTGCACCTGGCCAGCATTTATTCGGAGTTTGATAATCCCCTTTGGGATGTGATTAAAAACGTAAATAATGATAAAGTTAACCGTTTGATTGCCAATACCAATGTAGAGCTGACGCCTTTAAAATGGCTGCGTATCAATGGGATCATTGGTGCCGATATTGCCAATACTAAAGGCTTATCGGTATATCATGCGCAATCTTACCGGGGTTCGGGTTCGTCTTCAGCTCCAACAGGCGGTACGGTAATGACTTATGATCAACTGGCCAAAGTATTTAACGGATCGTTAACCGCTACAGCCAAACATAAATTCGGCGATTTTAACAATACTTATGTAATTGGTGCTACTTTTAACGATTACAATTCTACCACCGATTCTCAGCGTGGTACGAACATGTACGATCCCAATTTTTACAGTATTAACAATACATTGCCAACTACACAGCGTACATTAACCTATGTAAACCGCTACCGTACCGTAGGTGCTTTTGCACAAGCCATTATGGGTTATAAAACATTACTGTATCTAACCTTGTCGGGCAGGGTTGATGGTGCTTCGCGCTTGATGCCGAACAATCCATATTTTGCCTATCCATCTGCAAGTTTAGCCTTTAATTTTACTGATCTGGCCAGTATTAAAACAGCTCTGCCCTGGTTGGATAATGGTAAATTAAGAGCTTCTTACGCCTTAACGGGTAAGGAGCCATGGAGGGAATATTCTACTGGTACGAACTATGAGGCCAAAAGGTTTACAGGAGGAGGTTATGCCTATTCTTACTATGGCGGTAACCCGAACTTAAAGCCAGAGGTGTCAGAAAATTTCGAGATCGGTACTGAAATGCAGTTCCTGAAAAACCGCATCGGATTGGATTTTAACTATTACAATCTGCTGAGCAAAGACCAAATCATTAATCCCCGTTTAAGTTATGGTACGGGTTTCGTTTTAGAGATGATGAACGGTGGGACCGTACGTAACCGCGGTATCGAGGTGCAGCTAACCGGTAATCCGATCAAGGGAAAAGACTTTAACTGGAATACTACTTTAAATTTTACCCGCAACCGTGGTGTGGTATTATCATTGGCAAATGAACTTCCTGAGCTTTACGAGTCTGATACCTGGGTGGTTGGCGACATTAGAAGTGCAGTGCATCCGGGTTACAGCACAGGTGCCATCAGCGGTACCAGGTTTGCCCGTAATGATAGGGGCGATATCCTGATCAATCCATCATCAGGTTTACCATCGGTTACTGATACCCAGTTTTATCCTATCGGCGACAGGAATCCAAAATTTACTTTGGGTTTCGTAAACAGGTTTAGCTATAAAGGCTTTAATCTCTCTTTCTTATGGGATTTCAGGTATGGTGGCGATGTGGTTAACGGCACCGAATATGCTTCTTACATTAAAGGGATCAGTATTAAGACATTGGATAGGGAAGTGCCCAGGATTATTACAGGCGTATTGAACGATGGTTTGCAGAATACCGCAAACCCAACGGTTAATACCATTTCTGTAACACCATATTATGCTTCTAACTATTATTCTACAAATGTTGCACCAGAGATGTTTGTGGAAAGAAACATAAAAACACTCCGTTTAAGGGATGTTACTTTGGCTTACGATTTTCCGCCGTCATTAGTTAAGCGTATCGGGTTTATCCAAAGCTTTGGCGCCTTTTTTACGGTGACCGATTCTATTTTGATTACCAATTATTCTGGTGGAGATCCGGAGAGTAATTCAAATTCGCCGGGTGTGGGCGGTATTGGTGGTTACGGTATTGATTATGGTAACGTGGGTAAGCCGATCGGTTTCAACGTAGGATTTAGGGTTAAATTATAGCGAATAACATGAAAAGATTATATAAATTATATATTGCTGCGGCAATATTGTTAATGGCCGGAGGATGTAAAAAATACCTCGATATCAATACCAATCCTGCAGTACCACAAACCAGTAAAGCAGAGTTGTTGCTTCCGCCGATTCTATTCCAGATGACAAACGGAACCTCGCAGGATTACCGTTTTATTTGGAAAATTACACAAAATCTTATTGGGGCATCAACTGATGATGGATCTATTGCTTTTGAAAAACACACTTACATCCGTTCAAGCGATAACGGAGGGGTAATCTGGAGAATGACCTATGTCGATCTGGGCTTGAATCTCGAGAATTTAATTAATGATGCTGTCGCTAATCAAAAATATGAATATGCGGCAATCGGTTATGCCATTAAAGCCTGGGCCTATCAGCAAACCACGGATCTGCATGGCCCGATTATTTTAGATGAAGCTTTTACGCCCGGGATGTTAAAATTTCCTTACCATGATCAACCGGAAGTTTATGCAAAAGTGCGTTTCTATTGTGAGCAGTCGCTAAAATATTCTGTGATGAAAAGTCCGTTAAACTATGCTACGCAATTGGCCAGTGTTACCGGAGATGGGATTTATAAAGGAGACATGGCGAAATGGCGAAAATTTGTATATGCCATTTATGCATTGCAGTATAGCCATTTGATTAACAAGCCTGAGTTTAAAGCCATGTATGCCGATAGCGTGGTTAAGTACACTAACTTATCTTTCGCCAACGAGGCCGAATCAGCAACGGTTTATTTTTCGGCTGCCAGTCAGGATGATACCAATCCTTTTGGTCCAACATTGGGCTATATTAACACCGCCGGAACAACTTCAGCTTATTATGGAAGGATTTCCACCACCATCTTAAATTATCTTGCCGGTGGAGTGAAGGGAACGCCTACGGTGAACCCAACAAGCTCGCTTGATCCGCGTTTAAGCAGAATGTTGCCTGCAAGTACAGCTGCCACTACTTTGGGCAGGTACATTGCCGGTGTTCCAACCCAGGGTAGCAGTACATCTGCGCTGCCAATTGTTTTTGGATCAATCCCAGCAGGTGCCACGATTTATAACGGAAAATATATTTTTGCCGATGCTGCAAGGTATCCCATCATGACTTATTCGCAATTGCGCTTTGCTAAAGCAGAGGCGTTATTTTTACAGGGGAAAACCGCAGATGCCTATACCGCATATAAAGAGGGGATTTCGGGGCACATGGTTTTTTGCAATACCTATGGCCGTTCTTCCAAAACGCCTGATCCCCTAATTACCGATGCAGAGATTAATACCTATTTAACTTCTACTGAAGTTGCGCAAAGTGCTGCAACATTAACGCTAGCCGATATTATGGGACAAAAATACATTGCACAATGGGGATGGGCAGGTTTGGAGCAGTGGAATGACCTCCGGAAATATCATTACGATGCCAATGTTTTCAGGCAGTTTTATCAGATTCCGGCAGCAGATCTTTTGTTGGGTGGCAAATATGCCTACCGTTTCAGGCCACGTTATAATTCCGAGTATGTATGGAATACCGAAGAGTTGCGTAAGTGGGGTGGATTGGATATTGATTATATGACTAAAGAAACCTGGTTTAGTCAGCCGTAAAGTTTTATTTTAAAGCATATTAACATGAAGATATTTTCTAATTTATTCGCCTGCCTGTTTATTGCTATGGCTTTAACAGGTTGTACTAAAAATGTACTCGATTATGGCGAAACCGAAAAGTTGACCAGCGATCAGGCACTGTTAAAGGTAAATTACGCCTCCTATTATTATAATAACAGGGCCATAGCCATTAAAATTAACGATAAAAGGGTAAGTAGCGTAATTACTGCCCGTACACCATTTCCTGGTGGTGGGTACAACACAGGGGGGAGTTCTACTGCCGATTTTCTTGCGGTAAACCCAGGCAATTTGAAACTCTCCATTATCCTTCCAAAAAAGAAAGACGACGGAACAGATTCACTGGTACTGTACAGCACCACGTTTCAGATCCAGGCAGGCAAAAACTATGTTGCCCACATCACAGATACAGCTGCTTTTACTAAAAATGTATTAACAGAAGAAAGTTTCGTTAGGCCTGATACGGCATATTGTAAATACAGGTTTATCAACCTGATGCCTAATGTTCCATCGGTAGATCTGTATTATGGAACCAGTGCCACTGATAACACAAAAGACTCGCTGATTGCTGGGAATGTAAATTATCTGAACATTACCAATGAGATTAAACTAAGGTCTGCGCAATCAAAAACCTGGAAAATCAGGCCGGCAGGGGCAGCCGTAACCACAGCAACGGTTCTGGCGAATTATACCAGTGCGAGTACCTTTTTAAACCAAAGGGTTTATACCATTTTTGCGAGTGGCTACAATGGCATTAGTACTGCACCGCGGAGGCCTTATGTATCCTTCTTTTTGATAAGATAATTTTCTCTCTTTCATTTAGTTTAAGCCACCGCTAAATTTTAGCGGTGGCTTTTTTTGTTAAAAATAATTTTATTAAAGATATCAGAACCTATTTAATTGCGCCTTTATGCGGTTTTTTGCAATAATATCAAACTAATTACAATATAAAGCCTCTGAATATTTGTAAATAAGTGGAAAACAATTATGATATTTACTTAAAATTCAGGAATATGCGGTATTCTGCGTGTTTATGAATCCGAACTAACAACAAACATCATTAACTAGTGTTTATGAAAAAAAAATTACTATCAATCTTTTTTGGTGTGTTTTTGCTGGTGGCTCACGCCATTGCGCAACAAAGCACCATTACGGGTAAGGTTACATCAGAAGATGGACCAATACCAGGGGTTTCTGTTAAAATAAAAACAGGAACCACAGTAGTACAAACTGATGGCAATGGAGTTTATTCCATAAAAGCCAGCAAAGGCGAAACCCTCGTATTTTCTTTTATTGGTTATGTAAGTCAGGAGAAAACCGTGAGTGACAGCAATACCATTAATGTGGCATTGGCTTCCGAGTCGAAAGGACTACAAGAGGTTGTAGTTGTGGCTTTTGGTACGCAGAAAAAAGCAAACTTAACAGGGGCGGTAACAACGGTTGATGTTACCAAAACTTTTGGCAGTAAACCCTTAAACGATCCTACAAAAGCCTTACAGGGTATCGTTCCTGGTTTAACCATTACTTATGGAAACGGTGGGTTAACCTCTTCACCGAACATCAACATCAGGGGAGTTGGATCAATAAACGGAACCAGCAAACCATTGATTATTGTAGACAATGTGGAAACACCTGATCTTTCGATTATTAACCCGGCCGACATTGAAAGTGTTTCTGTATTAAAAGATGCGGCATCAACTTCAATTTATGGAGCAAGGGCCGCATTTGGCGTGGTCTTAATCAAGACCAAATCGGGTAAGAAAAACCAGCCGACAAAAATAGTTTACACCAACAACTTCTCGTGGAACAAACCAACGATACTGGCCGATTTTGCCAACCCTGTTGACGAATTGCAGGCCCTTTATGATGCATCGGTTAGGGCAGGTACAACTTCGCCCGAAACTTTTGGTATGCAGTTAACCAAGCTCAGGGATGGTATTGCAAACTGGCAAAATAAATATGCTGCTACGAATACTGGAAATGATATGATATTGGGTCAGGATTTTGATTACGTAGATGGGCGTGTTTATTTCTACAAGGTGTGGCATCCTAAAAAGGAAATGCTGAAAGATTATACCGCTCAATCAAATCATAATTTAAGCTTACAGGGTGGAAGCGATAAAATCGGCTATTATTTATCTGGCGGTTATGCAAATGAGGGTGGTATCTTCAAATTAAATCCTGATGAGCTTACTAAATACAACATCAGCGGTTCGATAAATGTGGCGGCAACCAAATGGTTGGATGTTGATGCTAAATTCTTATACAGGAACTTTAAATATGATTATCCATATCAATACCAAAATTACTGGTATTACTTTTGGCGTTGGGGTTCTTATTTTCCTTATGGTAAATATAACGGAAACTATTTCAGGCATACTCCTGCCTATCTGGCAAATGCGCAAACATCTAGTGTTACCGAAAATTATAGCCGGGTAGATTTGGGTGCAACCATTAAAATTACCAAAGATTTAAGTATTCGTGCTGATTACACCTTGGGTAGAACAAATGCATTAAGGCATGAAGTTGGTGGACCAATTAATGCAATTGATTTTTGGACAGCAGGTACACCACCGCTTCTGGCAAATATTGCAACAGCAGCGCAGGATGTGGTGAGTTACGGTGAAACCAGAAATATGGTGAATACGCTAAATGCTTATGCCACTTATCAAAAAACTCTTGCTACCGATCATAATATTAAAATTACCGCTGGTGTAAACTCCGAAAATTATGACAACGTCCAGTTTACAGCGGCAAGAAACACCATTTTAGACCCTACAAGACCAGAACTTTCTTTAGCAGTAGGTACGCAACTGGCCAGTGGTATACATGGCAGCACAATTAATGGTGTTCCATACCCTGTTGGAGCATATGCAGGTTATTTTGGCCGTTTTAATTACGATTACAAAGGGAAATACCTGTTGGAGTTAAATGGAAGATACGACGGTTCTTCTGCATTTTCCAAATTGGATAGATGGGGCTTTTTCCCTTCTGCTTCTGCGGGTTACCGTTTAACCGAAGAAAAATTTATGAGCTTTATCAAGCCATATGTTGATGAGGTTAAATTTAGGGCCTCTTATGGTTCGGTTGGTAACCAAAATGTTGGTGGCCAGTATTATATCCCGTCAATGGCTGCATCAGGTGTTAATTGGATCACGCCTACTGGAACAACATTAACTACGGGTATTGCAGCACCCATTCCGGTTGCCCAGTCGTTAACCTGGGAGAAAATTCAAACACTTGATTTTGGTACCGACATCCGTTTACTGAAAAACCTTGTTGGTTTATCGGTTGATTATTATCAACGCGATACCAAAGGCATGTTGCAGCAGTCTTCTGTTCCGGCTACTTTTGGATCTGCAGGCCCCAGAATTAATGCAGGAAATTTTAGAAACCGTGGTTACGAAATCAGTTTAGATTTAAATTATCCGGTTAGCCAGGATCTTAACCTATATGCTACCCTAACCCTGGCAGATAATAAAACAGTATTTACAAAATGGAACAACCCATCTAATTTAATTTATCAGAATAATCCAAACTATCAGAACGCTGGTTTTTATGTAGGGCAGCAATATGGTGAAATCTGGGGATTCGAAACAGAAGGTTTTTTTCAATCTGCAGACGAAGTGAAAAACTCTGCTAGTCAGGTGGCTTTGCAAAATGGAAACTTTGTTTACGGGGTGGGTGATGTTAAGTACAAAGATTTAAATGGCGATGGCGTAATTAACCAAGGTAAGGGAACAGCTGATGATCATGGTGATTTAAAAGTGATTGGCAATAGTCAGCCCAGGTATCAGTACAGTGCCCGTTTAGGTGGAACTTTTAAAGGCTTTGATATCGATGTATATATTCAGGGCGTAGGAAAGCGCGATTATTGGGGTCTGGGTACCATGATTATCCCTGCTTATGGCAATGCCGATATTATGTATGCTAACCAACTAGACTTCTGGACACCTTCAAATCCAAACGCATTTTATCCACGTCCATATATTGGCAATAGTGCAACCAAAATTGCTCAATTTCCTGCAAGTGGAAACAACTTCTACCCCCAATCTAAATATTTATTAAACCTGGCTTATGCCCGTTTAAAGAATGTAACCATAGGCTATACCTTACCAAATAACTGGTTGAAAAAATATGGTGTAGAGAAATTTAGAATTTACGTGAGTGGACAAAATCTGGCAACAATTTCAAACGTGGGTGCACCAATAGATCCTGAAATGACAGATGGAGAAGCTGGCTACACAGGCCGTACCTTTCCGTTTAACAGACAATATTCTTTCGGTGTTAACTTAACATTATAATAAGAACGATGAAATTAACTAAATCAATACTATATCTATCATTTATTGCAATTCTGGGCATTAGCTGTTCTAAAGACTTAAATATAGATACACCAGATCAGTTTTCTGATGATAACTTCTGGACAAGTGAAAATAATGTGCGTACCTATAACTGGGGTTTTTATGCCCTGTTTACCGGTTTTGGAACAGGTACAACCGCCGATTTTTATTTTTCTACCTTAACGGATGATCAGGATGCGGCAACCTTTCAAAATTTTGCATTAACAGCACCAACTACTTCAGCCGATTGGGACTGGACCTACGTGCGCAAAGCCAATATTATGCTAGAACGTACCAGCAAGGTGCCGATGAGCGATGAAGCGAAAAAACACTGGAACGGGATTGCTAAATTTTTTAGGGCGATGGATTACTTCAGTAAAGTTAAAACTTTTGGTGGTGTGCCTTACATCGGTAAATCGTTGGATATTTCTCAAACCGATGTAATTTACAAACCCCGCGATAGCCGTCAATTGGTAATGGACAGTGTTTTAAGTGATATTAATTATGCTGTAGAAAATATCCGTGTTAACGACGGCGATAACGTTGTAAACCGCGATGTTGCCTTGGCTTTGAAAGCCAGGATCTGTCTTTTTGAAGGTTCTTACAGGGTTTATCATACCGAATTAGCATTGCCAGATGCAGATAAATTTTTAACACAGGGTAAAGATGCCTGCGAAAAATTAATGACTGGTAAATATCTCCTTAATGCGGATTACAGAAGTATTTACAGTTCAATGGATCTGGCCGGAAACAAAGAAGTATTACTTTATAAAAAATATCTGGCCGGTGTATTAACGCACTCTGTAATCGGTTATACCAACAGTACCACTCAAATGAGCGGTTTAACAAAATCAGCTGTTGATGCTTATCCTGCAATTGATGGTTTACCAATTGGGCAATCGCCACTTTATCAGGGCGACAATACCATTACTACGCTTAGGGCAAACCGTGATAACCGCTTATTAGGCACAATCGATAACTTTTTGTGTTACAACGGTACTTTGGTAAATGGTTACAGCTCGAGCACCGGTTACCGTCCTTCTAAATTTTTAAACCCGGCTTCCAACCAGCTGGCACCTTATAACGAAACGGATGCGCCGATTTTTTACTATCCTGAGGTTTTACTTAATTATGGAGAAATTACAGCAATCCTTGATCAATTAGGCAAACTTACTTTTACCCAGGCTGATATGGATAAATCAATTAACCTTTTAAGAACCCGGGCAGGGATTACCAAGCTAACTGTTACCGGTGGAGGAAATGTAGCTGCGGGAGGAACTGCTGTTGCCGATCCGAAAAGAGATGCTGATGTTTCTGCTTTAATGTGGGAAATAAGACGCGAGCGCAGAGTAGAATTAATGATGAATGGATTTAGATACCAGGATTTGATGCGCTGGAAAAAAGGTGAATATCTGGATAGAGCAAAAAATGTAGAAGCTTTCTTAGGTGCCAAAGTACCAGATAACGGTAAGGTGTTAAGAAATGCACAAGGCTATATTGTGCCTTATGCTACAACTTTAACCAGAACATTTGTTGATCCAAAAAATTATTTGTCGGCAATTCCTACCGGTCAAATTAGTTTGTATCCTGCAAATACACTGCAGCAAAATCCAGGCTGGTAATGTAATTTGAAATAATTGATAACCTCCTCAAATTAATTTTTGAGGAGGTTTTTTTTATACCTGTTATTTTGTTTTTAACCATACCACTTTACCATCCATGGTGCTGGCCAGGATATTTTTACTGTCAATCACATTCACGGTATTGATCATCGAGTTATCTATTTTATGTGCCCACACTGTACTTTGCTGTTTAGGATCAATGGCGTAAATCACGCCGTTTTTTGTGCCGAAAAATACCTTTCCATCTTTTTCGATTAACATGGAAGGAACGTGCTCATAACCAAAACCAACATTATAACGCCATAAAATACCCGGATCTTGCGACTGTGCTTTGTAGGCTACAATTTCATCCTGCATGGTTTTGCCGTAAATAACGGTGCTATCTGCTGACTGGCCAATCGATTCGCGGACCGTAGCTTCTTTGTTCCGCCATAGCGTACTGCCGTTTTTTGCGTCAATGGCCGTTAAATAACGGTCGGGAGCAGCAATATACACAATACCCTGATAAGCAACTGGCGTTACCATCGCCGGCGAAAACATTCTGTTGGCCTGTCCATTGTTCCATTTCCAGAGCAGGTTCCCTGTGTTGATCTCGAGGGCGTAGAGATGCCTGCCCCACGATCCAAAAATAATTTTGCCCTGATAAATAAGCGGTTTGCCCACTATAGTACCTTCAACTGCTGCAAAAGCCCAGATTTCTTTTCCTGTTTTAACATCCAGGGCCCTAAAAGTATTATCGCTGCCACCAATGTATACTTGTTGGCCGTTAACCACTGGCGATCCCAGTACCGAATTCGCTGTTTCCTTATGCCAGATTTCTTTTCCGTTTTTAGCATTCAGCGCATAAATGGTTCCATCGCCCGAACCTAAAATAACGGTTCCGTTCACTGCCACAGGAGAAGAGTAGATAGCACCTTTGGTTTTAAATGTCCATACTTTTTTGCCGGTATTCTTGTTTAAGGCCTCAACCAAACCCAAGCTGTTTCCAAAAATAACGTTGTTTGCAGCATAAGCTGGTGTGTTTACCACATTGGCGTTTGAGTGATAAGACCAAACTTCTTTCGTATCCTGATATTTATTGTTGAGGGCAAAATCGGGACGTTCGTATTTTTTCTGATCAGCTGCAAAAGTTTTCAACGCAATTTTTCGCCATACCGGAAGGATATCCTGCGTTGGTTTTTTGGTCTGAAAAAATACCGTGTCTTTGGTCATGCTCACAATATTGTATCCGCCAATGCTGTCTTTCGCCCTTAAATTGGAACGTCCCATAGTAGCTTCAATGCCTTCAAAATTGTAAGGATGGTTGTTATGGCCATGGCCACATATCGCATATTGAATGTTGTATTTCTTCAAACGATCTGTGGCTTCATACCAGTTGTCTAAACTATTATCCAGTGGGTAGTGGTTGGCAAAAACTATGGGCATATTTTTAGGTGTGGCTTTAAGCACACTATCTAACCAAACCGTGGCATCTCTTGGGATATGTCCGTCACTCATCCGCACATAAGGCCCCGAAGCACAGGCAATAAAACGGTAGCCATTATGATCGAAAACAAATTTATCGCCGCCAAACTCTTTTATGAAATTTACACCTCCTGATTCCGACCAACCTGTATCGTGGTTACCTGGGATAATGTGGTAAGGTTTGTTTAATTTTGAAAGGATGTCTTTTGCCAGTCTAAGTTCATTATTGGTGCCCATTTCGGTAATGTCACCAGTAATAATTACAAAATCGATGTCTTTTAATGTGTTAAGGTCTGCAACGGTTCTGTTTAGGTCTTCTTCCCCTGTCGGCGAACCCACATGTGTATCAGTTACAAAAGCATATTTAAAATTCTGGGCTTTTACAGAGAGCGATAAGAGAATAGCAAACAGTAAAAGAATGCGGTGTTTCATAGTTGTTTTTTGTTAAATTGTTTTACTATAAAAATCGACATTTTTTAGGGCTTAAACGGGCTTGTAATGCCAATTTTACGTGTTAAGTTAGGGTTAAATTGAGTCCGAAGTCTGATGACGGATGTCCGAAGTTTTAATACCTTACAGCGACAGGTTTAAACAGGTTATTACTTTTTGAACATTGAATTTAATCATTAGTCCCATATCTTCATGCGAACCGAAGTGCTTGATTGGTGAGGCAGCGTGAAGCAATCTTTTCAGTCTGAAATGCCTCCCCAAGGCAAGCCTTTCAGGGAGGCATTCTGAGGCCAGGCGACCTGCACTTTCCGAACTTTAATAAACACAAATTGAGCAATCGTTTTTTGGCGCGTTTAAAATTCTGTGTTAATCAGTGTTTTGCGTGGCCATATAAGTTTCAATGAACTTATTCTTGAAAAAAACTTTTTTAAATCAACATTCCCGCAACAAAAAAGGCGGCCATTGGCCGCCCTTATACTTGTTCTCTTGTAAAAACTACAAAATCTTAAACCCTAAACTCAATTGAAAAAGGTTTGGTTTCTGAGTGTATTTTTCACTTTTACTGATATTTGATAAACCCGCTTCATAGCGTAAATCAACCGAAATACTACCTACATCTACACCCGCACCAAACTGTGCGCCCAATGCCTGGTTTTTGTAATTGCTAAAATCTGTTGCCTGTTGGTAAGCTGAGCTAAAAGTCGAATTTTCATCCAGGATAAATGAAATTACCGGGCCGGCCATTACACGGAAGTTTAAGTTTTTGGCACCGAATTTTGTTCCAAATAAAACAGGAATATCCAAAGTGGTGAACTTTACTTTTCCTTCAGCAGATACTTCGTTGCCGTTATCCTGTTGGATGCTGATAAATTTGTTGCCTTTACTGCCAATGTAAGCCTCAGGTTGTACATAAAAGCTGGCACCTCCAATACGTGCCCAGGCACCGATCTGATAGCCTAAACGGTTTTCTTCGCTTGCAAAATCTGCATTTAATTTGGCTAAATTTACACCTGCTTTAACCCCCAGGTTAAACGTTTGTGCCTTTGATGTTGCCCAACCCAGGGTTAGGAAAACAATAGAGAAGATAAGTTTTTTCATGTTGTTTAATTGTTTTTAAGTTATAAACCGTAAACGGCGCTCTTGCGAATTTTGTGTGTGTGTTTTGTTCTTATGGTTTCTTTTCAAAATACGCCTAGCGGTTACTGTTCCGGAATTTGGTTTTATAACGCGCTTTTAACACAATTATCGTGCAAAAATTTCTCACTGATGTCTACTTTTTTTGTCAGATCGCATAAAAAGGTATTAACCTGAGTAAATATTTTTTACTTTTGCATCAAATAAAATATGCCATGGCTAACTTTCAACTTACTTCAGAAACTGCATTTAAGGTAAAAACTAAGTTTTTAAGGAAATACCGCGATTTAGCGAACGAGCCTTTAGAGTTTACCCCTGGCAAAGAAGACCAGTTGATTGAAGATTTAATGCGTTTGGTTAAGCGTGACCGCACTTATATCGAATTTACCATTCAAAAAGCATTGGCTGATACCAAAGGCAACAGACTTTAATCTGTTTTTTATTGCTTTATCCTTCCTTTTTAGCGTAACGCTTAATTTACGCTTGCGCCAAATATGCTGTTTTTAATATTTACGGCTTTTTGTACATTTACTTTCGTACTATATCAATAAATAACTTTCCAAAAACAGGCTTTTAATTCGTTCTGTGCTACTGGAATAAATACATAAGGGAATGAAGAAACTAAAATATGGTCTTTTAGCAGCTGGCTTTGGTGTTGCTGTTTTGTCTTTTTCTTTTAAAGAAGATTTGTTTCTGGTTTCTAAAAACCTGGATATTTTTGCCTCACTCTATAAAGAAATCAACATCAATTATGTTGATGATACCAATGCCCCTAAGTTGATGAAAACAGGAATCGATGCCATGTTGGATAGCTTAGATCCTTATACCGAATACGTTCCCGAATCGGAAATTGAAGATTATAAACTGAAATATGTAAGTACCCAATACGGTGGTATTGGTGCAGGTACCGTTTTTATTGATGGTAAACTATTTATTAACGAAGTAAGCGAAGGTTACCCGGCAAATAAAAGTGATATAAAAGCCGGTGATCAGGTGCTGAGCATCAATGGGATTGCTGTTAAGGGCAAAGACCGTCCTGAGGTGAGCCAGTTACTGCGCGGACCAAAAGGAACTGCGGTTGATTTGCTGATAATCAGAGATGGAAAGGAGATTACTAAAAAAATCGTTCGCGAAGAAATCAAACAACCAAATGTTTCCTATTCAGGCATGGTTGGCGATGGTATTGGTTATATCAAACTCGATAAATTTCTCGAAAATTCTGGTCAGGAAGTTAAAGATGCCTTATTGGCCATTCAAAAAGAAAACCCTAAAGGTGTGGTACTGGATTTAAGGAATAACGGTGGTGGTATTTTACAAGAGGCTGTTAAAATTGTAAACCTTTTTATCAATAAAGACCAGCTCGTAGTAACTCAAAAAGGTAAAAATGTAGAGAAAACCATTACCTATAAAACGCTTTCGGCGCCAATTTCTACCTCAGTGCCTTTGGTGGTGCTGGTAAATGGAAATTCAGCTTCTGCGTCTGAAATTGTTGCCGGTTCCTTACAGGATTTAGACCGTGCCATCGTTATCGGACAACGCAGCTATGGAAAAGGATTGGTACAACAAACCTTCAATTTGCCTTATAACAGCCTGGTTAAGGTAACTGTAGCCAAATATTATACGCCATCGGGCAGGTGCATCCAAAAGCTGGATTATGCCCATAAAAATGCAGAAGGCGTAGCCGAACGTTTTGCCGATTCTACCATGGTGATGTACCAGACCAAAGCCGGCAGAAATGTGTACAGCGGTAACGGCGTTTATCCTGATATTGTAGTTAATGCAGATAAATTGAGCCCAATTACCATTTCGATGCTTAATAAAAGCCTTTTCTTTAACTATGCAAACCTGTATAGAAAAGAAAAACCAGGTTTGGCATCCGCTAAAACTTTCCAGTTATCAGATGCTGATTATGCAGTTTTTGCCAACAGCCTGGCCGATAAAGATTTAACTTATCTGAGCCGTACCGAGAGATTGCTTTCTGATTTACGTGCCGAAGCCGAAAAAGAAAACAAATCAGCAGAAGTAAAAACCGATCTTGAAAACCTGAAATACAAACTTACTTCTTCCAAAAAAACCGATTTGGTAAGCCATAAAGCTGAAATCAAAAGGGTATTGGAAACACAGATTGTGAGCCGTTATTTTTACGAAAAAGGAAGAATCGAGCAGAGTTTCCAGTATGACAAAGAACTGGCTGCAGCCAAGAACTTGTTTACCAATCAATTACAGATTCTCGCCATCTTAAAAGGTGATGGAAATTACAAAGTGATCGGTAAACCCACAAAAGCCACTGCTTCCATAGATTAAAAACCTAACCAGATATACCACCAACCTTATGAAAAAATTAGCAATAATCGGCTTAATGCTCTGTTTTGCGATACAGTTAAATGCGCAGGATTATTTACCTGCCGCATCAAATTTAAAGCAGCGTACCTGGTTTGCCGATGCCCGTTTTGGTCTGTTTATTCACTGGGGCCCTTTCAGTATTCCCGGAAGTGGCGAATGGGTAATGAACGAGCGGAAACTTAATGTTCATAATTATACCAACCTTAAAGATTTTTTCAATCCTGTTGAATTTAATGCAGCGCAATGGGTAAGTATGGCGAAAAATGCCGGAATGAAATACATTACGCTCATTACCAGGCATCATGATGGTTTTAGCATGTGGGATACCAAATATTCCGATTTCAACATCATGAGTACCCCTTACAAAAAGGATATTGTAAAAATGATGGCTGATGAATGCCATAAACAAGGCATACAGTTATACTTATATTATTCTTTGTTAGATTGGCGCAGGGAAGATTATCCGCACGAAACCGGTCGCACGGGGCAAAATTCTGGTCGGACGGGTAAAGGCGATTACGCCAGTTACTTACAGTTTATGAAAAACCAGCTCACCGAATTATTGACCAATTATGGCGAAATAGGAGGGATCTGGTTTGACGGCCATTGGGATCAGACCGAGCCGGAAGGATCCAAAGACAGAACCTCACGCATCGACTGGAAATACAATGAAATTTATGGTTTGATCCACAAATTGCAGCCACAGTGCATGATTGGTAATAACCATCACTTAACGCCATTTGCAGGCGAAGATTTCCAGATGTTCGAACGCGATTTGCCAGGCGAGAACAAATCGGGTTTGAGTTTTCAAAAAGCTTCCGATCAATTGCCGCTCGAAACCTGCGAAACCATTTCCAATTCATGGGGATATAACCTGAGCGATACTTATTACAAATCGAACAAAGAGTTGGTAAACATGTTGGTTAAAGCCGCAAGTTTGGGTTCTAACCTTTTATTGAACATTGGCCCGATGCCGAGTGGTAAAATCCAGCCGGAGTTTCAGGACCGTTTGGCAGGTTTAGGCGATTGGCTTAAAGTATATGGCGAAAGTATTTACAGTACAAAAGCAGGTTTTATAAAACCGCAGGCCTGGGGAAGCATTACGCAAAGCGATAATAAAGTTTACATCCACATTGTAGATGGAAAAACCACTACGCTTAACCTGGAAAACGTTCCGCTGAAGAAAATTAAAAAAGCATATTTATTAAAAGATAAAAGTGCGGTAAATTTCACTTTCAAAAAATCGAAATTAACGCTTACAACTACGCCAAATACAACAGAACCCGACCAGGTAATTGTTTTGGAGATTGGGTAAAAAGATCTTTGTCATCCTGAGCGCTATTCCCGTCATTGCGAGAAGGCTTTTTCAGCCGACGAAGCAATCTTTCTTGTAAGGATCACGAGCATGAAAGATTGCTTCGTCGTTCCTCCTCGCAATGACGACTGTTTTTATTGAGCTTTGTCGATAGTAACGGGTTGTATTTCCTCCGATAGTTATCGAAATAACGGTCATTTTATATAATTCTTCCCCCTTTTATGAGAAAAATAACGTAAAACGTTTTACTTTTAGATTTTTAAATCTATAGTAGGAAATTATAAGCACACATGCAGTTCAGGAAAACCTCATCGATTCTATTTCTAACCTCTCTATTTACATTTAATGCCTTTGCGCAGCAAAAAACCAAACTCACCCAATATGTAGACCCATTGATCGGATCGGCAAAACACGGGCACGTTTTTGTAGGGGCCAATGTTCCTTTTGGGGCTGTACAGCTCGGGCCAAACAACATTTTTGAAGGCTGGGACTGGTGCAGTGGCTACAATTATATCAGTAACACCATTACCGGATTCGCACACACCCATTTAAGCGGTACAGGTATTGGCGATCTGGGCGATATTTCGATCATGCCTGCAACGGGTAAATTATTGCTCGAGAAAGGTAAAACTGCAGACGATGAAAATGGTTATCTATCTAAATTTTCTCATCAAAATGAAGTAGCAAAAGCAGGTTACTACAGTGTATTACTTGATAAATACCAAATTAAAGCAGAATTAACCGCAACCGAAAGGGTAGGTTTTCATCAATATACCTTTAAAAAAGGAGCCGAAAATCCGCACATCATCATCGATTTAATCGAAGGCATTGGTTGGGACAAACCAGTTTCAGCATCATTTAAACAGCTGGATGCGACAACCATTATTGGACATAGAAATTCGAAAGGCTGGTCTGACGATCAGCGCCTTTATTTCGTAATCAAGTTGTCTCAACCGATTAAAAATCTCGTGCTATATGATAGTACGGTAGTTAAAAGCGGTACCGAATTGTCAGGCAAAAAGTTAAAGGCTGTTGTTAATTTTGATGCCATTAAGAATGAAAAATTACAGATTAAAGTAGCTTTATCTCCAGTAAGTTCAGAAAATGCCGTTTTAAACTTAAAAAAGGAGCTTCCGGGTTGGGATTTTGCCGCTACAGTTAAAAACAGCGATGCAAAATGGGAAAAAGAACTGTCGAAAGTTAATATTGGCGCCTCTAACACGACCAAAAAAGTGTTTTATACTGCCTTATACCATACCATGATTGCGCCATCTTTATTTAACGATGTGAACAAAGATTATCGCGGAACAGATAAAAAGGTATATAAGAATGCAAATTTTAATAATCTCACTACCTTTTCGCTATGGGATACGTACAGAGCGGCTAATCCATTGTACACCATCCTGCATCAGGATAAAGTGAGCGATGTGGTTAATACCATGCTGGCCATTTATAAGCAACAGGGAAAATTACCCGTTTGGCATTTAATGGGCAGCGAAACCAATACGATGGTGGGTTATCATGCCGTTCCGGTTATTGTAGACGCTTATTTAAAAGGATACAGGGGTTTTGATGTAAACCTTGCTTTTGAAGCTGTTAAACAATCGGCCATGCAAAAAACCGATGGCATCGATTATATCCAGCAACTTAAATATATTCCGGCTGATAAGGTGAATGAATCGGTGGCAAAAGCTTTAGAATACGCCATTGATGATTATTGCATCGCGATGTTTGCTAAAGCATTGAACAAAACCAAAGATTATCAATATTTCAGCAAAAGAGCACAGCTGTACAAAGAATACTTTGATAAAGATGTGCAGTTTATGAGAGGAAAATTAGCTGATGGTACCTGGAGAACACCTTTTAGCCCTGTAGCTTCTAAACACCGTGAAGATGACTATACTGAAGGAAATGCATGGCAATACACCTGGTTGGTGCCTCAGGATGTTGAAGGTTTAATTAAGTTATTTGGTGGCGACAAAGCATTTGTAAATAAATTAGATTCTTTGTTTTCGGTAAAGGCCGAGCTTGGCGAAAATAGTTCGCCTGATATTTCTGGTTTGATTGGAAATTACGCACAGGGAAATGAGCCTGGTCATCACATTACTTATTTGTATGCTTATGCTGGTCAGCCATGGAAAACAGCCGACCTGATCCGTAAAATCGATCACGATTTTTATTCTTCAAAGCCGGATGGATTATGCGGTAACGAGGATGTAGGCCAGATGAGTGCCTGGTATGTTTTTACTGCCATGGGTTTTTATCCGGTTAATCCGGCAAATGGCGCTTACGTTTTCGGAACACCTTTGCTTAACGATGCCACCATTACCTTGGCGGGGAATAAAAAGTTCAGCATCAAAGTGATTGATAACAGCGCGGAGAACAAATACATTCAGAAAATTGTATTGAACGGTAAACCTTACACCAAATCGTATATTCTTCATAAAGCTATTGCAGCTGGTGGAAATATTCAGATTTACATGGGAAATAAACCATCCGAAACCTGGGGCATAAAACCTGAGGACAGGCCAGTTTCAACTAAATAATTAGATTTTGTCACGTTGAGCTTGTCGAAACGCCTCAAACAGTATTGTGGAAAGTCCTTCGACAAGCTCAGGATGACAATTCTAGATTTATGATATATCCTCAATAAAAAATAATCATAAAACATGATCAACTATAAGAAAATCAACTATATGAAGAAACTATTTCTACTCCTTTTACTTTGTTCGAGCCTATTCGTAAATGCGCAGCAGCGTTACGAATTAAATTCGGGCTGGATTTGCACCAATATCAAAGATGCAAATGCATCGGGCTTAGAAATTTCGAAAGCAGGTTTTTCGATTAACAATTGGATGCCTGCAACTGTTCCCGGAACGGTTTTAACCACTTTATTGAACAATAAAAAAGTGCCCGATCCATTTTATGGGATGAACAACGAAAAGATTCCTGATGTATACAAAACCGGAAATGATTATTATACCTACTGGTTTGTAAAAGATTTTGAAGAACGCGCCACAAGTAACGAACAGGTTTGGCTACAGTTTAGGGGAATAAATTACAAAGCAGAAATTTACCTGAACGGAAAAAAAGTAAACCCCAAAACACAGGTTGGGATGCACCTTAGGGCACAATATAACATCACCAAACTATTGTCTGCTAATGGAAAAAACAGATTGGCCGTTATCGTTTATCCGCCAGATTTTCCAGGCAATCCAAATGGAGGCCAGGGCGGTGATGGAACCATTGCCAAAGGTTTAACTACACAATATACTGCAGGTTGGGACTGGATTCAACCCACCCGCGACCGTAATACCGGAATCTGGGATAAAGTAACTATCGAAAAAACCAAAAGCATCAATATCCAGAATCCACAGGTCATTACTTTGGTGCCGGGCAAACGTTTACCGGAGGGAAAACAAAATCCTGCTACGGTTAAAGTTTCAGTTGAAGTTGAAAACCCTACCAATCAGCCTGTTTCAGGTATTTTACAATATCAGATTGCTGGAAAGCTGGTTAAACAGCCAACAACCATCGCAGCAAATAAAACAACTATTGTTAAACTTCCTGATTTACAGCTCGAAAACCCAAAATTGTGGTGGCCAAGTGGTTATGGTGCGCAAAATCTTTATGATGTAAAAATTGAATTTGTTGCAGCTAACCAAACATTGGATCAGGAGCAGCTTAAAGTTGGCGTACGCCAAATCGATAATATCTGGAACGAGCATACCAAAAGTATGGGTGCTTTTGTAAATGGACAAAAGATTTTTATTAAAGGAGGTAACTGGATCATTTCTGATGCGATGTTACGCTTTAGCGATGCCCGTTACGATGCAGAAATCCGTTACCATAAAGATATGAATCTTAATCTGATCCGTATCTGGGGTGGAGCAATCCTCGAAAGACCTGAGTTTTACAATGCCTGCGATAAATATGGTTTATTGGTTTTTCAGGATTTTTGGTTCAGTGGCGATTGTAACGGCCGTTGGGTAGACCCGATGAAAAAAGAAGATCAATGGACAAGGAGAAATTATCCTGATGACCACAACCTCACTCTAACTGCTATTGAAGATCAGATCAAAATGATCAGAAACCATGCCTCGCTGGCTTTTTGGTGTGGTGGAAATGAAATTACGCCGCCAGAAGATATTTTAGAACCCCTAAAAAATGAGATCCTTCCACGTTTGGATGGCACCAGAAAACTTTTCGATTTCTCGAACAGTGATGAAATGTCATTCAACTCAATCGGTGGTAATGGTGATGGTCCTTATGGGATACAGGATATTAAAACTTTCTGGGGTACGAAGACTTTCCCTTACAATTCGGAAGTTGGATCGGTAGGGGTAGGTGACTATGCTTCTTTGCTCCGTTTCATTCCAAAAGAAAACCTGATTGCGCCACAATACAAGGGCAAACCCGATTCGGTATGGGATTATCATAAATACATTTCTTACGAGCAATACCTGAATCCTTATGGCAAGCCAAAAAGTGCCGAAGATTTTGCGATGAAAGCCCAATTGGCCAATTACGACCAGTATAGGGCATTGATGGAAGGTTTTTCTAACAAAATGTGGGATTGGTACACCGGTTCTATTATCTGGAAAACCCAAAACCCATGGACGGCCATGCGTGGGCAGATGTATGATTATTACCTTGATCCGAATGCTTGTTTATATGGTTTGAGGAAAGGTAGTGAACCGTTACATGTGATGATGAATCCTTTAGATAGCATGGTTACCATTGTAAACAACGGATTTACTACTAAAAACAACCTGATGGTGCAAGCAAAGGCCTATGATATGGATGGGAAAGATTATTTCTACTCTCAGGCCTTCAACTCGGTTGGTCCATCTTCGGTGAGGAGACTTTTTCCTATGAATGAGTTTTTAACCAAACTGGATAAAAAGGAAGGTTTATTTGTTTCGTTAAGGATTTTAGATCAGAAGCAAAATATTTTAAGTGAGAACATTTATTGGCTGGCCGGAAAAGATGGCGAGTATTCAGGCTTGAAAAATATCAAAAAGACGCCATTAAAAATTGCGGCTGTTGATCAGAAAAACGGAAAAGTGGCTGTAACCCTAAGCAACGCAGCTGGAAATCCTGTCGCGTTTTTTAACCGTGTTGCTTTAATCAATGCGAATAGCAACGAGCGGATATTACCTAGCTTTTATGATGATAATTATGTAAGCATTTTGCCGGGCGAAAGTAAAACGGTAACCGTAGAATATATCGGTAAACAAAGCAATTTAGCTGTAGAAGTGTATGGCTGGAATGTAGAGAAGCAGAAAGTAAATATTCAATAGATAAATTTTCAGACCTCGCAGGTTTTCAAAACCTGCGAGGTCTAAAATAACGGATCCGTCATTGCGAGGAACGAAGCAATCTTAATGCACTCGCTAATAGCGATCGTTGTAAGATTGCTTCGTCTTTCCTCCTCGCAATGACGTCTGATTCTAATAGAAAAGGCCGCAAATTAATTTGCGGCCTTTTCTATTTATACTATTTACAACTTAGCTTACGCCGTGTAACTTTACTTTTAATCCGTCCATATTGTTGTTTAACTGCAACTGGCAGGCTAAGCGCGAATTGGGTAACAGATCAGGTAAAGTATCCAACATGGCATACTCATCGTCTGTCATTTCATTAAGTTTTTCTTCACCTTCTAAAACATCAACACAGCAAGTGGCACATAAAGCCATTCCGCCACAGGTGGCTAAAATATCATATTCTGATGCCTTTAAAAACTCCATAAGGCTTAAGCCCATATCGGTTGGGGCAACGTGTTCAGTAACCGAGCCATCCGGCTCTTGCATATATATGTTGATGTTATTTTCCATTTTTAGTTCTCTTGTTATTTGAATAGCAAATATAAGAGAAAGCTTAAAATTCTGAAACTCCGTTTACAGTTGTATATTTCATGGTGTATTTAACACCCGGATTCATATATGAATACGCGCTGTGACTCATTAATGCCGCCTCGTGGAAACCACAAAGAATCAGTTTTAATTTATTGGTGTAGGTGTTGATATCACCAATGGCGTAAATGCCCGGGATATTGGTCGAATAATCATCCACGTTAACTTCGATCGCACTTTTGTTGATATTTAAATTCCAATCTTCAATCGGGCCTAATTTAGGACTCAAACCAAACAAAGGAATTAAGTGATCGGCTTCAACAACTGTTTTTTCCATGGTGCGGTTCTGAACAATTTCAACCTGCTCTAATTTATCCGTTCCCTGTACAGCCTGAAGGTTGCTGTTTAAAACCAAATTGATTTTACCACTTTCGGCCAATGCCATTACTTTCGATACTGAATCGGGTGCACCACGGAAACTTTCGCTCCTGTGAACCAATGTTAATTCAGAACAAACTTCAGCTAAGTAAATCGTCCAGTCTAAAGCAGAGTCACCACCGCCGGCAATTACCATTTTCTGATCACGGTATTTTTCCGGATCAAGAATCATGTAATTTACACCTTTGCCATTCTCAAATTTCTCTAAGTTTTCTACAGCAGGTTTACGTGGCTCAAAGCAGCCTAAGCCACCAGCAATAACCACAACTTTAGCTTCGATAACGGTACCCATGTTCGTGGTTAAAACGAAATCGGCTTCGCCACGTTTTTCTAAACCTTCTATACGCTCGCCTAAAGTAAAGGTAGGATGGAAAGGTTTGGCCTGCTCCATTAAGTTATCGATAAGTTCCTGAGCCAGCACAGATGGGTAACCTGGAATATCGTATATCGGTTTTTTAGGATAAATTTCAGACAGCTGACCACCAACCTGAGGAAGGTAATCAATTAAATGACAACGCATTTTTAATAAACCGGCTTCAAAAATGGCAAATAAACCAACCGGACCAGCGCCTATTACGGCTATATCAGTAGTGATCATTAAAGAAAAATTTGACGCAAAGTTACAAAATAAAGTCTTATCAATTCTGCTATTTAGAAATATTCTAGATAATTTTGCAATCCTATTATATTCAGTATTTTATATGCTTTGAGCTAATTGAAAACAAAAGTTAAAGGTTTTTAGTGATTTAAAGCAAATTATAATTGGTCTATGGGTTTAGTGGGGAATTGATTCTTTTTCATCCAAATGGAATAAGCTGCTAGGGATCGTCATTCCCAACCCGATAGCTATCGGGTTGGGAATCGTAATGCTGTAGTTATTAAGATTCCCGCCTTCGCGGGAAAGACGACCTTTTTCAAAACAATAAAAAACGCACTACCAACTCATCCCCAAATTCTGAAACACAAAACTCCATACATCTGCAGCTTCTTCGATCAGTTTTGTGGTAGGCTTGCCAGCGCCATGGCCGGCTTTGGTTTCAATCCTGATTAAAACCGGGTTTTCGCCTTTATATTTTTCCTGTAAGGTTGCCGCAAATTTGAAAGAATGGGCAGGTACCACTCGGTCATCATGATCGGCTGTAGTAATTAGGGTTGCGGGATAATTAACACCGCTTTTTATATTATGAAGCGGCGAGTATTTAATCAGGTAATCGAAATCCTCCTTTTTATCACTGGTTCCGTACTCAACTGCCCAGCCCCAGCCAACGGTAAATTTGTGGTAACGAAGCATATCCAATACGCCAACGGCAGGTAAAGCCACTTTAAAAAGATCAGGCCGTTGAGTCATGCAGGCACCAACCAAAAGTCCGCCGTTTGAGCCACCCGAAATGGCAATTTTAGATGAATTGGTATATTTTTCTTTCACCAGGTACTCGGCTGCGGCAATAAAATCGTCAAATACATTTTGTTTTTTAGCCAACATGCCGCCTTTATGCCAGGCTTCGCCATACTCACTTCCACCGCGCAAACTAGGCTGAACGTAAATGCCGCCGCGCTCCAAAAACAACATGCGCGATAAACTGAATGCAGGTGTTAAACTGATCTGGAAACCTCCGTAAGCGTATAGGTAAACCGGGTTGTTGCCATCAAGTTTGATCCCTTTTTTATGCACGATGAACATGGGGACCTTAGTACCATCTTTAGAAGGGTAAAATACCTGTTTGGTTTCGTAATCGTCGGTATTGAACTTCAGTTCTGATTTTTTGTATAAAATAGATTCAGCTTTAGCCACATCATAACGGTAAATGTTGCTAGGAGTGGTAAAATTGGTAAAAGTATAGAAGAATTCTTTATCTTCTTTGTACCCTCCAAAACCACCAACCGTGCCTATGGCAGGAAGTTTTACGTCGCCAATTTTCTTACCGGTTAAATCAAATTGAATAATATTTGTGCTGGCATCTTTTAAATAGGTTGCCCAGAGGAATCCGCCGCCAGTCCCAATACCTTCTAGCGCCAGCTTAGATTCCGGAATGATTTTCTGCCAGTTTTTCGGGTCTGCATTTTTTGGATCGACCAGAACAACCTGTTTATTTTCAGCGCCCAAATCTGTATTCACCAGTAATTTGTCGCCTACATTATCAACAACACTATGGTTATGTTCATAACCCTTAATCAGCGGTGCTATTTTGCTGGCTGGTGTTTTTAAATCCTGATAATATAATGCATTTCCTGATGTACCTGCACTGGCATACACTACTAAAAAGCGCTCATCTTCGGTAACACTGGCGCCAAAATAAAGGTTAGGATTGGTTTTGTCTTCAAAAATTAACTGATCATTTTTCTGCGAATCACCCAATTTGTGGAAATACACCTTTTGGTATTTATTGGCAGCCGAAAGGTCGGTTCCTTTAGCGGGTTCATCAAATTTGCTATAATAAAAACCATCACCTTTCCAGGCTGCGCCCGAAAATTTGGTCCATTTCAGTTCGTCGCCCAATTTCATCTTGGTGGCAATTTCCATTACATAAATATTGCTCCAGTCTGATCCGGCCTGCGCCACAGAATAAGCAAGGTATTTTTTATCGTGAGAAAAACCAAGAAGTGAAACAGCCGCAGTACCATCTGCGGTAAGCGTATTTGGATCGAGAAAAACCTCCTCTTTTCCATCCAATCCCTTTTTAATAAACCAGATGCTTTGGTTTTGCAGCCCATCGTTTTTGGTAAAGAAATAATATTCGCCAACCTTAAATGGAGCTGATTCTTTCGGATAGTTCCAGATTTCAGTTAAACGCTTTTTAATATCTGCACGGTAAGGAATTTGATCCAGGTAGTTTTGGGTTACTTTATTTTCGGCAATTACCCAGGCTTTGGTTTCGGCAGAGGTGTCATTTTCAAGCCAACGGTAAGGATCGGCGATGGTGGTGCCGAAGTAATTGTCTTTAGTGTCGTCTTTTTTGGTTTCTGGATATTTCATCAATGTTATTTTTTCTGCTGGTTTTTTGCCCTGGTTACAGGCGAAAAGGCTTAATGCAAATAAGGATAATAGAAATTGTTTTTTCATAGTGAAACAGATTTATTTACTAATATATGTCTTTTTTTTCTTCGGGTTGATTTCACAGATTTTGGAATTACGCTGATTATTGATTTGCCTGGGCATCCAAAACATTTCAACTTTTAAACATTGCAACCATACAACATTTCTTTTTTCCTTCGGATTGATTTCACAGGTTATTGTGCTTTGATCTTTCAGCTTTACTCTCTAAGCTTTCCATTTTTTTCTTTTACCTTTGAAGAATCCATGGCTAAGAATATTTATTTTGCTTCCGATTTTCATTTAGGCACACCAAATTACGCTGAAAGCCGTGCCCGTGAAGCGCGTATTGTGAGCTGGTTGGATTTTATAACGCCAAATTGTAGCGAACTCTTTTTAATGGGCGATATTTTCGATTTTTGGTTCGAATATGCCACTGTAGTGCCGAAAGGTTTTATCCGTTTGCAGGGTAAACTGGCCGCCATGGCCGATGCAAGGATAAAAATCTATTTTTTTAAAGGTAACCACGACATGTGGGTGCGCGATTATTTTACCCGGGAAATCGGGATGGAAATTATCAGTGATGAGCTGATTATTGAACGTGGTGGGAAGAAATTTTACCTGCACCATGGCGATGGTTTAGGGCCAGGAGATAATAAGTATAAATTTTTAAGAAAGATTTTTAGAAGTAAAGTTTGTCAGTGGTTGTTTGCGCGTTTGCATCCAAATTTAGGGATCGGCATTGCCAATGGCTGGAGTAAAGGAAGCAGGGCCGCACAAACCGAAAAAGAGGTGTTTTTAGGAGAAGATAGAGAATGGCTAGCCATTTATGCCAAAGAACAACTGCAGAAAGCACATTTCGATTATTTTATTTTCGGGCACAGGCACCTGCCGCTCGATATTGATTTGGGCAACGGGAGCAGGTATGTAAATATCGGCGAGTGGCTCAACTATAGTTCTTATGGGGTTTTTGACGGTGAGAATTTAAGACTTGAATACTATAGCCCAAAACCGTAATGTTTTTTGCTTTTGGAAAGCAAAGTCTGTAGCATTTATTTAATGTTATTCGGGCTTTAGGTTATAGTCCCGATTAGAAAAAAGTCGGGAGCTGCCACTGCATCCGATAGCTATCGGATCCCGTTTAGGCACCCCGGTTTCTGCTGCTATTTAGGGTTGCAATGTGCCTAAAATGCACTGTTCTTTGTATCTAAACCTGATAAAACGAAAAGCCCGGAGCGAGGAACGTAGCGAGGACTTGAAGTGATAGCGGGACTATCAGCCGCCACTGGCACTTCACCCTCCATTTTCTAATTTTTTATAAAACCATTCTTTTGCTTAATGTCGCTACAGTTAACCGATTTAAACAGTTAACCAATTAACCATTCTCGCCAAACAAACTAATTCAGCTTTTTTCCTTATTTTTGCATTTCCTGAATTTTTGGGTATATGCCAGCCTTCGGGAAATTTCAACAAGAATAAATATGTTAGATAAATTAGAAGCTATAAAGCTGCGTTGGGAAGATGTGGAAGAATCGTTGAGCAATCCGGATGTTATTCAGGATATGAAACGTTTTGCGGCTTTAAATAAAGAATATAAAGACTTGGGCAAAATTGTAGATGAGTACAAAATCTACAAAAATGTGATGAGTAACATTGATGCCAATAAAGAAATTTTAGCTACTGAAAAAGATGCTGAAATGCGCGAAATGGCAAAGGAGGAGCTTGATATGTTGTTAAAACAACAGGAAGAAATGGAAAGCAATATCCGCCTGATGTTGATTCCTAAAGATCCTGAAGATGCCAAAAATGCCGTATTTGAGATCCGAGGCGGTACCGGCGGCGATGAAGCCGCTTTATTTGCCGGCGATTTATACCGCATGTACACCCGTTATTTTGAAACTAAAGGCTGGAAAGTGGAGACCGTTGATGTAACCGAAGGTACTGCCGGTGGTTATAAAGAGGTGATCTTAAAAGTGAATGGCGATGATGTTTATGGTCAGTTAAAGTACGAAAGTGGCGTGCATCGTGTGCAGCGTGTACCTGATACCGAAACGCAGGGGCGTGTACATACCTCAGCAGCATCAGTAGCGGTTTTGCCGGAAGCAGAAGAAATTGATCTTTACATTAACCCAGCCGATATTGAACTGCAAACTTCGCGTTCAGGCGGTGCCGGTGGACAGAATGTAAACAAGGTAGAAACCAAAGTGCAGTTAACGCACAAGCCGTCGGGTATTGTGGTGGTGTGCCAGCAGGAACGTTCGCAATTGGGTAACCGTGTAATTGCAATGGAGATGTTGCGTAGTAAACTTTACGATATTGAATTGCAGAAAAAGAATGGTGATATTGCTGCAAAACGTAAAACAATGGTATCAACCGGCGATCGTTCAGCAAAGATCAGAACCTATAACTATCCTCAGGGGCGTGTTACCGAACACCGCATCGGATTAACGATGTACAACCTTCCAAGTATTATGGATGGAGATATCCAGGAGATCATTGATGCACTCCAGTTTGCTGAAAATGCAGAAAAAATGCAGGAAGGCGCTGTAGGTTAGGTAGTTAAATATTTTTGAAAAAAAAGTTTGCGAATTAAGATATAGTCTCTATATTTGCAACCTCGAAAGAGACGAGAGGTTCGAACTTTAAAGAAGAACAAAAGGAGTGGTAGTTCAGCTGGTTAGAATGCCTGCCTGTCACGCAGGAGGTCGCGGGTTCGAGTCCCGTCCATTCCGCAACAAAAGCCTTAACTTGCAAAAGTTGAGGCTTTTTTGTTAAAAACTCTTTATTTAGCTGGCTCGAATATTTCGACTTTTCCGGAGCTCATATCATAAACGCCTCCAACAATAATTATTTCGCCATTTGCTTCCATTTCTCTCAAGATGGTACTTCTATTTAAGATTTCCCGGATAGATAGTTTAACGTTTTCATCGCAAACCGTTTCTACGAACAATGGATTTGAAGAAATGGATTTGCCTTTAAAGGTGGTTTTAGCGCTAATAACAGCAGGATTAATTTTTTTGAGAAGCTTGGTGATGTTGCCCAGCTTTACACCATCTATTGCGGATTTAATTGCGCCACAGTATTCGTGCCCCAGCACCATTACAAGCTTGGCTCCTGAAACTTTGCAGGCATATTCCATGCTTCCTAAAATATCTTCATTAACAATGTTCCCTGCAACTCTGGCAACAAATAGATTCCCAATCCCGCTGTGAAAAATATCTTCTACGGGTACTCTCGAATCGAGACACGAAAGTATAACTGCTTTTGGATATTGGCCTAGCGAGGCTTTTCTTACCCTTTCGGTAGTGTTGCGAATCGTTAAATTATCTTTTGTAAAATCCAGATTGCCTTGCTGTAAACGCTTGAGAACATCTGCAGGGCTAAGTTTCAATTGTTGTTCTTTTGTTAGAACATCTGAAATCAAAATGTCCTCCTTTGCAATTGTAAGCGTATCTTCTTGGTCTATTTCTTCAGGATTTATGTTTGAATCGTTTTGCCTGCATGCATTTAAGCCCATGCTTGTAATGAATAATAATGCTAAAAAAAATGTTCTCATGTGTGATGGAAATAGTAATTAAATTTATAAAAAATTTAATATCGTTGTGTTTACACGGCCAATTAGTTTTTAGCTTAGCTTGCTACTGGATAAAATATTATTAGTGAAATTCAGTAAGTTACGGGTTTGTGCCGTAAAATATCCAAGAGTATAGTGACAAACTGATAATTGTCCCTATATTTGCAATCCCGAAAGGGGAAAGAGGTTCGAACTTTAAAGAGAACAAAAGGAGTGGTAGTTCAGCTGGTTAGAATGCCTGCCTGTCACGCAGGAGGTCGCGGGTTCGAGTCCCGTCCATTCCGCGATAAAAGCCTTAACTTGCAAAAGTTGAGGCTTTTTTGTTTCCAACGATTTGATCTTATGGGATTCTATGTTTACATCATTCAAAGTCTTGCCGATAACTCCTATTACAAAGGCTTTACAGAGAATCCAATAAATAGGTTAGTTCAGCATAATAATGGAGGTTCTAAGTATACGGGCACTAAATTACCCTGGCGCTTTGTTTATCTGGAAGAAGTAGAGACGAAAAAGGAAGGGTTGATCCGTGAAAAAGCGTTAAAGAAATATGGTCATCACCAAATTATACGGTTAATCAGCTCAGAAAAGAATCAATTATTAAAAATATTAGGTAATTCAACGGACTAGAAACGCAAGTCTGCGATCTGTTGGTTAGGAGGTCGCGGGTTCGAGTCCTCCCGACCTTCGGTTGGGACAACAAAAGCCTTAACTTGCAAAAGTTAGGGCTTTTTTGTTTGATCAGGTTAATACCAATAATATATCTATCACTCTGTGGCTTGAGTACGCAATGCTGCAAACTGATCAAAAGTCAGTTTTGGATTCTTATCCATGAAAAGAAAATGTTTATCGGTATTTCCCCTTAAATACAGTTCCGATTTATCATAAATGGCCGTATAAAGCTCCTGGCTTGTTGTATAAATATCAGCAATAGCATTTCCCTTTAAAATGATCTGGAGGAATTTAACAGATAAAATTCCTTGTGTTTTAACCATAGCATTTTCGTCGGCCTCTATTCTATAGAGTTCGTTTACATAAACAATGATTTTGCCCAGTACGGTACTGGTTCCAGTAATGGATAGTATTTCTCCCTGTTGTGTTACCCTGGCGTTTCCTTCATTATCATCAGCGTAAGAAATGCCAACGTCAGGCCTTTGGATCAGGATCACTTCAATATTCCCTTTTATTAAGATTTTCCTGAAAGGAGCAATCTTCTCAGTTTTTATGGGTTTATCTTCTACAGCGCTGGCAGTTGTCGGAAAAATATAGGTCAATAATAAAATTAAGACTGATACCATGGCAATTTGGGATTTTAAGTAAGCTTTCATAGCGTGTTTTATTTTAATTGTTAATTAATAAATTGTTAGGCGATACTGAGCATTTGTTTCTTTTGGCGATTATATCGTTTGATTGCATGTTAACGAACGAAGTGCCAAAACAATTATATGTAATTATTTATCTGATAATCAATTGTTTATGAATTTTTTGAGACTATTTTAGTGTTCATTATCGAACAGTCCGAACTTGGGATCGAACAACTTTTATCGATTATTGATTTCAAATTGCCGCGGAATGGAGTCAAATTGTATTGTATTTTTTATAAATTGACGTATTGAAACTCAATCTTAACCATTAATTATAATGCATACCATTTTACCTTTTTTGCTTGCCATGGTAGCCATCATTGTGCTGTTAAATATGTGGGCCACCAAACTCAAAATCGCTTATCCGATTTTATTGGTTGTTGGTGGCTTGCTGATCAGTTTCATACCCGGGTTGCCGAAGGTAAAAATCGATCCCAACCTTATATTTTTTATATTTCTTCCCCCGTTATTATTTGAAGCTGCCTGGGCAATCTCTTTTAAGGAAATGAAAAAATGGTGGCGCATTATCGGTAGTTTTGCCTTTCTGGTTGTTTTTTTTACCGCACTTTCTGTAGCACTGGTTACCAATTATCTTATTCCAGGGTTTACAATCGCTATAGGATTTTTATTGGGGGGCATTGTTTCTCCACCCGATGCGGTGAGCACAGCAGCCATTACAAAATTTGTAAAGATTCCAAAATCTACGGCTGCTATTCTGGAAGGAGAAAGTTTATTGAACGATGCTTCCTCATTAATTATCTTCCGTTTTGCATTGGTTGCAGTTGGCACAGGTCAGTTTATCTGGCAAGATGCAGCTGGCAGCTTTTTGTGGATGGTAATTGGCGGTGCAGGCATTGGTTTATTGTTAGGTTGGGTATTTGTTAGGCTGCATAAGTATTTACCTACCGATGCGCCTTCTGATATTGCATTGATGCTCATAGAACCTTATTTTATGTACTGGATAGCAGAGCAGGTACATAGTTCTGGCGTGCTGGCGGTAGTAAGTGGCGGATTATTTATGTCGGCCAGGAGATTGGTGTTTTTAAGCAGCACCAGCCGCATTAAGGCATTAAGTGTATGGGAAAGTTTTATATTTATTTTAAATGGCGTCGTCTTTTTAATTATTGGGCTGGAGCTTCCTGAAATCAGGGATGGACTGCGTTCACAAGGTATTCCCTTAAGTACCGCTATCGGCTATGGCTTATTGGTTACGGGAGTATTGATTGCGGCCCGGATCATCAGCTCTTATGCTGCCATGTTTGCTACACTTATTTTCCGCCCAAGCGTTACACCCGCTGCGCGTTCCAGGAGGACACTGATGTTTATGCCGCTATTGCTCGGCTGGACGGGTATGCGTGGAGTAGTTTCATTAGCCGCAGCTTTGGCAATACCTTTAACATTCGATAACGGAAAGGCCTTTCCACAAAGAGACTTGATCTTGTTCATCACTTTTGTGGTGATATTGCTTACACTCCTGGTACAAGGCCTTACGCTTCCATCCATTATAAAGCGTACAGGAGCCTTTGGTTTTATATTTAATCAGGAAAATGAAGAAACGGTTAAACAAAACATGAAACAGGGTTTAAAACAACACAGTTATCAGTTTCTTAAAAATAAATACGACAAGGAATTGAATGGACATGCCGGTTTGGAAAAATTGTTAAGGCATTGGGAAGAAAAATCGAAAGCCAGCGATGACAGCTGGATGAACGAACAGGTAAAAACCATTTTTATCCAGATGCTCGAAAGTCAACGGGAATATCTTACGGCGCTGAATAAAGATCCTGCTATTAATGAGGAAATCATCCGCCATCAATTGTACCAGATCGACCTTGAAGAGGAAAGATTGAGGGTTATTTGATTTACGAGTAGTATATCTTTACTATATACCTCTCTTATATTGTTGTAGCGTTTCTATGAATTTTACCGTTTTCATTAAAAACCAAATAGACAATGAAGAAATTAACACTTTTATTAATCATGGGCATTGCCCTACTCAGCTGTAAAAAAAATAAAACCACTTCCGAGTGTGGAGATAAAATATGTACTCAAGAGCTTGCCTCGGTAGTGATAAGATTTGTAGATAATAAAGGTGAAGGTGCCGAAGTAAAGGATTTTAGTGTAATCAATCAAAGAACTGGAGAAAGTTTAAAGGCCAATTCGAGTATTTACACCAGTACCGTAAAAGGTGCTTTTATTGTGATTGATGATGGTAATAAATCACAATTATCAGAAGGTGGAGACGACTTAAAAATTACCGGGACATCTGCGACAACCAATCAAGCAAAATCTGTTGTAATTAAAGCAAGCGGAGGTAAATGTGCCTGTCACATCAAAAAAATAACCGGACCAGACCAGGTTACTTTTGATTAGGATATTTTTCGCGTCCATAATAAAAATTATATGATAGGCCTAACTTTTAGAAGTTGGGCTTTTTTATTTTCAATAATCTGGTCAAATAGTAGCTTAAGGCAAAGTCTTATTAACCAGTTTGAAATGTGAAAATGTTTGAATTAAGGACTTCTTTTTTACGGATATTTTGTTTAGTTTAGCTAAACAAAATCATTTATATGTAAACATTATTTTAACCTTAATTTAACTATGAAAAAATCAAAGCTTTTACCATCCCTGGTTTATCTCATGATCCTGTCGTTGATTTCTTGTAAGAAGGCGGATACAGCTACTTCAGAGGAAAAAATTTCTGATCAACAATCTTTAGCAAAAAATGCTTTGCTTGCAAAGCCCAAAAAAGTATTATTTATAGGTATTGATGGTTGTGTTTGGAAAGCCATTACAGCCTCAAATGCACCTAATCTCAAAACGTTGATGGACCAATCGTACACCAGTACCAATGCCCTGGCTCAGGTACCAACCTGGTCATCTAATGGATGGTCAGCTTTGTTTACAGGAGTAGGTGTGGACAAGCATAAAGCATCCGATAATAGTTTTTCGGGATCAGACTTTGTAAACTACCCTTCTTTTTTCAGGCAGATTAAAACCAGCTTACCTGCATTGCGTACCGCATCAATTGTAACCTGGTCGTCCATTAACGATTTTATTGTGGCTACTCAAGATGTAACGGTAAAGCAGAATAGTGCAAACGATAACGCAACGGAAACCAGGATTATCCAGGAAATTACCACCAGTAATACAGATGTTGCGTTTTGCCATTTCGATGATGTAGATCATGCCGGGCACGCCAGTAATTATAGAACCACTACCCAAATGTATATGGATTCGGTAAAAGCAGTTGATGCACGCGTAGGAAGAATTTTAACGGCTTTAAAGGCAAGACCAACTTATAACAATGAAGATTGGCTCATTGTTGTTGCTACAGATCATGGTGGTGATCTTAGCCATGGTGGGGCCAGCTACCTGGAGCAAAATGCTTTTATCATTTTAAACAACAGTGCCATTTCGCCTCAACTGGTAAATGCATTACCAACCACCGCAACAGAATCAACACCACATAGCATCTCTACCGTCGATTTTAAAACCAATGTTTATGGTCAGCTGCCTGCCCTTGGTAATTTTAATCTTAGTGCAACCAGTAGTTTCACCATCGAGTTTAGGGCGAGGGCAACATCTGCTACTAGCGATCCGGTAATTATCGGCAATAAAAATTGGGCAAGTGGTTATAATAAAGGTATTATCATTTCTAATAGGAATGGAGTAATCAGGGCTAATTTTGGTGATGGTACCCACAGGCTTGATGTTGATGGTGTTGATTTAACCGATCAGCTGTGGCATCAGGTAGCCATAGTGGTTAACCGCAGCACTCAAAAGGCAACTATATACGATGGTGGTGTGCAAGTTGCAGAAGGTAATATTTCTGCCGTAGGCGATTTAGAAAGCGGCACCACATTTAAAATAGGACAGGATGGTACGGGTAATTATAATCCTTACTTTACCGGCAATATTTCAGAAATCAGGTTGTTCAAATCGGCTTTACCTGCAAGCAGTATCAGTGCTTATAGTTTTACGGCCTTAACTTCGTCGCACCCACAAAATGCTGACCTGGTTTTGTACACTAAAGGAAATGAAGGCTCAGGAACAACCTATAACGGAAGTTTGGTTACACCTAAAATAGATATTCTGACCAAAAATAGCGCAACCATTACCTGGAGTGCCTTAACCACCCCGATATTCAAACGTAAAACAACAGATTATCATGGTGCGCCTTATTTATACAATGTAGCACCTACCATATTAAAATTCCTGGGTATAGCTAAGCCTGGTTATTACGATGGCAGTACGCTGATTAATTTTTAAACCAACACCATCATATAAATCAAAAAGCTGTATCCTCATTGAGGGTACAGCTTTTTGATAAATTTACTCCGAGAAATATTATTAATCCAGCAAAGTCCAGGTTTTTCTGGCTTGTACTTGTTGTACAACCTGCTGTTCGGCAACCACAATGTTTTCTTTGCGTTGGCCAATATATTCTAGTCCGCTTAATTTATTCCAAAGCGCAACCAGTACATTCATAAATTCGTTAGCCATTACCATACTGTTATTAATCTGTTTATGATCATATACGAGTTCGATGGTTTTAGCCAAAAGCTCTTCAAAGTTTCCAGGGGTTACATCTTTCCACTCGTAAAAGTATTTTAACAGTTCTTCTCTTTCACGTGGATCGATCAGTTTGATTGCCGTAAAAAAGATATGTGCCAGGCTCGAAAAATAACCGACCAAAACCACAGGCGATTCGCGGTGTGCGATGTTTCTGTATTCATAAAATAAACCTGCAATATAATCTACAATCTTCTCCGAAATCAGTCGGATATTTTTGCCAAGCGGTGTAATATTATCCCTGCCTCCTGTTTTATCGATAATCTTGAATGCGGCCAATTGTAAATCGTTCAATAAAACGCTGAAAGATTCATAGTACCTGATTAATGCCGGATGACTTGTTATCGTTGTGCTTGGTGGGATATAGCTGGTATTGATTGATAACCTTCCGTTTTCATAGTAAACCTGTCCGATGGTCAGAAAATAACTGTCTGCCGTTTGCGAGCCTACTTCACTTTCAGGTAAAACCGCAATAGAATAACCTTTGGCTAATTCAGGGTAACGGATTGGACTTTCATCAGGGCTTGGTGTGCCGGTGGGTACGCGGTTAAACGGGTTAACCACTAATAAAATAACATAGTTGCGGGGTTCTGATTGACCAAAATAATGGTTATGAACCAGTGTGTCCATATTATCAGATTGTACAATATCAATATGGCAACCCTCTGGCGTAACCGCATTACAATACCTTACACGCACCTCAATGTGGTTGGTTGCCTTTTCAATAATTTCGATATCGTGCGAACTTTTGTAACCTGCAAATGGCGGCAAAAATCCGTAATTACTGTTGTTCAGCTGCAGCGATACGGCATCCCGTACAAAATCCTGCAAATAGAGATCGCTTACGGTAAAGTGATCGCTGGAGAGCTTCATGCCATTAATCCAGTTGATGGATTTATATTTTAGCGGCTTTATCATGGTAGATGTTTTTATTATAGATTAGATAAAGATAGCACTTTCGCCAACTTCGTTAGGCTTATTTACATTTTCCGATACGCGTTTCGCATAAATTGTCATTTTTTCGGTAATGCCATTTTCAATAATGTCCAGATCCGGATCGATAAAGATATTCCGTTTAAAAAACGAAGTTTTGATAAAGAAAATCCATTTATAATTTTCCAGATCATCACCTTTAAACTCGACAGGGCTTTTGGCAAACTTCAAATTGTAATCATCAATAAACTTATGGAACCAGATACCGAAGTTCATATTTTCTACCGCTTTTACCTTTACCTTTAAAGGTTCAGGGTCGCTGCTTTTTTTGTACAGCTCCAGTTCTAACACTAATAAACGGTTAAAATCTACATGGTCCATATTAATATCCAGTGGAGTATCAGGATATCTCCAGATCTTGTAAATTTCTGAAGGGATGCCCAATAAAGAAACATAGGCCCACCAAAAAATAAGCGGAACAAAAAAGCAGATGATGCTGCCTGCACCAAACCAGCCAAAGTTTACCGAACTTAACCAGTTAAAGGCCAGCTGAAACAGATACACCGATAAAATGGCCGAAACCAAAGTGGCAAAAAAGATAAATACCTTGCGCTCCAGTAAATCTTTTGGATAGTATTTTGTTAATAAATAAACAAAGAGCGAGCCAGTTAAGATGTAGAAAATACAGCAGATAATGTAGCCCCAGGGCATGAAATTAAAGTTCAGAAAGCCCAAAAAACCCGGAATTGCTAAAATAATACCAATAAGCAGAACACTTACGATAAGTCTTTTGTTGTTGAGAAACTGGTTCTTCTTGTTAATAATAGAAAGTATTGCCGTTGAAACCAAAAAGATCAGCGGAAATAAGAGAAAGCGAATAAAAAATGATTGAACGTCCATTAATTTTTATAGATGTGATGTACTACAAATATAGTATCTTTAGTATTTGATTATAATCCTATTTTTTTTCGATAATATAAATTTAACCTATAACACATAACTAAGCTTAAAGTTTAAATGAAAAAAGAAACTTTGATTAATAACGAACTCTTTACAGATTATAAAGCTGTAGCACATGCTGCAGACCTGATTGAACGTAAGGTAATTGATGCAGATAGGATAGAAATTATACCACTTGGGCCTGATAAACGTGCCTTTGCCAAAGATATTGACAGTACCAATGTCTATTATTCGGAAAAAAGAAGGCATGATCGGATCCGCATTAATACCAACCGCGAAGGTTTGTATGATATGCTACCCGAAGGACTTTTCCACAGGCCGCCAACAGGCAGTGCTGGCATGGATGAGGAATCGATGATAAAAGACATCAGGGATAGGAGAGAGGAAGAAAAGGAAGCCAGGTTATTTTTTACCCCCTTTGATGCTGAAATTAATTATGTAAGGATCATGACCGAGTTGTATGAAAATATGCTCGATAAAAAAACAACTTATGCTGATCTGAGCCAGATTTTCGAATTTGGCTGGGATGAATTTAACCTGTTGAATAAAGAACAGAGCATTATCTGGATGCACCTGCTGCCCGAAATCCAGCAGAAAAGAAACGATATCGATTTTGTATCAAAAGTGCTAACAGCACTGTTTAACCTGCCTATTGCCATTGTAGATGCTACAGCAAATATTGCCCCGGTAAAAATTGCTGAAGAAATGCAGATGCAGCTTGGTGCAAGCGCATTGGGCATTGATACCATTATAGGCGACAGCTTTACACCAGAACACGAGGCTTATAACATCAATATTGGGCCAACTTCTCCACAAGAACTGATCAAATTTATTCCGGGGCAAAAGAACAGGGCTATTCTGGATATGGCCATCAGCTATTTAATGCCTGTAGATGCAGAAGTAAACGTAGAGCTTCTTACCGCACCCGATTATCAGGAAACTTTATTAAGTGAAAATGGCGAAAGTGCTTTTTTAGGTTATACGGTGTATATTTAAAGCCCGCCTGACTACAATTATAAACAGCGTTCGTTAATATTTATTCGTAATAATTAACTAGCCTTATGTATATGCGATCGTCATTCCCAACCCGATAGCTATCGGGTTGATTGGGAACCTTAATACAATAAGCTTTAAGATTCCCGCCTGGGCGGGAATGACGACCTTCTTACTAAACCGCCCTATACAAAGCTGGCTTTAACATTAACCGGTAATGCACATTCATGGTACTCCTCAGATTCAATTTTGCCAATGTTAAACTCAAAAGCTCTTCCCAATCTTGCGCATCGAGTTTAAGGTTGTCTGCCGGTTCGATCAAAATATCGGTAGTTTTAATAAATCCTGCATTTGGTTTATTATCCATTATCAGGCCTTTGGCCAGGCTAATGCTTTTTAATTTATTCCCCAGTTCATAACGGCAAAAATTAATTACATCGGCCTTGGTAATAATCCGGTCGGCAGTAGTTAACCCATACTTATAAGCCTGTACCCTGTTGGTTGCATTTAATCTCGATCGGCCACCTTTTGTTTGGCTTAGTAAAAAAATACTCTCTGCGTTAACCTTATTGTTATCATATACCGCCAGACGGCTACCTGCATTAATATGATTGGCTTCTTCGGCCTGTGTAACCCAGATATCTAAAAATAAAATATCAGCATCATCAATCGGTTTCAATACAATATAACTGGGCAGTTCTTTTATATCTTTAAGAGCTGAACGGCTTTTTTGTTCAATGAGCGCAATATTTTGTTCCAGATTTTTAAGAATTGTGCTTAAAAAATCAGGTCCGTAGGCAGAAAATGCTGCTTTTTCATCGCGTAATAGTTCAAAGAGATAATCTACCAGTTCTTTTGCATTTCTGGTATCAAAACGCTCCGTACCCCCATACCTGATTGAAAAAGAACCATCGCCTTTTTCATTCTCGTTCGTGTAGGGGATTTCATTATAACTTTTTCCCTTATTATCCTTCAGGTTTTCTACTGCCAGCATCTGGTCGAGCGCTTCAGTTTTAATAGGGATAATGTTGTTCATCGTTTTAAGCCTGTGTTTAATCTGGCTTAACCGTTTATTTACAACCGGGAATGCATTGATATAAATATGTAGTTCGTTCAGCATTTCCTGATTAATGGCCGCCGGAAAAACTACTTTAAGCCATTTTACCGAATCATCGATCTTATTTAGTGCTGCCGGTTGAAATAAGTTTGTAAACTCGGCAGGCAGCTCCTCAGTGTCGTCAATGTTGAAATCGTTAAGGTCGCCAAGCGTAATAAACCTGTTGCTGTAAAATTGCAGCACATCGGCTTTAATCAGGTTGAGCAGTTGTTTATGTTGAAAAGGGGCCTGTATCTTACCCGTTAATGGCTCATCCATAAAGCGTTCTGTATAGCCTGTGAGTTCGTTTTCTTTGTAAAACCATTTCCCTAACGATAACAGGTCGTAAGTGTTTTCAGGCACCGAATAGTTTTTCCAGTCGAAAAATAAATTCAGTTTATTAAAATCCATCCAGTTATTTATGCCGCTAAAGCCAATATAAAGGGTGTTTTTATCCAGCAAAGTACCAGGCAGGGTATTATGGGCCGGTTGTTTGCCCATTTGTTCTACGTCAAAAAGCGTATTCCCGGTAGCAATATATTTTATCGAAGCATTATTAACTTTTACATTATGGAGTGGACTAAAAAAAATGTCGGTTTTCTTTAGCTTATCATTTTCCTGCTGGATGTTTTTCTTAAAAGCAAACTGGCTATATGGCGATAGGTAATCTTCCTGTTCAATAGGCCTTGCATGCATAATTGCATGTGCCGGTAAAGATGAAGTTAAATGATCGGGAGCCAGGATACGGCTGATCTTATCAAAGATTCTGTTCTCCAGGTTTTTTACATCATTGGCAACATTAAAAAGCTCGTTGCTTAGGGCTTCAATAATCAGCCTTACCAATGGGTCGAAGTCGTTACTGTCTTTAACATTCCAGAAATCTTCGGCATTTTTTACAATTCGGTTCCGGATTTCGTCTTTGGATGAATAAAAAACTGGTTTCATGTGTAGAATATTTTGGGCGTTTTAGATTTAGGTTGATAAAGGGCTGAGGAATAAAGCAGTATTAAAAAAATATTTTTCACCTGTGGTTTTTATCAGGGCCCGGACACTAATATCTACCTTTTTTTTGATCTCTGTTATCTTACGTAGCGGATAAACATTTTCTACTTCCGTAATGCGTACTTCTACCGCGGTATTATATATTCTGAACTCGTAATCGGTGATTGATTTTAGCAACGATTTGCGGAATTTTTCCTCCCAGATGCTTTCACTCACGATTAATTCAAAATCAAGGTCCCATATCTCGCACCCGAAATCATTGTGGTACCGATGCTCCCCAAAGCGGGTAAAAATGATCAGTTCTATGTGGTTTGAAATCGATCTCCCGAGGTCAGCAGGCTGAAGCCCAGTGCCTGAGAAAACAGACTTAAATCTGAAGGGTTTGTTGTAAAAATTTTCAGACATAGATGGTTTGGCTTAAAGTTTGTTAAAAGTAAAAGAAATAAAATCGTTTTAATAACCAAACAACAAATATTAAAAATTGTTATAGTACAATGTTAATTTGAAAAAGTTTGTGCGATTTTTTGTGAGGTTGATGTCAGATTAATATGATAACTAATACTATGTGAAATTATTAATGCTCTATGAAACCCATTAACGCCATCGAAATTAGAACTGCTTATACCAGGTTTATTTTAAACTTTGTATTCCTGACGCTTTTCTCCATCCTTTCTATTTATCTCTTTTTTGTTGCATCCGATTATGAGTATACTTTACTCGATAAAAAGGTGAAAGAGACCGAAAAGCTATCTTATTTAAGAAAAGATATCAATACCAATTTCGACCTTATTCTACTCCGCTTTAAAGAACTTGCCCAATACCGCGATTATAACGCTAACGAAATGAGCAAACAGAGTATTTTGCTTGGCGATATTCAAAGTGCCAATAACAGGATAAAAGATCTTATATCCAAAAAAACACAAACCAGTCCGAGTTTCGAATTATACGAAAAACTAAACAAAAATGTTGGCGCCATGGCCGATTTGCAAGATTCGCTCATTAATACGAGAGGCGACATTCAACGCTACAAAGAGCAGATTAACGATTGCCACCGCGCAAACCAGGCTGCAGCAAATAAAATTAAAAACGGAAGATTCGGCCGATAATTTAAAGATTATGATAAAATTAAGCATAAAAGAAAGGCGCGAACAATTCTTGTTTTTTGTGGCGCTGTTTGTTTTTACCGTTGGGCTTTTAAGTTTTGGTATTTTTTATAGCAATACATCACGATACGAAATATCGAAAGAAGAGCTGGAGGTAAAGATCAATGAGAACGAAGCATTCGAAAGCATGGTGAAAGAAACTTCACCTACCATCGATACCACTTATAAACAGATTACCCGCTATAATCCAAACGTACAGGCAGTTTTTTTGAAAAACGATATACAAAACTCATTAGGTTCTATCAGGGCAGCGTTTGACCGTAAAGCGTCAGACTCTCGCTACAAAATATTTGTTCAAACCGCACAGCTATACGACAGATTATTTTATGATAGACAGGAACAGAACAGAAACATTACAGATATCGAACTGCACAAAAGGCAACTAGACGACTGCATTACCAACAGGCGCCAGTTGCAGCAAACCATGTCTGCACGATAAATATCCCAAAAACAACCTATAAAAAACGCTACCTATGTCTGACACAAACACCAAGCAAGTTAATTCAAATTCGCAGGGCTATGTTATTCTTTACATTTTATTAGCTGTATTGCTCTTAACAGGCCTGATTTTCTTATTTAAAAGTTCATTGTTCGAAAAAAGAGCAATTGATGCGCGAATTTTAAAAGATGAAATTTATTTAAACGAAGATTTAGTTTTCACCGATAATACCCCAAAGGCCTCAAAATGGTTATGGGAATTCGGAAATGGTGAAAAAGCCACTACCAAAACCGGTGCTTACCATTATACTAAACCTGATACTTACATTGTACGCCTAACTGTTGACGGGGAACTCCGTCAGGAGTTTCCGGTAACGGTAAGAGATACCGTACACACACCGGTTATAGACAGTGTATTAACCATCAGCGGACCAACCGCCGGCCTGGTTAACGAAGAAATCAGGTTGGAAGGTGATGGAGAAGGAAAAGATTTCGAATGGTCTTTCGGCGAAACCGGCCGGGTAGATGTTAAAGGAAAAACGGCCTTATACACCTACCGAGCACCAGGTAAATATGTAGTTCGTTTGCGCTCAGATAAAAGCCGCAAACCTGCTTTCTTAAACATTTTGATTACCGATCCTAATGCCGAAATCGTAGAAGATCTTGTTGCGCCTGGTGATGGTGAACGCAAAACCATTGATGATATCAGGGCACGCTTACAGGCCATCGCCAATGGTGCCGATTTTAATTCCAATTATTACTACCTCGTTAACAAATACATGTGCGGCAACGAAAAAGTAACGGTTAATGTAGAAATGAACGGTAAGAAAAAACAGACTGATATTTATTCATATTGTATGGGACTTACTTTTGGAGGCGAAATAGCCGTTGATGAAGCGCAGCTTACCATCAAACCAAATTCTACATGTGCGAGTTTAGTAAACATTAAACAACATTCGGGAACCGCCCAGCCCGCGGCAACAACTGCTGATGCCCCGGCCAAAACAAAATAGATTAACATCTCCTAATTTTAAGCTCATCTACAGATTATGAAAAAATATTATGCCTTAACCATCCTGTTTTTAGGAATATCGTTTGCCTACGCACAGTCGCCGGCATCCTTTGGCAAAAAAGTTAAATACATGCCTAAATCGTATGAAAGGCCATCCGAAACCATAAACGTTAACGATAATACCAGCAGCAGCAGTTTGCCCTGGATCGTTTTTTCCGACCGCGAAGATAACTATACCACCACAGCCCCGGGCGGAAGCCTGATTATGAAAAAAATCAGTTTTATGGAGCCCTTCTATGTTTCTAAAGAAGAAAACGGATACCTGAAACTGATTAAATATAAAGCAGGAATGATCAGGGGAAGAAAGATCAACGATAAAAAAAGTGCCATCAGTTATGGCTGGATCGCAAAATCGAAATTGCTTTTATGGCAACGCGCCTTCTCTAACCAGAAAACGGGTTATGCAGAAAAAGCCATCGGTATTGTTAACGGAAAAAATGCTTTAACCGAACCAAAATTCTATTTCGATACTACCGATTCCATTTTGGTTTATAATACGCCCGAACTTAAAGACAGGCGCACTAAAGTAAGGTTGCACGAAATTGCTTATATCTACAAAAAATCAGAAGATGGGAAAAAGTACCTGATCGGTTCTGATGATCAATTGGTTGCCGATACTGCTTTAAAGAGTATATATGGCTGGGTTTCTGCCGAAGCCGTACACAGTTGGGGCGACCGTTTGTACATTACTTCTGCGAAGCCAGGAAATTACGACAATGATGATTCTACCTCAACAGCCATCAGAAACGGAATCGATAAAGGAACTGCATTTGTAGTAGACCCATTATTACCAAGAGAAAACCTGATTTTACGAAGCGTACCAGTAGTTTCTAATGATGAAGGCACCAACGTGGTGGGCATAGCAACCGATGTTTATAATAAAAAAGACAATAAGATATTAACCATTAATGGTTCTGCGCTTTCGTATCAGGACTACCTGAACCTACGTAAAAATAAAACCAAGGTAAACGTAGTTTTTGTAGTAGATGGCGGTAGCCCGATGACCAAGTATTTTTCCGGAATGACCAATACCATTGCTTCTTTTGAAAATATTATGGGCGATTTTGGCAAAGGAACAAAAGTGAACTATGGAGGTGTGGTATACCGCGGTGAAAGTGGTTGTGCATTAAAAGGCATTTTTGTTAGCCCGATTCAAAATGATTACAGGCAGTTAATGACTTTCCTGTCAAATCAAGCCAAAAATACAGTAAGATGTAATGGAGAGGTAAGCGAAGAGCCTGTTTTCCAGGCAATAAAAACGGGACTGGGTTTGTTCAAGGCAAAAAAGAACGAAACCAACCTCATTATTTTGGTGGGTAGTACCGGAAATACCGGAGGAACCAATAATTACCTGATCAATGAAATGAGCGAACAGGTAGCCCTTGCCGATGCCCGTATTTTGGCCTTGCAGGTGTATAGCGATTTTAACCAATCATTCAACGATTTTGTTATCCAATCGCGTAAACTCGTTTCAGAGTCGGCTATCCGTTCTGCTGAATACAGGAAAAATACCATGGTAAAAGGTGAAGGCTTAAAAAGCTTTCAACCTTATAATACGAGTTTACAGGATTCAATTTCTTACTATTTGGATTATCCTAAAAACAGTTTGATACAAGGTGGTGTGGTTTTCCCGACAAAAGGATCGGTTAATTCTAACCAGAGCATGACAATTGCCTTACGCCGTTTTGTAAAAGAAACCAGTTCGGATATCTATAACCAGATCAGCTCATTGGATAGCGCCTTCCGATTAACAGGTATATCACGTAAAAACCTATCAGCCGATGTGGAAGGTTTATTGCCTGAACCTGTTGGTGCAGAAGTAGCAGATCGTATGCCGCACAACGCTTTTAAATATTATAGTACAGCAAACTTATCAGCCGATGCGGTGAAAAATAACCGTTCTACATTGCAGTATGCTATTGTTTTAAATAACATGGAGTACAAGCAGATTATAGATGTATTTTCGATTATGTTGGGGCAAAACCTCCAGGCCGATCAGTCTTCTTTCAGAAGCAAACTGGTTAAAAACTATGTCAAAATGCCAAAACAGATGCTCGGCATAAAAATATCCTCAGGTGATATCAAAAAAATGACTTTAGATAATTATATCAAATTGGTAACTGGTTTGCCTTTAAGTAACGAGTTTCTTGCAAAATACACCGTAAACGATTTAAAAAGCACTTCAAAAATGCCATTAGATCAGTTTGAAAGTTATATCAAATTGTTAAGTCAATCTGTACAGCAGATTAAAAGGGCCACACAAATTGAGCAGCAGTTTATTTCGAACGGCAAAATATATTATTACATCACTGAAAATAATTTTAACCCGGCAGTGTTGCCTACAACCAACTAAGGCATATGGCAGTTACAAATTTAAGCGAATCAGTAAAAACAGCCCTGCACATCGCACAATCTTTGGCTAAAGAGTACAGAAATGAGGTTTTTTCTGCCGCTCACCTGCTCAAAGGTTTGATGCATAAAGATGTTGGCCTGCGCTCATTCATTACCTCCATTGGTAAGGACGAAGAATACATTAGTGAATGGGCAGAAGTGCGGATTGATGAGCAGGCCAAATCGGCCAGTTTTACCGATACCGTAAGCGGAGCGCCAGAAATTGCTGTGATATTTGAAGAAGCAGATAATGTGCGCATTAAATTGGGATTGGATTTAATAACCCCGGTATGTGTTTTAACCGCATTGGCCAAGCCAGGAATTGGTTTTCAGCCCGATCAGTTAAAATCATTCCCGATAAAAGAACGCGAAATTTTAGACCTTTATGTAAAGGACGAAGAAATTTCGAGGGTGGTTTCTCCTGATAAAACAACCGCTGGTGCCGAAAATAAAGGTACAGGCAATGCCTTGTATAAATACTGTATCGATCGTTTGCAAACGGTTCGTGATGGTAAAACAGATGAAATCATTGGGCGCGATAAAGAAACCCGGCAAATGATGGAAATCCTTTGTCGTAGAACCAAGCCAAATGTAATTTTAACTGGGGACGCGGGTGTGGGTAAAACCGCCCTTGTTGATGGTTTCGCCATTGATATTGTAAACCAGAATGTACCCGAAAGTTTAAAACCCGTTCAGCTTTTTGAGCTCGATTTAGGTTCGTTAATTGCAGGCGCATCTTACAAGGGAGAAATAGAAGACCGTTTAAAAAACATCATCAAAGAAATCAAGCAGTTTGAAAAAGCGGTGCTTTTTATTGATGAAATCCATACTTTATTGGATAGTAAAGGCCCACTGGGTGCAGGTATTGGTAATTTATTAAAACCGGAACTGGCGCGAGGCGAAATTACAGTAATCGGTGCCACAACCATTGATGAATACCGAAAAATTATTGAGCCAGAACAAGCTTTCAGCAGGCGTTTCGAGGTGTTGCAGGTAAACGAGCCTAATGAAGAAAGTACCATTAAAATGCTGCAGAAACTGGCTGTAAAATACGAAGAACACCATACGCTGAGTATTGAACCAGATGCTTTAGGCGAATGTGTACGTTTAGCCAAACGCTACATGAAAGACAGGCGTCTTCCCGATTCTGCCTTCGATCTGCTTGACAGAACCATGGCGGCCATGAAAATGATGAACGATACTTCTGATCAGGTAATCGAAAGTTTAGAAACCGATTTAGAAGCTTTAAATGCAAATACAGAACAATCGGAAGCGGATAAATTTGCGGATTACAAATGGCTTTACTCATTATTGCAGAATAAATTAAGTCCGGTTTTATTAGGGCGCTTAACCGATGAAACACAAACTGATGCTTTCGAAACTTCTGATGAATATCAGGGTTACATCAACAGCAGTCTTCAGGAATTAAAAAAATACGCTGCAGAAAAAAGCGACCGCATTACCAAACAGGATATTGCCTCTATTGTAGCGTATAAAACAGGTATCCCAATGGGTAAACTGCAGGCTGGCGAAAAGGAAAAATTGCTCAATATGGAGCAATACCTTAAAAAACGTGTGGTAGGGCAGGATCAGGCTTTAAAAGCTGTTTCTGATGCCATACTCGAATCGCGTAGTGGACTAAACAAAAAAGGACAGCCCATTGGATCATTCTTTTTATTGGGTCCAACCGGAACGGGAAAAACCGAACTGGCCAAATCAATCGCCGAATTCTTGTTTAACGATGAAAAAGCGATGATCCGCTTCGATATGTCCGAATTTAAAGAAGAACACAGTGCCGCACTGCTTTATGGTGCGCCTCCGGGCTACGTAGGTTACGAAGAAGGTGGTTTGTTGGTGAATAAAATCAGGCAACAACCTTATTCGGTATTGTTATTTGATGAAATTGAAAAAGCGCACCCTTCCGTTTTCGATACCTTTTTACAGATTCTGGACGAAGGCCACATGCACGACCGTTTGGGCAAAGAGGGCGATTTTAGCAATTCATTAATACTTTTTACATCGAACATCGGCAGCGAATGGATTGCAGAACAGATTGGTAAAGGTGTTATTCCGGCTTCTAACCAGCTCATGGAAGTAATGGCGGGGCATTTCCGTCCTGAGTTTTTAGCCAGGATTTCAGAAATTGTTCCTTTTGCGCCAATTAACGAAAGCAATGTGGTACGTATTTTCGAAATCCAGTTGAGCAGTTTGGTACAATCGTTAAATAAGCTGGGTATTGAATTCGAAATTGCAGATGATGCTAAAAAAATGATTGCTTTAGATGGCTTTACACCTAAGTATGGCGCAAGGCAGCTATCGGCAGTTATCCGTAATCTTTTACGTAGACCGATCTCCAAATACATCATTTCGGGTGAACTAAAAAAAGGATCAAAGATTGTTGTCAGCAAACATCTGGAAGAAGATAAACTGGAATGGAATATTATTCAGCCAGAAGTTGTTACATTGGAACAAAAATTGAGTTAAAACGTTAACTATTATATTATTAGAAAAAATTAATCGTAAACCTAAATCTACATACTATGTTTAATTATGAAATTGGCGGTAACGAGCGGAAAATTGACACCTCAGAAGCTTTCGCAGAAATTGCCCACAACAAAACACTTTTTGTACAAAAACTTACCGATAACGAACCCATCAAGCCTGAAAAAGTAGAAGGATTAAAAACGGTGAAAGAAGTATTCGAACATTACAAACCAAATGTGAGGGTAGCCTTCGAAAAACAAGATGGATCTACCGTTGGCGAAACCATCAACTTTACCGATTTAAGCGATTTTGGTGTGAAAAACATTATCAACCAAAGTAACTACCTCACCAATGTTAACATCGAGAGAGAAATGTCGCTTAACGTAATCAAACAGTTAAAATCAAACAAAACCTTAAAAGCTACACTTGATGACGAAGAAACAAAATCGGCCTTCATTAGTGCTTTAAAGAATTTTGTTGACGAATTGGAGCAGAATAAATAATCTTAACGCCGAAAAAACATGTCAAATCCTCAAGAATTAAAAGCAGACCAAAATACATCTGAAGCAGGTTTTAAATCCGCCGAAGTCAAAACCATAGAGAAAACATCACTTAAAGATAACTTAGAAAAACTGGCTCGTGTTGGCGGTTTCGATTTGTTGGAAGCTACGGTTGATGGCCTTCAGAACTTAAACCCTGAACGTAAAGCCCGTAAACAGATTTTTTTAACCGGTGATGAAAAAAAGAAAGAACGCGAAGAGTTAAAAAAGAAAATCCAGCTTTGGATTGATGTGCTCGAATCTTCAACTTCGGTTGCTGATATGGTAGAAAAAAGCACCGAAAAACTGAATGCAGCAGAACAAAACCTGAGCAAAAATATCGGTACTGCCTTAGAAAGCACCAGAGAATTAGAGCAGGCTTATCGTTCGGTTCATTTATTTTATAAAAATACCGAATCTGATAAACTTAAAAATGTGGTGTTGTTAAATGCATCAATGGATCAGATTAAAGATTTGGATAACCCACGTTTTATCGAATATGTGGATGATGAGTTAAAGCAAAATTACGACCGTTTAGACCTTCGCAAAAACTATTCTTTAATGGTGGTGCCAGGTTATATGGGTTCGAATAAAGTGGTAGAAAGATGGGGCAAAATAGCCCACAATAACAAAGCCATGCTGGTAACAGATTTTGCCGATCTGGATCAGCCGGATGATGTACTTGATCTATTTACTGCCGCCAATCTTACCGGTGCTGATGCATTCAGATCGAACGTGATTATGACCTGTAACTGGTTAGTGGGCCGTGGTAAAGTTGCCGAAGTAGGTGAAGAAGATGATTTAACCGTGCCAGGCTCGGCTGCACTTGCGGGTAAAATGTATTATACCCTAATGTCGCAGGTTACTGCAGGTAAAAAACATGGTGCTATAAACGAGGTAGATGGCGTAAAATTCGATCTAAAGAAAAGTGAAATATCTCATTTAGAAAGAGTAGGATTGGTGCCAATGGTTAACGAATATGGTAAAGTAATGGCTTTCTCTGCTAAAACTTTGTTTAATGGCGATAACATTGGTTTGCAAACTTATTCTGTTGTGCGTGTATTTGATTACGTAACCAAAGTATTGTTCGATTTCTTAAACAGAAGAGCTTTCGAAAACTGGACTTCTAAAACAGAACAGGACCTTCGCGGGCAGATTGTTAAGTTTTTAGATGGTATTCAGGGTGCAGACCGTTTGATTGAAAGATTTAAGATTATGCGCTTCGAAAGAGACGAACAACAAAAAGACAGAATCCACCTTGATATCCACATTACACCATATTTTCCTGCCAAAAGTTTTGTGGTAAAACTGGATGGACATAAAGGAGAAGATGAAAATACAACATGGAATACAGAGTATAATCAACAATAGTTTTTGATTGCTGAAAATAAAAACCCAACCTTAGCGTTGGGTTTTTTTATGGGTTATGCATAACACTTAACAAATTCTTTATAATTTTGTAATGCATCGGCCAGATCAGATTAATCAAAAAAAATGAAGCAAGTACTTATCCTGAATGGGGATATTGAAAAAAACGCATCTACAAATTTCCTGATTAACGCCTATAAGCAAGGTGCAGAAAGTGTTGGCGCTACCGTAAGGGAGTTGGCCATTATCGATCTGATATTTAATTCGAACAAGCTGTTTAACAACAGGCAGATTGCCGAGTTAGAGCCTGATTTGCAGAAAGCCTTAACGGCCATTAGGCAGAGTAGCCATGTAGTGCTTTTTTGTCCTGTTTATGTAGATCATATTCCGGCAAAAATTAGGGGCTTTTTCGACCGCCTTTTTATGCCCGATCAGATTTTTACCACCCAACAGCAAAACGTAAACAACAATTTTAGTGGCCGTTCAGCAAGGATTGTTTCTATTTTAGACGAAGCAACCTTTAAAGAGTGGAAAGCAAATAAAAAAACCACTTACCTTTCCATTAAAAAAGTAGTTTTCGAAAAATGCAGGATGAGTCCGGTGCTTACCAATACCATTGGCGAACTTCATTCATTAGAAAATCATTACAGTCAAAAATGGCTGGCAAAAATGGAAAAATTTGGTTCACAGCTGATTTAAAGTCGCCATGGTCTGTGTCTCACAGACCATTCTAATGATTTAAAAAAATAAACATTAACCTGTCCTAAAACGCTACACTTTGGGTATAATCGCTACAGTTTTGTAGCATTATCAACTCGCTTTAATGTAATTGTAACACTAAAGATATACTCAGATTTTTCCACACCTTTTCCACATTGTAATATTGTTTAATTGCGTTTTTAGGCGATAAGCACAAATTAACTGTTTTTTAAGAATCAGGTTAATGCTTAGCTGTGAGTAATATAGATCATATTTGGCCTGATATTTGGTCAAGTTGATGAAGTAGCGGACGCTACATTAAATCAATTTTTTAACCTTTAAATTTTAAAACTATGGCTTTCAAAGCTAGATTAAATTTTTCAGGCAAGGAGTACGATGTGCTTCATTGTGCCTATGCGTTAAACCGTGATGTAGATGCTAAAGGAAGACCTTCTTCCGGAGTTTACGGCGGTACCATCGACATTGAGATCGAATCAACCGAAGACACCTCAATTATCGAGGCGATGGTAAACAACCAGTACAAACCCATTACAGGAACCCTGCTGATCAAGAAAACAGAGGAAGATGCCAAAATGAAAGAAGTTAACTTCGAAGACGGCTACATTGTTAAATATTCCGAAGGGATAAACATTGTTGGCGATCACCCGATGACACTCAAGTTCCAGATTTCAGCCCGCAAGCTTAAATTAGGCAACGCTGAGCACCTTAACGATTGGCCAAAAGCCTAAAGAGAGGTTTTAAGGCGTAAGGTTTAGGGTTTATGGCAATATAACCGCCATGCTCTTCGCTCCACGCCAACCGCTCAGCGCAATTCATTCTTTTCAAAAACATTAAACTTTACTACAATGGCATTCAAAACCCGTTTAAACTTAGGATCAAAAGAATTTGATGTACTACAGTGCAGCTTTTCATTAAATAGAGATGTTGACGCCAAAGGCCGTCCGTCATCAGGTGTTTATGGTGGTACCATCCACATCGAAATCGAATCAACTGAAGATACTTCCGTAATCGAATCAATGGTTAACAATCAGTACAAGCCACTTTCGGGAACATTGGTTTTCAAAAAAGGCGAAGAAGATGCGAAAATGAAAGAACTGTCTTTCGAAGATGGTTATATCATCCAATATAACGAGGGTATTGCCGTAAACGACAATACGCCAATGACTTTAAGTTTTGTAGTATCAGCACGTAAGCTAAAGCTGGGCAATGCAGAACACGAAAACGATTGGCCAAAAGCTTAGTCATCACTAAACATATAGTAATTAAAGCGCGCCGATTTATCGGAGCGCTTTTAATTATTCGCTATTTTTATCACCCTACATCTACCTTATCATCCCAAAATTAATATTGCTTTTTGATGCGTATATTAATTTAGAAAGCTACCTCAAAAATTAATGCTCAATGATGTCTAACCATTCCAAACATATTGCAGTAAAAAACTATTACTATTTAGGTAAAACGTTTGGTTCGGCATCAACACACAACATTCGTCTGGACATACGGTTTGCAGAAAATGGATCCATTTTTAATATAAGCGCATGTGCATACCCGGCATTTGGCTTAGGGTAATTGTTGTGATCAAGATAAATTAATATGGAAAAGAAACTCATTGCAGAAATCAATATAGAGGATAAGGAAATTACACATTTTGCTTCCTTTAGTCTTCAACAGGCTTTTAACGAACATCATTACTTCGAACTGCGTTTTAACCACGACCAGATGGGAGCGCCGGGACTGATCAGTTTGGATGATAGCCGCGATTTTGTGGGGAAAACCTTAACTGCTTCTTTTGGCCATTCAGCAGAGGGCATGCAGAATTTTGTAGGCCTGGTTTCTAAAGTTGAACTATCGCAAAGTCATGGTTACCATGGTGTTTTAATTGTAAGCGGTTATAGTCCAACTATTTTAATCGATCGTGGACCTGATTTAGGTTCATATTTAGATAAAGACCTCAATGAGATCGTGAAATTGGCAACCAAAGATACACCTGCCAACGATTTAAAAGTGGTGGCCAATGCTGTTAGAGGTACGTCTATTGATTATATTATTCAATACAGGGAAAGTGATTTTGCTTTTCTAAACCGGCTTTCGGCCGAATACCATGAATGGTTTTTTTACGATGGTAAACAGCTTAATTTTGGTAAGCCAAATACACAGAAAGAAATATCCTTGTTTTATGGCAGGGATGTTCAGGAAATGCAGTATGCAATGGAGATTGCACCAATAAAAAATAAGCGTTTCTCTTATAATCCGAAGCAGAACGAGATGTTGCTGAGCGAAAGTACTGGTAAAGTTGATGGTACTCCTGATTTATCACATGCTGTTAAAGCCTCTAACCTTACCTTTAGTAAAACCTTCAACCAGCCTTCGTTAATCAGAGTAGATAATAACAACGACATTAAAAACCTGGTCGAAAATGAAGAAAAAGCCAATACCAGTGAACTTTTAAAAGTAACAGCCAGGGGCGATAATGCAGGCCTGAGCATTGGTAGTATTGCCGAAATTACCATGAGCCTTCGCAAAGAATTGGCTTTTACATCAGAAAGCCTGGGCAAATTTCTGATTACGGGCATTAAACACCACATCGACGAAAATGGTAAATACCATAACATTTTCGAAGGAAAAATAGCTACAACAGAGCGCTTATTGGTTAAAAACTTTGAAAAACCACAGCCCGATATGCAACTGGCAGATGTGATTGATAATAATGATCCACAGGGCCAGGGCCGTATAAAAGTGAAATTTAAATGGGAATGTTTAACCAACGATGTTACAGAGTGGTTACGTGTAGTTACGCCAAGTGCTGGCGTTGGTGATAGAGGTAATAACCGTGGATATTTCGCGATTCCCGAAATAGATGATCAGGTGATGATTGCGTTCGAAGAGGGGAATATCGCTCGCCCGGTAGTAATGGGAAGTGTTTACCACAGCTCCAGTGTGGATAGTAGTCCTTTAATTAAAAACCACCTTAAAAGCATCATCACCAGAAGCGGGCATCTTGTTGAATTTGATGATAACCAGGAAACACAGGGAATTAAAATTACCGATATCCACAGCAACATTATCCATATCGACACCAAAGGCAATAATATTACCATCACTGCATTAGAAAACATGACTTTAAACTGTAAGAATATGCAGATTAATGTACAGGAAAATATGGATGTGAGCGTTGGTAAAAATATTTCAGAAAATGCTGGCGAAAACATCACTTCGAGTGCGAACAAGGATATTATACAAACTGCAGGTAAAGATATCAACATTAGTGCCACCGGCGATATGCGCGAAACAGCGAACAATAAAAATGAACTGATAGAAAAGGCATATACCAGGAGCGCACAGGATTCTACACAGTATGCAGAAAAGGTAACCATTTTTAGCACCAAAGAAAACATGCTGTTGGAAAGTTCTGAAAAAACAGTAGAGATTAACAGTGCCGAAAAATCAAATCTTTTTTAACATGGCCATCAAAAAAACCGCTAGAAATTTATTTATTACCATCTCTAATAAATATGTTTCAACATCGCAAACACATATGGAAAGTGCTGAAAAGGTGGAAATTGTTGCCCTGAGCGAAAATTTAGTTTTAGCATCCAATAAAAAAATTAATATCACCGGTAAATAAACAGGCTATGACGAATGTAATGTTTAAGAAGCCGAGGTTTGTTGTACCTGAGGCCACAAAGGATAAAACGATCGTTGATGTTGTAATGTTTGTTGCAGGTACTACTGATCCCATAAATACGCAGGGTTTAAAACACCAGGCAAATACAGAGTATTGGCAGGCCAGTAAAGAAAATTTTTGGAATAAAATCAAAGAATTAAAGCCTCAATACCTTAATCTGCACATAGAGGGCAGCTTCTTTAGCTGGTCGGGTGATAATGATACACAGGAGAGAAACAAAGCTGCCGATCGGTTGCTTGATTTATTTGTGAGGGTTTATCCAGGCTTTAAAAGAAAAGAAGTGCATCTTCACTTAATTGGTCACTCGCATGGTGGCAATGTAATTAACCAGTTTACCAACCTTATTGCAACAGATAAGCGCTTTCCGGAAACCTGGAAAATAAAAAGCATTACTTACCTCTCTACCCCGTTTTTTAAAAAGAAACATCAGTTAAACCATGCCAAGATACGCAAAGACTGTAAAATTATTAACGTACACAATGAGTACGATTTAACACAGAGGCTCGTAGCCGATTTTAGTTTGGTAAACCTGGAAGTATTTCTGAAGAATTTTAACATGGCCAATTTTAAAAAGGGCCTAAAAATACTCGAGGAGGTAGATACTGGAGCACTTAAATCTAACCTGCTTGATTTATGGATGTCAAAAAAAGAAGGCGAGATTATATGGCGCGAAATGGCGAAGGTATTTAAAGGCGCCAACGTGCTAACGCAGGAATTTATTAAATATATCCAGGGTATCAATGTTAACAAGCCAGCTTTAGACAAAGAAAGAGATGGTTTTGTTGCGATACTGAAAAGGTTTTTGCAATGGACTTTCGATGTATACAATAATTACAATAATGCCAATACAGGTTATAGTAAAGCTAAATTTGTCGGTAATTTAAGGCTATCGCAGGGAATAGCAGTATTAAACGAATTGTTTGACATTAAAAGCAGTGAGAAAGATAGCTATATCCTTCATTTATTGGCCAGGGTGTTTGCAGAAAACACAGGATTAACAGATAGCATCGAAATTAACTCGTGGACTCCTGCCGATCAGGCAGCGGGACTAAGTATTCAGGATATTAACATTACCACCCATGATCCTTATCATAGCCGTGGCAAAAAAGCAATATGTGAAGGTTTTATTACCGGCACAGTAGGTGCATTACAAAAAAATAACCTCGAAGAGGTATTAATGCGACTGTTTAGCCAGTTTATAGAACCAATTACCTTGCTATTGGTTACTATGGTAATCGATAAGGTGATAGAGCCGGTGGTTTTTGGTAGTCTCGATACTGAAATTACCAAACTGAGGAAAGATTTACAGGTATACTCTAAATTGGTAACAAAATATCATGCAAAACTGGTTGCAGATCAAGATAAAAAACTCGATCTAATGGCTAGACCTGGCACAGTTCCTTATTTAGCTATGGTATCTCATAGCTTAAGCCACACGCAGTTTTGGCCACAGGTAGAACAGGGATTGAGGGGTGCCTTCAGTTCAGGAAAGAACCCTGGCTATAAAAAGAAATAACTATGAAAAATATACCCCAGCTATTGATTCAGTTTTTGATCGTTCTTTTATTAGCTACCGCAATAGTTACCCTATATTTTGTATATAGTTTTGGCGCCCTTGCTGATAAAATTACTTTCGCAGCCATATTGCAGACCATAAAACAATTTGGGTTGGTAATTAGTATTCCAACTGCTATTTTATTCGTTCTTGCCGATCTTTTGATAAGAAAAATACAAACGGTTTGGGTACTGTATTTCGTAAGGAGCGTGGCCTTTTTCGGAATTTTATCTATAGTAAGTTTGGTGCTTTCTTTTTATTTGATATCAAATGCATTATTGGATAATCCTTTTATGAAATAAGTGATGGGAAGCACTGCTACTAAAATCGATGTCAGGCCAAGAGCAACAGATTTGTTGAGAGAAATATTTAAGCTTGAGAAAATCCAGGTTATAAAAAGAAACAATATGGAAATTAAAAGGACGGGCCTTTGCATAGGTATAGTACTTAGCCTTATTGCAGTTGGTGTTATTTTTCCTCTTGAAAAAACCGATTTTTTAGATGATTTGGTTTATACCCCTTCAATTTTAATAATTGGGCTATCTATAGTTATTTACGCAATATCAGGGGCAAATTTTTTAAAAGTTGTAGGCTTCTTATCAGGAAGTATTTTAATAAGCATGCTCTTCTGGTTTTTGTTTGAGCGGGGTGGATGGGGAGGATCAATTGCAGTTATTTGGGGAGGAATTCCTTCAGGTCTCATCTCGGGCATTTTATTTTTAATTGCCAACTATTACTTAAAATTGAGTGAAAAGAAAGAATATAAATACCTTAAACAATCGCTACTCTACTTCTTTATGCTGTTAATAGTCTCCGTATTATTCAGATACGGAGGTGACTGGTATTATGATGTTTTTCAAAGCTAAATGTATATTAATTATGTTCGATAATTCTTTGTAAAATAAGTTGATACAGTTTTAAAATGGACATTTCAAATAAAACAATATATTATTCAGGCTTAAATGCCCTTCGTTTAGATTGGCCTGCTGAAGTATGTTTAAAATATGGTGTTTTAATTGTTTTTAACGAAGGCGAAGAAAACAGCAACGAAGTGAAATACGAAGTGCGAGTTACCAGGTTAAAGCCAGGTAAAGATGGACAAGCGTTATTTCAAATTGAGCGGGTCAGTGATGTTTTTGTCAACGAAATTTTACCCGATCTGATTGCCGATCGACTTGCTTATGCAGCTGGAAAAGTATTTTATCCACTCGTAATTACCGTCGATCAAAACGGAGGCTTCCAGGACATTTACAACCATGCAGAAATCTTAAAAAGATGGCCATCTGTTAAAAAGAAAATTCAGGATAATTTTGAAGGCGACCTTGTAGAAAGCTATATCGAGCGGATGGAAAAACAGCTGGTTAACGCTGATAGTATTAACCTTGCATTTTTAAATAACGATTGGTTTATCCATACTTTTTTTAAACCGGTTTATAAAGAATATGGCCAAAACCATGTAACACAATCCATATATAAATTTCCTATAGCCAGAGGCTTTAACGTAGAAGGCTACCTAACGCAAGAGAAATTAGGTACCCAAACCAATAGCTTTGGGGCGATAGAATTGATACATGATGGTACTATTGTGCCTTTGAAAGATGAATTATATATCACAAACAGGGCTAATGGCAATTACGAGGGATATTATCTTTTACACCCCAAATTTAAGCGTATCATATCCGTAGTTTCTGATTTTAGTTATGGAGAACAGGAAAAAGCGAAAGTAAAGGTAAAAATTACATTGATTCCTGAAAATGATCGGGAGTTTGATCACGATTTCGAACTGGATACCAATGTTAAAGGTTTGCCGGTAACGGAAATGGTGGTACTTGATGGCCCATCAAAAAAAGGATTTTGGGGTCGTTTACTAAACAATTAAGGCAATGGCAGAGAAACATATTGTAGTTCAGGGGGCACAGTGTATGTGCAAATTTGGATCAGCCCCCGATAAACTTAAAGTGCTAACGCATACCAAAGAATATGCAAACGATAAAGATGGAAGCCAGAAATCGATAGCAACCACAATGGATATCGGCCCAACTTTCGAAAAAAATATGTTCGGTTCCTGCTCAAAAATGTACAATAAGCCCTGCAATGCAGTGGTAACCAAATGGTCGGGCTTTTATGAGGATACCATCCTTACCAACGGAGGTAAAATTTTGCTCGAAGATAGTAAAGCTACCTGCCCTATAGGAGGGCCCGATTGCATTGAGATTGTTCAGCATGGGCAAAAAGCAGAGGCCTCAAAGCAGAACTTTAATAACGCAAATAAAGACGTACAATCACAGCTCAATCCCATGTCAGAATCATTAAGTGAATCTGCAAATAATTTTAACGGTGTAGAGACGAGTGTTAAAGCATAACGTATGGCAAAGGGAATAAAGAAAATTATTTGGACCGGCGAAGGTAAAGTATATAATGCTAATAAAGGATCTATACCTGGTCAGTTGGTGGTAGTTGCCCCTGATCAGTATGTTTGGTTCAAAATAGGCGAATGGCAGGCAGGTACTACCGAACAGGATAAAAAGAAAGATATAAAGTGGGCCGTTTTTAACGAGAAAAGTATTATTGATCTCCAGAAAACAATACCAAGCCACTTTAGCTATGGTTACCGGATACCCAGAAGATTATGCGGACCATACCTGTGGTATATTGAGGCAACATGGAGCGGAAATTTCGATAGCAAATCCGGACTGAAAATCAGGGGCGAATCGCCTGCAAAAATAGTAGACAGCCGGTGGACCCAAAATGAAGGTGGAGCCGATGTACGCAAAACCTATCAGTTTTCTTATGGAGAACTCATTTGGCTCAGGCTCTTTACCGAAGGTTTAAATGGCTATGATAACGTAGAAGTAAGGGTTTTCAGAAAACTGAGATCAGCCATGGGGCTATGGCCAAAAGACGATGAGGTAACCCGTAAAATTTACAGGGTTAGTGTAATCAATGGAGAAATTAACCTGAAAATCCCAAATACCTATGCCTGGTACCATTCGATGAACGATAGATCCGATGTAGAGGAGTTTTACGTTCGTGTGGTACATCCTGTAACTGGTAAATACATTGAAGATACTGGTGGAAAAGGCGATACTGCCCATGCCCGGTTTTTAAGGATAAAAGATAAACTCAAATCACAGGTGGTAGAACCACCTCAAAACAGAACACCTGTTACCATTTATCAGCCCGATAAAAATGAAGCAAGGTTTGAGTTGTGTAAGTTCGAACAAATTAACGTAACCGAAGCGGGAGCTAAACCTGTTCTCATCTTTGATAACGGAAAGGGTGTTAAAAATATTTCTGATAAAAGGGAAACAACGCTCGAATCTATTTATTTTAAATTCGACAGTACGGAACTGTTACCCGCAAGTCTTAAACAGCTTAATAATATTCTCCAGTTCTTGTTAGAGCATAGGCACAGCATCATACAACTTGATGGTTTTGCCTGTGTAATCGGTAAACAGAACCACAACAATGTATTGTCAGAAAACAGGGCAAAAACAGTCAGAGAATTTTTTATTAAAGGAAAGTTAGATCCCAATAGGATTAAAACCGCTGGTCATGGCGAGGTGAACCCTACCGATGATAAAATGGGCCGTGATAATATCAAATACAAAAATGAATATGATTATACCAACAACAGGCGTGTAGATATTGCATTTGAATATTATGGCCACAATGCACATACAATCATTTATCAGACCATATCAGGCAGTACGCCAAAAAATATTCTGATACAACCGGTTAACTTCGATACTAAAGCATGTTTTGATAGAAAGAAACATGATAAAACCATTACTTTATTCAATCTCAACGAGCAGAAAGCAAAGAATGAAGGAAGTATAACTATTCCTGCAGTATCAAGCATGGGTAGAACCGGTATAATGCCTTTAGATTACCTGTGGCCAACACATAAAGCCACTTTAAGAGGAATATATAGCTCTGCTAATGAATACCTGGTGCATATCCATTCATGCAGGTATTTTTCAGTAAGGAATAATCCCACGGTGAATGTTCAGGTATATCCAGATGTAGAATGGACGCTTGAGTTTTCATATAATTTTGTAAACTCAGCAGCCTATACACACGCCAATTTACCCGAGTATAGCAGGAATAATCCAAAACCCGATGAGGTTAAAGAGATTATCCGGGAAAATAGAAAGGCTCAATCGAAAGCAGTTTCTTCAGGGATGGAATCCAAAAGGATCCAGAACAGTCCGGAGATGCTTACCAAATTTGAACTAAAGCTTCAGGCCGAGTGGAATGCTAAACAATCAAAGTCGGAATTAGGCACCGAATTTGGAAAGAAAATTAGAAAAGTACTCGATGTTTTTATAAAATATAAAGAAATTGCAGATAAAGTAAAGGATACCGTTGGAGGTGCGGTAAAGAAAATTCCTGGGAAACCTCCCTTTATGTTCGAGGTACAATCCCCTGCATTAAATGCAGCTATCAGCTGGAATTTACAAAAAGGAGAGGGCGTTAATGTTGGAAAAATCGCAACTGTTGGAAAGTTAAATTTTAAAGGAGATCCTTTAATTGGTGCACAGTTTGTCATCGATCTGTTAGCCGTTGGGAGTAGAATGCATCCTCTTGTTGCAGCTATGATTACCGGAACGGAATTACTTCTAAGTCAGTTAAATGGAGGGATTACATTTGAAGCTAAATTTTATGGGAAGCTTAGTTTCGATTTTAATGCACTTGAAATTAATAGCCTTACAGGAATAAAAGCAGGCTCTTTAGATCTTGGGGCTGAAATGGGTGTAGAGATAACGATCAAAATTAGCTTCGCTGTTAAGTATAAATCCTGGTTTATGGAAGTTGAGGTAAAACTTAGAGCACAAGGTGCTGCCAAAGCTTATTTTGCTGCTAAACTTAAAATTGATTCTGATGAGAAAGGTGTATTTTACAAACCCGAACTTGGCTTTTCTGGCCTGATATTTACATTTGAGGCGGAGATTGTGGTTGGTGTATATAAAAGAATGTTAAAATTTAGTAATGATAAAGAGCCTTTTTTAAAAGCAGATGTTCCCAATTTAACAAATCAGTATATTCTCCCATGATAAAATCAAGAATAGCGCTATTGGGCATCTTATTTTTTGCTTTATTGTCATGCCAGCAAAAGTTGCCCGATAAAACAAAAAAACAGTTGGTAAAAACTGAAAATTTTTGGAAACAAAGAACCCGTTTAATTAATAAAAAGAACATAAATATGGAATTCCCTCAAAAAACAGATACAACAATTATGGAGCGGCGCATCAATAGAGTGTACATCGATAACATGGAGTGCCAGTTCGAAGTGTTTGTAGATGATGTTTTATTGTTGAGGATAATGGGCGAAGTTACTCAAAATGGAGGTGGTATAACTGGCGATTATGATATTAACCAACTGCTTTTAACATCAGGTAAGCATGAGGTTATCGTAAGGATGTATCCAAAATTTAATCAATCAGTTTTCGGTGATGAAGGTTATGTAAACCTGAAGTTCTCTCACTTTACCCGGGAAACCTTTAAAAAACCAACTTATTTTGGTGATATGAACGCACATAATGGAATTCATATTGATCAGAAAGATAAGCAGTGGATAGAAAAATGGGACCAGGAAAGCCAGACCGGTTACGAGGGTGATTATGTAGCCAAACAGCCCGATAAGTTTAAAGGCCTGCCAGCCTATGAGTGGCATCGTACTTTTAACGCAGAAGTTCCGTTTAATCTGACAGGCTGGCGAAACTCGGTGGATTTAAAAAAGGAGCAGGATGATGAAGACAAAAACATTAAAAATGAAGTTTTTGATGAATATAAAAAAATACACGAATTGTTTGTAAAAAGAGATGTTGCAGCCTATTCATCATTGGTAAAAGAAAGAGAAGATCTGATCACTCAGGCTTTACATTATAGAGAGGGTGAAAAAAAATTAAGAGAAGAAGAAATAGTAAAATTGATTCAGAATACAGATTATGAAGTAGAACCGTTATTTAAGGAAACCTTTCAGTTGGATTTTCAGGGATATGGAAAAATTGTATCTCTTGTACACAGGGCAGATGGCGAAGGGATTATCCGCTTAAAAAATAAAACAAACCCCGATGATAATATATACCTCGATTTTCGTTTTCAGCGAAAACATAAAGGAGATAGGTTAACTGTTATTTAATATATTAAAACCATAATCTCAATATGGTATGAAATTTGGCAAGCTTGCAAAATGCTTATTAAAAAGAAATTTTAAAATTATGAAGGGAACATTATTAGTATTATTCGTTTTTGCTTTTCTGAGCTGTACCTCTCAAAATGCAAATCAGGAAAAGAAATTGATTGGCAAATGGGTTGGTGATTTAATAGATTATAAAACAAAAACCAATTTGGGTAAAATGTATTTAGAATTTACCACAGATGGTAATTTCTTACAAACCTCAGTTAATGGAAAAGAGCAGGTTACTTCAAAAATGACCTATAGAATTAATAAAGATAAAATTTTTTATAAAGGAAAAGCTACAGGAAATGAAGAATTCGATTTGAACTATCATTTTAAAGGAGATACACTAATATTAGCTGCCGAAGGAAACAGCACGCCGTATACAAGGATAAAATAAAGCCGGCAGCAAGTATTTGGTTAATTGGAATCAATGAGCTTGTGAATATAACTGTACTGAAAAGTAACACTTTGCCCTAAAATGCTACAATATTTTGAGCTGTTGTGTGTAATAAAAATAAGATATCAATTGATTTCAAAAAAAATACAATTTTTTTCTGTGCAATAATCTGCGTTTTTTATAGCGTCAGTTAAGATTTTCAAATTGTTTAGGCTGTGTTACTGGTTATATATGAGATAGATACGCAATATTTGGCCTAATATTTGGTTTATATTATACGGTAGTGGACACTACATAAATTCAATTTTTTTTAACCTTTAAATTTTAAAACTATGGCTTTCAAAGCTAGATTAAACTTTTCAGGCAAGGAGTACGATGTGCTTCATTGTGCCTATGCGTTAAACCGTGATGTAGATGCTAAAGGAAGACCCTCTTCCGGAGTTTACGGCGGTACCATCGACATTGAGATCGAATCAACCGAAGACACCTCAATTATCGAGGCGATGGTAAACAACCAGTACAAACCCATTACAGGAACCCTGCTGATCAAAAAATCGGAGGAAGATGCCAAAATGAAAGAAGTTAACTTCGAAGACGGCTACATTGTTAAATATTCCGAAGGGATAAACATTGTTGGCGATCACCCGATGACACTCAAGTTCCAGATTTCGGCCCGCAAGCTTAAATTAGGCAGCGCAGAGCATGTTAACGATTGGCCAAAAGCCTAAAGAAGGGTTGAGGGTAGGAAGGTTGAAGGCCGAAGGTAATTAAAACGCCATGCTCTTCGCTCCACGCCAACCGCTCAGCGCAATTCATTCTTTTCAAAAACATTAAACTTTACTACAATGGCATTCAAAACCCGTTTAAACTTAGGATCAAAAGAATTTGATGTACTACAGTGCAGCTTTTCATTAAATAGAGATGTTGACGCCAAAGGCCGTCCGTCGTCAGGTGTTTATGGTGGTACCATCCACATCGAAATCGAATCAACTGAAGATACTTCCGTAATCGAATCAATGGTTAACAACCAGTATAAGCCACTTTCTGGAACATTGGTTTTCAAAAAAGGCGAAGAAGATGCGAAAATGAAAGAACTGTCTTTCGAAGATGGTTATATCATCCAATATAACGAGGGTATTGCCGTAAACGACAATACACCTATGACTTTAAGTTTTGTAGTATCTGCCCGTAAGCTAAAGCTGGGCAATGCAGAACACGAAAACGATTGGCCAAAAGCTTAATCCGATTTAAATCGTTATTAGTTGCCGGGCATGCTGGTGCTAATAACGATTTTTTTGTTTTTGGTGCGTGATAAAAAGAGCTACCTATGGCTACCGATTTAGAATACATAAACCTGTTCAATTCCTGTACTATTTCTCCGTTAAAATTTGCAGAGGTCAACCGGATTATTGACGATAAAATCTTAAATCATAAATCAAGATATCAGGCGGTAAGAAATAAACTTCTTAATTTAACCGAATACACTTATCGCAATACCTGCTTTGTAACCGAGCCTGATGATTTTTTCCTTAAAAGAAATCCGAAAATCGGCAATAGTTTTTTTAGCAGAACATTTTTAGATAATAGTGTTTTCTCTGAAAGTAGTGGTATTCCGTGGTATTTTATTGCCTGTGTGCATTACAGGGAAAGTAATTCCGATTTTACCAAGCACCTGCACAATGGCGACCCGCTAAGTGGGTTTACCAGGCAGCATCCTGCAAACCGACCAAAAATCAGTCATGGTCCACCATTTACCTTTGAAGAAAGTGCTGTTGACGCTTTAAAGTTACGCGGTTTGGATAAGGAAACGGTTTGGTCTTTACCAAAGGTTTTACTGCGTTTAGAGCAATATAATGGTATAGCGAAAGCATACCAAAACAATAACATCAATTCGCCATATCTGTGGGGTGGCTCTAACCTGTATACTAAAGGAGGTTTTCCACGTGATCATTTTTTTAGCCTCGATTATGTAAATAAGCAAATTGGAACAGCCGTTATTTTAAAGGCTATGGAAAATAGGGGATTAATTAATATACCAAGGCAATAAATATGAAAATAGCTGGCATTTTATTTTTTTCTCTGGTGTTTCTATTTTTTTCATGCGGCGCAAAACATGAAGATAAAAGGCAAAGTGCCGCATATACAGCTGATTCTATTATACAAGATAATAAAAGCACAGGGTTTACCAAAACAGATTCACTTGAAAAATTAGCAGCTAAAATGGTTGCTTCAAGAGAAAGTTATCTTAATGATGGAAATACCGAAGCTGAAGAAATTTTTATTAAAGCACTCATTAATGCGCTCGAAAAGCCAAATGCTTTTGAAAATGATTTTGCCTCGTTAAAAGCATACGAAATTAATGTATTAATTGCCGATGATAAAAAGCTTAAGGTGTTTTACTGGCTTTCGCCCTATTCGGGTTCTATGTGGCACGTGCAGAACATTGTTCAGTATAAAAACGAAAATAATGTACTTACCGCAATCTCATTTGACGACCTTTATAAAGATAAAGACGATGAAGGGAGCCCGACTCCATTTTTTGAACATATATATAGTTTAAATACTGCTCCTCAAAAAACATATCTCTTTACGGGGTATGGCCAAATGAGTGGAACGGAGCCCTATAGTGTAAGTCATGCTTTAGTAATCAATCATTCACAATTTAGCATTGAGAAGCCATTATTTAAACTTGGGAAAGCAGTTAAGACCCAGTTGTTTGCTTCTGCCGACCTGAAAGAAGGTGAGGATAAAGAGAAACTTGCGGCCCAGTTGGCCATGAAATATAATCCTGAAGATAAAACCATCAACTATCCCGAGGTTAACGAAACAAAAAACGGAGCTGTTTTTAATGGAAAAAGAAACGTTTTAACCTTTCGCGATGGAATGTTCAAGTAGTTATAAACTATTATTTAGTTGATATGGAAAAGAAATTAATAACCGAAATTAACATAGAAGATAAGGTAATTACACACTTTGCCTCATTTAGCTTGCAACAACAGTTTAATAATCATCATTATTTCGAGTTGCGTTTTAACCACGATCAAATGGGTTCGCCAGGAATGATCAGTTTAAACGATAGTCGCGATTTTGTAGGTAAAACTCTTACTGCTTCTTTCGGTTATGAATCGGGCAGTTTACAGGAGTTTGCCGGCTTAGTAACAAAAGTTGAGCTGGCACAAAGCCATGGCTATCATGGCGTATTAATTGTAAGTGGTTATAGTCCTACTATTCTGATCGATCGTGGTCCTGATCTGGGTTCTTATCTCGATAAGGATTTAAATGCCATTGTTGGTCTTGCCACTTCAGAAGTGCCACAAAACGACCTTAAAATTGTAGCCAATGCATCCAGAAAAGCAGCTATTGATTATTTGATACAGTACAGAGAAAGCGATTTCGATTTCCTGAACCGATTATCTGGAGAATATCACGAATGGTTTTTTTATGATGGCAAACAGTTAAACTTTGGCAAACCGGATAATCAGAAAGAGATCGCGCTTTTTTATGGCCGCGATGTGCAAAATCTGCAATATGCAATGGAAATTGCACCAATAAAAAATAAGCGCTTTGCTTATAGCCCCAAGGAAGATGAGATGCTACACAGTGAAAGTGCAGCTACAACTAACGGATCACCAGATTTGGATCATGCTATCCAGGCTTCCAATACAACATATAGTAAAATATTTAATCAGCCTTCATTAATCAGGGTTGATAATAACAGCGATATTAAAAGTCATGTAGACAACGAGGAAAAAGCAAATATCAGTAATCTTTTAAAGGTAAATGCCAGTGGTGATAATGCAGCGCTGGCGATAGGAAGTATCGCCGAAATTACCATGAGTATCAGAAAAGAACTTGCTTTCAGTACCGAAAGTTTAGGCAAATTTCTGATTACCAGTATTAGCCATAATATCGATGGAACTAGTAAGTATTACAATACTTTCGAAGGGATAGTTTCTACCACAGAGCGTATTCAGGTAAAAAATTATACCAAACCAAGCCCTGATATGCAGTTGGCGGATGTAGTAGATAATGCCGATCCAAAAGGGCACGGCCGTGTTAAGGTGAAGTTTAAATGGGAATGTCAAACCAACGATGTAACCGAATGGCTGCGGGTAATTACGCCCGACGCCGGAAGCAGCGAAAAGGTAAGCAAAAACCGGGGATTTTCTTTTGTTCCCGAGGCGGGCGATCAGGTGGTAATTGCTTTTGAAGAAGGTAATATTGCCAGGCCGATTGTATTAGGGAGTGTTTATCATGGCAAATCGGGCATTGGAGGTGGCGATACCAATAAAACCAAGTCATTAACCACCAGAAGTGGCAATACCATCATCATGGATGATAGTAATGGGAGCATTAACGTTAAAGATCCCAGCGGAAACGTAATCACCATGCATGGTAACGGCGAGGTAACCTTAACGGCACCTAATTCTTTCACCATCAATACCAAAGATTTTATTGTTAACGCCAGCAACAGCATTGCCATTAATGCGCAACCGGGCGAAGAAGGTGGCGGTGAAGGTACAATAGCCATTAGCGCCAAGAAAACCATTGCCGCAACGGCAGATACGGAAGGCATTACTTTAGATGCTACGGAAATGGGGGTGGCCATTAAGGGTAAAACAGATGTAAGCGTAGAAAGTACAACAGCATCAGCATCAGTTAAGGGAAGTACTGAAACCAAAATTGATGGTGCCGATGTTAAAATGAGCGGAACAGCCACCATAAGAATTAACTCTAATGATACCGATATAACCTAAAAGATTATGCCTGATGAGTTAGAATATATTGTTGATAAAGCCGTATGCCATTGTGACAAAGGCGCTGCCCCTAATTTTTTTAAGGGACTGGCCAATCAGAATGTTAAAATAAACGGTTGTATGGCCTGCACCAAGGCCGATAAAATTCCCATTGCCAATATTCCTTCTTTTGGGGTTTGTAGTGTTACAGGATCTGCCTGTGCGCCGGTACCAGTAGATTGGACAGATACTTATAAGGTAAAAATCAAGGGGAAAGAAACTTTACTTTTTAAATCAAAACTGCCCTGTAGCATAGGAGGTAAAATCGAATTCATGACGAGTGGACAGATTCCCGTTAGTGAAGAAGATTTGGCTAAAATGACCGATGAGCATAGCGAAAAAGAAGAAGAAGATGAAGGCTGGGGCTGGTGGGATACAGCAGAATTGATCCCCGTGGTGGGCAGTGTAATCGGTATTGTACGCTCGGCAGCAAAAGGCAACTGGTGGATGGTAGCGGCCAATGTTGGATTCTTAGCGCTTGACATTGCTGGTGTGGTTAGTTTTGGTGCAACAACGGCTGCTTCTACAGCAGCAAAGGGAGGTTTAAAGGCGGGTTTAAAAGTTGCAGGGAAAGCTGCGCTAGAAGCTGCCGGGAAAGTGCTGACCAAAGAAGGAGCCATAGCACTGGCCAAAGGCGTAGCAAAACATGTGGATGATATTGCCAAGGCTACCATGAAAGTTTGTGTATTTGCCTGTTTTATAAAAGGAACTAAAATCGCAGTAGAAAATGGATACAAAAATATCGAAGACCTCCAGATAGGCGATTTTGTTTGGGCATATAATGAGGAAACCAAAGAAAGTGAACTCAGAGAAATCTTAAATACAATGGAAAATGATGTTGATGCAACTATTGTTTTAACATTCGAAACCGAAAATATAGAAACTACTGCCGAACATCCATTTTATACTGAAACAGGTTGGAAAGATGCTGCTGATTTGACTCAAAATGATAGAATTAGAACAAGAAGCGGTAATTGGGAATCCTTGATAGCTTCACATTATTTATACGAAAAGAAAAAAGTATATAATTTTGAAGTTGATGATTTACATACATATTTTGTGAGTGAAATGAATTTCCTGGTACATAATACTGGAAAATGTGTAAGTAAGATGGCTGCGGAGGCAGCAGAGAATATTGCAAAAACCTGGGATGATCTGGCCAAATTTGTTCATTGTTTTACATCTGAAACTTTAGTAAAAATAGAAAGTGGTTATACTCCTATAGAAATGCTTTCAGCTGGAGATTTTGTAATAGCTTACGACGTTGAAAAGGATGAAAATGTACAGAAAAAAATATTAAAAGTATTTCAAAGTCATACAGAAAAAATTTGTTGTTTATTTGTTGAAGATGAGGTGATTGAGTGTACTTTTTCTCACAGATTTTGGTCATTCTCTCATAACGATTGGATTATTGCGGGAGAAATTACCGAAGGTTGTATTTTAAGAGATGCAGCTGGTGAACAAAAACGGGTAACAGCTGTAAAGTATAAAGAAAATAGTGTTCCAACCTTTAACCTTGAAGTGGAGGATGCACATACTTATTATGTATCTCCTTTGGATATATTGGTACATAATGGTAACCCCTTTCCGAATTCTTCTTATAATGATTTGAGTCCTAGACCAACAAAAATTTATGGCATTGTAGATAAGAGCACAAATAAAATTGTGTATGTTGGGAAAAGTGTTCAAAAAGAAGGCACTCGATTATCACAGCATATTCTTGAAAAAAAATTGGATCCTAAGAGATATCGTATAAAAGTTTTAGATAAGGGTAATTGGAATGCATTTCAGACTGCAGCTAGGGAACAGCATCATATTATGAAAAACGGAACGAAATTACAAAAATTAGGTGCACAGATTAAGAACAAGATCAATGCATTATCAAGAAAAAAGTTTGATTATTTTAGTGAAATTATAAAATGCCCTTAAGATGAAAGAAAAATTAAATCCTGGAGATATCTTTTATTTAAAATTAGAAGATTTTGATAAATACATTTTTGGTAGAGTATTATTTGATGTCGAACAACAATATTTAAATAAAAATGATACACAAAATGAGGAAGCATACTTCGATGTTTATGAAGATTGTCAATTATTAGAAATGTATACAGGAATTTACAATAGTATAAGCATGCCTGATACATTAAACATTCTTATTCAAGGAGTCTTTATTTATAGGATAGATTCAAAAAATAATAGATTGAAATGGGGAAAAGTTGGTTATAATAAAGTTGATTATGAAACCCTCGAATTTCCAGAAATATTAGCAAATTCATTAGGTTGTGTTAAGCTTCTAAGGGGTGAATTAAGTTTTGAGACAAAATACGAAGATGCCGATGAATTTGAAATAGATTGGAGCGCCGAATTCCCGGAAGTATTGGCTAATGAATGTGCTTACTTACAAAATCAACATGACTTAATTAATGGAGAGCACTATAGCGAAAGCTTTAAAAGAATGGACCTTCGGAATTTTCCAGAATTACGAAATAAAGTATATGCAGATTTAGGACTTGATCCTAAGAAATCGTATTACGAATTATCAAAGGAAGTGGGCTTTGATTTGGCTAGATTTTATTAACAAATATGTTATTATGGGTGCCTGGGGGATAAAAAATTTTGAAAACGATACTGCTATTGACTGGCTTAACGACTTTCAGCAAGAAAGAGATTTTACAAGAATAGAAGTAGTATTAGACGGACTTTTAAACGAACCCGATTTTATCGATGACGAGGAGAGCTTTATCACTTTAGGGTGTTTAGAACTATTAGCAATTAAACAAGGGCTTATAAACCCAACTATTGATATCAATACTTCCCTTCATATCTCCTATAATTTAATTCAAAAAACAATTAAAGCTACGCACAAAATTTTATTCTTTGAAAATCATTCGGAATTAAGATCGCTATGGGAAGAATCGGAAGAGTACGCTGAATGGCAGGATTATCAACTATTTTTGGTTAAAATTTTAAATGATTACCTTAAAACCATTGCGCCAGGCACCAAACCTGATGACAATTTGCCTCCGGTAGATAAGAACAATCCATGGTTATCAACGGACTGGAATAAGAATTGATTTTATGGAATCTTTGATTCCAATGATCAGAGAGCCCTTAATCTAAGTTTTATCCTGTAATAACATCTTAATTACATTCTTTAATGCCGGGTTCCGGTTAGATTCTTTCCAGATCATATAAAGTTCCGTTCTTTGCGGGATATGCGTAAGTTCTACAAATTTCACATTTTCCTGATAACCATATTGCAGGCCAGTGGGTACAATAGCAATACCCAAACCTTCTTCTACCAGTTTATAAATCGTGAGCGCATTAACCGATTTGTGGTAGGTTTTGGGTTTAAAGCCATGGTCTTCACAAATACTCATCATCAGGTCGTAATAAAAAGGACTATCATCGCTTGAGAAGAATATAAAAGGCTCATCTCCGAGTTTTTTCACCGCGTCAAAACTTGCCTTTTTCATGGGGTGGCTTTTAGGCAACACCAACGAGAAAGTATCCTGGTGGATCATGTGTTTGGAGATACCTGGCTTAAACTGTTGCATCCGCACAAAACCCATATCAAGCATATCCTTTTCCAAGAGTTCGATCTGTAATTTATTGGGCATTTCATCCAGATTGGTCCTGATTTCCGGAAAATCTTTGTTCAGTTTAAAAATTACCTCGGGTACAATTTTCTGTGCCGCAGAACCTAAAAAACCGATCCGGAGTTCACCTTGTTTGCCTTCAGTAATATTAGTCAGTTGTTTTTTAATGTTTTCGATGTGGCTAAACAGAAAATCTACTTCTTCTTTCAGGTAGAGACCAGCTTCGGTAAGTGTTACCTTTTTCTTATTCCGATCAAAGAGTGGGGCATTAAAAATTTCTTCCATCTGCTTAATTTGCCGGCTTAGTCCCGGTTGAGAAATAAATAGGCGATCGGCAGCCTTTCTAAACTTCAGTTCTTCAGCTAAAACCTGAAAATATTTTAAATGCCTAAGTTCTATCTGATAACTCATAGTTATTACATGATGATGTAATTGGTATTTATAGGTATCAAATATAGGGCTTATTTTTGTTTAAAACCTTTATAACATGAGCGAGCAACAGATTTTTAATTACGGAACAGACCATTTAACCGCTAAACTGGCTTTGGCCATCAGCAATGGAGAAATTAAAGGCATATTGAGTGAAAGCACGCGTGAGAAGGTACTCGAAAGCAGTAAAGTAGTTGAAAGAATCTCAGTTTCTGGAAAAGCCGTTTATGGCATCAATACTGGTTTCGGACCACTTTGTACCTCCATGATTTCGGCAGTTGACACCCGTAAATTACAGGAGAATATTTTAAAGAGTCATGCTGTTGGTGTAGGCGAGCCGATAGATAGCGAAATATCAAAACTGATGTTGGTTTTAAAACTGCAGGCTTTAGCCCAGGGCTATTCCGGCATTAAAATCGAAACGCTTGATCGAATGATCTGGTTTTTAGAAATCGGTGCTACACCAGTAGTGCCCAAGCAAGGTTCTGTTGGCGCTTCAGGCGATCTGGCACCCTTGTCACACTTATTTTTGCCTTTAATTGGTTTAGGTAAGGTGCATTATAAAGGTGAGATTATTACTACCGCTCAACTTTTGGCAGAACATCAGATACAAGCTTTACAATTGGGCCCGAAAGAAGGCCTGGCCTTAATTAATGGTACCCAGTTTATTGCTGCACATGCCGTTAAAGTGGTGCAGCGTCTTGAAAATGTTTTGGATTCTGCTAATATTATCGCAGCATTGATGATTGAAGGTTTACAGGGATCAGAAAAACCTTTTCATGCACAGCTTCATCAGTTGAGGCCATACCCGGCAAATATTGCCGTGGCAGATCAGGTGCGGAAGCTTTTAGAAGGCTCTGAAATTATGAAATCGCACGCCGATTGTGCCAAAGTACAGGATCCCTATTCTTTAAGGTGCATTCCACAGGTACACGGCGCTTCCAGAACGGCATGGATGCATTTAAAAGATGCTTTAGAAATCGAACTCAATTCGGTAACTGATAACCCGGTTATATTTAATGATGATTTAACCATCAGTGGAGGTAATTTCCATGGTCAGCCATTGGCCTTACCGCTTGATTATGCCTGTTTAGCCGCTTCCGAAATCGGAAACATCAGCGATAGGCGGATTTACCTGTCGTTAGAAGGAAATACCCCTGGCGTACCAAAATTGCTGATGAAAGAAACGGGTTTAAATTCAGGATTTATGATTGTTCAATATACCTCGGCGGCTTTGGCCAGCGAAAATAAAGGACTTTGTTTCCCGGCCAGTGCCGATAGTATTCCAACTTCGCTTGGTCAGGAAGATCATGTAAGCATGGGTTCTATCAGTGGCCGTAAAGCCTTACAAGTAATCGAAAATGTAGAAAAAATACTTGGTATCGAATTGTTCTGTGCTGCGCAGGCTGTTGATTATCATCATCCATTAAAACCCGGAAAAATATTAGCTGCGGTACATGATTTTGTACGCACCGAAATCGATCATTTTGAAGAAGATCAGATCATGTACGATAGAATGGAAAATGCCATCCGGATGGTACAGCGCGGAGAAATTGTTGCTGCTGTAGCCAAAGCAGAACAGGATTAAAGTTAAAATTGCAGAAAAATGGATTTTAAAGCACAGCTATTGGCAGGTATTCCATCGGTTTTACCCGCAAAAAAAATAAGAAATGCACAATTGAGCCATGCGCCGGTAAGGAGAGCGGTTTTAAATGCAGAAGAGAAAAAGTTAAGCATTAAAAATGCGCTGCGTTATTTTCCTGAAGCATGGCATCAGGAACTCGCACAGGAATTTTTACAAGAACTTGAAAATTACGGCCACATTTATATGTACCGTTTTATGCCCGATTATGCCATTTATGCAAGGCCGATAACTGAATATCCCTGCCGCACACCACATGCTGCCGCCATTATGCTCATGATCCAGAATAATTTGGATCCGGCCATCGCACAGCACCCTGAAGAACTGATTACTTATGGGGGGAATGGAAGTGTGTTCCAGAATTGGGCACAGTACTTAATCACAATGCAATACCTCGCTGTGATGACTGATCAGCAAACGCTGAACATTTATAGCGGGCACCCACAGGGCTTATTCCCTTCAAATGCTGCTGCGCCGCGTGTGGTGGTAACCAATGGCATGATGGTGCCGAACTATTCTTCGCCTGAAGATCTTGAAAAATTTAATGCCTTAGGCGTAACACAATACGGGCAGATGACGGCTGGTTCGTACATGTATATCGGTCCGCAGGGGATTGTTCATGGTACGGCGATTACCTTAATGAATGCTTTCCGTAAAAAAGGTTTTTATGGAAAAGATACTGCCGGTAAAATCTTTCTTACCGCTGGTTTAGGAGGCATGAGTGGTGCTCAAACCAAAGCTGGCAACATTGTAGGCTGCATTACAGTCTGTGCAGAGGTTAACCCTAAAGCCGCCACCAAAAGGCACCAGCAAGGTTGGGTAGATGAGCTGATTGATAATTTAGATGAACTGGTGAAAAGGGTGCTATGGGCTCAAAATGAAAAACAAACGGTTTCATTGGCTTACATTGGTAATGTAGTGGATGTTTGGGAACGTTTTGATCAGGAAAATATTGAAGTTGCGATTGGTTCCGACCAAACTTCGCTCCATAATCCTTACTCCGGGGGCTATTATCCCGCAGGTTTAAATTTTGATGAAGCCAATGAAATGATGGCAAATGCGGCTGAACAGTTTAAAATTGATGTTCAGGCTTCATTAAAAAGACATGCCGCCAGCGTTAACAAACATACTGCTAAGGGAACTTACTTTTTTGATTATGGAAATGCCTTTTTACTGGAATGCAGTAGGGCAGGTGCTGATGTGATGTCGGAAAATGGTGTCGATTTTAGGTATCCGTCTTATGTGGAAGATATTTTGGGCCCTTTGTGTTTCGATTATGGTTTCGGTCCGTTTAGGTGGGTATGTGCATCTGGAAGTGAGAAAGACCTCGATTTAACCGATCAAATGGCAAAAGAAGTGATGGAAGAAATTAAATTGACTGCGCCTTCAGAAATACAGCAGCAATTACAGGATAATATCAACTGGATTACGGCAGCCAAAGAAAACAGACTGGTAGTAGGCTCTAAGGCACGTATTTTATATGCAGATGCCGAAGGTCGTGCAAAAATTGCTTTGCGCTTCAATAAGGCCATTAAAACGGGCGAATTATCCGCTCCTGTAATTTTAGGTAGGGATCATCATGATGTAAGCGGAACGGATTCGCCTTTTAGGGAAACCAGTAATATTTACGATGGAAGCAGATTTACCGCCGATATGGCCATTCATAATGTAATTGGCGATAGTTTTAGGGGTGCAACCTGGGTTTCGATCCATAATGGCGGTGGCGTAGGCTGGGGTGAAGTAATTAATGGCGGTTTCGGAATGGTACTGGACGGAACTGAACAGGCTGCAGAAAAATTACAGAACATGCTTTTTTATGATGTAAACAATGGTATTGCCCGAAGAAGCTGGGCCCGTAATAAGGAAGCCCGTTTCGCCATTGAACGCGAAATGGAACGCACAGGAACTTTAAAAATTACATTGCCTAACTTAGTTGATGAAGAGCTATTGAATGGCTTAGGGATAGGGTAGGCTTCTACCACAGAGGCTTTTTTGGAGGGTTTCGTCATTCCCGCGCAGGCGGGAATGACGAAACCCTGTGAAGCATTACATTTCCTAATCAAGTTAGGAATGACGATTTTCTTTTTAGCCACAGAGGCACTGAAAACACGGAATATCTTCCGCGTATTGTCACCCCGGGCTTAGTAGTTGTTAATCCAATAAAAAAATTTGTGTTCCCTGTGCCTTTGTGGTGAATACCTTTGCGTTAAAAATGCGATAAATTACTTCAAAGGCAAAGTAAAGTGAAAAACAGAACCTTTATCTACTTCGCTTTCTGCCCATATTTTACCATGATGCCTTTCAATAATCTCGGCACTAAGGTAAAGTCCGATTCCGAACCCCGAAATGGTATGGTTGCCCTTTACGCGGTAATAGCGCTCGAAAAGTTTATCGATATCATCGGGTTTTATGCCTATGCCTTCATCTTTAATCTGAATTTCAACCTCGGTATCATGCAATTTGCAGGTAACTTCAATACGGGTGCCATTATCCGAATATTTTAAGCCATTGCTGATCAGGTTTGAAATTACATTGCCAATTTTATCGCGGTCGGCATGTATCGTTACCTCGCAAGTTGGGTTTAATATAATCTGATGGGAAGATTGCGAAATGTAAGTTTCTTCAATGGTTTCTTTCAATAATTCATCTAAGCTAAAATCGGTTTTTTCGATTAATAATTTACCGGATTCCAATCGGGATACGTTTAAGAAACCATTGATCATGGTTGTCATTTTTCTGATCTGGCTGTGCGCTTTATCTAACGCAACAATACCATAATTATCTTCGTCTTTTTTAGCCTTCCGTTGCAAAACCTGCACAAAACCATTGATAGCCGTTAGAGGTGTTTTTAATTCATGACTCACCATGCCGATAAAGTCATTTTTACGAAGTTCATCGAGTTTCTGCTCTGTAATATCAATAAATAACCCCGAATATTCAGTTGCATTTCCATGTTGATCTACAAATACCCTTCCGGTGGCCCTTACCCATTTTTCTTCACCTGTAATTAAATTGTTAATCGGATACTCGGTATCGCTTGACGAATGGTTTTTCAAGGCATTACCTAAAGCTATATTCAGCATGTCATGATAATCGGGATTAACGGCCCGCATAATTGCCTCCATTTCTGCAGGTTGATCTAAAGGAAGACCTAACAGCTCTTTAACGAAGCCCGACATGCTTATCTCAAGTGTTTTCGGATTTATACTCCACGTGCCCATCCTACCGGTTTCTATTGCCTGACGAAGTTTTTCTTCGCTATCGGCCAGTTTATTTACATATTGGAGCAGGTCTTCGTGTGTTTGGGCAAGTTCTTCATTGGTGGTGGCCAGTTCCTCATTTGCGGCTGCCATTTCCATGTTAATATCCTGAAGCTCTTCCTGGTAAAGTTTTCGCTCCGTAATATCCGGACTCACCGTAGCCATGGCAATTACCTCATCGTTTTCTTCATTTTTAATTGCGAAACCATTCCATTCAATCCAAAAAGGTTTTCCTGTTTCTTCATTCCAGAAACGGATTTCCTCCCTGAAATTTTGATTGTGCAGAATGCCCGGTAAAAGTTGTTTCGCAATCGATCGGTCATCAGGATAAACACAATCCAAAATCGTTCTGTTGGTAATGCTTTTCCATCCTAATTTCTTTATAGCAGCAGGGTTTAGGTATTGAATAGACATGTCAAGTTCGGCCAGACCTATAAATTCTGAGCTGGCCTCAATAAGCTTGCTTAGGTTTAACCGTTCCAGCTCTATTAGTTTTCTTTCGGTAATATCAACGCACGAACTGATATAGCCGGCAAAAGATCCATCGGCGTGGAAACGCGGAGGAGCACTGGCCAACAGCCATCTATAATCACCTTTTTTGCTCAGGATCCTGAATTCGCCTACAAATGGTTTTTTCTCCGCAAGTGCAGATTGATACGTTTGTTCGTACTTGTCACGGTCTTCCGGGTGGATTAAGTTGGTCCAGTCAAAAGCCAATAGTTCATTCGCCGATCGGCCTGTTAAATCTGTCCAGGGTTTATTAAAATATACAGCGTTTCCGGTTTCATCACCTACGGCAATAAAAATATCTGTTCCTTCTGCCATGGTTTTAAAACGTTTTTCACTTTCCGAAAGCTGGTTAAAGCGTTCTAAAACCCGTAATTCTAACTCATTATTTAAAATATGCAGTGTTTCTTGTGTTTCCTGTAACTCTTCGTTTGTAGCCACAAGTTCTTCATTCGTTGCTGCCAATTCCTCTACTGTTGCCGCAAGTTCCTCATTTAAAGCTTGCTCACGTTCAAGTGCTTCGGCCTTCTCACGTTCTCTTTCTATTGCTTCCTGCCTAAGTACCCGCTCGGATACATCGATTGCAGTGTGTAAAATGCAGATGGTTTTTCCTTCATTATCTTTTATTGCGCGGTACTCAAAGTCAAAATAAAAAGTTTTGAGTTTACCTTCAATGATGATATCAGCAGCAGTATCTTTTCCGGAAATCACCAATCCCTCGAGCCATACTTTTCTGAACATTTCGATAAAAGGCTGGCCTTTTAACTCAGGTAAAGCATCTTCTAACGATTTTCCAATCACACTCCTGTCTTTTCCCCAGATCCTGAGCATGGCATCATTTGCAGCCTGGATTATCGCCGTTTCTCCAACATGAACAGCAGTTGCTGTATAGGTTAAGTTGAAAACTTCTATTAATTTATCGTTACTTAAAAAATGACTTGACTGACTCATTACGGGACTTTAAAGGGCTAATCTAAAATAAATATTTATCTAAGTTTCAAAATAAATTTAAATCATAAACCTGCGTATCAATTTTTTTTGATATAAACTATATACTAACCATAACCTCCTTAAAAAGGTTTTTAATTACATGAATTTCTGATGCGTATTGCGTGTTTTTCCTACAACCAAAATATAATATATTTTTAAGCGGAGTAGTACCCTGCCAAATTACCTTGATCTTTTCTTCTTCTACTTCTTTTTTACACAGGAAATCTGGGATAATGGCTAAGCCTTTTCCGCCAGAAAGACAACGAACAATGGAATTGAGGTTGGGCACGATGTAATTTGGCCTGAAATCGGCCCGTTTACCGAAATTAAGCTGCCAAAATCGTAAAAGGTGTTCCATATCGCCTGCGGTACCATACCATTTCTGCTTTTTTAACCATTCTTCCATCCCCAGTAAATCATTTTTCTTGGCAAGCGAATCAAAAGTTTGTCCATCAGTTTCGATTCCGCCAACCAGAACGATGGTTTCAGAAGAAAAAGCTTCATGTTCAATATTGGGTGAATTTCCTTTTTGTGGCGTAATGATCAAATCTAAAATGCCTTTATCCAGTTGATCGAGCATTTCAGGGTATTCGCCAAAGCGGATGATGACATTAAAGGGAAGGGTAGAGATATATTGTTCGAGTGTGATCTGAAAAGTTTCAAAGCACATGCCCACACTAATGGTTGGTGTATGTTTTTCTGTGCTTTTTTGGAAATGTTTTTCTGCGTCTTCGAGTTTGGCCAGCGGCTCTACAATAAAATTATAGAGTACTTTTCCTTTTTCGGTCGGGATCATTTTTCGGCCTGTACGTTCAAACAGTTTATAACCCACATAACTTTCTAACGAGCTTAAGTGCAAACTCACACCAGGTTGCGATATAAAGAGACTTTCGGCCGCGCCGGTTAAAGTTCCCGTTTTATAAATCGCCTTGAAACTTCTGTACCATTCTAAATTAACCATAACCTTTCTATTATAATTCTGATACAAAGCTATGAATTAACTTGTTTTAATAATAGTTTTGGGTGCTGTAATTTTGTCTTATCAAAATAGAAAAAACGAAATGACAAAAATATTCATCATCAACGGAGGGCAAAAGTTTGGACACTCCGGCGGAAGATTTAACGAAACTATAGCTAACGCAACAGTCGATTTCTTTTCATCATTAGCAGACTTTGAAGTAAAAACAACCAATATCAACCACGATTACGATCCTAAAGAGGAAGTAGAAAAATATGTTTGGGCCAATGTGGTGATTTACCATACCCCAATCTGGTGGTTCCAGTTGCCACATGGATTTAAAAAATACATTGACGTAGTTTTTACCGAGGGACATAAAAAAGGGATTTATGTAAGCGATGGCCGTAAAGCTGATAATCCGACCAGGAATTATGGTACAGGAGGCATGTTGCATGGCCGTAAGTACATGGTCACTTCATCATGGAATGCTCCAAAAGAAGCATTTACCATGCCTGAAGAATTTTTTATGGAAACCAGTGTAGATGATGGCGTGCTGTTCGGCTTTCATAGAATGAACGCTTTTACAGGAATGCAACGGATAGATGGCATCCATTTTCATGACGTAGAAAAAAATGCCGATATTAATAGTGCGCTGAAACAACACCATGAACATTTAACCCAAAATTTTTTAAATACCGAAGTATATGAGCATTTATCTAACAGCAATAGTTAAAAGTAAACCGGATACGGTAAATCAGCTAAGAGAAGTTTTATTGGATATGGTGGCTAATTCGAGGAAAGAAGAAGCCTGCATCCAGTATGATCTGCACGAAGCTGCCGATGATTTAACCTTTATTTTTCAGGAAGAATGGAAAGATCAGTCTGGTTTAGATCTGCATAACCAACAGCCTTATATATTGGCTTTTGTAGCACAGGCCGGCTCCCTTACAGCTGAAATTGTAATTTATAAAACCGAAAAACTGGCCTGATTATAATTTTGCCCGTCTGGAAGTTAATGCAGAACCTGCAGAAGCGATCACCACAAAAGCTACGGCAAAACATTCTTTGAGCGTAAGGTATTCCTGTAAGAAAACAAGGGCTGCCAATGAAGCCATAGCGGGTTCGAGGCTCATTAAAATACTGAAAGTGCGTGCAGGGATCTGTTTAAGGGCTTTCATTTCGAGGGTAAATGGAATGGCGCTTGATAGTAGCGCAAGCGCTGCTCCTAAACCCAGTAATTTCGGGCTTAAGTTTCCTAAGCCACCTCCAAAAATGCCAAAAGGTAAAATCACAATGGTAGCAAATATCATCCCGATGGCAACGGCATCGCCACCTTTCATTATTTTTGAAATCCTCCCGCCCAAAATAATATAACCTGCCCAAAAAACGCCGGCTAAAAGTGCCAATAATACACCGCCTATATTCAGTCCGGTGCCTGTCCACGGAGTGATGAGTATAATACCGGTAGCGGCCAATATTACCCAGATAAAATCAATAGCTTTTTTAGAGCCAAAAATGGCTAAAACCAATGGGCCAACAAACTCTAAGGTTACGCCTAAACCAATCGGGATCCTGGCAATGGCCATGTAAAACACCATGTTCATTACACCTAAACAAACTCCATAAAGAATTACATATTTCCATTGTTTGGCATTTAATTTAAACAGGTTGGGGCGAAAAGCGATGAGTAAAATTACGGCTGATAAACCAATGCGTAAGGATGCGGTAGCAGCGGCACCAATTTGCGGAAAAAGCCCTTTTGCAATTGCCGCACCACACTGTACACTGATAATAGACAGTAAAACAGCTGGAATTGGTGGAATATTGATTTTGGTTTTCATCAGGGCGCTCGTAAATTGAGGCGCAAAATTACAGAATTATAGTTTTCCAAACTTTTTAAATAAAAAAAGGGAGAATCAGATTACACCAATTCTCCCTTATGTTTAGACGTTTGTTAGCAGAATAATTCCTGCTCGTCCCTGTTTTCAGTAGGTATTTTTTTCAAAAAATCATCAAACGATGGTCCATCGTTATCAGAATAGATACCATACGCGTCTAGAATATACCCAATATTTTTATCCTGATCTTCTAACAGATACAAAACTGAGTTATCTGCAGGGTCCGAATCGCCTTCAAAGCGATAGGTTTTAACAATGGTTAAATCCTCCGGTTTATAAATTTTGCCGAGTGATTTACTCTGCATCTTACCGTGATCGGACATTTTTAGTTCATTATCTTTTCCTTTCAGCCTCAATTTCTCCAAAATTTGACTCAAAGTGTTCATTGCAATTGGCTGTTCCATAGTTATACGATTTTATATTGATTAAACAAGTGGTATTGGAAATGGTTTTGCTAGTATCTGTTTTAGATCAAACTAAATGATTGTCAATGTGTTTCGTTAGTAAACTAAATTTTAATAAAATGAAAAAATATCTTTTAAGCTTAGCGATTGCTGGTGTTGCGCTTGTAAGCGGCTGTACCAAAACAGAAAAAGAAATTGCTCAGGCAACTTTAACAGAAACGGCTGATAATACCAAAACCATTGGTACAGCAAAGTTTTATGAAATGAGCGACGGAAAAATTAAAATGGATATTGAAATGAATTTTGCCGCACGGGCTGATAGCAATGTGGCGGTACATTTTCACGAACATGGCGATTGTGGCAATATGGGCGAAAATACCCATGGCCACTGGAATCCGACCAAAGAAGTTCATGGTAAATGGGGATCGGCAGCTTACCACAGTGGCGATATTGGTAATATTAAGTTAGATGGTAAAGGCCACGCTACGCTTTCGGTTACTACTGATCGGTGGAGCATTAAGGATGGCGATGTTAAAAATATTATCGGCAGGGGGATTATTGTGCATGGCGGTACAGATGATTATACCACCCAACCTACAGGCAACTCAGGACCACGAGTGGGCTGCGGTGTTATTGAAGCGGTGAAGTAGTATTCTATTAATTAAGATTGCTTCGTCGTTCCTCCTCGCAATGACGAATTTTTTTAAGCAGTTAAATTTTTAACTGCTTTTTTTATGCAATTTGATCAAGGTTGTCATCATCATTAAAAAACCTAAATCATTATGGCAACTCTAAACGAATCTCAAAGCGGCAAGGCCGTAAAAGGAAGAACCAAAAAACCAGCACCAAAGGTAGATCTTACCGCAATGGTAGACCTGATGTTTTTATTAACTACATTTTTTATGCTCACCACAACTTTGAGCCAGTTAAATGCTGCAGATATTGCTAAGCCCGATAAGACAATTCCTGATGTGGAAGAAAAGTATCCCGAATCACGTACCATGACCATTGTACTCGGAAAAGATAACAAAGCAGTTTCTTACATGGGAACGATTGAAAAGGCCAATATGAAAGTGATTCCGGTGGCAGATCTCCAAAAAGAAATCAGGACAAACGAGCTATTGGTTGCAGCGACGCATCAAAATAATCCTGCTAAATATATGATCGTGATCATCAAACCAAGTAAAACAGCAAAGTTTCAGAATTTTGTTGATGTAATTGATGAAATGAAAATTGCCAATATTAAGTCCTATGCCATAGACGATGATCATATTGCTGAAAAGGAGTTAACGTTTATGAAAAATAACAACCTTTAATACTACTCATTTTTAAGTATTCAGCTTCGCCGACAAGCGAATAAAAAGAATATAAAACGTTTTATCGCCAATGAATAAATTGAATATGAAAACTAATACACTAGTTTTTTAGTAGAGATTGCGTTTTTGAGGCGTTAAGGCACTTTTGAGTGGGTTATTAAGCAATCGTTAGGTTTGTGTTGGATGCTTAATACTACGTCTGTATAGCTAATATGATTACATTCGTCGAAGTGTTTGGCCAAACATCAGGCGTATCCGAAAAGCCTTGAAAAGAGTAGGGATCTTAAACTCAAAAAAAATCTAGTATGAAAAGTTTAGAATTAAAAAATCTTGGTGTTAAAGAAATGAACACCGCTGAAATGTCACAAGTAGAAGGTGGTGGTATTGTTAACAATACATTAAACGAACTTTTAGCTTCTCTTTCAGGAACTTTAAACTCAGTTGGTGCAGATACTTCAGCATTCTTAAACAAAACAGTAACCAATGTTTTGAAACTTGTTTGGAGTCTGTAAGCAATTTATCGTATCCGCTGTCCCGGGTTATCCGGGATAGCGGATACTTTAAAATATAAACCTATGGCGCTAACCAACTACTCTACCGAAAGAATTTCGAATACCGCTCTTGTTTACCGCTCTCAAATCAGTAAATCGAGCCAGTTAATATATGTTGTTACTGTGGTAGCAATTTTAACGGTTTTAATTGCGCTTCCCTTTATAAAAATCCCCATCAGTATAAATGGTACAGGCATTTTGCAATCTACCATCGAAAAAACAGAACTTATAGTGCCGGTTAATGGCCGCTTGATACAGTACCGGCTTTCAGACAATAAAAGACTAAAGCAGGGTGATACCCTTTTGGCCATTGATGCTGGCTTGCCTAAACAACAGGATGCTCTGGTAGAAACAAGGAAAAACCAGGTTACCCAATTTTTAAAGGATATTAATGCCCTGTTGTCGTTTAATGGCGGTTCTAATTTACAAACCGGCCAATATGTAGCCTCATGGCAACAATATGTACAAGAATTGAAAAATGCTGGCATTGCAAAAAGACAGGCAACCAGCACCTTTGCGCGTTATAATAAACTTTATCAAAATAAAGTGCTTACGCAATCAGAATACGAAAAATACAGATATGAACTAGAGCAGGCCGAATCGGCTTATTTGATGGTACGTACCAAATATAAAACGCAATGGCAAACCGAAGCCAATGGTTTCCGGAACGAATTGCGCCAGCTTTCCGGTCAACAGGCCGAACTGAACGAACAGAAAAAACAATATGTTTTACGTGCGCCCATTGATGGTTCCGTGCAGAATTTAATAGGCTTACAACAAGGTGCTTACGTATTCGCTAACCAAAAAGTTGGAGAAGTTTCGCCCGATGCAGGTTTGGCCGCTTACTGTTATATTAATCCATCAGATATTGGTCTGATCAGAAAAGGACAGGAAGTGCATTTCCAGATTAACGCCTACAACTATAACCAATGGGGTTTAGCGGTGGGTAAAGTGATCGATATTTCGGATGATATTGTGATTTTAAATAATAACCAGCCAGCTTTTAAAGTAAAGTGTTTAATGGATAAAAACTTCCTGAAGCTAAAGAACGGTTACAAAGGCTACCTTAAAAAAGGCATGAACTTTACGGCCCGTTTTAAAGTAACCGACCGCAGTTTATACCAGTTGCTTTACGATAAGGTAGATGATTGGGTTAATCCTAACCTGATCCAAAAAACATAACAGGCAATGAGTACAAAGGTAAAACAACGGGATATTACAGATTGTGGCGCGGCTTGTTTGGCTTCAATCGCCTCCCGTTATAAATTAGATCTGGCTGTTGCCCGCATCAGGCAATTGGCTGGCACCGATAAAAAAGGAACCACCGTTTTAGGACTTGTAGAAGCTGCTCAAAAATTAGGATTTGAGGCCAAAGGCGTTAAAGCGCCTTTTGATAGTTTATTTAAAATACCTACGCCAGCTATTGCCCATATTATTGTAAACGATATCCTGCAGCATTATGTAGTGATTTATAAGGTAAGCAGTAAATTTATAGAGGTGATGGATCCTATGGATGGGAAAGTGCACCGTAAAACACATGATGAATTTAAAAAGGAGTGGACTGGTGCTTTAGTATTATTGTTGCCATCAGAAAATTTTCAGATCGGCAATGAGAAAAAATCAATCCAGGCAAGGTTTTGGAGTTTGATTAAACCGCACAAAGGCATTCTGACACAGGTTTTATTCGGTGCGGTTGTATATACTGTGTTGGGTTTATCAACCTCTATTTTTGTGCAGAAACTGGTCGATTTTGTACTCGTAGACGGTAATCACAACCTGCTTAACCTGATGAGCATTGCCATGATGGTGATCTTATTGGTACAAATGTTTATTGGCTCAGCCAAAACAGTTTTTACTTTAAAAACTGGTCAGTTGATCGATTCGCAGCTTATTTTGGGCTATTATAAACACTTGCTGCGTTTGCCACAACAGTTTTTTGATACCATGAGGGTGGGCGAAATTATTTCGAGGATAAACGATGCGGTAAAAATCAGGACTTTTTTAAACGATGTATGTGTAAATTTTGTGGTGAACATATTTATCGTTTTCTTTTCGTTCATCATGATGTTTACCTATTACTGGAAACTCGCACTCATTACGCTTACCGTTATTCCGTTGTATTTTGTAATTTATATAATTACCGATCGGTTTAACAAACGCACACAACGCAGGCTGATGGAAGATGCTGCCGAGCTTGAATCGCAACTGGTAGAGAGTTTAAATGCGGTAGGCACCATTAAACGTTTCGGACTGGAAGATCATGCCAACGAAAAAACCGAAACCCGGTTTATCAAATTGCTTCAGGCTGGTTTTAAATCGAATATCAATGCCGTGGTATCGGGTACTTCTACTGAATTTATTTCGCGGATGATTACCATCATTTTGCTTTGGGTAGGTGCAGGTTATGTATTAAGCAATTCGATTACACCTGGAGAGTTATTATCATTTTATACTTTAATCGGTTATTTTACAGGACCAGTTTCTTCGCTGATCGGCATGAATAAAACGGTGCAGGATGCGGTAATTGCTGCCGACCGTTTGTTCGAAATTATGGACCTGGAGCGCGAAAGTGATGAAAACCAGATTGAATTGAGTGCCGATAAAATCGGCGATATCCATTTCGAAAATGTTTCTTTCCGTTATGGAGGCAGATTGCCTGTTTTCGAAAACCTGAATTTAACCATTCCGCAGGGTAAATTTACCGCCATTGTGGGTGAAAGCGGGTCGGGAAAATCGACTTTAATGTCGATCCTTCAAAATATTTATCCTATACAGGCCGGTAATGTGCGCATTGGTAAATACGACCTAAAATACATTACCAATTCCTCACTCCGTAAAATGGTATCGGTAGTGCCCCAGCAGATCGATTTATTTGCGGGCAATGTAATCGAGAATATTGCCATTGGAGAAGAAGAACCCGATATGCAAAAGATTATTGATATTGCTGCTAAACTGGGTTTAATTGGTTTTATCGAAGCCTTACCAAAGGGTTTTCAGACTTATCTGGGCGAAAATGGCACCTCTTTATCGGGCGGACAAAGGCAGCGTATTGCCATTGCCAGGGCTTTATACCGGGACCCTGAAATTCTGATTTTAGATGAAGCCACTTCATCGCTCGATTCGGTTTCGGAGCAGCATGTGCAAAAGATGATCGGGCTTTTAAAAGAAGAGCAGAAAACCGTAATTGTAATTACACACCGATCGAGCACGCTGAACAATGCCGATAAGATTATTGTGTTGGATAAAGGTGTAGTGATAGAGCAGGGCAGCCACCAGGAGCTGAAATATCAGTTGGTCTAAATTACGCCGTTCCGTAGGAATGCTTCACGGGTAGCCAATTGTAGATTGGCGTTTTCGTTCCGTAGGAACGTTTCGTGTTTTTAAACATGGGCCCGAAGCCGACTTCGTAAGTTTCGCGTAAGGGAAAATATTTTGTATGTTTTTTGGAAAGCAGTTGCAGCACAATTTTTAGCGTTAGTCCTGCTTTTTGCTTGTAGTCCCGATTAGAAAAAAATCGGGAGCTACCGCGTCAATCAGGTTTAGGAATGTTCTGTCCGTGCAAATATTTAAGTTTTACTGGCGCGAAGATTACTCGCCTAAGAACCACTTACCCAGGTTAACTAAACCAGACAGGAGCGAACACCGAACGCAGTGAGGTAAAGCGTATGGCGGGACTTTCGGATCCGACGAACGCAGAACCCTGCTTTTCAAAAAACATCAATGATTTTTCTGCTGTTTGCTGAACCACCAAACATGGGATCTGGTGGTTTTGGATGTTACCATCCGACACAGATTTATACAGTCAGATGGTGCCATCTGACTGCACGATAACAGAAAAGGCGTTCTGCAATGTTGCAAAACGCCTTTTATATAAACTTATTCGAAGAATTAAATACCGAAAGCAGCTTTAACCTGATCTACATAATCTAATTTCTCCCAGGTAAATAAATCAACTGTAACCGTTTTTTCTTCACCGTTTGGTGTTCTGAAAGTTTTGGTAACCGTTTCTGGCGTACGGCCCATGTGGCCATAAGCAGCTGTTTCGCTATAAATTGGGTTTCTTAACTTTAAACGTTGTTCAATAAAGTAAGGGCGCATATCGAAAATCGATTCTACAATTTTAGCAATCTCGCCATCCGTTTTACCTACTTTACCTGTTCCGTAAGTATTAATGTAAATACCCATTGGTTTTGCAACACCGATAGCGTAAGATACCTGAACCAAAATTTCGTCAGCAATACCGGCAGCCACTAAGTTTTTGGCGATATGACGGGTAGCATAAGCCGCACTTCTATCTACTTTACTTGGATCTTTACCCGAGAAAGCGCCACCACCATGGGCACCTTTACCGCCGTAAGTATCTACAATGATTTTTCTACCAGTTAAACCTGTATCGCCATGCGGACCACCAATTACAAATTTACCAGTTGGGTTAATGTGATACTCAATTTTATCGTTAAATAAATGTGCGTAAGCAGGATTGCTTTTGATGATTCTTGGAATCAGGATATTTACCAGATCAGTTTTGATTTTTGCCAACATCGCAGCTTCTTCATCAAAATCATCGTGCTGTGTAGAAATTACAATGGCATCGATGCGAACCGGTTTGTTATTATCATCGTATTCTAAAGTAACCTGGCTTTTTGCATCTGGGCGTAAATAAGTAATTTCGTTATTTTCGCGGCGTAAAACAGCAAGTTCCTGTAATAATTTATGGGAAAGGTTTAATGCCAAAGGCATATAATCTTCAGTTTCGTTGGTTGCATAACCAAACATCATACCTTGATCGCCTGCACCTTGTTCTTCTTTGCTGCTTCTATCTACACCCTGGTTAATGTCTTGCGACTGCTCGTGTATGGCCGATAAAATACCGCAAGAGTTAGCCTCGAACATGTATTCGCTTTTGGTGTAACCAATTTTCTTGATTACATCACGTGCAATTTGCTGTACATCTAAATATGTTTTAGATTTTACTTCACCAGCTAAAATAACCTGACCAGTGGTAACCAAGGTTTCGCAAGCTACTTTTGATTCTGGATCGAAAGCCAAAAAGTTATCAATTAACGCATCCGAAATTTGATCGGCGATTTTATCTGGGTGACCCTCAGAAACAGATTCTGATGTAAATAAATATGACATTTATTAAATAATTAATGATAAATAAACAAATTTATAATTGCCAAACCCCTTGGAAACAGGTGGTAAAATGATTGAAAGGAGGCATTAGCAATTTTTTTAAGTGGTTGCAATCCGGTCCCGAGGTATCGGGATAGCAAATCAATCCACTTTTTACTGCCGCAAAATTAGCATATTTTCTTTATTTCAAAAATTATAGATTATTTTGTGCACTCAATCTTACACTTTGCACACAAAGATCAATATCCTCTTTATCATAAATCCTATTTCTGGTGGGAGGGGAAAACTGCGTATTCCCGATTTTATCGACAAATACCTCGATAAGGAAAAGTTTAGTCCCAACTTCGTTTTCAGCGAATATGTGGGGCATGCCAGCGAACTGGCTGATGAAGCGGCGACCAAAAACTTCGATGTAATTATCGCAGCAGGTGGCGATGGCACTATAAATGAGGTAGCTACAAAAGTGTTAAAACACAATAAAATTTTGGGAATTTTGCCGCTGGGATCAGGTAATGGCCTCGCCCGGTTTTTAAATATCTCCAAAAACCTAAGGTGTGCATTGTCTATTATCAATAATTTTAAGGTTGATGAAATTGATACAGCAGCGTTTAACAACAAATGTTTTTTCAACCTGGCCGGGATGGGTTTTGATGCCCATTTGAGTGCGGTATTTTCGAAAGATAAAAAACGAGGGTTATCAGGCTACGTAAAACTGGGCTTTAAAGAGGTTTTTAACTATAAGGCGCAAACTTATAATTTGAATATCGACGGTACCGAATATAGCAGAAAAGCTTTTGCCATCAGTATTGCCAATTCATCGCAGTATGGAAACGATGTTTTTATCGCGCCAAATGCTTCGGTAAAAGATGGATTATTGGATGTTTGCATTATCAAACCCTTCCCGATAATAAAATTGCCTGTTTTGGGTTATGTAATGTTAAGGGGCAAAGCAGAAACCTCCGATATGATTGAAATTATTAAAGGAAAAAATATTAAAATTATAAGGGAAAAGGAAGGAGCGGTGCACGTAGATGGCGAACCTTTGCAAATGGGAACAGAGATAGCAGCGGTGGTGAATCCACTTTCGCTTAAAGTAATTGTGCCTTGAGTTTAGCGCTTAGCGTAAAGCGGTTGGCGGAGATGATCGATTGGCTATTAAACCATGAACTATCAACCATTGACCAATTTAGCGTTGAGCGTTTGGGGTTTGTAGTCGGGTGTCAATTAACCGATTTAACCAGTTAACCAATAAACCATCACCCATCTTACATCTCCCATATTACATTATAAGCATGAAACCAAAGAAAAACAGTTTAAGCGATCTTGGCGGAATTATGTATTCTACCAATCCCGAATTCGAATACGAAGAAGAAGTTGATGATACGGTTACCTCGCCGAACAACCAGCAGGATTTAAGGGTAATGCTTGATAAAAAGAATCGGGGTGGTAAAGCCGTAACCTTAATTACAGGTTTTAGGGGTAAATCAGAAGATTTAGAGGTATTGGGCAAAATGTTGAAGACTAAATGTGGCGTAGGCGGCTCGGTCAAAGATGGCGAAATTATGATCCAGGGGGATGTGCGCGATAAAGTGATGGGCATTCTGCAAAAAGATGGATATAAAGTGAAAAAGGCCGGGGGGTAATAGAAAAAGCTCATACTGAGTGCAACGAAGGATCTTTATTTGATTTGGCTTGTGCTGGAGTCTTCGACTGCGCCCAAGGGCGATGCCTGTAATCTTTGCGTCATTCCCAACTCGATTGGGAATCGTAATGCCTTGGTAGGGTTTGTATGTTGCATTAAGATTCCCGCATGCATGGTAATGACGACCGTTCTTTAGAACCTGCTGTATCGCATACGGATTACAATTTTCTATCATTAAATGTGTCGCGCTCAATCTAAATACTACCCCAATCTTACCATTTACAAGTTTATTCATGCCATATCCTGTTTTAATGTTTCTTAAGCAGATTTTTTGCAAGATGTTTATGAAAAATTAAACGCATGAAAAAGATAATTTACCTTCTCTTCCTCTCTTTATCGCTATACTCATTTGGCCAGGAAAAAAAACATACTTTCTTAAATGAAGCCAATGGTAATTCAATGTTATATGGTATAACCACTCCAAATTCAAACTGTCCTGTATTGCTTCGGGTTAATGATAGAACCAAGTGGAATTCGTTCGGTAATCCTGAATCAAGTGACCCTCTTAAAAATAATGTTTTTCTCGGGCAAGCGGAAAATATACATCTGGAGATGAGGATACACAAAGACAGCCTAAAATATTATAGATATTCGATTATAGAAAATGACAGTGTTTTTCTCGTAGATGACGCCGTTCTAAGTACAATAGATTTTAAATGGAATAATCGGAGTGATTTCCCTGATTATTTCACAATGAGTTTAGGCGATTATAATGTAATTGGCAAAGATATTACTGTCAAAGTATACAAAATGCCGCAAAAATTCAAAGTAAGCACAGTAATAATTCGTAATAAACCACTTTTAATACCTAAAATACTAAATAAGACAATCTTTTTATCTTCTATTAATACTCAGGGCTTATCCGCTAGAGAAATGATAGATCTAGTTATGAAAAAAGGAAAACAAGCTTATTCTTTTAAAAAATTACCATTTGAAGATAGGGATACAATTGTTGTTAATGATTGTATACAAAGCATGTTAATAGGTATCAATAATACTGGGGTTGATTTTATTTACAAGGTAAAAATCATCAGATATGGTAATGATTATCCTGAAGAAACTGTTTTAACAACTAACAATTGGCAAAATTCAAAAATACTAATCGATGCCGAATATTTTAAAAAAACAGGGACATATTTAGTTACAATTGCGCCTGAAATTTACAGATCAATGGATTTGCCGAGAGGTGTAAGTTGGACGCCACCAGGATCATCATTTGGGTTTACAGTTGTTGAAAAAAAGGAAAATTTTTTTACATCTAAAGATTTTTTAAAAGGGATTATAATTGGAGGTTTTTTCGGTCTAATATCCGTTCTGATCCTGAATAACCGAAAAAAAAGTGCAGCCAGGATACTTGCTCAAAAATCGCAGGAAAAAGAAATCGCCAAACTCCAGTTAGATTCCGTACGTTCACAGTTAAATCCACACTTCTTGTTCAATGCATTAGCAGGCATCCAAAACCTGATGAACAAAAACGAAATCGATAATGCCAACCGTTACCTTAGCAAATTTGCCCGTTTAACCAGAAATGTTTTAGATCATAAAGAACTCATCAGTTTAACATCAGAAAAAACGTTATTAGATGATTATTTGCAGATGGAGCAGTTACGTTTTGGTTTTCAGTACAATATTAGTGCTTCACCTGATCTGGATGTAGAAAATATAGAAATTCCGGCTATGCTTTTACAGCCTTTTGTAGAAAATGCGGTAAAATACGGTATCTCCGAAAAAGGAAATGATGGCAAGATCGAAATCAGTTTTACAAAAGAAGGAACAGACTTGGTTTTGAGTGTGAAAGATAATGGCGATGGCTTCGATACTGCAAAAGATTATACAGGTTTGGGTTTGGCATTGACCAAAAACAGAATATCTTTACTCAATTCGATTTATAAAGAAACCCCGTTTTTATTGGATATGAAAGCAGACGCAAAAGGAACTTTAATTCAGATCACAATTAATCAATGGTTATAAAATGAGGGCAGTTTTAGTAGACGATGAAGTAGCCAATTTAGAAAATCTAAAGATTTTACTAAATAAACATTGTCCGAATATTAAAGTGGTAGCCAGTGCAGCCAATGTTGACGAGGCTTTTACACAGGTTAACCTTCATCATCCCGACCTGCTTTTTCTGGATATCCAGATGGGTAAAACAACTGGATTCGATTTATTAAATCAGCTTACTGAAAAAACTTTCGAAGTGGTATTTGTAACCGCTTACGATAATTATGGCATCCAGGCAGTAAAATTTGCCGCTCTGGATTATCTGCTTAAACCGGTTGATCCAGAAGAATTGAAAGCTGCGGTAGAAAAAGCTGAAATCAGGTTCAGGAATAAAATAAATGGAGAACAGCTTAATTTTTTGTTGAGCCAAATTAAAAAGAGTGAACAAAGCAGTCCGAAAATTGCCTTGCCCCAACAGCACGAAATCCGTTATGTTTCGGTTGATGATATTGTGCGCTGCGTAGCCGATAATACCTACACGTTTTTCTTTTTAAGTAATGGTGATAAAATCCTGATTTCGAAACCGCTAAAAGAATATTCAGATCTGCTTAAACCACAAGGTTTTGTAAGGGCACACCAAAGTCACCTGGTAAACCCCAATTTTGTAAAAAGCTGGCTAAAAGAAGATGGTGGAACGCTTTTAATGGATAATGGCGATAAAATCCCGGTAAGTAAACCAAACAGAGAAATGGTTAAAGAGGTATTGGGGAAATAGTTTAAAACTACGAGATTAATTAACTGCCCCACTAGATACACTCAGGCGACTTAGGTGGTTAATATTATTTAGAAAAGCAAGGTTTGGTGCTTTTAGGTTATGAAAGTCCCGCTATCCGCTTCAAAGCCTTGGCTCGTTCCTCGCCTGCGGGTTTTACGCTGCTATCGGGTTTATTAAACGAAAGTCAGCTGTTTTTAACATCCAAACCTGCAAGGTTTAATAAATATAATACTAAAAGCTTAGTACTTAATCCTCATCAGAGCCTACCCAATACTCAATATTGGTTTTTAAATGTGTAGCGTGTAATTACTTTCGTTAAACACTTAAATCAATCAACATGAAACAGTTATTATTTTTATTCTTTTTTGTTATTTCTTTTGGCCTACAGGTTACCTATGCTGGATTTTTGAATCTTGGTGCTGCAGAAATAATCATGCTTTTAGTAGTAGGCTTTTTTACCTTAGCCTTTGTTGGAGTGGTTCTTTTTTTATGTTTATATTTAGCAAAACGCGCTAAAACCGCTAAACATGAGAAATAAAATAATCTTCGGATTTGCTTTTATACTTGCTTATAGCATTCAGACTGCCCATGCGGAATTTGTAAATATGGGGAGTGCAGAGATCATCATGCTTTTGGTAGCTGGCCTGCTCTTTTTCGGCTTTTTTGGAGGCATTTTTATGCTGATCTACTTTTTGATCAGGCGAAACCGTTCCCAGCCTCAAATAGCACCGAATACTGTTGCCATCAATTTTGCACCTCCAACAGCTTATCAAAATCCACTGGTGGATGAAAATACGGATAAGAAAGAACCCATTAGGATAAATGGTAGGATTGCTTTGCCTCAACAGAACGAAATCAGGTACGTTAACACTGATGAAATTATAAGGTGCGAAGCTGATAATAACTATACCAACTTCTTTTTCAGAGGGGGAGATAAACTGCTCATTTCAAAATCGTTAAAAGAATATTCAGACTTACTTAAACCACAAGGTTTTGTTCGGGCTCACCAAAGTCACCTGGTGAATCCGAAATTTGTAAAAAGCTGGCTAAAAGAAGATGGCGGAACACTGTTGTTGGATAATGGCGATAAAATCCCCGTATCTAAACCAAACAGGGAAATGGTAAAAGAGGTATTGGGGAAATAACTTTTCAAAATAATTACGTCATTGCGAGGCACGAAGCAATCTTAAAGCACTCGCATGTAGCGATCGTTGTAAGATTGCTTCGTCGTTCCTCCTCGCAATGACGAATCTTTGTTTTTTAAACATTACATTTTTGTACTTTTGCGGCTATGTCAGTTATTAAACCCTCATTAGCAAAAGGTACCCGCGATTTTTCTCCGGTTGAAATGGTAAAACGGAATTTTATTTATGATACCGTTAAAACGGTTTTCAGAAAATATGGATACGCTGAAATCCAGACCCCAAGTTTTGAAAACCTTTCTACTTTAACTGGAAAGTATGGCGATGAAGGCGATAAACTGATTTTTAAAATTTTAAATAGTGGAGAGTACCTTAAGGATCCAAAAAAGAAATCGTTCGATTTTGCTGAAGAAGATAACAGCAATAAGCTAATCCCTTTAATTTCTGAAAAAGCCTTGCGTTACGATTTAACAGTGCCATTTGCGCGTTATGTAGTGATGCACCAGCACGAAATTACCTTGCCTTTTAAACGTTTTCAGGTGCAGCCGGTTTGGCGTGCCGATCGTCCCCAAAAAGGCAGGTACCGCGAGTTTTATCAATGTGATGTAGATGTGGTAGGTTCAGAAAGTTTACTGAACGAAGCTGAATTTATTTTAATCTACAACGAAGCTTTAAGCAAATTAGGCTTAAAAGATTTCAGCATAAAAATTAATAACCGTAAAATTTTATCGGGTATTGCCGAAATCATTGGTAAACCTGATTTAATTATTGATATGACAGTTGCCATCGATAAACTGGATAAAATCGGTTTAGATGGGGTAAGTAAAGAATTGTTGGAGCGTGGTTTTACCGAAACTGATTTGGAAAAACTCCGTCCGGTGATTTTATTGGAAGGTACCAACGAAGAAAAACTGGCCAGCCTGAAAGAAGTTTTAGCCCAATCCGAAACCGGTTTAAAAGGTGTTGCCGAAATTGAACAGGTTTTTGAATATGTAGATAGCCTGATTTCTTATGGTTTGCCGTTAGTTGCCAAATTAGAGCTGGATATTACTTTGGCCCGTGGTTTAAATTACTATACTGGCTGTATTTTCGAGGTTAAAACCAACGAAGTAGCCATGGGCAGCATTGGCGGCGGTGGCCGTTATGATGATTTAACCGGCATGTTCGGGTTGAAAGACTTAACCGGTGTGGGTGTTTCTTTTGGTGCCGACCGCATTTATGATGTATTGGAAGAACTGAACCTTTTTCCTGCTTCAGCAGAAGTTGGAACCAAGGTATTGATCAGTAATTTCGATGCTGAAGCTGAAAAATATGCCTTGCCGATTGTTCAACAATTTAGAAACGCGGGTATATCTGCAGAGTTATACCCAAGTTCGGCAAAACTGAAAAAACAAATGGCCTATGCCGATGCCAAAAATATCCCTTACGTTATTTTAATCGGGGGCGATGAAATTGCCAGTGGAGAACTTACCTTAAAAGATATGCAAAGCGGAGAGCAGAAAAAACTGACTATTTTAGGTATACTGGAGTTGTTGAAATAGAAGTTTAATTAACCACAGAGATCACTGAGTTTTCACGGAGTAAACAGAGCAATTTTAGTTGCTTAAAAATTTACTCAGTGTGCTCTGTGCCTCTTCTCTGTTGCCTCTGTGGTTAAATTCATCGTCCAACCCGCAATAAAATCGGGAAATGAACATCTTTCTCTGCATCATCACCCCAGGCTTCTTTCAGCTCGGTAAACAAGTATTCCAACGGATTCCGATCGTTGGCTTTTTTGTAGTGTTGCAAGGAAGACCAGGTATTTAAATAGCCAATTAACTGGTTAAAATTCCAGGTGGTTTTGATCTGAAAATGTGGCGCAATTATTTCTTCAAAAGGGAAAGGAATGGTTTTATAGCCTTCTTCAATGTAGCGGCGTTCACTGTCCCAATATTTGCCTAATATATCTTCATAAAGCTTATGGATAACTTTGTCTACTTTTTTATCGATAGACATAATTCCATAACCAATTACCGCAAAAAGTCCATCTGATTTTAATGTTCTTTTTACTTCTGCATAAAAGGCTTCAAAATTAAACCAGTGGATGGCCTGCGCTACCGTAATCAGATCAAAACTAGCATTGCCAGCCGATATTTGTTCTGCTGGTTCCACTTTGTAAGTGATATTTGGCAACTGTAAAGCATTTTTTAATTGATTTTCGCTAATGTCTGTCGCATAAACAGCACCGAAATGCTGCGCCAGTACACGTGCAACCTGACCATTCCCCGTGGCACAATCCCATGCCGTTTCCTTGTTTTTTACCAGGCCGAACAGATAATCGTAAAGTTCTTGTGGATAAGTTGGTCGGTATATGGCGTAATCGGCAGATTGGGTAGAAAAGTTATCTTTCATTTTTATTAATGATTGAATGTTGAATGACGCAAGGAATAGCGATGACAATAACTCCGCTCTTTCTTTATAAAATTATTATATTTTTGATAAACAACTGGTGTTAATTTAAGTTTCATATTCGGCATGCAATCACTCATTCTATACTATGGAAAAAACAATACAAAAAGACGAAATTAAGGATGTAGAATACCGGTTGAAATCTATTTTTGGTGGTTCCGTAGGCAATCTTGTTGAATGGTACGATTGGTATACCTATTCTGCTTTTGCGCTTTATTTTTCTCCTGCTTTTTTTCCAAACAGTAATCCAACCGCACAGTTATTGGATACCGCAGGCATTTTTGCCGTAGGGTTTTTAATGCGTCCTATTGGTGGCTGGCTATTTGGCAGTATCGCCGATAAATTGGGCAGGAAACGCTCGATGACACTCTCCGTACTCATCATGGCCGTTGGATCATTGATTATTGGCTTAACGCCGGGTTATAAACAAATTGGAATTGCTGCTCCGCTATTGTTAATTTTTGCAAGATTGATTCAGGGATTAAGTACCGGTGGCGAATATGGAACCTCTGCCACTTACCTCAGCGAAATGGCCACCAAAAAACACCGGGGTTTTTATTCAAGTTTTCAGTATGTAACCCTAATCGGCGGGCAATTACTGGCTTTAGGCATCCAGTTGATTTTACAGAATTGGTTGCTTACTCCCGCAGAACTACACGATTGGGGTTGGCGGATTCCCTTTTTTATTGGTGCTGTCCTCTCTTTTATTGCTTTGTATCTGCGTAGACATATCGATGAAACGGCAGCCTTTAAAAGTAAAAATGCGGATGACAAAAAAGGAGGTATCGCTGTCTTATTAAAATATCCAAAAGAAGTTTTTACGGTTGTAGGTTTAACCTTAGGAGGAACCATTGCCTTTTATACATTTAGCACCTACATGCAAAAATTTCTGGTCAATACTGTTCACCTCAGCAAAGAAACCTCTACAACATTATCATTCATCTCTTTGCTGGTTTTTGCCATTATGCAACCATTATTTGGCTTGTTATCTGATAAAATCGGGCGAAAACCCTTGTTAATCGGTTTTGGGGTATTGGGTACCCTATGTACTTATCCAATTTTAACAGGTTTAGCCAGCGAAACCAATACTACAATTATATTTTTATTGATGATCGGTGCTTTGATTATTGTAAGTGGCTACACAAGCATCAACGCGGTGGTAAAGGCAGAACTTTTTCCCGCAGAAATCAGGGCCTTGGGTGTTGGTTTGCCTTATGCCTTAACTGTTGCCATTTTCGGTGGAACGGCAGAATATTTAGCGCTGTGGTTTAAAAATATAGGGCACGAAAGTTACTTTTACTGGTACGTAACCGGCTGTATTTTGATCTCACTGGTTTTGTACACCACCATGAAAGATACCAAACACCACTCGAAGATAGAGGATTAGATTTTTTGAAGCATGATTCGGTCGTGACGTCATTCCCAACTTGATTGGGAATCGTAAAGGATGTCAAATAGTCAAATAGTCCTCGTTTGTGACGAGGATTATCGAAATCTGCATTTGTAATGCAAATAAGCAAACTAAATGGCGATAAAATCGCCATTCTCTACCATCCTCGTTACAAACGAGGACGATTAATCTCTGTGTCAATCAGTGCCTCCGTGGCAAATCTATCTTCAGTGGCAAAAAAGCTGCTTGTTTACAAATAATTACTCACCTCAATTAAATTCATATCCGGATCGCGTAAATAGATAGAAATAATCTTACCATTTGCTCCCGTCCGTTCTACAGGTCCTTCTTCAATTTCAATACATTTTTCTTTAAGTTCCTGCATCACCTCGCGCAGCGGAAAATCAGTGATAAAACATAAATCGGCCGTACCAGGCATCGGTTTAAATGCTTTCGGTTCAAATTCTGATCCATATTGGTGAAGATTGATTTTTTGATTACCAAACTTTAGCGCCTTTCGGTTTTCGCCAAACTCAATAATTTCCATTCCCAGGGCAAGACTGTAAAACCTGCAGGTACTTTCTAAATTGGCAACCGTTAATACAAGGTGATCTAAATTTTTGATGTCCATAATAATAAATTAGAACTAAAGCATTCGTCCTTTTGTTTTAACTAAAGGATTTTATAATCCTGACATTTGGTTAGCAGATTATCGACTAACAAAATAATCAATTTTTATATATTTACCATTATGCAAAACCTGCCTCCTTTAGCCGAACGTATGCGCCCTCAAAATCTCGATGAATATGTTGGGCAAAAACATCTAGTAGGAGTGGGAGCGGTGTTGCGCAAAGCAATTGAAAGCAGTCAGCTGCCATCCATGATTTTCTGGGGCCCTCCGGGAGTAGGAAAAACCACATTAGCCTATATTATTTCGCAGGCATTAGACCGCCCGTTTTTCAATTTAAGTGCCATTAACAGTGGGGTGAAAGATATCCGTGAGGTAATCGATCGGGCTGCACAGTTAAAAGACAGCTTTTTGGGTTTGCCCATTTTGTTTATTGATGAGATCCATCGTTTTAGTAAATCGCAACAGGATAGTTTGTTGGGAGCGGTAGAAAGAGGCCTGGTTACCCTAATCGGTGCCACGACCGAAAATCCGTCGTTTGAAGTTATTTCAGCTTTGCTTTCCCGTTGCCAGGTTTATATATTAAAATCCCTGACGGAAGAAGAGCTGGCTGGTTTGTTGCAAACGGCCATTAAAAAAGATCCCATTCTTGCTGAGAAGAAAATTTCGATAAAAGAACACGAAGCCTTAATCCGTTTATCTGGTGGCGATGCCCGGAAGCTTCTAAACGTACTCGAAATTGCCATTAATGGCATTGGTGGAAATAAAATCATTCTCACAAACGAGAATGTGCTGGCACATGCACAGCAGAACCTCGCACTGTATGATAAAGCCGGAGAACAGCATTACGATATCATTTCAGCCTTTATTAAATCGATCCGTGGGAGCGATCCAAACGCAGCCGTTTATTGGTTGGCAAGGATGATAGAAGGTGGCGAAGATCCCTTATTTATCGCCCGCAGGTTATTGATTTTATCTTCAGAAGACATCGGCAATGCCAACCCAAATGCACTTTTATTGGCTAATAACTGCTTTACGGCCGTAAATGTAATCGGTTACCCCGAAGCCCGGATTATTCTGTCACAATGTGTAACCTATCTGGCCAGTTCGCCAAAAAGCAATGCCTCTTACGAGGCCATTAACAAGGCACAAGCATTGGTTAAACAAACCGGGAATTTACCTGTACCCTTACATATTCGCAATGCACCCACTAAACTGATGAAAAATATCGGTTATGGCAAAGATTACCAGTATTCGCATGGATATGAAGGTAATTTTTCGCCCCAGGAGTATTTTCCGGATGAATTAAGCGGTACAAAACTCTACGATCCGGGTAAAAATGCGGCAGAAGAGAAACTGCGCGAAAAGCTAAGGCAAAACTGGAAAGACAAATACAAATATTAGTGTAACATTTTCTTCCAAATGCATACTAATAGGTATATTGACTAAAAATCAAACACCTAAACTAAATATGCTGAGTACTTTTTTAAGCCATCAAAGAAAATCTTTTTGGCGTTCGCGGAACAGGGGCAGTAGCATTGCTGGCCAGATTGTTTTGGGTTTCTTCATGCTTTACTTCTTTGCCATTGCCGTAGGAGTAGGTTTTGGAATGTCGCATTTTCTGCCAAAAATTTTCCCAAACAAAGAGGTAATTTCCAGTTTTAACGGTATTATCCTTTATTATTTCGCATTCGATTTTATCATGCGTTTACAGTTTCAGGAATTGCCAACTTTAAGTATTATTCCCTATCTGCATTTAAGAATTTCGAGAAGCAAAATCATCAGTTTTTTAAACGTTAAAGCATTGTTTTCTGCATTTAACCTGTGGCCGTTTTTTATTTTTCTTCCTTTCTTATTTATTAAAATTTTACCTGAATACGGAGGTTTGGTTACGCTAATGTATATCATTTCGATATTTTCAGTAATGATTTTCAATAATTACCTGGTGCTGTATATTAAGCGGAAATCGATCACCAATACACTCTATACCTTTTTCGGTCTGGTGGTTATTGCTGCTTTTGCTGCTTTAGAATATTATAAGATAATTTCCATTATGGCTGCCTCTGATTTTGTATTCAGGGCCATCGCCGTACATCCTTTATATGGCTTTGCGTTTACTTTGGCCGCTATAGCTATATTTTACCTTAACGCTGGTTTCTTGCGTAAAAACTTATATGTAGAAGAGTTAAGTACCAAACAGGAGAAAAAAGGCAGTACCGATTATGCTTTCCTTAACCGCTTTGGTAAAGTTGGCGAGTTGGCTGCTTTAGAGCTGAAATTAATTCTCCGTCATAAACGGCCACGTTCTGCGGTCATCCTGGGTTTCTTTTTCCTTTTTTATGGATTTATTTTTTACAAGGAAAAAGCAATCAATAGCGATGCTTTCGGGCAGATGATGTTTGGTGCTATATTTATGACCGGTGTTTCCATCATTATTTATGGTCAGTTTATGTTTGCCTGGCAAAGTGCCCATTTCGATGGCATATTGGCTAATAAAATTAATTTTAAAGATTACATCAAAGCTAAATTTTTGCTTTTTACCATTGGTTGTACCATTATTACTGTATTGGCTAGTTTTTATGGGTTTTTAAGCCCTAAATTATTGCTCCTGCACTTAGCCGCTTATTTATATAATATTGGTTTCGGTACCGTGGTGGTGCTTTACCTGGCTACTTTAAATTATAAAAGATTGGATATTACCAAAGCAGCAAGCTTTAACTATCAAGGAACCGGTGCAACCCAATGGCTTTTAATGTTCCCTTACGCACTTACACCCATATTAATGTATGTTCCCTTTGGCATATTACATAAACCTTATTGGGGCTTGGCTGTAGTAGGAATATTTGGGTTAGCCATGCTGCTGTTAAGGGGCTTCTGGGTAAACTACATTGCAAAACGACTTGAAAAACAACGATATAAAATAGCCGAAGGCTTTAGAGAATAATTATGATTTTAGAAGTTAAGAAATTACAAAAAGTTTACGGCGATAAAACCGTTGTAAACATCGAAGATCTACAGATTGCTGCCGGAGAAACCGTAGGTTTAGTAGGAAATAACGGTGCCGGTAAAACCACTTTCTTCCGTATGCTTTTAGATTTGATCCGCCCAACCACGGGCGAGGTTTTATCGAAAGGCCAAAATGTAATGCAGAACGATACCTGGAAAGATTATACCGCATCGTTTTTGGATGAAGGCTTCCTGATCGATTATTTAACGCCTGAAGAATATTTCATTTTTATCGGCAGTTTACATAACCTCAGTGTAGCCGATGTTTCTGTATACCTGAATCAATACGGGGAATTTTTTAATGGCGAAATCCTGAACAGTGGCAAATATATCCGCGATTTTAGTAAAGGAAACCAGGTTAAAGTGGGCATTGCAGCTGCTTTGATGCAGAAACCCGAAATTTTAATTTTGGACGAACCTTTTGCCAACCTCGATCCAACTACCCAGATCCGTTTAAAGAAATTGTTAAAAGATCAGGCAGGTAACATGACAACTTTTATTTCCAGTCACGATTTAAACCATGTTACCGATGTTTGCAGCCGGATTGTGCTGGTAGAAAAAGGACAAGTCATCAAAGATTTTAAAACAGATGAAAATACTTTGAAAGAGCTGGAGAGTTACTTCTCTGCCTAGTTTTTGTACTAAGAATGATACAATATATAAGGGTTCGGATTTATCTGAGCCCTTTTTTTGTATACAAGATTGCTGTTTGTAGCTAAAATTGGTCAAAATGGACCGAAAATGCAATAGCATTAGTTTTTGGCATTGTGTTTGAATATGTCGGGTAGAAATTATAAATCTAGCATATCATGAGTATTTCAAAAGTAAGAATAGCGACATTAAGTATAGGGTTAGCCGTAGGATCAATGGCATTCCAAAGTTGTGATAGTTTAACTAAAACACAAAAAGGTGCTGGTATCGGTGCAGCAGCCGGTGGTGTAATTGGTGCACTAATTGGTAAAAAAGCGGGTAATACAGCAGTTGGCGCTTTAATTGGTGGTGCTATTGGTGGTACAGCAGGCGCTTTTATCGGTCGTAGAATGGACAGGCAGGCAGCTGAAATCCAAAAAGCTATTCCTAATGCAGAAGTTATACGTGAAGGCGAAGGTATTATTGTAAAATTTGATAGTGGTATTTTATTCGATTTCGATAAAACCGCTTTGAAAGATGCAGCTAAAACAAATGTACAGAGTTTGGCTTCTTCATTAAATCAATATCCTGATACAGATATCAAAATTATTGGTCACACCGATAGCCGTGGTACCGAACAGTATAACATGGGCCTATCAGAAAGAAGAGCAGCTGCTGTTAAAGCTTATGCCGTTTCTCAAGGTGTACCAGCATCCAGATTAGTTACCATTGGTAAAGGTTTTGCTGAGCCAATTGCAGATAACGAAACTGATGCAGGCCGTGCAGCCAACCGTCGTGTAGAAATTGTAATTGTTGCTAACGATGCATTAAAAGCTTCAGCACAAAAACAAGGATAATATCGCAAATTCCCTCTACCTATGAGGTCATTATATATGCAGCCCCGGTGTACATCCACCGGGGTTTTTTGTTTTTGAGCGTTCGGTTGTGGTGTCTGATATTACCATCTGACACATAATGAGTTAATTAATTTTTTTTTGAAAAGCAGGTTCCTGTACTAATCGGTTCCGAAAGCCCTGCTCATATCTTTATATTTATAATATAACAATCAGAAAAAGGGAGGCAAGTTGAGGTCCTGCTAGACACGAAATATTAAAGATGTCGACGTGATAGGATTATCCTCCCTTTTTTTACTTCTTAAAGTCAG
>NZ_AYMG01000002.1 GCF_000633455.1 Pedobacter jeongneungensis
TGAAAAAGCCTTCTCACAATGACGAGCTTATATACTGACCCTCCTATTAAATTCTCCGTGAGCTCTGTGTTTCCGTGGCTAAAATAACTAAGACCTGTATTGTACCGTCATTGCGAGGCACGAAGCAATCTTACAACGATCGCTATAACCTATAGTAGTAAGATTGCTTCGTCGGCTGGAAAAGCCTTCTCGCAATGACGATTCCTTGCGGCTTATCACCCTGTCTATCAATTTCTCCGTGCTTTCTGCGTCGCTGTAGCAAAAATAACTGAAATGACTAGGTTTTAATGAGATGCTAAGACCAGTATTGGCTAGTAAAAGAAAGATCCTTCACTGCGTTCAGGATGACAGACGCCTTAAACCAAAAAAGGTCGTGGTTTGCACCACGACCCTAAAATATAGAACTGTAAACTTATTTAAGCGTAAGCAACAGCATCTTTTGATGCCAGTTTAGTGGTACCCATCAGGTATTCATCTACCTTACGGGCAGCTTCTCTACCTTCTGAAATGGCCCAAACCACTAATGATTGTCCGCGGCGAACATCACCTGCAGCAAAAATCTTTGCAATATTAGTTTGGTAAGTATGTTCAGAAGCTTTAACATTTCCGCGGTTATCCAACTCCACTCCTAATTTCTCAATTAAGCCTTCTTTTTGCGGATGTAAGAAACCCATGGCTAACAATACCAGTTCGCAAGGAAGATCTCTTTCGGTACCAGCCACTTCTTTAAAAGTAACCGGACGACCATTTGCATCGATTTCCCATTCCACATCAACTACTTTTAGTGCTTTAAGGTTTCCATTTTCATCAGCAATAAAGTTTTTGGTATTTACTGACCATGCCCTTTGTGCACCTTCCTCATGAGAAGAAGTATTTTTAAGCAACATCGGGTAATTTGGCCAAGGCATGTGTTCGTTGCGTGCCTGTGGCGGCATCGGCATAATTTCAAATTGTGTAACCGATTTCGCGCCATGACGGTTTGAAGTCCCGATACAGTCAGATCCGGTATCACCACCACCAATTACGATTACATTTTTGCCTGTAGCCATAATCTCTTCCACTTCGACAGTTCTGTTCGCCACACGTTTATTTTGTTGCTTCAAAAAGTCCATGGCGAAGTGAACACCTTTAGCAGAACGGCCATCAATTGGTAAATCGCGTGGGATGGTAGAACCACCAGCCAGTACAACTGCGTTGAAATCGCGTAACAAAGTACCTATTTCAACATTTTCGCCAACGTTAGCATTGCATTTAAAAATGATGCCTTCTTCTTTCATTAAATCGATACGGCGATCTACCACATTTTTTTGCAGTTTAAAATCAGGAATACCATATCTCAATAAACCTCCAGGTGCATCATCACGCTCGAAAACGGTAACCTCATGCCCTACTTTATTTAACTGAGCAGCAGCAGCTAAGCCTGCCGGACCTGAACCAATAACAGCAACTTTTTTGCCTGTTCTGATTAATGGTGCTTTCGCTTTGATAAAACCTTTTTCGAAAGCAATTTCGATGATGTGTTTTTCAATTTCCTCAATTGAAACCGGCGGACGGTTGATGCCCAATACACATGCAGATTCGCATGGTGCCGGACAGATTCTGCCAGTAAACTCGGGGAAGTTATTGGTACTTAATAAAATATTTGCGGCCATTTCCCATTTTCCCTGATAAACGGCATCGTTAAATTCCGGAATCACATTGCCTAAAGGACAACCTGACTGGCAGAATGGTACGCCGCAATCCATACAACGGGCAGCCTGATTGTTTAATTCTTGTGAGGGCAATTCATTTAAAAATTCCCCATAATGTTTTACACGTGTTGCAGCCTCTTCTCTTGTGGGCGCAACTCTATCGTATTCTTGAAATCCTGTTACTTTTCCCATGGCCTAGTGTGTTTTTACTTGTTGATTACGTTTGCTTAAAACTGCTTTGTATTCTTTAGGGAATACTTTTACAAAATGAGCAGATTGTGTTTTCCAATCACTTAAGATAAATTCAGCAACCCTGCTATCAGTTAAGCGGATATGTGTTTTAAGTAAAGCTAAAATGCGTTCTTCATCTTCAGCCTGTAACGGATCTAAATCGACCATTTCTTTATTACATTTACGCGCAAAAGTTCCATTGGCATCATAAATCCAGGCCACACCACCACTCATACCAGCGGCGAAATTACTTCCGGTATCACCAAGGATCAGCACTTCACCACCTGTCATGTACTCGCAACCGTGATCGCCCACTCCTTCTACAACCGCTGTTGCACCAGAGTTACGTACCGCAAAACGTTCACCTGCTTTACCGCGGGCAAATAACTCACCAGAAGTTGCACCATACAGGGCTACGTTACCGATAATGATATTCTGCTCCGGTATAAAAGTTGAATTGGAGAAAGGATAAATCGCTAACCTTGCTCCGGAAAGTCCTTTACCAACATAATCATTCGCTTCACCTTCTAATGATAAAGTTACCCCACGGGTGTTAAATGCACCGAAACTTTGCCCGGCCGAACCAACAAACTTAAAGTTGATGGTATCCGGAGGTAAGCCCGCACCTAAATGCACTTTCGAAATCTCATTTGATAACATGGTACCCAATGCACGGTCGGTGTTTTTAACTTCAAAACTTGCAAAAACAGGCTCATTGTTATCAATAGCGGGTTGTGCTGCAGCGATTAATTTATGATCTAAAACATGATCTAAACCATGATCCTGACCTTCGGTATTGAATAAAGGCAGGCCATTGTCTTCAGCTTTATATAAAATTGCCGATAAATCAAGGTGTTTTAATTTCCAGTCTTCAGCAGGTAATTCACGTGCTTTTAAAATATCAGCCTGACCGATCATTTCGTGAATGGTTCTGAAACCTAATTCAGCCATAATCTCACGTAATTCTTCAGCAAGGAAATGAAATAAGTTTACTACATGATCAGCATCACCAGTAAATAATTTTCTCAATTCCGGATCCTGCGTAGCTACACCAACAGGGCAAGTGTTTAAATGGCATTTACGCATCATGATACAGCCTGATGTTACCAATGCTGCTGTAGCAACACCCCATTCTTCAGCACCTAATAAAGCAGCAATAGCAATATCTCTACCTGTTTTAAGCTGACCATCCGTTTGTAATACAATACGGTTACGCAATTTATTTTTAACTAAGGTTTGGTGGGCTTCTGCCAATCCAAGCTCCCAGGGTAAACCTGCATGTTGGATTGAGGTTAAAGGAGAAGCTCCTGTACCACCATCAAAACCCGATACTAAAATTACATCGGCATGTGCTTTAGCCACACCAGCTGCAATGGTACCCACACCTGCTTTCGAAACCAGTTTCACATTGATTCTTGCTTCACGGTTGGCATTTTTTAAATCGAAAATCAGCTGAGCCAAATCTTCAATCGAATAAATATCGTGGTGAGGTGGCGGAGAAATTAAACCTACACCTGGCGTAGAGTGACGTACTTTTGCAATCCAATCGTCTACCTTGTGTCCAGGTAACTGACCACCCTCTCCAGGTTTAGCACCCTGAGCCATTTTAATCTGTAACTCATCGGCATTGGTTAAATAGTAACTGGTTACACCAAAACGTGCAGAAGCTACCTGTTTAATGGCCGAACGCATACTGTCGCCATTAGGCAATTTAGTATAACGCATTTCATCTTCACCACCCTCTCCTGTATTGCTTTTTCCACCAATACGGTTCATGGCAATCGCTAATGTAGAGTGTGCTTCGTGAGAAATTGAACCGAAGGACATTGCTCCTGTTGCAAATCTTTTTAAGATTGCTTCAGTAGATTCCACCTCGTTTAAAGGAACTGAAGGACGGCTATAGTTAAATTCGAACAATCCACGGATGGTATAAGCCTGTTGCGTTTGCTCATTAACCAGTTTAGAGTATTGTTTGAAAATGTTGTAATCGTTTTTACGCGTAGCATTCTGTAATAAGTGAATGGTTTGCGGATTAAACAAATGCGCTTCACCTTTGCGACGGAATTTATACGTTCCACCTGCAGGTAATAAGTTTTCTGTCTGCGTTAGCGGGCCAAAACTGCGGTGGTGTTTAATTAAGGTTTCTTTTGCAATTTCATCCAGTCCTAAACCACCGATACGGGAAACCGCACCTGTGAAGTAAGTGTTTACTACTTTTTTGTTCAAGCCTAAAATTTCGAAAATCTGTGCACCCTGATATGACTGTAAGGTCGAGATTCCCATTTTAGAGAAGATTTTTAGTAAACCACTATTTACCGCGTAGATGTAATTTTTGGTCAGCTGTTCTGCTGATAAACCCGATTCTTGCTGGAAACCGTTAATGGTTTCTAAAGCTAAATAAGGGTTAATTGCGGTCACACCAAAGCCCAATAAAGTAGCGAAGTGATGTACTTCCCAGATATCGCCAGCCTCAATTACAATACCAACCGCACCACGGTATCCTTTACGGATCAAATGATGGTGTACTGCCGAAACCGCCAATAAAGAAGGCATTGCAGCATGTTCTGAATCGATTGCCCGATCCGTTAGTACAATAACCTGAAAACCATCTTCAACGGCGTCAACTGCATAACGGCACAAACGGTCTAAAGCTTTCGCCATAGCTCCTGGTTTACCATCGGCCCTGAAATAAGTCTGCAAAGTTTTCGCCTGGAAAACGCCGGTATCAATACTTCTCAGTTTTTCTAATTCCTGGTTGGTTAAAATCGGATGTTTAATGGCTACACAGTGCGCCTGTTTTGGTGTTTCATCCAGCAGGTTACCCATGCTGCCCATGAAACTGGCCAAACTCATGACCACTTTCTCACGGATGGGATCAATTGGCGGGTTGGTTACCTGAGCAAATAACTGTTTAAAATAAGAAGATAAATGCTGAGGGCGTTTTGATAAAATAGCCAGAGGGGTATCGGTACCCATCGAACCAATTGGTTCTTTGGCTTCGATGGCCATAGGTTTAAGTAAAAGATCGATGTCTTCTCTGCTGTAACCAAAAACCTGCTGATATTTAAAAATAGATTCGTCTGATAAACCTGTGAACATTACACGTGGTTCAGGTAATTCTTCTAAACGGATCTGGTATTGATTGATCCAATCGGCGTAAGGGCTTTTGCCGCAAACCTGTTGTTTAATTTCGTTATCGCTGATGATTCTGCCCTGCTCCATGTCTACAACAAACATTTTGCCTGGGGTTAAGCGGCCTTTTTCGATTACTGTACTTTGATCAATAGCCAATGCACCAGCCTCTGAACCCATAATTACGCGGTCATCAGAAGTAATGGCATAACGCGAAGGGCGGAGACCGTTACGGTCTAAAGTGGCACCGATCAATTTACCATCGGTAAAAGCAATCGCTGCAGGTCCGTCCCATGGCTCCATTAAAGTAGCGTGAAACTCGTAGAAAGCCTTTTTAACAGGATCCATATCTTCATTGCCATCCCATGCTTCCGGAACTAACATCATTAATACATGAGGTAAAGTTCTGCCAGCATGAAGCAATAATTCGATTACATTATCCAAACAGCCTGAATCGGAGTTGGTTTCATCGATTACCGGCAATAACATATCCAATTCTTCTGGTGTGAAATAAGCTGAAGCAAATGATTTAACACCAGCCCTGAACCAGTTTAAATTTCCCTGTAAGGTATTGATCTCACCATTGTGCGCAATAAAACGGAATGGTTGAGCCAATCTCCATGATGGGAAAGTATTGGTTGCAAAACGAGAGTGAACTAAACCTAAAGCCGAAACCAGGCGTTTATCGGTAAGGTCGGTAAAATAAGTACGTACCTGTAACGACGTAAGCTGACCTTTATATATAATGGTTTGCGCCGAAAGCGAAACGATATAAAAATCTTTACCACCATGAACGGTGTTAACGATTAGTTTAATCAGGTAATTTTTGAAAATGTAGAGTTTACGCTCGAAATCTGCCCCTGGCGCTACGGCATAAGGGCGGGCGATAAATACCTGCTCAATTTCCGGTTCAACCGAAAGGGCCATGCTGCCAATGTCTGTTGTATTAACATCAACCTTTCTAAAGCCTAAAATTTCCAGGCCAAGTTTTTCGGCGGCACGGTAAATCAATTCTCTGCACTCTTCTCTGGATCTGATATCCTTAGGCATAAATAACATACCCACACCATAATTATTGGTTTCGGGCAGGCTAAAGCCAGCTTTTAAACATTCATCATAAAAAAATTCGTGAGGAATCTGAATCATAATACCAGCACCATCGCCAGTATTCGGTTCTGCTCCACTTGCCCCTCTGTGATCCAGGTTTTCTAAAATAGTAAGTGCATCAGAGATGATTTGATGCGATTTTCGCCCTTTCACATGTGCAACGAACCCAATACCGCAGGCATCGTGTTCAAATTGCGCATCGTACAATCCACTGTTTGGTTCCATTCTTTGCTCGTTAGTTGTTAGTGTATAGGAAACACTAAGATAGGAAAAACAAATTTAAAATTACAGAGTTGATATGTTTTTTGGAAAAATTTTAGTCCTTATGCAATTTAATGCCTTTAAATTAAAATATTTTTAATTTTATACGTTAATAATTACCAAACTTGTAATGGTAATATCGTACAATAATTAGCGGTTTTTGGAGAAAAACAAGCCTAAAACGTTTTAATTATGTGTTTATTTATGAATTTAGTATTTATATATAAATATAATGTATTCTCCTCACAGATTAGCCCCTATTTTTTGCCTTTTTAAAAATACACATTTAAAATTTATTAATTTACTAATCAGCAACATAGCTTAAAAGCGAAAAAAAATAGAAAAATGCATTTCGTGAAACAACTTCTTTTTCTACCTTTGTGGCCGGGCAAGTCTTTTACGACCAGCTCCCTTTGAACTCCCCCAGGATGGGAACATAGCAAGGGTAGAAGGTTGTAGCGGTGCGATAGAAGGTGCTTGCCCTTTTTTTTACCCCCTAACCCCCTGAAGGGGGGATATTAAATTCTTCAGGGGTTCTAGCAACAGAACCTAATAATCATTTTAAGAATTTATAAGCATGAAATTTTTTATTGACACAGCAAATCTTGATCAAATCAAAGAAGCGCAAGATCTTGGCATTTTAGATGGCGTAACCACTAATCCTAGCTTAATGGCTAAAGAAGGCATTACTGGCGAACAAAATGTAATCAACCATTATAAAGCAATTTGCGATATCGTTGATGATAACGTAAGTGCTGAAGTAATTGCCACTACTTTCGACGAGATTGTTAAAGAAGGTGAAGCTTTAGCAGCTTTAAACCCTAAAATTGTGGTTAAAGTTCCGATGATTAAAGATGGTGTTAAAGCCATTAAATATTTCTCATCAAAAGGAATTAAAACCAACTGTACTTTAATTTTCTCTGCCGGACAGGCTTTATTGGCTGCAAAAGCCGGAGCTACTTATGTTTCTCCGTTTTTAGGCCGTTTAGATGATATTTCGAGCGATGGTTTGGTATTGATTGAAGACATCAGAACTATTTTTGATAACTACGGTTACGAAACTCAAATTTTAGCTGCTTCCATCCGCGGACCATTACACATTGTAAACTGTGCTAAATTAGGTGCTGATGTAATCACTGCTCCTTTGGCTGCAATTGTTGGCTTATTGAAACACCCTTTAACCGATAGCGGTTTAGCTACTTTCTTAGCAGATCACGCTAAAGCAGCGGGTAAGTAATATTTAAAGTCGGGAGGCTTTAGTCCTAAGTCTTGAGTCGGGTTTCCGGTTTAAGACTTAGGATTTTTTTGTTTTATGGATAATATAAGATGTATAATGTATGATAAGCAAATTGCAGGTTACATTTCCCGCCTCCCCTCTTACATTTTCCATTTTTTCGACCATTAAGAAGTTAAGGCAATTAAGGTTTTATCGGCGCTTGGTATTGGTCATTGCGAATTGATGATTGGTTATTAATTTCTTCCCATTAACATGTTTTTTGGAGAGCGGTTACAGTGCTTATCGGTTACGATAGTCCTGCTTTACATTGTATTCCGGTGATTGTCCGGGATAAAATTGATAGTTATTGAGACCGGAATGCCATTGCAATCAGGTCTAGGCGGCAGTAATAGAAGTTCTTTTGTCTGTTTAGAAATTCCGCAAAAATGATTACGCGTTATTCTGCGTTAACGATGGAAACGGCATCCTTTTTGGCTGTCATCCTGAGGGATAATTTATTTCATAAAAATCGATATAAATGACAGAAGGTTTTAATGCGGTTTATTGGCCGGGAGGAATCGTCATTGCGAGAAAGGCTTTTTCAGCCGACGAAGCAATCTTTCTAGCAAGGATCGCTAGCAGGAAAGATTGCTTCGTCGTACCACCTCGCAATGACGACTTTTCTTCGCATCTGTCAATGGTAACGTAGTCGAAGAACAGCCAAAAAGATATAGTGTACAGCGTGTTAAAACGCCCAAATGATCATGCTCAAGCCAATGGTTTTGATCAACAAATCAAATAACTCCGGACTTATAATTTTTTATGCCCCCTAATAGGAGACTCTAGACTAAAGACTCCCGACTGAGGACTTCTTTCACCTTCTCATAATTAATCTGCTCATCAGGTTCGATCAGAATCCCCTTCACTCCTGCTCCATTTGCGGCTTCAACATCACGAGGTTTATCACCGATCATTACAGATTGTGCAGGGTCGATATCGTACATATCAATGGCATCTAAAATCATTCCCGAAGCTGGTTTTCTGCATTTACATTCGCCATCAACGGTTGGGTGGTGCGGACAATAGTAAAATCCTGCAATATCGGCTCCTTTGGCCACAAAAGCATTTCTTAACATCTGGTGCATAATGGCCAGTTCCTGTTCTGTATAACGTTTTAAGGCAATGCCGCCCTGATTGGTAATTACGATTAACAGGTAACCTTCATCAAAGAATTTTTTTAATACGGGGATCTGGTATTCTAATATTTTAAAATCTTCTACACGGCAGATATAATCGTGCATTTCATGGTTGAGTACACCGTCGCGATCGAGAAAAATAGCTTTATTCATTTTTGAGATATGAGTATGTGATATGAGATTTGAGACATTAGATTTGAGACCCAGACCTCTCTTATAATTTTGCCAAAATAACTGAAAATTAATTGCAAAAGAAAGCCCAATCTAATTATAGACCGGGCTTAATCATAAAATTTATTTGGTTTTGGTTATTTTAACTTTAGTCCGGCTTTATGGCCTTTTATAGCAAAGAACAAAATATACAGGTAACATGGCAATACGGTTAACAGATAAGCCAGCTGAAAATTGACATGTAATTTTTCATTTAAAAAAGCATATAGTAACGGCATAATCGCGCCGCCTGCAATACCCATCACCATAATGGCTGAACCAATTTTGGTAAATTTCCCTAGATGACTGATGCCAAGCGGGAATATAGCAGGCCACATTAACGAATTTGCCAAACCTAATAAGGCTACAAAAATTACAGCGAACCAACTGGAAATAGCGAAAGACAGTATGGTAAATATAATACCTAATATCGCACAAATTCTAAGGGCTTTTTGTTGTGATATGTACTTTGGAATAGTAACGATACCGATAATGTAACCTATTAACATACTAAAAAGGGTAATCGAAGTTAGTTTTCCACTTATCTCTGTGCTAATACCCAACTCGCGACCATAAATCCCTATAATATCACCAGCCATTACTTCTGCACCAACATATACAAAAATACAAAGGGCTCCTAAAAATAAGTGTGGAAACTGGAAGATGCTTTTGTGTTTTACCACAGCGCCTTTACTTTCATCTACAATATCTTCTTCAACCTCTACTTCAGGCAGATCGGTGAATTTGATAAAAATAGCAAAAAGACTGAAAACAATTGCCAAAACAATATATGGCATATTTACACGGCCTAAAACGTCGTTCAACAATTGCTCATGTACCGCACCTGTAGCTGCTTTTATCTGTTTTTCAACTTCTGAAGCGTTTTTCAAAAACAAGCTGCCCATAATCAAAGGAACAATCATGCCTGCAAATTTATTACAGATACCGGCAATACTAATTCGTTTTGCGGCGCTTTCGATAGGGCCAATAATGGTTAAATAAGGATTTGAAGCGGTTTGAAGAAGCGCCAAGGCAGCTCCCTGAACAAAAATTCCGGTTAAAAATAAACCAAAAGTCCTGGTTTGCGCTGCAGGTATAAATATTAAAGAACCTAAACCCAGAATTACTAAACCTAAAACAATTCCATTTTTAAAACCTACTTTTTTTAGGATCCACGATGATGGCAAGGCTAAAAAGAAGTAAGCCATATAAGAGGCAAAGGTTACAAAGAATGCCTGTAAGTTTGAAAGGCCGAAAGATAATTTAAAGAATGGGATGAGTGTGCCGTTTGCCCAGGTTACAAAGCCGAAAATAAAAAATAAAGCACAGATGATAATTAATGGCTTAGGCCCCTGCGCCTGGCCCGGTTTGGTGGTTTGTTGCATAAAGTTTGGTTCGGTTTAATTTGTTGCGGCCAAACTAAACAATAATAATTTAAAATATAGGGGTCAAACGTTTGCGTGATTTTAAATTTATTTTTAATTGGAACTTACACACCTGAAACCGGTGTGTTCCAGCCCGGTATCGGTAGAGGTTTTCATTCTCGAAGTTACGCGGTATCCTTTGCAATAAGAGGCGTTACACATAAATGAACCTCCCCTTACCACTCTTTTCGGTACCGTTGGCTCCATGGGATCGTAACTGTCTGAGGGGCCTGTGGGATTGTTACTTACACCCTGCAGCGTGGCATAATAATCAGGGCGGTACCAGTCGCTGCACCACTCCCATACATTACCCGCCATATCGTACAATCCATATCCATTCGCTTTAAACTGTTTTACAGCGGCTAATCCGTTGTGGCCATCCCAATCGGTATTTTTGATGGGAAAACTGCCCTGCCAGGTATTGGCTTTGGCTTTGCTTTTTTCGATATCCTCATTTCCCCATGGGTATTTCTGGTCTTTTAAAGCGCCTCTGGCAGCATATTCCCATTCTGCTTCGGTGGGTAAACGTTTGCCCGACCATTTGCAATAAGCCATGGCATCATCCCATGAAACATGAACCACCGGATAATTTTCTTTTCCTTTGATATCGCTTTTAGGGCCATGCGGATGTTTCCAGTCGGCACCTTTAACCCAGCGCCACCATTGTGAGGCATCGTTTAAAGATGTGATGCTTTTGGGTTGATAAAAAACCAAAGATGCCGCCACAAAAACGCTATCGGGTGGTTTCGGTGTACCTGCCGGAAGTTGTTTCTTCATTTCTTCCCAATCGGGCTTTCGCTCGGCCGTGGTTTTGTAACCTGTTGCATTCACAAATTTTTTAAAATCGCCATTGGTTACTTCGGTTACATCGATCCAAAATGAGGATAATTTAACCTTGTGCTGAGGATATTCATCATCCCTGCCCTCTTTATCGAAAGCGCCCATTGCAAATTCGCCTGCGGGAATTAAAACCATGTCCTCGTGACTCACTTTATTGGAAGCAAAACTGGATGAATCTTTCACCGCACCAAAACGGCTGGGCATGTTCTTTTCGCAGGAAGCCAGTGAATCCTGCCTGTGTTTGGCCTTTTCTTCTTCTTTGGCACGGTTAGATTTACATGAAAATATAAATAAGAGCGGCAAAAAAAACAGGAAGGAAAGAAATTTATACATGGCAGAGATTAAATATGGAGCGATAAAAATATCAAATCTATTTAAAAAACAGAAGGTAAATAATTAATTTGCCTATAAATCAATACAGTAAGGGATTTGGTGATTTTTTATTTGCATGAAATACATCAGAACCCTATATTTGCACCACTTTAAAGGAAACGGATAACGTTTTTAAACAAAGTAGATTCCGTAGCTCAGCTGGTAGAGCATTACACTTTTAATGTAGTGGTCCTGGGTTCGAATCCCAGCGGGATCACAAGAAAGGCGCGAGAAATTGCGCCTTTTCTGTTTAAGAGTATTTAAACTAAGAAGCTCTTCAAAGGTAAATCAATCAATTAAGTGTAACTTATTTCGAACTGTATGGTGCCTAATCCGGATCAAGCGGAATTCTTGGGGGGAGATAAACTCTAGGCATATATTTTTGATCATCTAAATAAGAAGAATTTAATATCCCTTACACCTCTGGACGTTGCTCCGAAAGCTTTGATCTTTGCATTGAAAGATTTGGCAGAAGCATTCGTGGATCTGTTAATAAAGAAGTTTATGATAGGATTGACCTTGCAACAGACCTAAAGGAATCAATTTCACATGCTTCAACCTCATTGTACCATAAAGCCATTTTTTTAAATGCTTGCTTTTGTATACCCTGAATATATCCCCCAGTTTTTGGGCGATATCTGATTGATTAAAAAAAAATCCATGTTTAATCTATATTTGATCTGTGAACAAAAAGATATGAAAAATATAAAAAGGGAAGCCGGAGACAAGACTAAAGGTTTTACATTGCAAAAACAACGTGCGATTTCGCTTGCGCTCGACGAACTCGAACATGTGGATAACGTCTCGGTCAATGTGGCCATCGAATACAAGGGCGACGTATACTTGCAGAATGGTAAGAATGGTTATGTTGAGGAGGAAAAGAACTACCATAAAGACACCAAGTTCACGCTGAATTCAAACCAAATATTGAATACCATGGTTTATTTCCTCCAGTTGTGGCTGGACAGCGAAAAAAGTGCCAGTTCCAGATTTGGCTTTTTTTCAACCAACCAGATCGGCTCAGAAGGTATCAGCGATCGTTCCAAAAAACTTGATATAACCTTCCCTAATTATTCAATCCTTGAAAAGATAGTAACCCATCAGGTTGAGCAAGACAAACAAGATCTCGCTATCCTATCGAGTTTTATATTCGATGAGTATAAAATCCAGTATGATCCCACCAATAGCCCAACATTGAATGATTCCGAACTAATCCAATTTTTACAACAGATAAGTTGGCAATTTAACCAACCAGACGAAAAATCGTACGAGGATATACTTTTGAAAAAAATCAAATCCAGTAAATTTTATACCGATCCCCAGAACAGATTTGCCCCAAACCATATCTACGCCGAACTTATGTTGGCCTTGGAAAAAAAGCAGGATCAAGGCGACCTGCTTCAAAAATTCTTGAGCAAGGCAGATATCGAACTCGCCTTCCTCAAAGTTAGCCAGGGACGCAGAGCTCCAGAAGCAAGCAGGTATTTGTTTTTTGATGTCACAGGATTTGCAAAAAATGCGAAAATACAACTCGAAAGGTTAATCAGTTCAAAATATTATGCCAACGCAAACCATCAAAGATTGCCCAAGATGGCAAAAAGAAAAGTTGCCAGGCACAATAGAGAGATTAAGATAGATCTAGCCAGCTTGGAGACCACTAAAATCAAACAGGTAACGCAACTAGAGGTGGTAATAAAGGAAATTGGCGAGCTGCTTGACAGCGATAAGCCAACTTTTTTATTCGGGGATATTGGTAGTGGAAAAAGCACGTTACTTGCCCAGCACTTCGTAAAACAATTAAGTGAAGAAAACATCTGTATTTTCTTAACAGCTGGTTACCTCAAAGGAAAAATCCAAAGTGAGATCAGCACCTTCCAGAAAGAAATCGAAGAATTCGTGAACAAAGAATTAGGACTGGCGGGCAGTTATTTTGAACTTGATGGCTTATTGAACTCCGGAAAAGAAATAACGCTTGTAGTCGATGGTGTCGATGAACTATCGCGTTCTGAAATCGTGAACCTGTCCACTCACCTTCTTTCCCTCTCTGAACACCAGGTAAACATTAGAGTAGTTGCATCCGGCAGGCCATTTGAAGTCCAAAAATACATCCATTTCAACGATTGGAACTGCCTAACAACAATCGACCTGGTTGAAGAGGACATCTTCCAAATACTGGAAAACGAAGCTCTTGCCGAAGGGCTTTCAGTGCAGGATGCTTTAACAGATGCAAAAAGCAGGTTGGACATATTGAAGTCAAACCCTGAACTTTTCGGCAATACCACAAACCCATTGATAGCCACGCTGATCAGGGAATTTTTGATTGCCGGACATAGTTCCTCCACATTAGGGGATATTTTATATGAGGTAATCCTTAAGAAGCTGTCCTGGACGGTAGATGACAACAAAAAAGATTTTGTAAATTTTACCCAGTTCTACCCAAACACTTTTCAGCGTCTGCCCTTTATTTCCGAAGTAGCATGGTCAATCTTTCTATCCAAAAACAGAGCAATCACAGATGCTGGGCTACATGCTGCTATCGATAAGGTATGTGCAATTTCACTTGATGATCCCAACCGCAACTTAATTATCGATGAAGCGATCAAATTCGTCACCACAACTTTTCTGCAAAAAACAACCGGTGGTTTAACCTTCCAGTCCCACCAATTGTTCCAGATGCTAGTTGGTCACCATACCTATACCACTCTTGCCAAGGGTGAAACAATCAACCTAGGGAGCGATTCCTATGGACAATGGAGAATTATTTCCTTCGTGTCAACTGTTGCCAGAAAAATAGGGGAAAACGCTACCGTAACCGACTACATGAAAAATTTTCTTTGTGAAATCTTGTCATCAGAAAGCGCTACCCCAATAGCTGCGCTTTTGCTTGCTGAATCGAGAACGGATTCGCTCAACCAGATATTCCTGGTAAGAGTTAAACAATTGGGATTCTCACCGTTGAAATTTTGGGGCATTGATGACAAACAGGTTCCGAACGCCTTTGGTTATGTATTTTCTGCCCTCGGCAGGCCGGGGTTTGAATGGCTTTACGAGAACTACCTATCTCCCGCACATCCATCAAAATCTACTTCCGATGAACTGCCCGTAGCACTACTCTCAGCATTTTTGCTACACAAGGGATTTGAGCTGGGCGACCAAGAAAAAAAGGAGCTCTTCGAAGTGGCAAAATACCATATGGCCGCAATGACCTTTTCGTGTCAGACCTTTCTTCCCACAATTGCCTTAGCCATACCTGAATATTTTGATGTCAAAGTGCGGTCTATCCTAGTCGTCCAAAGTCTTAAAAAACCTACCCTTTCATCACGGGCACAAGAAATATTAAAAAAAGAGATGACCGATGGCAATCTTTCCCATGTAATCGAAGGGCTTGAGATCGAGATAGCCAAAGATTATGGCAAGAGCGAAGCCCTAAAATTCTGGTTTACCATCACCAGTGAAACACCATCGGTTTCTTTTATTGAAAAAGCGGTTCGATTCGTTGCAGATGGCGATGAAAAATTATTTTCCATTCTTCAACAAAGGGTTGGCAAAGAGCCATTAAAGTCCTTTCTGGTCTATTGCGTGCTGCAAAGGAACAAGTTGAGCGATGCATCTGCCATCTTGCTCTACCTCTACTATGAGGTCAGGGAATTTAAACTCATTGTTCCGCCAATTCTTGAAAAAACTTCTATTCTCGAATACAATACCGAGGTACGGCTAAGAATACTTGATCATTTTTTTGCCCAAGCAGGCACTGAGGAAATTGAGTACATCATAAAGAACAGGCCTGTTCCAGAACATGACCATGGGATATCAGAACTTTACCTGCGCTATTTTCTCAAATGCCTCGAGGTATCTTCAGCGATCTATCAGAACGAGTTTTTGACAGTTGTTAGGTTTATGGGAAAATATACGCTTTCCAGATATCCAGAGCTCAGGGAATATTTCAACAAGATCATATCCAGGGCAGAGTATCTATCAGCGCTACGCTATGCCGTAACCAATATTGACCTTCCGTTAAGGTACAATGCCGCGTGCCTTCTACTAATTTTTGATCCAATAAACGAAACCAAAGGGGTTGAAATCGTAATACGATCGACTTTTAGCCGAGACACTGACCATTATGAATGGTTCAGGTTTTGCTCAAAACTCAACCTTGGTAAAACGGTTTTGGACCATATCTATCGATTGCTCCCTGAGTTGATAGCGGTACCCAAAATATATGCCCTGAAACTTTTGTTCCATAGAGGAGACCCAAGGGTTGAAGGAAAATTATTGAGTGAACTGGTCTACGGCCTTCTAGGGGAAGCCAGTTCGTTGGATTTCAGTCATTCCCTATCCGATGATGGCGTAGAAAACATAGTACGCCAGGATCGGTTTTCAGAACTGATATATGCCGCCTTAAAAGACAGCAACTTTAACATACGCAGGTCTGCTGCATCTGTCATTATTGACAGGTACCTTGATAAAATTAGCATCAAGGACCAGGCCAAGGCTTGGCTGCTGTATATTGACTATAGCCCAGAATTTGGACTGGACAGCTTTATAAAAAAGCATATTGAGCTACTTGAAAATACTGATTTCGTAGCCCAGCTTTATGAATACCAAAAAGAGTGCGAAGAAATTGCCGATAAACCAAGTTTCTTGCTAATCAAGTTATATGAGGCGATAAATGATATCGAAACCTGGGAAACTTTTTTGATCACCTCAATTACTACCAGGATGATGTTCGATGCACACCATGCCTATCTATTATATGCGATACTTGTCAAGCTATCGGCCAAGCAGCCTACCATCAGGAAAAAAATCGGTTCGGCATTCAAGGGCATGATGGAGCTTGAAACCTTCAACCAGCATCGGCGCAATGATTATATACCAATCTTTGCACTGATGGCCCATGAATTTGGCTCGCTTGAAAACAGTTCCCTAGAACGTATTTTGACTGACTTTTCAGCGGTTTCCACCGAAACTACCTGTGCGCTTTTATTTAGGCTTGGAAATATACCCCAAAACTTTCATCCGGATATACGATATACCGGACACATCAATATTTTTTCGCAGAGAAAGGCACAGGAAAAATATTTGGAGCAGAGCGCAGTTGATAAACTATTGGTCAACGGGGAAGCAATCCCTGTTTCTCTAGGTAGAGGGGTAGAGACAAGTATATTGCTGGAGTTTTACAGTGCTACCGATTTACAGGAACTAAAAGCCCAGGGGGCGACCGCCGCATACTTCGCCTTAGTGTTAAGTACCTCAAGAAGAATGGATATCGGAGATTTTGACTATGTTGACCTTTTGGATATTGGAGGTCAAAAATACGATGACAGGAAACAGACCGAACTTCAACGGAACATTCTGCGCAACATCATGGACCTGCAACTGGACCAGCCCAAAAAAAAAGAGGCTTTTATCAAGCGGTTGACCGCGCATTTGCATGCCATCGAAAACTATCTGACTTTCGAATTCTTCGACATCTTATTTGAAACCACCGATAAAATACAGAGCAAGGAATTCCTGTTATTTGTTGATGTACTATGTGACAATCCGGACAGGCTAAACTTGCGGCAGTTAAATAACCTTTCGGAGCTATTTAGCTTATCCAGCGGTACTGAAAAACAGCAGATCACCCAACATCTTAAACAAAAACTAAAATCGCTGCTGAACACAGCCCCAAGTAGGAACAGAAAAGGATTCGCGATGTTGATATGGGTTATATCTCTTTTAATCCTAAGCGTAGAGAACGAATTGACAAAAGACACGGAAGACGGAGTTCTCGTAGGCCTAAAAGCAATATTTCTACAGGATGGCGCCAAGTATGAGGATGAGGAGGGGCAGCTGATGTTTAAAGCCCGGGACATGCTCAACTATTCGGACGGTCTAATGGAAAAAATCGAGCCCAAGATCATGAGGTCAATAATTCTGGCCGGAAGGGAAAGCAATGTGGTTGAAATCAGGTCACTTTGCCGAATATTGTCAACTTTAGCCGCAATAGAAGCGTAAAGGTAAATTGCACTAAGTCAATAGACACAAGACGATTCCTTATAAGCTGAGAATAGTTTCATTTGATCTAATTTATAGCAAGGAAAATAAACTTTTAAAGCAAATTTAATGAGGCTAAGGCATTTCTCTGAACTGTTGCCGTATAACTGCACAACACATACAGCTTTGTTCACCTTATCATATTTAGATACGATCAGTAATAACCACCTTTATCAAAGCACGTTCTTAAATTCATTTCCTTATTCTTTAATATAAATAGAGACAATATTACTATTCGCATGACAGCTTTAATAATTAAGCCTAAATAGCTACTAAATGGTTAGAGTTTTGTGCAATGGGGTTCACTAGAGGGAAAGACTAGAGAGGTCAAGTTCTTTCCCTTTTTTTGTTTAGCCTTTACGATTGCACCTCAAACTGCAAACCGCTCAAATACCTGTACAAACCCTGTTCACTCCTAATCAATTCCTGATGGGTACCCGATTCAATAATCTGCCCCTTTTCCATCACCAAGATTCTGTCTGCTTCGCGAATGGTTGATAAACGGTGGGCGATGATGATGGAGGTTCGGCCGCTCATTAATTCTTCAAGCGCTTCCTGTACCAGGCGTTCCGATTCAGAGTCGAGCGAAGAAGTGGCTTCATCTAAAATCAATATCGACGGGTTTTTTAACAGCGCCCGGGCAATGGCAATGCGCTGCCGTTGTCCGCCTGATAGTTTTACCCCACGTTCTCCAACCACGGTTTCGTAGCTTTCAGGAAATGCGCTGATAAAATCGTGAGCATTTGCCCGTTTAGCGGCCAGTATAATTTCTTCTTTTGTAGCCGTTAGCTTGCCATAAGCAATGTTTTCCAATATCGTTCCGCCAAATAACATCACATCCTGGGGCACAATTGCGATCTGGTTCCGGATATCCGTAAGCGAATAGGCCGAGGCAGGTTTGCCATCAAACAATATTTCGCCACTTTGCGGATGGTAAAATTGCAGTATCAGCCCTGCGGTGGTCGATTTACCTGAGCCACTTGGCCCTACTATCGCTATTTTTTGTCCGGCTTTGGCTTCGAAAGATACCTGGTTTAACACTTCCACTTCCGGCCTTGAAGGATAGGCAAAATTGATGTGGTTGAAAGCAAGGTTCCCCACGATTTTTTGTTTGACCACATTATCCATTTCGGCTATCGATACCGGTTCGCCCTGCTCTCCCAATATCTCCAGTACCCTTTCACTGGCGCCTACAGCCTTTTGCAGGTTGGCGAAAAGTTCCGGAAAACTACCCAATGAACTGCCGAGGAACATCGCATAAAGTGAAAACTTTAAAAGTTCGCCAAAGGTAATTTCCTGCTGACTGACCAGGATACAGCCGTAGCCGATTACCCCCAGTACACTTCCAAAAACGCAGAGCACAATAAAGGAAACAAACATGCCCCTGTATTTCGCACCTTTGATGGCAATATCGGCTACCTCGCGGATGGTATTCTTGTAACGTGTGGCTTCGAATGCTTCGTTTACAAATGCTTTTACATTCGAAATGCCTGATAAGGTTTCTTCAACAATACTGTTTGATTCGGCCATTTTATCCTGGGCCTGACGTGAAATTTTTTTGATAAATCGGCCAAACAATACCGCAAATACGATCATCACGGGTAAGATCAAAAGCAGGGCAAAAACCAGTTTTTTCGAAATGATGGCCATAAAAATAATCCCGCCCACAAACAACACAAACTGCCGTAACATCTCTGCAATGGTAGTAGTTAAAGTATCTTGAACCTGCGATAGGTCGGCAGAGATTCTGCTGTTCAGCTCGCCTACCCTGCGGTTCGAAAAGAAGTTCATGGGCAAAGTGATCAATTTAAAGTAGGTATCACGCCTGATGTCGGCAAGGGAGCGTTCTGCTACATTAACAAACCATAATATTCTAAAATAAGACACCACAGCCTGCAGTGCCAATACGATAAAGGCCAACATTAAGATGCCCTGTATGGTGCCTGGCAGGTAACTATTGCTGTGTTTGCCCTGTGCGGTATCAATTAATGCACCTATAAAAGATGGAAAGGCCAATCCAACCAAACTCGATAAAAAGAGAAAAAACAATGCTGCAATGAATTTGCCGCGATAAGGCTTTAAATAAGTAAGCAAACGGGCCACATTACCCAAACTTTTCCTGTTTATTTTTGCTTTTGATAATTCAACGCCTGGTGCATTTCCGCTGTTTAACTGTTTTCTTGCCATTAGTTCTATATTGATCTCTTAGGATATGATTTCTCTCCTTATTGCCAATTCTTGCGCCAGGAAGGATCATAATGAAGAAGACGTATCAATATAAAAAATACTTTAAATAACTTCAGAAATTTAAACAGGTACTTCGCTTACCTGCCCTTGAAACCGGTTGTATAATTTTTATCAATCGATTGTAAGGATACCGATAAAGATCAGTTTGAGATAGTACCGGGGGCAATCGCAATGGATTTGATTAAACTGGTAAGTATTTAATGATGTTGTTTGAACAGCCATTTCGGGATTTCTTCATCCAGCAATAACGGAATGGTTATATTGTTATGATCCAGTTCGGGATAGGTAGTAAAAATGACCCTTTTATTTTTTTTGAGCTTTGCGAAAAGTGCCACACTTCCATCGTATGGATTCTCTGTATCTTTTGCGCCATGGATTAACCAGATGTTGCTGTTTTTTAACGCTTCTAAATTTGAAAAATCGGGAACTGCTGCAACCGAAACCATACCTGCAAACTGTTGTGGTGCGATACTGAGCATATTTTGTGCGGTAGATGCCCCCATTGAATATCCAACGAGGTAAATTCTTTTGGTATCTATACCGGCATATTCTTTCTGCAGCTCAGTGATGAGTTTCATTACCGCATAAACCTCATCTGATGGCTTTGAGGAAGACAGGCCATTTTCAGCCACGGCATAATCAGAGGAACGTGTGCTAAATTGTGGCGCCAGAACAAAACATTTATATTTTTTATAAATTTCATCCCTTATCCATATTCGGGATAAAGGTTCCAGCTGTTTTTCATTATCGTTCCCGATACGTGTAGAATTGTGCAGCACAATTACCAGTGGATATTTAGTGCCTTGTTTATCATTTTCGGGAAATAAAAAGCGATAAGGCAATTCTCCGTTTCCGTGGCTGTAGACCCGCTTTTGAAATTTATCTGTGGCAAGGCTGTTAAGTATTGCTTTCGTTTGCGCAGCCCTCGCGCTATCGATTTTAACCACATAACGGTTTTGGGTTTGGGCAAAGGAAAAATTTGCGGTTAGTAAAACGGTTAGGTAGAGGATGAGTCCGAACTTGTTGTGCATAGAATTTAAAAAGCAATATACCGCGAATATAAATTTATTTAATGAGCCTGCCCAACCTGTTGTATTTATAAAATGAGGAGTTCCCTGAGCCAGATGTTATTAAGTTGGAGCGTAATTTAAGATGCTTGTTATTACTCCTCTGCAAACTTCTTTACAGCCTCGTGCGTAACCGGAGTAAAAAGGTTCACCAGGTTGCCATCAGGATCTCTTAATAATAAAGATTGATTGCCCCAAGGCATAATAGTAGGTTCTTGCACGATTACGCTTTTTAAGGTAACCGCTAATTGTTCGAAAAGCTGCTGCACATCATCAACTTTAAATTCGATAATGACGCTGCGGTTTTGCGCAGGTTGTGCTACACTGTCTCCTCCAAAAAACTGTAAAGTCCGGGTGCTTCCAATGGCCAGGGTTGCTGTCCTGGTTTTGAGTTCTGCGAAATCGGGTGTGTACCTGGTGGCGGTTAAACCTGTTACCTGTTCATAAAAATGAATCATTGCCTCTACCTGAGCAGTAATGATGCGTGTGGATATTAAATTCATTGCTAATTAATTTTAATTGTGCAACGAAGGTATCGGGTACTTATGACAACTGTTTGTCAGGGCTGATAAAGTTTTTTTCTTTTTCTTGTAAATATTCCTGCAGACTGAGCTGATGCGGGGCAAACTTAAGATCGCTTGGGTAAACAGCTCCTATCCTATCTAAACGGAACATTCTGAAATCATTTCTCAGTCTGCAAAAGGCAATCAGCGTCCAGTGTTGTTGCATGCTGTAATAAAAGGCAAAAGGTTCAATCAATCTTTCTGAACTTTCATTTTTACCTTCTGCCCTATAACTAATACGTAACACGTTAAAACTGGTGAGTGCATTTTGTATTGCGGCTAATGAGTTGCTGGTAGGCTGCTCAATGCTGGGAGGACTTACGGCAACACGCTTGGAGAGCAGTTCTACCTTATCTTTGGTGCTATAATTCAACACGGCTTTTACCTTATCTACCGCTTCTTTGTAAGTATCAATCAATGAACTGTCTTTATTCAGGTTGATCAGTTGCTGAGCGGTGATCAGCGCATTAGCTTCCTGTTCTGTAAACATTACCGGGGGAATTTTATAACCTTCTGCAAGCGAGTAACCTTTCCCTTCGAAACTGGCAATGGGCACGCCAATTTGATCGAGCACCCTGATGTCGCGGTAAATGGTCCGCACACTTACCGCAAACTTTTCTGCCAGATCGTTAGCATTTACCAGTCGCCTGGTTTGCAGTTGCAATAAGATGGCGCTAAGGCGGATAAGCCTTTTCATGTCGGTACTGGTGCTCATTGAGGTGGGAATGTGTTGGTCAAATATACGAAAGCGATCTTCGTGATTAGCCACGGATGCACGGATTAACACGGAGATTTTATAATTTTTTTTGAAAACGAATGTCAGTGTTTCATTGGGGTTGGCAGTCCTGCTATCGCTGTTAGTCCTCCCCGATGAAAAAATCGGTGTCCGGGCTAACTTGCTCTATCAGGTTTATTTAACAAAAGTTGGTTTTATATGGCACAGCCCTTGTTCCCAGCCCCGATTGGATGGATGCCCCCGATTCTTCATCGGGGCAGGAAGGAAAGCGGGACTACCGGTACCGATTTGCACAACAACTGCGCTCCAAATGATTAAATGATCTTAGTATTTAGCCACGGATTAACACGGAGATTTTATAATTTTTTTTTGAAAACGAACGTCACTGTTTCATTGGGGGCGGCAGTCCTGCTATCGCTGTTAGTCCTCCCCGATGAAAAAATAGGTGTCCGGGCTAACTTGCTCTATCAGGTTTATTTAACAAAAGTTAGTTTTATATGGCACAGCCCTTGTTCTTAGCCCCGATTGGATGGATGCCCCCGATTCTTCATCGGGGCAGGAAGGAAAGCGGGACTACCGGTACCGATTTGCACAACAATTGCGCTCCAAATGATCAAATCATCTTAGTAGTTAGCCACGGATGCACGGATTAACACAGAGATTTTATAATTTTTTTTGAAAACGAATGTCAGTGTTTCATTGGGGGTGGCAGTCCTGCTATCGCTGTTAGTCCTCCCCGATGAAAAAATAGGTGTCCGGGCTAACTTGCTCTATCAGGTTTATTTAACAAAAGTTGGTTTTATATAGCACAGCCCTTATTCTTAGCCCCGATTGGATGGATGCCCCCGATTCTTCATCGGGGCAGGAAGGAAAGCGGGACTACCGGTACCGATTTGCACAACAATTGCGCTCCAAATGATTAAATGATCTTAGTATTTAGCCACGGATGCACGGATTAACACGGAGATTTTATAAAGGCTTATCGAATTTTAACTTAAGTGAAAAATAACAAAATCCATAAGCCACATCTTTGACAAAGAAAATTAAAAGAAATATATCATGACAACAACAAATCAATCGGATTTTAGCGTTTCTGAAACTGCTGTTCAAACGGCGAGATCATTACAAAAACTTTATTTTATACGTGCAGGCTTTTCTATTGTTTGGGTGGTGCTGGTAAGCGCTTTAGCCAAAACCAATACCAACATTGCAACAGTTTTATTTATCATTTACCCGGCATGGGATGCCATTGCAACCTATTTCGACATTCAGGCAAATCCTTCTGCTGTAAATAAAACACCACAATATGTTAATGCCCTAATCAGTATTGCAACAACTGTAGGCGTAACATTGGCCCTGCAGAAAGGCATCCCCGAAGCATTAATTGTATTTGGTGCCTGGGCCATACTAACAGGACTTATTCAGCTTATTTTGGGTTTGCGCAGGCGTAAGCAATTGGGCGGACAGTGGCCAATGATCATTAGCGGTGCGCAATCCATGCTGGCTGGTGGCGCTTTTATTGTCATGGCACATCAACCAAACCAGGGCATTAGCACATTGGCAGGCTATGCAGCTTTTGGTGCATTTTATTTCCTGCTTGCGGCTTTCAGGTTATCGAAAACTATTAAAAAGACATCGGTTGAGGTATAAATTAACGAATGCCTTTGAAAAGACGGAAATTTATGAATAATCAAACTGCAAAGGCTTTGAGATTCACGCCAGCGCGGGAAAGACGACCTTTCTATTCGAAACTGTTAATAATAGCAGAGTGAAACAAATCGGGAGCTACGATTGCGGAGTAATGCGGGTAAATGAATATTGGTTTATCTGTTAATCCGCTTTCTGATTCGGCTTAACGATGGGTTGGTGATGCCCAGGAATGAAGAAATGTGGTAAGCAGGAATCCGCTCTACAATATTGGGATGTTCTTCCAGCAACCTCAGGAACCTTTGCTCGTGTGAAAAGAAAATAAACTCTTCGGTGCGCGATTGTGCATAGGCAAAAAACGTTTCTGCCAGTAACCTGCCGAACTTTCCCCAATTGGGATTCTTTTCATACAAAGCATTGAGATCACGGTAGGAGATAAAAATAATTTCTGAATCTTCCATGGCTTCGATAAAATACCAGCAGGGGTTTTGCGAAATGAAACTCCTAAAGGAAACAACAAACTGGTTTTCTGAAAAAAAGAAGAGGTTTTTTTCTTCTTCTGTTTCAGGATCGCGGTAAAAAATGCGAAAAATGCCATTTACAATCAAACCGAGGTCGTTACATACCATGCTTTGCATATTAAAGAAATCGCCTTTCGCAATCTTTCGGGGTTTCCAAAATGGCAGGCTTTCAGTAATATCCCGATCGGTTAAGGGTGCAAAATTTTGCAGGTGCCGGGTTAGTATTTCGTTTTTGTTATTCATAGCAGGATGTTCGCGTTAATCAAAATTATACCTGATCACTCAAAAAGATAAACAGGGCGAAGTTCAGGATTGATGATCCGTAAAATTTTAACTTAAGTTAAAATTACGCTACAAATTACAATAAAATTAAAAAAGGTGATCGGTTTAATCCAATCACCTTTTAACGGTGCATTATAGAGCACTATTGCGTTATAGTTGGTGTGTTAACATTACCTGCCGCTCTTTTAATAGCGGAACAATTTTAGCAACAACAATGTCCTGATAATGCTGACTGTTGCGATGTGCAACCAAAGCTTCTTCATCCTGGTATGCTTCGTTAAGCATAATCAGATTTGGATCAGCATTGTCCTGGTAAACCTTGTAATATAAATTGCCAGGTTCGGCAGTACTTTTTTCAGCGAGTTCGGGTAGATAGGCCAATACGTTATGGAGTTCGCCTTCTATAATCTGCCATTTGGCAAATACATGTATATTCTGTTCGTTCATCTTCTGTTTTATATTATCGTTAATAATACTTTAATTAAGCTTTTGTATTGTTCAACAGTGCCACCATTTTTTCGCCAACTCCTTTTGCAGAAGCTGGATTTTGTCCGGTAACAATGTTGCCATCGGTAATGCTGTTAGCAGACCATGCGGCAGCGGCATGAAAGATCGCACCCTGTTCAGTTAATGCAGCTTGCAAATCGAAAGGGACATCTGCTCTTGCATAATTATCCTCCTCTTCAGTAGTAAAAGAGGCGATGTTCTTGCCATTTACCAGATAAGAACCATCACTCAATTTTACGTTAAGTAACGAAACAGGGCCATGGCAAACAGCGCCCACGATGGCATGGCGTTCGTAAGTTTCGGCAATTACCTGTTTTAGCAACGGAGCCTCTGGCATATCAACCATTGGTGCTAACCCACCTGGTATAAATATCGCATCGTATTGGCTTGCCTCTATAGTTTCAAGCTTTGGGGCTTTTTGCATATCTGCCCAGCCTTTACCTGTAAGGAATTTAAGATTTTCAGGATCGTCTGCCAGATTAAGGGCATCTAAATATGGACTATCTCCGGTTAAACTGGCAAAGTCGATCTGGTAACCGGCTTTTTCGAATTCGGCATAAGGATGTGCCACTTCAGGCAAAAATGTTCCGGTTCTTCTATTTTGAGGGCCGATGGCATTGGCGTTAGAAACGATGATTAAAATTTTCTTTTTCATAACCTTATTTTTTGTGATGTTTAAAATCAATTGATTCTTGTTTTATTTACATCACAAAATTGCGCCATCAGGCCATATGAAAACGAGGAGCCAACGCACAAAAAAAGTGTGATCAGGATCACACAAATGTTATCAATTTAGCCCGAATAGAGTCGGCTTAAGGTTTCACGACTCACGCCAAGATATTCTGCTATGTATTTCTTTGGTATTTTTTGTATCAGTTGCGGATACAACTGTCCAAATTCTTCATAGCGCTGCTGAGGTGTGCCTGAAAGTAACGAAACAATCCGGCGCTGCTGTGCCACGTAACCGTTGGTGAGTTTAACGCGGAAGAAATGTTCCATTTTATGAAAGTTAGCCGATAAGGTTTGGCGCCCTTCCAGCGTGGTGTACAATACTTCTGCATCTGCCATACAAAGGATATGAAGCGTTGCCGGTTTTTGGTTAAAGTATGCCTGGTAATCTGCCATCCACCAGTTCTGTCCTGCAAATTGAATAATGTGCTCCTTCCCTTCCTCATCGAGGTAAAACATCCTGAAAATACCCGATAAAACCAAAAACTCATATTTAGCTAAATCGCCTTCCTGTTGCAGGTATTGATTTTTCTTTACCCTGCGCAGTGTAAAAAATGTTTTCACGTTTTCATACTCCAGGTCGGTAAGCCCAACAATTTCTTCAATATGGTTTCTTAATCTGTCCATCGGGAATAAACTTACTAAAAATCTATAAAATCCATCCTGACTAAAACGGGCCGCGATATAGTAGCCTGATATTTAGGTAACTACTGTTTTATATTTAAAGCTTTATTACTTAAATCTTAAACATTTGTAACTGTTTACCTTTTTCTGTATTACAGCAAATTGTGCTGTACGATTCGTACATTAGGCCTATAAACAAACAAAATTTTAACGATGAGCAATTATTCATTAACGGCACTCATTTCTATCCCTGAGGAAGCTGGATATTTTTTCCCCAACAGGCATTTTGAATACATTTCTAATAAACCACTTTATCAGATTATGATCGAAAAACTCGAAGCAATTGGTAAAATAGACAAGATCATCATCAACACGGATTCAAACATGCTTAAAAGCTATTATTCGCGCTCAAATAAAACAAAAGTGATCGACGTTTACCGTGCTGAACCGCAGGAAATCGAACTGGAGCTTACTTCCGACAAGTTGACCACCGAATTGCTTAAGCATGCGGAAGGTGAACATTTTCTGCAGCTAGGGCCTATTTTCCCTTTCCTCAAACAGGAAACAATTGAGAGGGCAATCCAAATGTACGAGGAGTATGTAATTAATGCTGAAGAACGTAAATATGATTCGGTATTTTCTATCAAGATACTGAACCGCAGGTATTACGACAGTGATACCGATTTTATACGCGAAGACCGACCTAATACTTTTGTAGAAGATGGCATATTGCACATTTTTAACCGGACTACATTCCTGGCTAACGGTAACCGTAAGGTGGGTAAAAAACCCTACTCATGTGGTATTGATGAGATCGAAAATTTAGCGGTCGATTCGGAAGAGAATCATCAGCTTGCTGTTTTGATCAACGAGCACCGCAATCGCTTTCCGCATGTATTCCGGTAGATAAGGTTGATTTGCAAATATTTTAAACCAGTTGGTTTATGAAAGCCGCACAACAATGTGCGGCTTTTGCGTTTAATTGCTTTGAAGATAATGGTTTCGGCTAAATCAAAAGCAGATTTGGATAAATCCCGCTGCTTAAAGCTGTTGATCTTTGTATCAACAAAAAGAAATCAATTATGCGCGTATTTGTTACAGGAGCCACAGGCTTCGTAGGTACTGCCATTGTGCAGGAATTAATTAACAACGGCCATCAGGTATTGGGATTGGCCCGTTCGGATGCATCGGCTCAAAAACTGATCGATGCAGATGCTGAAGTTCATCGCGGTGATCTGGAAGATCTCGACAGTTTGCGCAGCGGTGCGGCAGCTGTGGATGGCGTAATCCATGCGGGCTTTATCCATGATTTTACCCGCTTTGCAGAAGTGTGTAAAGTTGATCAAACCGCCATCGAAACCATTGGCAAAATGCTGGCTGGTTCTAACTGCCCCTTTATTGTTACCTCTGGTACAGCACTGGTAAGTCCCGGTAAACTGGCCACTGAAGATATCCGATCTCCTTTTAACCCGGCATGGCCAAGGGCTTCTGAGCAGACCGCCGATGCTGTGATGGCACTGGGCGTGCGTACAGCTGCCATTCGCTTATCTCCATCGGTACATGGTGAAGAAGATAAACATGGCTTTATTCCCATATTGGTTAACATCGCCCGCGAAAAAGGAGTTTCTGCCTACGTTGGCGATGGACTTAACCGGTGGAATGCAGTACACCGTTTAGATGCAGCGCGTTTATATCGTTTGGCTTTAGAAAATACCACATCCGGCGCTCGTTTTCATGCTGCCGCCGAAGAAGCCATTACCGTTAAAACAATAGCCGAAGCCATAGGCCAACAACTTAATATTCCGGTAGTATCAATAGCTCCTGAAGCAGCTGCAGAACATTTTGGCTGGTTTTCACACATGGCTGCAATAGATTGCCCGGCATCGAGCAAATGGACACAGGAACAATTGAACTGGAAGCCATTACATGCTACACTACTTACTGATATTGAAAACGGCATTTATACCCAAAAATAAACTATGAAAATTATAGTAACCGGTTCCTTAGGGAACATTAGCAGACCTTTAACTGAAATGTTAATCGCCCAGGGACATGCGGTAACCGTGGTGAGCAGTGATTCTAAAAAACAGGCCGATATTGAGCGTTTAGGCGCCAAAGCTGCCATTGGCTCTATTGCCGATGTAGCGTTTTTAACCAGTACTTTTAAAGGTGCAGATGCTGTTTACACCATGATTCCGCTAAGTTTTACCGAACCAGATCTGGGTGATTACATGCGTCGCATGGCATTAAACTATAAACAGGCACTCAAAGAAGCCAATACCAAACGGATTGTGCTATTGAGTGGTTGGGCGGCCGACCTGGTTAAGGCTGAAAACGTAGAACACCTTTTTGATGGACTTGAAGCTTCCATTACCATCATGCGGCCTGGGGCCTTTTACACCAATTTCTACCAGTCGATGGATTTGATTAAGGGTAAAGGTTTGATCGGGAAATTCCTGACCTTGCGTTATTCCGGTCTTGGGGCTTTACTTAGCGGAAAAACAGGTCTTTTGATGGGGAATTATGGCGGGGATGACCGGATTGTTTTCGTATCGCCAACGGATATTGCAGCTGCTGTTGCAGAAGAACTGTTATTATTGCCAGATGGGAAAACCATTCGTTATGTAGGCAGCGAGGAAATGACCTGTAACCAGGCAGCGAAAATTATTGGTACTGCCATAGGTAAACCCTGGCTAAAATGGGTATTAGTCTCTGATAAAGAAATGCTGCAAGGATTAAAGATGGCCAAATTGCCAGAAAAGCTGGCCGAAACCCTGGTGGAAATGCAGGCTGCCATGCACAGTGGTAAAACCCTGGAGAACTTCCACCAAAACAATCCAAAAATGGGCAAAGTAAAACTCGCTGATTTTGCAAAAGCGTTTGCCGAAGCTTATCATAAAAAATAACGAACTTTATCATAACCATGAATAATAATCAGCTTTACCGTTTCAGTAGCATTACCGAGTATCACCGAGCCGCAGGACTGCCTAAACCGGCACACCCGTTGATTAGCCTGGTGCATATGGACGATTTAACCAGACCACTGGCTGAAGGTTCGTTCAGTCTGATCTATGATTTTTATTCGATCTCGATGAAAAGGGTGAAGAACGCTAAATTTAAATACGGACAGCAGGCAAGCGATTTTGATGAAGGTGTGTTGTTCTTCATGTCACCCGGTCAGTTATTTGGGATGGAAATTGAAAAAGGTACAGCGCCGCACCCTCCCGAAGGCTGGATGATTTTAATTCACCCTGATTTTTTATGGAACACCCCATTGGCCAAAACCATTAAACAATACGAATTTTTCAATTATTCGGTATATGAAGCACTCTATCTATCCGATAAAGAAGAAACCATACTCAGTACCATTGCACAGAATATAGAGCAGGAATATCATGCCAATATCGACCGGTTTAGCCAGAGTGTAATCATTGCCCAGTTAGAACTGCTGCTCACGTATTCAGAAAGGTATTACCAGCGCCAGTTCATTACCCGTAAAATGATCAACCACGAAATATTAACCAAACTGGAAGATTTGCTTGCAGGTTATTTTGATAGCGGTATGCTTGCCCAAAAAGGCCTGCCCAGCGTGAGTTATATTGCCGAAAACTTAAATATCTCACCTGGTTATTTAAGTAGTTTGCTTAAATCGCTTACCGGACAGAATACCCAGCAGCACCTCCATCATAAACTCATCGAACTGGCAAAAGAAAAGCTCTCTACTACAAACCTATCCGTTAGCGAGATTGCCTACGAACTGGGGTTCGAGCATCTTCAATCTTTTAGTAAATTGTTCAAAACCAAAACCAATCTTTCGCCACTGGAGTTCCGTCATTCTTTTAATTAATTTTTACTCCGGGATATTTCATTGTATGCGCTGAAATTCTTTCAAACGGTGGACTTACCAATATCAGTTTGATGAAATCATTTTTCAGTAAATGGTTCGGGTATCATATTTTTTATATCTATTTAGAAGCCCGAACCATTTTGCTCCACTATTTCTTGCTTACAGGTACCGGATATTGAAAAAGCATGCTAGGTTGTTCTGCTTCTTTGATCAGTAAATCGGCCACATTTTTTCTTGATATTTTACCAACTTTCATCGATTTGAAAAGCGAAGTGATCACTTTATAATCACTATCCGGGCCATCGGTTAGGATTCCAGGCCTGATAAACTCCCATTTCAATTTACTTCCTTCCATAATTTTTTCCATCCTGGTTTTATCTTCATACTGATCTTTGAGGAACAAGCGAATCACCATTTTCATAAAAAAATTAAGAAAGGGTTTACTGTTGCCAACGCCAAAACCTGAGACCCAAAGTATCGGGATATTTGCTCTTAAGTGCCCGCTTATCCCTACCAAAGCATTAGCCGTATCAGAGAAGAGTGTGGTACCTTTTTTCTGTTTTGTACCAATGGTAATCACGATGGCATTAGTATGTTGCGTTGCCTTAAGCAGGGTTTCTTTGGATGTGGCGCTGCCGTTGATCTTTTTAAGGCGTGGATGATCGGGTAATGTGTCTGTATTTCTCGATAATGCAGTAACGTCATGACCGCTTTCTAATGCTTTTTCAACAGCCAGCAATCCAATTCCCGCTGATGCCCCTATAACGGTTATATTCATGATGGATCGTTTTGTTGGTCAGCAATGGTTTCGAATAGTAAATTTGCAGTTCCGGGTGAAGTGACCAATAAGCTGTCATCGCCCCAGGTCCATTGTTTACCATCAGTAGTTAATACATCTGCACCTGCTTCTTTCGCAATCAGCATGCCGGCCAGCCAGTTATAGGCATCTTGCCCTTCCTGATAAAAAACATCAATTCTCCCTGCTCCCACGTAAGCAAGTTGCAATCCATGTGGTCCGTAATTACGCACCACTCCAAAATGATCTAACAATCGTGTTACTGCTGCCCCCGTTTTCAGGTGAAGCGCTTTGATGCCATTCTCCTGGTGACCATATTCAAATACAGCGACCATAATGCTGCTGTCTTTTTTAATACTTGGTTTTATGCTTTTGCCATTCATAAAAGCCCCATTACCTAACATGGCCCAAAACATTTCTTTGGCAATGGGATCAAAAATGACTGAAAAGTAAGGCTGGCCATTGCGGATCAAAACCAGGTTGATCGTCCAGCCGTTGATGTGCTGAAGGTATTGAATGGCGCCATCCATAAAATCACACAACCAGTAATCATCCGTATTAATGGCGCTTGCCTGCCCCTCAAAATCAAATTCTTCTCCTAAGAAAGGGATTTCAGGATAGTATGGATTAATTTCATCTTCCAATAATTTAAGGCAACGCTCATCTATGGTTTCCAATTGCCTTAAAAGGTCGGTTTTATCTGTTGGTATGGTATTGTTTTTATAGTCCTGAAGAAACAGGTTACCTGCTTTTCTTACCGCTTCTATAATCACGGGGACTGCGATTTCTTTTTGCATATCTTTTTTTATGCAAAGTAAAAGTACAGGAGAATGTTATTGTAGGCTTTATAACGGTAAGGATTGGTCTAATCGCGGAATTTATTGCGAAACTCCAAAGGAGTAAAACCGGTAGTTTTACGGAACAGTTTGCTAAAATAAACAGGATCATCATATCCTGCCTTATACCCTATCTGCTTAATGCTTAAATCACTAAAATAAAGGAGCCGTTTGGATTCTAAAATACTTCTTTGCTGGATATGCAATGATACGGGTTTACCTGTAATACTTTTTACGGTATCGTTAAGGTGACTAACAGAAATAGCCAGTTCTGCAGCATATTGCGAAGGCTGTTTCCAGTTTCTATAATGATCCCTCAGCAGGCGCCCAAAATTTTGTTCGATGATGCGACCACGTTTCTCTTTGCCAGATTGCTCAGTTGCAGATGAATTGATGGCAACAATATTCAATAAGGCAGATAACAGGTGGTGGCTTGTGCTGATGGCAAGCCTGTCGGCATCATGATGCAAGAGTGTTTGGTGAATCAGCACCATTAAAGATTCTATTTGCCAAAAGAGATTTGCTTCATCAACAGGTAAAGGACATGGTAGCGACTGTTCATATAAATAGCGCAGTTCTTCGTTCATTAGCGCAGGATCGAAACTGACAGACCAGCCTTTTAGATCCGAGTGTTCGATAATATGGTGAACCTGTCCGGGAGATATAGACAAGATTGCTGGAGCGGTTACCAGTTTTTCTTCGAAATCGATATTAATGCGCAATGATCCTGCCGTAGCAAACATCAATAGAAAATGGTTGTCGCGGTGAGGAGCATAAACATCGTGTTCTTCTTTTGAATTGCCGCTATTAATACTCATAATGGCAACACCACCCCTTGCATTTGGTGTTAATTCGTGCTCTTCGATTTTTTCTTTCCGACGCTTAACGGCCATCTGTTTATGAATTGATGATTATTGAATTTGCAATTTGCCAAATTTAAAAACAATAGTATTATTTTATAGTAATGATTTATTGCGAATTCTGCGCAGTTGCCCCAATTGACAATTAACAGCATATTGTTAAATCACTTTTAGCTGACAAACATTCTAATGCGGTACACGTTGAATTAGTAGTTTAAACATATAATCATGTCAATATTAGAAAATAAAGTCGCCGTTGTTTCGGGAGCGGGTTCAGGAATTGGAAGGGCTATCGCCATCACTTATGCAAAAGAAGGCGCTAAAGTGGCTGTTGCCGATATCAATGGTGCACATGCCGAAGAAACCGTTAAAATGATCAAAGATGCCGGAGGCGATGCCTTTGCCATTACTGCCGACTCATCAAAAGCTGCAGAAAATAAATCCATAGTAGAGAAAGTAGTTGCACAATATGGCCGACTTGATATTGCCTGTAACAATGCGGGTATGGGCGGCCCCGCCAAACCAACCGGCGAATATGAACCAGAAGAGTGGGATCGGGTAATTGCGTTGAACCTGAATGGTGTATTTTATGCCTGCAGGTACGAATTAGAACAAATGGAAAAGAACGGTGGAGGATCCATCATCAACATTGCCTCTATCCATGGCCAGGTAGCGGCACCTAATAGTCCGGCTTATACGGCTTCAAAACATGCAGTAGTTGGTCTTACCAAAAACATTGCTGCAGAGTATGCACAGAAAAATATCAGGTGTAATGCCGTTGGACCCGGTTATATTGAAACACCTTTACTTTCTGCCAATCTTGATCAAAGTGCCCAAGATGCCATTGCCGCTAAAAGCCCGATAAACAGGCTGGGAACGGCCCAAGAGATTGCAGATCTTGTGGTTTTTTTAAGTTCTGATAAATCATCTTTTACCACAGGAAGTTACATCATCTCAGATGGTGGTTATACGGCGATTTAGAAGGGTTTAGTCGTATCTACTGACAATTGCAAGCACAGCCTGCGCTGAAGAGTCTACTAAGGCACTATGCCAGGCTTGCTTTGGAATAGCACCACCCTTACCGAAGCACGCCCGTCAATCCCAGGTGGCAGAAGAATCAAAAAAACAGTTGCTCAACAGTACAAATGGCACTTCCAAATATGAAACGCAGTGGTTTTGTGTTCATAAACGATGATTTAATGTTTTAAAAAATATTGAACACAAAACGAAGTGCCGCTGTTTTTTTGATGAGCGTGGGATGGTGAGAAGCCACATTGCTGGATTGACAAAGCATTTTTGTATACTTTTGATGCCGTGCGGCAGAGAGCACTAAAAATAATTTCAATATTCGTGTCTACGCGAAATGCAATGGGCGCGACCTAAAAATATATGGAATTATGATAGTGAGATCATTAATACGGTCGTCATCCGATAGCTATCGGATCCCGCGCAGGCGGGAACCTTAAAGTGTATTGCATTACGATCCCCAATTAACACAGTAGCTATCAGGTTGGTAATGAAGATTCCTCTCAACTTCCTGTCAACGTTCAACAAATAAAGCTTTATCCTCAAGATCAAAAGTTATTCTTTTTCCCAGCCAGTTGATCCAGATGATGCCATCATAAATAAGGCCATCTACAAATTGCACCGGGCAATCTTTTACCAACACCATTGGCTGATCATTGGCTGTTATACTTTTTAATTTTGTAACGTAAATGGTAGAAACAAACGTTTCATTTATTTCGCTCTTCTTTTGGATTTTCTTTACCTGTGTGCTATCCGATATATCTATATTTAAAGCCTTAAGGTATTTTGTATTAAGCCTGTAAACATCCTTTCCGGCACCGGCATCCAGTGAGAGTTGTAAAGTAAGCTTATCGTTTATTTTAAAATAAGAAAAAATAGTGAGCGATTTTCCTCTCGATTGTTCCAATTGAATGGGTAACATCTTAGCTGTTCTTTTTATCACCGCAAGCGATGCAGGCGATTCGAGTCTCAATACTTTTTTCTCAAAATCAATCGTAAAAATCCTGGGTTCTAAAAGTTTCAGGGATATAATGCCATCAATACCACCAAAATCAGCATCTACAAAGCTTATTTCTTCTTCGGCTTTTTTAAAACTCCCCATTTCGAAATTAGGAACATGATAAAGATCTATATCCAGCCGTTCACCAGTAGCCCTGAAAGCGGTATATCCGCCATCTTCTTTTTTAGCGTGCTTAAGTTGATCAAAAAACTTTTTGGTAAATGCAGTTACCCCGGCGCCTGTATCAAAAATAAAGTTGCCCTGTACGTCATCTACCTTTGCTTTCACCAACATATGGCCTGATGGTAATAGTTCGAAAGGGATTTCGTCTTTATTAACAGACTGAGAAAAACTAAAAAAAGGAAACAGGATTAAAAAACAGATTGAAGCGGCTTTCATTTTGCGTATTTAGAGGGATTATTACTCTGATGTTTTGAGATGCTAAAGTATAACTTTCTGTTAAAATTTTTAAAAATAATTATGCGCGAAATAAACAGCTGTTGTTGCCACATTAAACTTCTGCAGCGTAAAAAATTATATTTGCACCAAAAGAAAATTATATCGTGCCAAAAAAAGTCAAAAATATTCCGGTAAATGTAATGGTCGACCATTTCGATGCGGGTATTGCCGTTGAGCGGATATTTTTTAGCACTTCGGATGAGGCAACGTTAAATGCGTCAGACGAAGCAAAACAAGCACACAGAGAAGACCGTCACTCATTTTTCCTGCTGGAGCGCGGAAAAGTTACTGTCGAAATTGATTTTCAGAAATTCGAAATTGAGCCATCTTCTATTGTATATATGCATCCGGATCAGGTACACCGCATCTTAAAACTCGAAGATGTAACTGTGGCTGCTTGGGGCATTAATAATGAAAACCTACATCCGGAATACCTGAAACTGCTCGAAAGCCTCACTCCTGCAAAGCCTTTAGTGCTGGATCAGGAAACTTTTTCTATCCTTTCTGAAGCGGTATCGCTTTCTATAAAATTTGCCAAACGTAAAAATGATAAACTTTATCATTCCTTACTAAGAGATAGCTGCAACGGATTAGTGGCCCTGGTAATTTCGCAATATTTGGCATTCACTAAATCAACAGATACCACTTCAAGGTTTAAACTTATTGCAGATGCCTTTAAATCAGCGTTGGAAAGTAATTTCATTCGCATTAAAAGTCCAACAGTATATGCGCAACAACTGAATATTTCTACTCCCTACCTAAATGAATGTGTGAAAGTTGCAACCGGCTATTCTGTTTCGCACCACATTCAGCAGCGTGTTATTTTAGAAGCAAAACGCCTGCTTTATCATTCCGATAAATCTGTAAAAGAAATCTCTTCCGAATTAGGCTACGATGATTACCCTTATTTTTCAAGGTTTTTCTCAAAGGCTGCCGGAATGAGCCCATTAGCATTCAGGAACAAAAACCGCGAATAGTACAATAACTACCTTGTATATTCATTGTTTGCGATGTGTATGTGATGTTCATTTGTATCATCAATTTAACACGTAAAAAATGAAATCGTTAAAAGAAAAAAGTGTACTCGTTTCGGGAGCAAGTTTTGCCGGACTTTCATCTGCTTATTGGATGAACCAGTTAGGCTATCAGGTAACTGTTGTAGAGCTTGCTAAAGGACTTAAAAAAGGTGGTTCGCCGGTAAATATTGAACAGAATACTGTTGATGTGGTGAAACGTATGGGGCTATTGGAGCAAATTAAAGCCAACCGGATCATAATGGAAGTGATGGAATTCAAAAATTCGGATGATGTTACCGAAAAATCAATGCCACTACAGGTTGATAGTGATCGATTTAAAAAAAATGAATATGAAATCGAGCGGGACGTTTTGCTCAATATCATGTTTGATAACATTAAAAATGATGTCGAGTTTATTTTCGATAACAGTATTATTTCTTTAAAAGAGGAACCGGACTGTATTGATGTAACGCTTAAAAATGGAGAAAAAAAATCATTCGATCTGGTATTGGGTTGCGACGGTATTCATTCGGCCGTTAGGAAATATTGCTTCGGCGAAGAAGCACAGTTTTCACATTTTCTTGAAGCTTATTTCTCTATCACCATCGTAGATAAATTATTAATCAGGAAGAATACCACGCAAATGTACAATGAACCTGGTAAAGCGGTAATGTTGAATGCTTATAACAATAAAACAGATATTGTGCTTTGTTTTTTCTCTGAAAAGGAAATTCCTTACCATTACCGTGATGAAGAGGCACAACGGAATATGATTTTAGATCAATTCTCGGAATCAGGCTGGAGAACGCCTGAGTTACTGGATGAGGTGAAACAATCGAAAACTTTTTATTTTGATAAACTGGGTCAGATTAAAATGCCTTCCTGGACTAAAGGCCGAGTGGCACTGGTTGGCGATGCAGGATACTGTGCATCACCAGCGGCTGGTAAAGGTGGATCGCTGGCAATAGATGGTGCCGCTGCTCTGGCTGATGCCTTTCAAAAATACCCTGATGATTTTGGACTTGCCTTCAAATCATATCATGAGAATTTTCGTCCTTACATTGAAGAAGTACAAAACAATGCAGCAAAATTTGGTATAGAAATGCTGGTTCCGAGAACTGAAAAAGCCATCCGCGAGAGAAACAGACATTGAGGAAATATATTTTATCAGGGCAAAATATTATGCCCTGATTTTACATTTTTAGTTAATTTTAAATTTAATCTGGTTCAGTTTTTGCCAGCTTAGTTAAAATTTAATAAGATGCCTCAAATCAGTTCATTCCTATTCGTATTGCAAAAAAGACCAGAAAATCATACGAAATCGACTATGTTTTTTATTTTTTCTGTGCTTTTGCTCCTGCTTTCCTTTGCTGCCAATTCACAAACTGTATTTGGCATTCCTTCAGAACAGGTTATTTACCAAATAAATGGAGATCTGGATAAAGACGGTATAGATGAAACTGTTTACATCTGTGATGTACCTGCATCAAAAGACAGATTAGCCATAACGAGGCAATTATTAATCGCTAAAAATGTTAAGGGTAAACCTCAACTTTGGTATAAAACGATTATTGATCACATTGAGAATATTAACATGCCGAGAAACAAAACCATCGATAGCATGTACATTACCCGTAATTGTATCGTGCTGAAACAGGAGAAATTTTTAGGCGGCCGTTATGGTGAAGAGTATACCCATCGTTTCAGGTTTCAAAATGGCAACTGGTACCTGATTGGCTCCAAATTAAAATCAATAAGGAATTGTTATGGTGCGGATATATGTGAAATTAATTTTTCTACCGGTGTAATCGATATTGATTTTGTTCCTGATGGTGGCTGCGATGATGAACCACAGGCCGATTCGGTTATTGCCACGCATAAATCTTTTAAACATCGTTTCAAGAACTTGCCATTGCTAAGTAACCTAAAAATGGGTGAAAACAACTTTGTGCTATCGGGAAATCAAAGGTGCTATTATTGAAAAGCTGGATCATAACTGATAAAACACTAAAAGGGTGAATAATTCATAGTGATTAATAGCTTGTTGCATGTTTAGCCTGCATAATGGCTCAATAGATTCAAAGAAATTGCTAATTTTCGCAAAAAATCAGGAAAAGTTAATCCAGATTTTCACCTGATACACCCTTTATAATGATACAGCAAAAATATACAGTTAAAATATTTCTGGTTACACTATTGTTTTTTTGTGAGTTACTGGCTTTTGGACAAGCAAAAAAGAAGAAAGAGGCTGGCAATAGCAAACCTTTTGTGCTTGGTGTGATAGACGAAATTGAATCTAAAGAACTGGCCGAAAAAAGAATCCTGAATATATATCTTCCCGAAGGTTATAATCAAAACGATACCACGAAGTATCCGGTAATCTATCTGCTTGATGGTTCTGCCGATGAAGATTTTATCCATATTGTAGGGCTTGTACAGTTTAATAGTTTCGAATGGGTTAATCAGGTTCCGAAATCAATTGTTGTTGGTATTGCAACGGTAGATCGCAAAAGGGATTTTACCTTCCCCACTACCATTGAAACTGATCAGAAAAAATATCCTACAACTGGTCATTCAGATAAATTTATTGCATTTATCGGCAATGAACTGCAGCCCTATATCCAGGAGAAATATAAAACAAATGGAGCCAAAACCATCATCGGGCAATCTTTGGGTGGGTTATTGCTGACAGAAATCCTGTTTAAAAAACCTTCATTGTTTAACAATTACATCATCATTAGCCCAAGTTTGTGGTGGAACAACGGCTCCTTGTTAAATGAGAAATCCAAAGTAACGGAAAGCAATTCTAATCAACCTACGCAGGTTTATATTGCAGTAGGTAAAGAAGGATTAACACCCACAGCAATACCAAGGGTTATGGAGGTAGATGCGAATCTTTTGGCGGAGAAGATCAAAGAAATGAAGAACAAGAATGTAAAGGTTTATTTTGATTATTTACCTTTAGAAAATCACGGTACCATCATGCATCAGGCGGTATCCAATTCGTTTCGGTTTTTGTACCCTCTATCGGTTAAAGAATAAAAATTACTAATCTACACCCAATTCTAAATGTATATCTTCTGGTTCTTCGGTAAATAATTCCGTGTCTGGTTCGCTTACAGGCACTGCTCCTCTTTTTAAGTAAAAATCAACTGTGTTTTTTGTTGGGGTTGCAGAGATATATAATTTATCTGCCCCAAAAGCTTTAGCTGTTTTTTTACAGCAATCTACGAGTTGATTGCCAATCCCTTTATTTTTGTATAAATTGCTCACATAAAGGATGTCCATTTTGCAATAATTTTTCAAAATGCCCCTTTTCTTATACTCAACCGAAGCAACAGCGACCAGTTTTTCATCATCAAAGGCGCCAAATACATAACCACCAGCAGTTATTAAGTTAAATTGACGGATGATCATTGCTTCTAATTCCATTTCTTCAAAACCCAATACAGTTTCTATGTGTGGCACAAGTTTTAAATGATTTTGTTGGTATTTATACAGCCCGGAAATCTCTTCAGAACGGTCGATTTCTTCAATTCGGTGGAGTTTTTGCTGATGTAGTTTTCTAATATGTGTCATTCACAATTAATATACAGGCTATATTATTCTGCTAGTTATTCTACCATTTCCACTTCATTTTCTATGCCAAAGTCAGATGTGGTTTACAGTGCTAATTTAAAGATCTTATAGATTGGTTTTACTCCATTTTTTTTACACAACCCGTGTAAAATCCAAAAAAACGACATATGTAAATGAGCAATATTGGCATTTTACTTAAAAAATCACTTAAATTTTTTATTTCGAATAAATAAACGTTAATTAGACGATTATTTATTGTTATGAGCACAGCAAACTATGTAATTGGTGTAGATTACGGGACGGATTCTGTCCGGTCCGTTTTAGTTGATACCGCTAACGGGAAAGAGATTTCCGCTTCCGTTTTTCTTTATCCACGATGGCAGAAAGGCCTGTATTGCAAACCAGCCGTTAACCAGTTCAGGCAACATCCACTAGATTATATTGAGGGTTTAACCCACACCATAAAAGATTGTTTGGCCAAAGCCGGAGGATCCGAAATTGCGCATTTGGTGAAAGGAATTTCGGTCGATACCACAGGATCCAGTCCGGTTGCAGTTGATGCAACAGGTACACCTTTGGCCTTAACACCGGGTTTTGAAGAAAATCCAAATGCCATGTTTGTGCTTTGGAAAGACCATACAGCCGTTAAAGAAGCTGCCGAGATTAACGAACATGCTAAAAAGTTTCCGGTAAATTACCTCAAATACGTTGGTGGAATTTATTCGTCAGAATGGTTCTGGTCTAAGTTATTACGAATTTTAAGGGTCGATTCAACTGTTAAAAACAGTACAGCATCCTGGGTAGAGCATTGCGACTGGATTCCTTTTCTACTTTGCGGTGGAAACGATATTGCTGATATGAAACGTAGCCGTTGCGCCGCCGGACATAAGGCACTTTGGGCAGAAGAGTTTAATGGCCTTCCTCCCGAAGATTTCTTTAAGAGCCTTGATCCTCTTTTAACAGGCTTTAGAGATAAACTATTTGCAGATACTTATACTTCTGATATCGCTGCCGGAACTTTGAGTAAAGAATGGGCAGAGAAACTTGGCTTAACCACCAATGTAGTAATTGGAGTTGGTGCATTCGATGCACACATGGGTGCCGTTGGTGGCCAGATTGAACCTTATTACCTGAGTAAAGTAATGGGTACCAGTACCTGCGATATATTAGTGGCTCCGAACCAGGATTTGCATGGTAAATTGATCAGCGGTATCTGCGGACAGGTAAACGGATCGGTAATTCCAGGTATGGCTGGATTAGAGGCCGGGCAGTCGGCTTTTGGCGATGTATATGCCTGGTTTAAAAACTTAATCAGCTGGCCTTTAAATCATTTACTAACTGAATCTAATTTAATTGATGAAGCAACAGCCATTGCCTTAAAAGATGAATTAGAAGGTAAAATTATTGCAAACCTGAGTAAACAGGCTGAAGCTTTAGAAGATGGCGATTATGCTGAACTGGCCATCGATTGGTTAAACGGCCGAAGAACACCAGATGCCAATCAGGAACTGAAAGGTGCAATTACCGGTTTGGGTTTAGGAACTGATGCGCCAAGATTTTTCCGTGCTTTAGCTGCGGCAACCTGTTTTGGTGCCAAAGCCATTGTAGATCGTTTTAAAGAACAGGGCGTTCCGGTAAAAGGTATTATAGGTATTGGTGGCGTAGCGAAGAAATCATCATACATCATGCAAATGATGGCCGATGTACTGGAAATGCCGATCAGGATTCACCGTTTTGAGCATACCTGTGCCTTAGGCGCTGCCATGTTTGCGGCGGTTGCGGCTGGTATCTATCCTACCATCGAAGAGGCAATGGCTTCAATGGGAACCGGTTTCGAAAAGGAATACAAGCCCAATATCAAAAAACAAAAGCTTTACAGGCTTCATTATCAACAGTATCTGGGATTAGGCCGATACCTGGAGAAATACAATAAAAAAGATGTAAAACCTTATTTATCATGAGCAACTATCAAGATATAAAAGAGCAGGCTTACCAGGCCAATATGCAATTGCCTAAGCTGGGTTTGGTGCTTTTTACTTTCGGAAATGTAAGTGCAGCTGATCGATCGAAAGGTGTTTTTGCCATTAAACCAAGTGGTGTTCCTTATGAAGATTTGTCTCCAAATGATATGGTCATCGTCGATTTTGATGGCAATACCGTTGAAGGCAGTTTACGGCCATCATCTGATACTAAAACCCATGCTGTTTTATACAAGCATTGGGAAGAGATTGGCGGCATTGTACATACCCATTCTACTTATGGTACAGCCTGGGCACAGGCACAAAGGGCCATTCCTATTTTTGGTACCACCCATGCCGACCATTTAACGGTTGATATTCCTTGTGCTCCACCAATGGCTGATGAGATGATTAAGGGCAATTACGAATACGAAACTGGGTTTCAGATTATGAACCATTTTGAAAGTTTAGGTTTAAGCCATAAAGAAGTCGAAATGATTTTGGTAGGGAACCACGCTCCTTTTACCTGGGGAAAAACGGCCGAAAAAGCGGTTTATAACAGTGCTGTTTTAGAAACCGTGGCACAAATGGCTTTGTTAACAGAACAGATTAACCTACAGGCACCAAAACTAAAAAATTCATTGATCGAGAAACATTATGAGCGGAAACATGGTGACGGGGCTTATTATGGGCAGAAATGAGTTTGGAGTATTTGTCATGCTGAGGCACGAAGCATCTGCAACCGATAAAACAGATGCTTCGTACCCTCAGCATGACAGCGAATGATTCCATTCCTGGTGGCTCACTAAACAATTTTATAAATTACAACGATAGATAAATATTTAGCGCTTTGATTTGGAAAGCAATGGCAGCATCATTTAGGTGATAACAGTCCCGCCCCCGCTTCTGCTCCCGATGTAAAATCGGGGGCATCTCGCTACGGTCGGGTTTAGTTGGCTAAAATTGTGCTGCTATCTGAGGATAAAACGAAAAGCAAGACTGCCCTAACCGATAAAACACAGGGCACTGCTTTTCAAAAAAAAAAAAGAACATTTCGGTCTGTGAGGACACAGACCGAGGATTATAGAGGATTAAACAAATTAAAAATAACATAAATAGTAATGATTGATTTAAAAAAATTACAAGTTTGGTTCATTACCGGTACACAACATCTGTATGGTGAAGAGACCTTAAAACAAGTAGCAGAACATGCACAGCAAGTGGCAGATTCGTTAAACCAAAATGGAAATATTTCCGTTTCGATCGTATATAAACCAATTGTAAAAACCACTGAAGAGATTTTCGAAACTTTACAGCAGGCTAATATTGACGAAAATTGTATTGGTGTAATTACCTGGATGCATACTTTTTCTCCGGCTAAAATGTGGATCAGGGGATTAAACGTACTTCAAAAGCCTTTATTACATTTACATACGCAATTTAACCGCGATATTCCATGGAATACCATCGATATGGATTTCATGAACCTGAACCAAAGTGCTCATGGCGATCGCGAGTTTGGTTTTATGGTTACCCGTATGCGTAAAGATCGTAAGGTAGTGGTTGGCCATTGGCAAGATGAGGAAGTAGCCAAACAGATTGATACCTGGTGCAGGGCTGCTGCCGGATGGCATGATTGGCAAGGGGCTAAATTTGTCCGCTTTGGTGATAACATGCGCTTTGTAGCCGTTACCGATGGCGATAAAGTAGAGGCTGAAATGAAATTTGGTTTCGCGGTAAATACTTATGGTATAGGTGATTTAGTAGCGGTAATTAATGGAATAAGTGAGGAATCGATTCAAGGACTATTGAAAGAATATGAAGAGACTTACGAAATGGCTGCTGACTTAAAAGTTGGTGGTGCCAGACATTCGTCTGTTTACGAGGCCGCTAAAATTGAGCTGGGTTTGAGAAAATTCCTGGAAGACGGCGGCTTTAAAGGTTTCTCTGATACTTTTGAAGATCTGCATGGTATGATCCAGTTACCAGGTATTGCAGCACAGCGTTTAATGGCCGATGGCTATGGTTTTGCTGGTGAAGGCGACTGGAAAACCGCTGCTTTGGTACGTGCCTGTAAAGTAATGGGTGCTGGTTTAGCAGGCGGTAATGCCTTTATGGAAGATTATACCTACCATTTCGATCCGTCAAATTCAATGGTATTGGGCTCGCACATGCTTGAAGTTGATGCTTCTCTGGCAAGTGGTAAAGCCAGTTTAGAGGTTCATCCTTTGGGTATTGGTGGCAAAGCAGATCCTGCGCGTTTGGTTTTTAACGTAGCTGGTGGCGATGCTTTAAATGCATCTTTAATTGATATGGGCAATCGCTTCCGTCTGTTAGTGAACGAAGTAAAAGCTGTAGAAGCAGAACATGATTTACCAAATTTACCAGTGGCCCGCGTACTTTGGAAACCATTGCCTGATATGAAAACAGGTTGTGCAGCCTGGATTTATGCTGGTGGTGCACACCACACCGCTTACAGTCAGAATTTAACCACCGAGCATTTATTGGATTTCGCAAATATTGCCGGTTTAGAATATGTAAATATCGGTGCAGATACCAAAATCAATCAATTCAGAAATGAATTGCATTGGAATGAGGTTTTTTATAAATAGTTTTTGGTTAATTAACGCTCAATGTTCAGGCCGGTAATTTTAGGATTATCGGCTTTTTTTAAACGCGATCGTCATGCTGAACTTGTTTCTGTATCTATTTGTAAATTATCATTGACTATAAAATTGTTGTATTCAAGCATCTTGATTGGAAATAAGTGCAGAGTATTTTATTCAGGCAGAAAAAAAACAGCTATCCTTTAACAATAGAAGTAAAATCAGAAAAATCCTCGACTTTAAATGCCCTAATATCTCTTACAGACTTCTTGAACCAATCAATGTTTGATAGAATATGAATGGCTTTATAAACTGCGGTTAAATTTTCTTCCGTAACATAGGTACTTCCCTGAATCCAATAGAAGCCGCTATTATTCAAATGACTTTTTATTTCAGCATAGGCACTATGATATTTTTCACCATATTCTTTTTTTAAATCAGATATGGTCATATCAAAGCTTAATGCGTACATGCTTCCTCACCTAAAAATCTAAAAAGATCTTCTTTCTCAAAAAAAACTTCACCATCATCTGATTTTGCAGTGATAACAATACCTGCAAATGGATTTTTTTCTATTTCTATTATAATCCCATCAATCCACTCAGTCCTATCGGTTACTTGTGGAGAAATTGAAACTTTATCGCCTATTTTCATAACAGATTTATTATTTAAGCTAATGATTACAAATATAAGTATTTTATAGCTATATTATTTTAATGATAAATTTGCTTCGCAATGACGATCCCTCGATCATAGTTTCAGCTTGACGATTATTCTATACTCACCATCGCTTTTATCACCCCATTTTTCGGATTAAGCCAACTTTCAAACTCATCTTTCACCTCATCGAACTTAACCTGATGGGTAATATAATTAGTAGGATTAACCAAACCTGCTTTCATTGATTTAATTACATGTTCAAAATCTTCAATCGTGGCATTTCTGCTGCTCATTAAGGTCGATTCTCTTTTATGAAACTCAGGATGGTTAAAGATTAAATCGCCTTTTTGTAATCCTATTAAAACGAACCTTGCACCATGGGCCATGTAGTTGATGGCATTATTGATTGCTTTTTGATTGCCTGTAGCATCAATTACAACAGTTGGCATATCGCCATTTGTAATATCACTCAGTTGCTGAACCACATCAGCTGAAAGCGCGTTAACCATATAGGACACTTTCAATTTATCTTTACAGAATGCCAAACGGTCGTCATTAATATCTAGTGCAATTACGTTGGCTCCAGCAATCCGAGCAAACTCCATGGTGCCTAATCCAATTGGTCCGGCGCCAATAACGAGTACAAATTCTCCGGGCTGAACAGCTGCCCTTCTAACCCCGTGCGCCCCGATGGCCAAAGGTTCTACTAAGGCAAGTTCATCGTAACTTAGCCCTTCGCCATTTAAAAGCGTTCTTGATGGAACCTGTAGGTATTCTCGCATCCCGCCATCAACGTGTACACCACAAACCTGCATTTTTACACAGCAATTGGGCTTGCTCATGCGGCAGGCAATACATTCACCACAATTAAAATAAGGAATAAAAGTAACAGACTCTCCTATTTTAAAACCTTCAGCTCCATCGGCTTCCACCAGCTCGCCAGAAAGTTCGTGTCCTAAAACACGGGGATAATTAAAAAAGGGTTGAGTGCCTTCAAAAGCATGCAAATCGGTTCCGCAGATCCCGATCCGTTTAATTTTGATAATGGCGTGATCTTTTTTTAGTTCAGGTTTTTCTGTTTCCGAATATTCAAAAGTTCCCGGTGTTGTACAGGTAAGGGTTTTCATTTGTTATTGGTTAATTGTATAAATTGGTTAATCGGTTAACTGTAAGCTGAAAACTGACTAAGGTTAACTGTCAATTGCGAATTGTAAACTGAAAATTGATTATGCGTTCGCTAATGCTCTATCTAAATGCACGTAGCCTCCATCAACATGAATAATCTGTCCGGTGGTATGGCTCGATTTATTGGACATTAAAAAAGCAGTCATGTTTGCAATTTCTTCTGCAGTTGTCATTCTGTTTTCCAGTGGAATTTTGGAGGTGATTTCTTTCAGTTTTTCTTCCGCATTGTCTAAAGTCTCTATCCAGGTTTCATAAGCAGGAGTCCAGCATTCGGCAACAACCACTGCATTCACACGGATCCCATATTTTAGCAATTCTACTGCCCACTCGCGGGTTAAAGCATTTCTACCACCATTTGCTGCAGCGTAGGCAGAAGTGTTTCCCTGTCCGGTTTCAGCTGTTTTGGAAGTGATATTTACAATTGCACCTTTACTTTTAATCAATTCTGGTAAGGCATGGTGCGCCATTAAATAATAATGCACTACATTTTTATGTAACGAAGCCATGAAATCTTGGTAATTTCCACCTTCTAAACCTACCCCATCATTAACGCCTGCATTGTTTACTAAACCATCAATTCGTCCAAATTTAGCAACGATTTCTTTAATTACTTTTCCGCAATCATCTGGATTGGAAAGTTCTGCAACAAATTGTTCTGCTTGTTTGCCCTGAGCAATAATTTCATCAACCACTTTTTGGTTATCTTCTGCTTTTCTGCCAACAATAACAGCGATGGCGTCTTCTTTAGCAAATACTTCTGCAATGCTCCTACCAATGCCTTTTGCAGCACCAGTGATGATAATAACTTTTTCTTTTAACTGTAAATCCATAGTTTTTTAATTATTTTAAAGCGTTCGTCATGCTGTCCCGAAGTTTCGGGATCAGCATCTTTATTGCTAGTTAGATTCCTGAAACAGGTTCAGGAAGACGACGCCTCTTAGTTAATCATTATTTTAATATCTGCTTTTCTTGATGCTGGTAATACCTTCAAATCTATTAATTTTCCATTCTTTAATTGTCCTTCAACAGTGGTTTGGTAAGGCGCATAAAGTTTGAAATGCACATCCCAATCTTTAGGCCATGCAGGAAAAAGGTAAATTTTTTTACCATCTACCTGCAGTAGCATTTCCTGCAAACCGATCATACCTGATCCGCCCCAATTGTGGTCTGGCACCCAATCAAAACCTGGTCCCCAGAAGGCTGAGAATCTCCTTCCAGAGTCTTTTAATTTTGCTGTGGTTAATTTTGCCGCCTCTTCGGTTAAGCCCAATCTGGCTGCGAAAATATTATCCTGCTTCCAGCCTACATAACTGCGGAATTTCAATACATCCGTATCATATTTAAAAGTATTGATAGCCGTATCCAAAGCGGGCTTTCCAACGCCATAAATTCCCCAGGGATATACCGGATACAACTGTGGGCTTTCTGTATTGTTAATGCGTTCCCAAAGTTTTGCCGGAGCAATTGTTGTGTGGCCGTCGAATACCCTAAAACTAATTGGTGGAATGGTTTTTAGCATTGCAGACCATTCTGCCTTTTGCTTTTCAGATAAATTGGGCTGCTCCAGAAGTCTTTCCAAAACGGTTTTTAAAGCTGCAATGGTTGAGGTGGAGTTATAGGCCATTTTATAAGTTTCGGCACCAGAGCCTGGATACAAAACCAAATGTCCATTGGCATCTAAAGCTTTTGCTCCGCGTTGTTTGGCCAAATAATTATAATGCTCTTTAAAAAATGTCAAAGAACTTTCAATCAATGGAAGATATTTTTCGATGTGATTGCCATTATATCTTTCTGTTTCCAAAATCATCATACAAAATTCTAAAACGGTATCCCATTCGTATTCCAGCCAGGCGTTATACTCCATGCCTTTGTTAAAATCAACAGGCCGTTTCCAGCCATATTCGGCAGGATTTGGTAATCCAAAATTTTCTAATTGTTCGGTAAAACTGGCTCCTTTATGTTTCCAGGCAGATTCCGTTCTGATTTCAGCATTTTTTAACAAATTCAGGTAGAAATCGAACTGGGGCTTCATCATTTCAAAATCACCACTTTTTAACATCGGCCAATAAACCAAACGCTGGTTTTGGGCGGTATGTGTTCCGCCTCCCCAGTTCCTGAAATCAGGTGTGTATTTTAAAGCGGTATCGGTAAGTTGTGGATCGAAAGTGAATAGGCCACCGTTGAATTTTGTAGGATATTTCCCAAAGGCATTGCAACCCAACATGTACCTGAATAGCTGATAATTTTTAGCCGATTGATTAGCAGATTCATCTTTAGCATTAATATAAATGAAACTTCTTTTCCAGTAGTTATTCCACCATTTTATACTTGCTTTCTGGCTATTTTTGTTGTTTATAACATTTAAGCTTTGCTCCCATTGCTTTGCAGAGGTTGCTGTAACAGTATTTAATGTAATGGTGATATTGGTAGCATTTGATGGCTTTTTACTTTTTAAGGTCCAGGCTTTAAATGGTGTACTTAGATAGATTCCATTATAATTCCCTGCCGGAATCAAATTATCACCTTGCATTTTTCCACCAAAAATCAGATCTTTTAAAGGATTGAATAATTCGGCCTTCCTGTCATCAAGACCTTGTTGTTTTACTGTAATATCGAATACGGTTTCAGGTTTATTTTGATGGTAAAATTGAACGGAATTGTTTTTAAAAGCAATTTCATCTTTGAAGGTTTTTACAGTGCCCTGAGGTGCCCATTTATATGAGTTTTGGTTGTTCTCTTTACCTTTAGTGATGTGGTCTTCAAAACGCCAGCTTTCGTAACTGGCTTCTGTTGTGATTTTTTGACTGGATTTAATGTCCAAATGAATAACAGGATTGAAAACATCTACCCAAACCTTGATTTTAGTATTTAAATTACCGTTTGCACCTGAAATTTGAGCATAACCATCTTCTAAGATGAGTTCTTGTTTGAATGTTTTTCCTAAGAAAGGATTTGGGGATAATTTGAGTTTTACACGACCTAATTTGAGTAAGGTATTGTTCTCGTCGAAGGTACCACTTTTGGATAGGTAGAGGTAAACATTACCATTTTCTACCCAAAGGTTAAGGCCGATATCGCCACCACCAACGGGCATCGACTCTGAAGAATTAAGGCTTTGGGCGTTCCAAACCACATTAGGTGGGGATTTTTGCTGGCAAAAAGCATTTGATTGTATGTACCACGAAGACACGAAGAGCACAAAGAAAAGGTTAAGGTTTTTTGACCATTTAAGGAATTTAAGAACATTTAAGTTCTTAAATGAAATACTTAGTGTGCTTTGTGTCTTTGTGGTTATTCTTTTTTGGTGTATGGTATTTGACCACCTAAGGCACCTGAGCACACCTGAGGCATGGTTCAATAATTTTGACGATATAAGACATGTAAGAACATTTAAGTTCCTACATAAAATACTTTTTGCGATTTGTGCCTTTGTGGTTAATATTTTTTGGCATGTGGCATTTGACCACCTAAGGCACCTGAGCACACCTGAGGCATGATTCAAAAATTTTGACCATATAAGACATGTAAGAACATTTAAGTTCCTAAATAAAATACTTCGTGCTCTTTGTGCCTTTGTGGTTAAAATCATCATTAGTTATCCCAATCATCGGTGCGGAAAGAGGAAACGGGTAAACCATCGTTCCCAAATAAATCGCCGGTTACAAAATCTTTAAAGGCATAACGAACAGCTACCGGTACCTTAACCTGCTCTGCTGAAACGGTAATGATACTACCAGTTATAGTTGCTTTTGCGGAGTAAAATTTATGATCAGCCCCAGCTACTTCGAATAAGACCAGTTCTTTCCCGAATGAAGTTAATCCATTTGCTACATTTTGAAACTTGATTACCGCTTTATTTTTATCGACCGTGAAAGAATCATAGGTTGGACTTAATGCGCCAAAACCTTTTATGCCGTAAGTTTGGGCCAATGCCAGGTAAGCTAAACGTGTTCCGCCCTGTTTTTTGTTGGCGGGATGGATTGATTTTTCCTCCCCAATATCCATTAAAACTGCCATCCCCGAATTTGGAATTTTAGTTAAGGATTTGCGTTGCGCATCTCTTAAAAAGGCTGAATTGAATTTACCTCCTACGTGATAAGGTGGCAATTGGGCGTAATTATAAGGCGCTATCTGTGCGTAATAAAATGGAAACTCTCCATTATCCCAGTTTTTTCTCCAGGATGAAACCATTGCAGGGAATAAATTTTCGTAGCGGTCTGGGCGTTCGTAATTCGATTCTCCCTGATACCAGATGGCACCTTTGATGCCATAGCCGATTACCGGATAAAGCATACCATTGTATAAAGTTGTGGGTGTTCTGCTTACTTCTTTTATGGTGTCTGTTTTTGAAGGGATTTTAACCTCAGGGAATGCTTTTAAATCTTCTGGCGACATCCAGGCCTCGATTGTAGAACCGCCATAACTATTGTTGATGATCCCGATAGGAACATGTAACATTTCGCTTAATAACGAACCAAAATAATAGGCAGTAGCACTGAAATTCGAAACGGTTTCAGGCGCAGCTAATTTCCATTGTGAAGGTTTGCTGTTTTCTTGTCGTTCGGTGATGGAAGAACGAGGAACAGTATAAAGCCTGATGTCTCTATTGGTTGATTTTAAAATTGCTTCATTTGAACCAATTATAGGCTGACTTTTAAAGCCTTTCATGGGCATTTCCATGTTTGATTGGCCACCACAGAACCAAACTTCTCCAATCAGGATATCGGTTAAAACGAGTTTCTCTCCATCATTTAATTCAATATTATAGGGGCCACCGGCTGATGGTGTAGCAACTTTTACTTTCCATTTACCCGCCTGATCAGATGTAATCGTGTAGTTCTGTTTGTTCCAGGAGGTATTGACTTTTACTTTGGTAGAAGGCTTGGTCCAGCCCCATATTGCAACATTGCTTTGTTGCTGTAACACCATGTGATCGGTAAAAATCGATGCAGGTTTAACTGTTGCAGATGCTATAAAGCAACAGGTTAGGTTTAAGAATATGATGAGTTTTAGTTTCATTTGTTTTTTCTTTATTTCTTTATAAAATGATCGTCATTCCCGCGCAGGCGGGAACCACGCAGGGCTCAGCGAAGCTAATCTTAATGCAACCTACAGCCCCTACCAAGGCATTAGGATTCCCAATCAACCCGATAGCTATCGGGTTGGGAATGACGCCCCCTATTACATCATCTACTCACTGGTAACCAAACCGACATTTCAGAGTGGCCCCGGTTTCCCCAGGCAAAGTATGGTACCAGTTTTATTTCAGTGGCTGCATTTTCATTATCTATGGGCCTGTACAATACATTTTTCCAGTTGTTTGGCGCTATGATTTTTGCATTTCCTACTAAACTCATCATTGCAGCCCCGTCGATATTAATGGGTTTAACTTCAAATTTGGTTGAAGCCGGAATAAAAGCATTAAAAATACTTTTACCAGGTAAATCAGTTGATTCCAAGCAGTAAACAATCGGTCCGCGTTTTACGGCTACCTGGTTTTTGTTTTCTTCAACCAGTGGATTAGCTTCAATCAAAGTAGCTTCCATTGGGAGATTTAGTTCCACCACATCGCCCTTTTTCCAAACGCGGCTGATTTCTGCATAAGTTCCGGAAATGGCTTTAATATTTTCAGTTTTTCCATTAATGGTGATCTGTGCATCATGCGTCCATGACGGGATTCTTAAAAATAATGAATAAGCTTTATTTCCTATTTCTTTAATATTGATTTTGATCTTCCCATCCCAGGGGTAATTGGTTTCCTGGGATAAAGAAATTTTCTGACCGTTAGTTAATGTAGTACTTAAGTTATTGCCGCCATATAAATTGAACCACAATCCTTTATCTGAAGTAGTATAAGCGTAATTACTTACTTCTGCGATTGTCCTCACCACATTTGGCGGACAACAATTGGATAATGCGATGTAAGGTACCCTATCTTTCGACCAGCGTTGTTTAAAAGGTAAATCGTCTGATTGGGCCAGTGGATTGGTGTACAAAAAGTTCTTTCCATCCAAACTAATTCCAGACAAAACGCTGTTGTACAAAGCCAGTTCCATTACATCAGCATATTTGGCATCGCCCGTAATCTGCAACATGCGCCAGTTCCAAAGTACGTTACCGATGTTGGCACAGGTTTCGTTATGTGCAGTAAAATTTGGCAATTGAAAATCACGACCGAAAGCCTGGTGGATTTTCTGCACGTCGGCCGGATTATATGACGTTCCATCGGGAGAAGTGCCATCGTAAAGTGAACCACAGCCTCCCGTGATGTACATTTTATGCTGATTGACATCATCCCACATTAAATTTAAAGTATTTAAAAGCGAATCCTTACCCGTTTCGGCATATAAATCAGCTACGCCGGCATAAAGGTAGTTTGCGCGTACGGCATGGCCCATGGCTTTGGTTTGCTGCAAAAAAGGAATCCGATCCTGGTTGTCATCTGTGCCATCATCAATTTTTCCTTTAATCGCAATTAAATGCTGCGCCAGTTCTAAATAACGAGGATCTTTAGTGGTACGGTACATTTCTACCACACCCATGTAATGTGAAGGACATATTGCATTTCTTGCCAAAGTTGGTGATGCCGATTTATAGAAATTATATAAATAATCGGTTGCCTTTTTAGCAATGTTAAGCAGTGTCATTTTTCCTGTTGCACGGTAATGGATGCAGCCTGCCGTCATTAAATGGCCAATATTATATGATTCGAAGCTTAAACGATCTTGAAACTGGTTTTTAGAGCCTGTTTTACGCTGCTCAATCATTGCTTTAGTATAGATATAACCATCTTCGCGTTGCGATTTCCCAATCACCACAATGGCCTTATCCATCATTTCGTTCAGCTTTGGATTTTTCGTTGAGGCATATAAAACGGCCACGGCCTCTAAAGTCTTGTAATAATCGCCATCATGAAACGAGGGACCTGCGTGTGATCCGGTATCTAATCCTGCGGCAATTTTGAAATTTTCAAAAGCATGACTGATTTTCGGATCATTATAAATGGCCCACATATTGGGCACCATGGTTTCTGTTGCTACTTTGAAACGGTCGGCCCAAAAACCTTTTGTCCAGGTTACATCTGCCATATTGATGCTGTGCAATTTCGCGTAAGGAGAATTTGATGTATTGACCAAAGCCTTATCTTGTGCCTGCACGCAGAGCGAGGTGAAACACAATGTTATAAATACGCTATTTTTTAATGCTTTCATATCTTATTTTTCTTCCACTTGAATCAACACCGGGCCCAATAATCCAGCAGGATTTAATGATTTTCCTTCCAAACGGAAAGGTGTGGTAGTTTTAGTAACCCTCTTATCTTCTGGTAATTTACTATCGCCGATTAAACGGTTAGCCCAAGTATTGGTAACTTCGATTTCTATTTTGTTATCGCCCTGTTTTATGGCTTTGCTGATATCCAATCGGTGTGGTGCAGTCCATAAGGTGCCACAGTTGATGCCATTGATTTTTACTTCAGCAATACTGTAAAATTGGCCTAAATCAATCCATGTTTTATCATTCGGATTTCCATTGAAATTGAACGTTTTGGTGTAAACAGCTGTTCCGGAATAATATTTAACCAAACTATCCGTGTTTGTTGTCCAATCGGTTAAATCGTTAAAAGTTACTGGCTTTGATGGTCCTCCATAAGATGTATCGAATTTTGCCTGCCAGGATTGAGAAATATCCTGAATAGATCTAAAATTGGACCAGTTGTTTCCTTTGTCTAATTGAGTTTCGTTTGTTGGTTTGTCGAAAATTAAAAATATGGATTGATTTGCAGCGAGCTTTAATTCAAAACTTGTTCCTCCACTCCAAGCAAACCATTTACTTAGGGATTTAGTTTGATTTGAAACTGCATCGTATATAATTGGAATTCTATTCTTTATACGTGAAGTAAAATAAATTTGACGTTCTAAATTTTCTTGATTCGAAATAAAGTAAATATCTTTTGCTTCAGATTTCCTATGAGTGAAAGCAATATTTTTGGCAAATAAGAATAATGAATCTGTAGGAGTTTCTCGTATATCTAAATCTGGTCCAAGCCCAATTTTACTAAAACTTTCAATATAAAGTGGTGCTTTTACTATAGAACCAATTTTCAAAAATTTTGTCCAAAGTGGATGTGGACCGTTAGGTAATTCAACAAAAGCTCCATCCCATATTTCTTGGACAGCCTTATGAAATACTGCCTGATTAACCTGCTTAATTCCAGATTGATATAGCGGCTTATCTCCAATAATCACTTTAGCTCCTGCCTTAGTCAGTTCCGAAAGTTTTTTAACTACTTCGTAGCTCATGTACTGGTAATTCGGGTTCATTTTCATATTGCCCGGTATCACCAAAACTTTATATGTTGCACCACTTTCGAACACCACATTTCCATCTTTAACGATGGCTGTTTTTAGAACATCGGGATTAAAACTATCATAAGCATAACCACGCAGAGGATTCACCCAATTTTCGGGATCGGCCATGTTTGCAGAATGGGTAACTCCTGCCGGAATCTGCCGCAATGGCTCTCCAACATTTGCCAGGCGTTTTTTTTCAGCTTCTACCACATTAGCACCAAAAATACCTGGTAGGGTTTCAACTAATCGGTCAGGCAAAACTGAACGGCGTGGTAATTCTTCACCAGTAAAAACGGCGATATCTACAACAGGTTTTCCTTGTTGTAGCAAGTTCTGCGTTCTTTCAGCATAATCTATCCATGCTTTTCCGGCCTTCCACCAGGTTTGGTCACGCTGGAAATATAAACCTATACCGTCTAGGGTCATTCCAGGTTTCCTATCCGTCCATGGATTGTGTGTAAAAACATGATAGACGAGTTTATTGATCCCAAGGGCATAATTTCGATCCTGCAGGGTTTTCATATTGGCCGGACTTTCATTCCAGTCCATTCGGACCGTGGTAAAAGCCTCGGCCTGGATAATGTTTTTACCATAAATATGTGCTCCGGAAATAGCATCTAGCATATCATTCGGTTTGTCGTGTGTCGGGCTGTTTAACCAAAACTCGCCCATGGGTACATCAACTGTTTTGTAATGCATCAATCCATCACTCATCATGGTTGGTGCAATGCTTTCTGCGGTAAAAGTTACGCCCTGCTCCTTTGCCAGTTTTGCCAGGGTTTTATAAAATTGATCGACAACCAATTCAGAGATGGTTTTTCTGACATCATAAAGGAAATTTTCAGAAACTGAAGCATTTTCTATAGGCAAACCGGTCATGATGGGCAGATAGGGCGTTAAATCGTAACCCCTGCGTTTTAAAAACTCGGCTTTAAACACCGGCGACCAATTCTGACTGCCGCATTCCCAACTATCTACATGGAAAACGCTTAAAACTTTCTTTGCAATTTCGGGTCCGCCATGTTTTAAAGCTTCTCCATACCAATTGTTGAATTGTAGTTTTACCGCTTCGGGATTGAATTTGTCGCATTCTAAACCCTTTCCACCACCACCTGTTGCGTTGGTATGCCCGGTTGAAGTATGGCCTATTCTCAGAATGGTCCAGTTGCCTTTTGGTGCTTTCCAGTTTAAGGTTCCGTCCGGATTTAATTTGTTGGTTAGATTAATGATCTTATTCAATGGCACACAAAGATTTTTAGCAATTTCAGCTTCGGTGCTTCTTTTGCTGATTCGCCAAACTGAACCATTCTTGCCTTCGAACTGGTTAATCTGTGCTTCAGAAGATAACTCCAGATTTACCAATTTTAAAGAAGGTTTCCATTTGGCTGCATCCAGATCCTCTGAACCTGGCTCCGAACCCTTTTTATCATAAACAAACCTGAAAAATTTTGCTGTGGTGGTTACAATTGAATGCGTTACATCTTCATCGGTATCCTGCCATCCATGTCGCGGGGCTTCCAACCTGCCTACGGAGCGGAAAACTTTACCATCATCGCTCACCTCAATAGCTAAACGTTGTGCCTGATAGTTATTTCCACTGACTTTAATGGTGACTGTTCTGCAGGTGAAAGGTTTTTCGAATTCGTATTGAACGTAACAAGGTTCATTTGAACCGAAGTTTTTCTTATTACCTTGTTGCACTAAACCTGTGGCATCGGCTCCATTACTTGCTGTAATTTTAGGAATAACAGTTCGTGTTGAAATGCTTTCGCCAATTGGTGAAGGGTAAGCGTAAACGGCAATATCTTTATAATAATTTTCGTTCGATTCTGGTTGAGGTAAGTTGATCTTATTATCTGTATTACTGATATTTATTTTTGACCAAACCACTTTCTGCATGGAAAGTTCCGGCGTTATCCATGGGCCACCTGCTAAAGCAAAACCATCACTTACGTGCATGCCCAGTTTCAGGTTTAAACGTTTGGCTTCACTCATGGCAAATTCAACCATTTTCCACCATTCTGGTGTAAGTTGAACTGCAGATGGTGAATAAGCTGGTACTTTATCAGGACCTTGAATGCTCATTAAATATGCACCTCCAATACCATTTGATTTCATGGCTTCCAGATCAGCGGTAATGCCGGCTTTTGAAACTGCTCCTTTAACCCAATACCAAAATACCCAGGGTTTTGCATTTTCATTTTGTTGCGCGAAAAGGTTTGCTGAAAAGTGAAGACTGATCAGTATGAAGCATAAAACCCTGATATTTTTAGAAATGATCATTATTTATGTGCGATTTTATAACCCCGTAAGCCAAAATAAAGGATAATCAAAAAACATATTAATGGAATGATATAGCCGATTTGTACATTGTCGTTACTTGCATCTATTACAGCGCCCATTGTCAATGGAACCACCGAACCCCCAATTATAGACATAATCAACCATGAGGAACCTGGTTTGGTATCGTCACCAATACCTTCTATGCCCAATGCAAATATTGTTGGAAACATGATCGACATGAAAAAACCTAAACCACCTAGTGCATACACTACAATAGGACCTTTAACTGTTATCGCAATTAAACATAAGACGATGGCCACACAGGCGTAAATAGACAACAACTTAGGTGATTTTACATAAGCCAATAAGGCTGTGCCTACAAAGCGACCGACTGTAAAGAGTATACCATAGATAAATAAATAAATGCCTGCGGTTCTTTCATCAAAACCAGCGCCTTGTTGCGCTGCACGAATAAATGAACTCGTAACACATACCTGGGCACCTACATAAAAAAATTGTGCAATAACGGCCCATCTCAAATGCTTATGTTTTAGAGATCCTAAAAAGCTACCCTTAGCTTCACCATCAACACTTTTTGTTTTGATTTCGGGAAATTTAATAAAGCAAAAGGCTATAGCAATTAAAACTAAAACTGTTCCTAAAATAATATAGGGCATTTTTACAGATGATGCTTCTGTAAGGCGTACCACCTCTGTCATATTAGCTAACTCATCTTTAGTATAGGTTTTGCCTGATAGAATATAACGGGTACCAATAAAACCAGCCACGGCAGCTGCCAAGCCATTAAAAGAAGCTGCTAAATTTAAGCGAGTTGCTGCTTTTGCCGGATCACCAAGAACAGCTGCATAAGGATTGGCTGAGGTTTCTAAAGTAGCCAAACCACATCCAATGATAAATAATGCAATTAAAAAGGTGAAATACGAAAGGTTATTTGCAGCTGGAACAAATAAAAATGCTCCAAATGCAAATACTAATAGCCCCACAATCATTGTGGTTTTATACCCCCATTTCTTAAGGATAATTCCAGCTGGGATTGCCATTATAAAATACGCTAAGAAAATCGATGTATCAATAAACATCGATTCGAGATTACTTAAGTTAAAAGCTTTCCGTAAATGTGGAATTAAACTTGAATCGAGGTTATGCGCCATTCCCCAAAGGAAAAACAGACTGATGACGAAGATAAATGGTATGAGGTATTTTCTGCCCGATGATTGATCACCCTGTATTATAATTTCTGGTTGTGTGTTGTGGTTCATTATATTTGGTTTACTCCTAAATCCCCTGGAGGGGGCATAAGATGAATGTTAATTTATTTTTTCTTTACAACAAGCAGGTGGTCGCAGACCAATACCACTTCTCCATGTTGGTTGATGATTTCTACGTGTTCGGTTACGGTGCCATATTCAGGTCTTTTGCTCTCTCCTTTTTCTGAAATGGTGATTTCGGAGTGGATGGTATCGCCAATGAAAACCGGTTTTACAAAGCGTAATTTATCATAACCTTTGCTCATGGCTTCCGGATTAATTTCTGATGCGGTTAAACCGATACCAATGCTAAAAATCATGGTTCCGTGGGCAATACGTTGTTTAAAAGGTTGTGTTGCACACCATTCTGCATCCATGTGATGAGGGAAGAAATCGCCGGTATGACCAGCATGAACCACAAAATCGGTTTCGGTTATGGTCCGACCTAAGGTTACACGTTTATCCTGTAATTGGTAATCTTCAAAAAATGTTGATTTGAAATACATAATTTTATTTTTCTATAAGCGATACAATCGCTTTTCTCTTACATCCTCGTTACAAACTAGGACGATCTAGTGATTAACTATTTAATTTCTCTTTAACTTTAACCCCACCAATATCGCTCGATTGATAGGCACTTTCTACAACGACCATGGTTTGGATCACATCTTCAACACTGGTATGCAACACATCTGTTGAACCTTCATTATAACGCATTAAATTGGCCATGGTGCCAATAAAAGCCTCCGGAAACCAGGAGCCATCTAATTTAACTGTCCGCCATTCTGGAGTTTTGCCATCTTCTACTATGCAGTATTCAAATACATCAGGTACTCCATGCGGATAATCCATCAATAAACCGATTTTAGCTACAATAGCACCTTTTGTTCCTTCCCATTTGATGTAACTTTCCTGGTGTTTCGGACCGAAATCATGGTCGTGGTTAGTATTGATTACCGCATGCATGGTATCGCCATAATCGAATAAAATGGTAGAACGTGATGAAGACAAACTTTTCGCGGGATGTTTTAAGGTTTTTGCCAGAATACTCCTCGGATTACCCAAAAATGAGCGGATCAAATCGACATAATGGATGCTATGGTACTGAATTTCTAAGCGCGGATGAATAATTACATGCGGGAAGATTTCCCAGGGTGTTTTAATCGTCACCCGAACTTCCATATCGTATAATTCGCCAATTAAACCATGATCAATGAGGTACTTTGCAGCGCTTACAAAAGGTGCGAAACGTAACTGAAAGTTAATGGCGGCTTTAAACTTCTTTGCCCTGCATAACTCAAGGATTTGCTTTGCCTGTGCAAAATCATCTCCCATGGGTTTTTGGATCAATACTGCACTTCCATCCGGCAATTGTTGCAGGGTTTCGATGTATTGCTCAGGCATGATCGTTAAATCGTAAACTGCATTTGCTGGAGCCAGTTTTACTGCTTCGGCCACCGAATTGTAGACGTTTGGAATGCCAAAAGCATCAGCCAGTTTCTGTGCCCGCTTTTTGGTCCGGTTTACAATACCATGCACTTCAAAACCTGCAATTTTATACGCTGGAAGATGCGCATCGGCCACTATTCCTCCTGCACCAATGATAATGATGGGTTGTTTGGTTTGTGGTAATTCGGGTTTATATTTGATATCAATACTCATTTGTCAATTTCATTAATCTGGTTCTGTGCAAGCTGAATGAGCTCTTCTGTTGCGGCATCGGTGTTGATGGCCTGTAAAACCATTTGGTCGATGATGGCGGCAATAGCAGCCCAGTTTTGTTTCTGTGGCAACATATTGGCCACCTCATGTAATTCTTCTAATTTATGGTAATAAGGAATAATCTGGTTGATCTCTTCATTTTTCCAGGTCGAAATCCTGCAACCTATCCCACCTGCTAAGGTGAGCTGTTTATCCTGTTCAGCAGCCAGGGTAAAACGTAAAAAATCATACGCTACAGCTTTATTTTTACTGCCCTTTGCAATGGTATAAAGCCAATATACATTTAGCGAAGCCGAGTTTTTACCTGGAGCGGATGGCAAGCGTTCCACATCAATTTTTCCTTTTACTTTGGAGTTTGCATCTACTTCGCACATGGCCGCAAAACCAAACCAGTTGATCATCATGGCAGCTTCACCTTGTGAAAAGGCGATTCCTGCGGCTACAGATTCGAATTCGGCCGATTTAGGGTGAACAGCAGTTTTATCGTTCACGATTTTACGGTAAAAGTTTAAACCATCAATGGCTGCCTGGGTATTGATCTGGATAAAACCATTTTTATCAACCAGTGTCCCGCCCCTAGTCCATAATTGCAAAGCGAAATCGAAAACAGTGTTGTGTCCGTCGGGATAACAGGCGAAAATACTGCCATACAAATTTTGTTCCGGGCGATTGAAAAAACGGGCAATCTGGTGAAAATCTTCCCAGGTTTTGGGCACTGTTAAGGTTTTGCCGAATTGAGCAAAATATTGAGCCTTTTCAGCTTCACTTTCGAATAAATCTCTTCTGTAGATAAAACACTCCGGGCCATCATGAAAGGGCAAACCCACTACTTCCCATCCGAAACGTTGCAGCCCTAAAAGCGATTTGCTCCATCCCCTCGGGAAATCGTCGGGTTTATTTTTATTGATGTAAGGATTTAAAACTTCAAAATCATTGCCGGAGTAGCCTTCCAAAACCCAATCGGTACTGATGTGCGCAATATCAAAATCGCCCTTTGCCAAACCTTTCTGAGTGATGGTACTGTCGTAAAGTTCGTGCAAATCCATTACCACCATTTCCAACTTTAGTGTACAGCCTGAAATGGTACAATATTGATCCCAGAATTTCTGCATGGCAGCTTCAAAAGGTGCAAATTTACGAACGGCTATTCTGAAGGTTTCTATTTGGTTATGCATTTGCAGTGGTATGCTGTGTTATAAATTCTTTGATAATTTTTTCATTATCCTGTCCCAATTTTGGTGAACCTACAGATGAAGTCAATAATTCTCCATCAATACGGATCGGGCATCTGGTGGTTTCATATTTGTAACCATCAATCATTTCAACTTCCTGAACCATCTTCAATACCTTAAAACCCTCGTGGGCCATTAAGGCGTTCCAGTTTAATACATCGGCACACCAGATATCGGCTGGTTCTAAAATGGAAAGCCATTTTTCGGTAGTTGCCGATAAAAGATGATCAGCCAAAATTGCCTTAATTTCATCACGTTTATTGAATGCTTCACTGAGCTCAACATAATCTTCTAACTTCTCGTTACCAAGCAAATTACCGAGCTGTGGAATGGAAGCCATCGCCAGGGCTAAATATCCGTTTTCTGTTTGATAAATCCCATAAGGAGCACCTAAATATGCATTTGCATTATTCTTTTTCGAACGTTGAGGCAAGGATCCGCCATCATTCATAAAAGTGGTGATGGTTTCAAACTGGAAATCGTAAGCAGATTCCATCATGCTGATCTGTACAAAACCACCTTCGTTTTTTATCGCTTTCCGGTATAAACAAGCAAGGATTCCCTGCGCCAGATGTGCGCCTGCCAACATATCAATAATGGATAAGCCCATTGCCACAGGGCCGCTACCGGCATTTCCTGTTAAAGAGGTTAAACCGGTAACGGATTGCAAAAGTAGATCCTGACCAGGTTTATTTTTCCATTCCGTGTTGTTGCCATAGCCTGAAATTTCGCTATAAATGATGGTTGGATTTAAAGCGGAAACGGATTGATAATCGAAACCTAAACGTTCCATTACCCCCGGACGGAAATTATGGATCATTACATCTGCTTTTTTAAGTAGTTCGCGTACCATTTCGCAATCTTCTTCGCGTTTTAAATCAACCTCAAAACTTTCTTTATTCCTGTTGATGGCATGAAAAACCGACGATTCGCCGTTCATGATCAGGTTTGAGGTATAGAGCGTGCGGCAAATATCGCCTACACCCAAACGCTCGATTTTGATTACACGCGCACCCATATCGGCCAAACGCAAACTTGCTGATGGTCCCGATAGGAACTGGCTGAAATCGATAACTAAATAATCTTCAAGCGGTAGCATAATTTTATTATTATATTAAGGCTTGTTTACCATGCCTCATTGTTCTTTTATTTATCCGTTAAGTCTAGCGTATCGTCATTCCCAACTTGATTGGGAATCGTAATACGATGGGCATTAGGGTTCCCGCCTGCGCGGGAATGACGATTATTTTTTATTCACTTAACTCAAACTCTTTATTAACCTCAGCTGTTCCAAAACCCAGTTTTGGCGCTGCTTTACTGGCAAATAACTTTTGATTATCCAAACGGATCGGGCTCACGGTTGTCTTTATTTTTTTGCCATCAGCTAAATCCAGTTCCTGCTCAATCTGCAGGCTTTTATAAGTATTCATGGCTGTAGCAGTTTGATAATTCAGTACTTCTGCGCACCAGATACCGTGACTTTCCAAAAGATCAAGCCAATGTTTTGTATTTTCTTTTTTAAAGGTTTCAGCCAGGCGGACAATTAATTTATCGCGGTTTTCGAAGGCTGAACCAGCTTCTACATATAGGTCAGTAATATCGCAATTAATGATCGCGCAGATATTTGGCAGGTTGCCCATGGCCATGGCAATATAACCGTCGTTGGTTTCGTACATGCCATAAGGAGCGCTTAAATAAGCGTGAGCGCTGCCTTTTGCTCCGCTTCTATCGGGCAATTTACCGCCATCATTTAAATATGTTGTGAGCACTTCAAACTGTACATCTAAAATGGATTCAAGCAAACTCACTTCAACCAGAACACTTTTATTGGTTTTTGCCCTTTTAATTAAAGCGGCCATAATGCCTTGCGCCAAATGGTTTCCGCACATAATATCCGATACGGAAAGTCCGAATGGAACCGGCCCGTCTACATCAACACCGGATAAAAATGTTAATCCGGAAACGGATTGTACCAGTAAATCCTGACCTGGCTTGTTTTTCCACGGACCTTCAGTTCCATAGCCGGTTACCACACCGTAAACAATTTTTGGATTGATGTTTTGAACATTTTGATAATCCAGGCCAATTTTCTCCATCACACCAGGGCGGAAATTATGTGTCATCACATCGGCTTTACTGATTAATTTCTTAAGCCTTTCTAAATCTTCCGGATTTTTTAAATCGGCAGTATAACTTTCTTTATTCCGGTTAATGGTATGAAAAAGCAGGCTGTCTTCATCTACAAAAAGATTTTTGATGGATAAAGATCTGCAAGCATCGCCTGTTTTAGGTCGTTCAATTTTGATTACACGGGCGCCTAAATCAGCCAGTTTTAAGCCTGCAGATGGTCCGGCCAAAAACTGGCAAAACTCTAAAATCAAAAGTCCTTCTAGCGGTCTGTTCATGATAACACTAAACTTTTAGATTGTAGATATAACTCATTCATGACTGATAAAACCTGAATTTCATCGCCTCCATTCATTAAATAATCGCGGACAACATCCCCCGCGTGATCTTGAAAATACATGGAGCCATGGTAACGCGGACGGAGAAATGCTCTTTGTAAAGCGGGTAAGGTACTTTGAAAATAATTATGACTCTGGCGGTTGACTTCTTCGTTTTTCCAGGCGGCTAAATGCCCTGGCTGACCGCCGCTTTCGAAAAATAAAGTAGACTGACAGGCCGGTGAACCCACAAATTCTACATATTTGGCAGCAATCTCCAACGCTTCGCATTTAGCAGAAATGGCTAAACCTGTTCCACCCAATGTACTTCTCAGGTTGGTTTTACCATCTAAAGAAATCATGTCGTGAAAATGCAGGTTTTTGCGTGCATAACCATTTCTCGAGTAATTGGAATAGCCATAAGCAAAAGGACAATAAGCAATTTCATCGCTTAAAGTCATGGCTTCATAAATCTGAATCGGGTTTCTGCTGAAATTAGCTTTATCAATTTTCGACGCCAGCTCGCGGTACATTTTCAAAACTTTTATTCCGATTTCAGTTGAAATTACTTCGTTATCATTTTGGCAGGGATCTTCGCCCAAAGAGCAGCAAAGGGTATAAAAATTCATTAACACATCAATTGGAATGCCTGCAAAAGCAACTAAACCTTTATCGGCTAATACGAGTAGATCTTCGAATGATTTTGGCAATTGTAATCCTTTTTCGGCGAGTAAATCCGGTCGCGATGCCGCCACTGGTGTTGCTGCATCTATGGGTAAAGCCCAGAGGTGTTCATCATAGAAATAACTTTCGTAAGATTGACCTACGGAATTTTCTTCCTGATCTTTTAGATAATCAGCAGAAAGATAAAGATCTAAAGGCACTATGGATTTTGTTTTTGCGGCAAAACCAGCCCATGGATGATCGATCACCAAAAGGTCAAAACGCTCTGCCAATTCCTGGATGGAAAAATCGGCAAATTGCTGCAGGCTTCTTTTTTCCCAGGTAATGTGCACATTGGGATGTAATTCGGAAAAACGCTGTGCTGTTGCTACCATCGGCAAAAGCCCACGACTGTGGTTCCAGGTTATTCCTTTTAAGTTAATTATCTTCTCCACTTTATTTTCTCTTTTGTTTTTCTGTCATTCTGAACGCAGTGAAAAATCCCTGACCTATCTTACAGAACCTTTACATTAGTTACTGCCTGAGCAGAGCTTGTTTCTTATCGTTTGCAGATTCTTCGTTTCCTCAGAATGACAATGCCTTTTATTGTTTTCTTTTTATTTTCTTAGCCGTTTTAATTATAATCGACGAAGGCGACAAACCATTGGATGTTGCCCTTAACTTAATTGTTCCTGCTTTTTCTGTTGATTGCAGTATGGCTAAACATAAACCATGAAATGCTTTGCGGTAATTCGCTTTAAAAGGTTCTAAACTGGCCTGAAATCCATTGTCGACGCCTGCAATAAAGCCATTTCCTTCTACTTTGAAATCGACTAAGTTATCGGCGTTGGGAACTACATTTCCTGCTGCATCCAAAATGCGAACGGTAATGAAAGATAAATCCTTGCCGTCGGCTTTGATGTTTTTTCTATCAGCAATTAATTCAATTTTGGCAGGTGCTCCTGCAGTTTTTACCTCACGGACCAATACTTCTTTCCCGTTTTTACGCGAAACAGCTTTTAATGTCCCCGCTTCGAAATTGACGTTCCAAAGCACATGTAAATCATCGCCCTGTTTTGATTTTTTACCTAGCGATTTTCCGTTGAGGTACAATTCCACTTCATCGGCATTGTTGTAATAAGCCCAAACTTCAACCGATTTGCCCTTTTCCCAGTTCCAGTGTGGTAAAATATGTAACACGGGTTTATTGGTCCACTCGCTTTGATACATGTAATAAGAATCTTTCGGGAAACCTGCTAAATCAACAATTCCGAAATAAGAACTTCTGGCCGGCCATGGGTAAGGTAAAGGTTCGCCCAGGTAATCAAAACCTGTCCAAACAAATAAACCAGATACATGATCATATTTTTTAGCTTCCTTCCAGGTTTCTTCGTGAGTTGATCCCCAATAGGCAGAAACATTATCATAAGCAGATGCCGACCATTCTTTGTTACCTGCTGTAAATTTCGTTTTACCATCTTTTGGCCAACGGCGGATGGTATCTGCAGTATCATAAAATCCCCTTGTTTCAAGCGCTGAGGTAGTTTCAGTAGCTAAAAATTTAAAGCCAGGATAATTTTTTGGAAAGTCTTTATAAAGTTTATGGTTATAATTTAAGCCGTAAACATCTAGTGCATTGGCCTGATAGATAAAATTCTTTTCGACCTTTGTTTCCGTCAGCGCCGAAATTACCGGTCGGGTGTTATCCAGGTTTTTAACGATTCCGACCAACTCTTTGGTCAATGCAATGCCTGTACTGTCAAACTGCTCACGGATTTCGTTGCCAATGCTCCAAAGGATAATAGATGGATGGTTGCGGTCGCGTTTAACCATATCTTCCAGATCAGCTTTATGCCATTCAGGAAAATTCAGGTGATAATCATTTTTGGTTTTTTTCTTCGCCCACATATCAAAAGCTTCATCCATGACTAAAAAGCCCATTTTATCGCATAAATTTAAAAACTCAGGTGCCGGTGGATTATGAGCGGTACGGATGGCATTTACCCCCATGGCTTTCATGATTTCGAGCTGGCGTTCCATCGCACGGACATTCACTGCAGCGCCTAAAGCACCTAAATCGTGATGCAGGCAAACACCCAGGATTTTCATCGGTTTTCCATTTAAGGAGAAACCCTTTATTGCATCAAAATTGAATCTCCGGATCCCAAAAGTGGTACTTTGTGTATCTATAATTTTATTTTCCGAATCAATAATTTTAACCAGTAAAGTATATAAATAAGGTCTTTCTACCGACCATAATTCGGGTTTATTGATGAGCAGATTTGATACAATTTTACCGGTATTGTCTTCAATAATATCTTCTTTTATAAGGTGTTTTAAAACCTGTTTTCCATCCTTATTTTGTACAGAGATTTCGATCTTGTACTTTTTAGTCTTATACAAAGATTTATTTATAAAATCAATACGAGGAGCTATAAAACCTACTGTTTGCCCAGGCTGCAAATTACCCCCATCAGTCGATTCTCCGAAATCGCCACTTACAAAACCCGCTTTAACAAAAACGCCATGTTCTTTTATGGCAACTTTAGCAGTTGAGGTTAACCATACATTTCTATAAATTCCTGAGCCTGAATACCAGCGCGAATCTGGTTGGGCTGAATTATCAACCTTAACAGCAATGATGTTTTTTCCAGATTTCAGGAATTTGCTGATTTCGTAAGAAAACGAACTGTAACCATAAGGTCTTTTGCCTAAATATTGTCCGTTTACCCAAACTTCACTGTTTTTATACACGCCATCAAATTCGATGGTGATTAATCTATCCTTAAAATTAGCCGGGGCGGTAAATTCTTTTCTGTACCAGCCAATTCCGGTGGGTAAGCCGCCCCCTTCGGGTTTGGCAGGGTTTTTCTCATCGAATTTTCCTTCGATACTCCAATCGTGAGGCAAGGTTAATTTGCGCCATTTAAGATCGTTATATGCTGGAGATTTTGCATTTGGTTCGTCCCCTAAAAAGAATTTCCAATCTTTGTTAAAGCTGGTTCTGATGCGGGGTTCCGGCGTGGCCGTCATTTCGACCGCAGTGGAGAAATCTATGTAATGTTTATTTATGCCAGTATTAAAGATTTCTCTCCCGAATATTCGGGACTGCGCTTCAGTCGAAATGACGATCGATGGATATTTCGCTTCGCAATGAAGTGATGCAAATAATGCGAAAATAGTCAGCACAAAAATCCAATATGTAAATTGAGTTATCTTCATGTTATTTCTTTGTTTCGCTTACAAAATCCAACTTACTTTTACCTAAATCTTTCGAAGTTGCTACTGCAATTCCACGCTGGTCCTGTTTGTTTACCGCACAATAAAAATGATAAACTACACCTTTATACTTTAAAACAAATGATTTATGTGCGTACAACTCATCGTATTTTTCTGAAGATTCAATCAGGTTATCGCCTGTCCAATCGGTCCAGTTAATCAGGTCTTTTGAAACCGCGAAACGATTAAAAGATCCCTTTCGATCCTGCCAGAAAGCTCCGAAGTAAAACATGACATAGGCATTGCCAATCTGTTGTAATACAGCATCTCCTGTTATGCCGACAGGATGATGAACGACAGGGTTTTTATTAAACCGCTGCCAATGAATCATGTCCTCAGAAACTGCCATACCGATGCGTTCATACCAGCGTGTTTTTTTGTTATTCACCAACGAATCACCCACAGCATTGTAATACATCACAAAGCGGTGCCCGGTTAATCTTTTCTGATCTTCGATCACTGTGCTTTTAAAAAGTTTGTTGCGGTTTTCCCACCAACGCACATCTTTATCTAACGAACTTAAAACAGGTTTTTCTAATCGGCTCCACTCCTGTACTACCGAAGGATGTTTATTGGTATAAGCCATCGCGATGGATAAAGGCTCCACCTCATAACCTTTTTCTTTCCCCCCGAAATACGACATCCAATATTTACCATCAAATTGATTTACCCCGTAACTTCCACCCCATTTTATATCAAGCAAAGCATTGTAGCCGGCTTTTTGGTTATCGTCCCAGTTGCCGGCATCAGCAAAAGACATCAGTTTTCCCTGGTTTTCCCAGTGCAACAGGTCTTTGCTTTTTGCCAGCCAGGTTTCATAACCGCGACCGCTGAAAATTAGATAAGTCATGTACCAATCTTTGCCTTTTTTAAACACAGTCGGACAATCCATTTTATGGTCTTTATCCTCAGGAACCAATACCAAACCATATTTATAAGGCGTTTTAACTTCCTGGTAAATTTTTTCCATCTCCGCTGGAGAGATGGTTTGATTTTGCTGTGCGCTTGATTTAAAAGCCCAAACAAAAAGGAGAATCATGATGTTTATCTTTCTCATTTGTACTTTAAATTAAATCTGTAAAAGCCTGAGCCAATAGCCACTTTGGTTTTGCCGTTTTCCATCCCTGCATTGGTAAATGATGCATGATTTTCTTCTGAAAGTTCAGCTTTTGGCAATGCCGGAAAATAAACTACAGCCCTGGTATTTACCGGAATATTAACTTCCAGCGTGAAATTTTTATCTGTTTTCTCCCATTTGGTCGATATTTTGCCATAAGGTGAATTGTAGTTTACGTTGGCTGAAGTTAAATCCCCTACAATTTCTGGTTCTATTTTTATTTGCTTAAAAGCAATCGAATTTCCTTCCTGACGGATACCGCCAACACCGCTATATAACCATTCCATTAAATGTCCGAGCATAAAATGATTGTTGGAAACTGTTGGTAAAGCCGCCCACGATTCGGTTAAAGCAGTAGCACCTTTAGCGATTTGCATGCCATAACCTGGTACATCCGAGCGGCTGTTCATGTCAAAAATCACGTCCGATAGGCCTGCATCTTCCAAAACGCGCAGTACATAACGGTAACCAATATCGCCCGCCGTTAAACTGTTTTTCCTGTCGCGGATATCTTTAACCAGGTTGTCGATTACTACGCTTTTATCCTCTTCTGCAACTAAACCCATATAAATGGCCATGGCATTTGCAGCCTGCGAACCCGTTGCATATTGTTTGGTTTTATCATCAAAAAACTGGTTGTTAAATGCTTTTTTCACCTCAGCGGCAAGTTTGGAATAAGTAATAGCATCTGCTTTTTTACCCAAAAGTGTGGCCATTTTTGCTAATATTTTTAAATCATAATGGTAAATCGCCGTTCCGGTAACGCCCATTGGGGTGAGTTGTGAAACGCCCGGCGGTTTTGGTCCTAAATCGTACCAATCGCCCAAACCCTGAGATAGAATATGGTTATTTGCTTTTGTAACTAAGTAATTGATATAACGCTGCATCATCGGGTAATAATCAGCCATAGCCTGTTTATCGCCATACCATTGGTACAGGTACCATGGCATTAAAATACCACTACTGCCCCATTCTGGCGAATCGCGGAACATATCTCCGCCCCATTCAAATTTCACATATTCGGGTGCAATTTCCGGGATCAATCCACTGGCTAACTGCGAGTTTTTCATGTCCTGCAATGCTTTTTTGAAAAGCGGCGCAGCATTATAATTGTAGCGTACAGAGCTGCCCATTAAGTGCAGTTCTTCTAACCAGCCTAATTTTTCGCGGTGCGGACAATCGGTAAATACGCTCACCATGTTGCTCCTGATCGACCAATCGATCAGACTGTAGGTTTTATTGAATAAATTGTTCGAAGAGGAGAAATTACCAACCTTTTCGGCCGCATTTCTAATGTGTAAAGCTTTTAAATCTTCAATAACTGCTTTGCCAGAGGTATTTTCTTTTCCTGCTGGTACAGCTCCTTTAACCTGCAGGTAGCGGAACCCAGTGTAAAAGAATTTTGGTCGCCAGGTTTCTAAACCACCGCCTTTTAAAATGTAAGTGAAATAAGATGGACCACCGATATTTTTTTGCGTAACAGAACCATCAGCTTTCAATAATTCGGATGGTGTAATTCGGATGGTATCGCCTTTTTTGCCACGCACTTTTAATTCTATTATGGCCGAAGCATTTTGCCCCATATCATAAACCCATTCATTATTGGCTACAGCAGTAAAGTTTTGAGCAGAGAAATTTTCAAAAATTTTAACAGGTTCTTCTTTTTGTGCATTCAGCTTCGGTCCATCAACCAATAAGGCCGCTTTCCAGTTTTTATCATTAAAACCGTTTAAATTCCAGCCTTTTTGTTCCAGATTGGCATTATAATCCTCGCCTCCGTAAATACTCGAAAAGGTAACCGGCGATGGGGCAGTTTTCCAGCGCTGATCACTGATAATATTTGCTGCGCTTCCATCAGTATATTCTACCAACACGCGGCAGATCATTTTTGGATAGCCAAAAGCCACTTTTAATTTTCTATACCTGTCCTTAACAGGTGGAATGTAATAAAAACCGTTGCCTAGCATTACGCCAATGGCATTTTCGCCTTTTCTAAGCTGTTTGGAAATGTCGTAGGTAACATATAAAGCTTCTTTGTCGTATTTTGTCCAGCCTGGCGCCAGAAAATCATCGCCAACTTTTTCGCCATTTAAACTCATTTCAAAATGACCCAAACCAGAAATAAAAGCCGTTGCCTTTTTAACAGTTTTGGTTACAGCAAACCTTTTGCGGAACATTGGTAAAATGTTATTGGCGTTGTATTTATCTTTTTTACCATCTGTTGGGAGCGTATTTACATTTGAATCAGCAAGCTTCTCATAAGCAATCCATTTAGTGTTTTTCCAATCGGCTGTATTTAATAAACCCATTTGCCAATAGGCTTGATTACTCCATTCTGATGTGTTTCCGAAATTATCCCAAACACGCAGCTTCCAATAATATGTTTTGGTTGATAATAGCTTAACACCTTTGTAAGTGATCTGTATAGATTGAGCTGAATTTACCTTTTTAGTATCCCAAATATCGCCAATGTTCTTTTTCAGGTTTGTGGGATTACTGGAGACCAAAATCTGATAAGCGGTTTGCATCACATTGTGTTTGGATGACTGTAATTTCCAGCTTAAATTAGGACTAGGTAAATCGATACCAATCGGATTATTTCTATAAGCACAAGTCAGATCAACCACTTTAATGTCCTGCGCGAAAAGCGGAATAGCCAACAGATAAAGCCAAGAAAAAATCAGAAATCTGCTCATTATCCTTTGGTTAGCATTGCGAAATTTTTACGCAAAAGCAATGGTTAAATTTTGGTTTATAAATGGTTAATTGATACCTTAATCTTATTAATTAATCGATTTTCGGGACGATTCAATTAATAAAACAGTGTCAATTCAAATATAAATGTTTTTTTTAAATATGAAAACATATATTCGTATTTAAATTACAAAATCTTCCCGTCGATAAATAGGAAAGCATTTTGTATGTTTGAAATTGTAAAAATTACGCTACAGCCAAATTTAAACCTGTATGAACGAAAAGGAATCGAAGTACCAGGCCCCTGCTTTAGATAAGGGACTTGATATATTGGAGTATTTATCTGCACAATCTATCCCACTGTCGCAAACAGAAATTGCAATCGGTATTGAGAAAACACCAAACGAAATTTACCGGATGTTAATGAGTTTGGAAAGCCGCGGTTATATTCTGCGTGATGAAGTTTCGGGTAAATACAGGCTTTCGCTAAAGCTTTTTTACCTTTCGCACAGGCACTCACCTATTGATGAGTTGCGCAAAGCAGCACAATTTCCGTTGGAAGAACTCGCCAATACGATCCGTCAATCCTGCCATTTAAGTATTTTGTACATGAACCAGGTGATGGTAATTATCCATGCTAAAAGTCCGGGGCCTATTGCACTTTCTATTGAGGAAGGAAACTTATTTCCATTGCCATTAACCGCATCAGGAAAGGTTTTATTGGCTTACATGCAGGACGATGAGCGGAATACTACCTTAAAAAACAATGTTATTTTTAAAAAATACCCTAAAGCCCAGCAAGAAGATTTCTTGACTTCATTGGAAGATATTCAGCAAACGGGTTCGTATTTCAAAAACAGTGATTCAGTGTCGGGTGTAACCGATCTTTCGGTACCAATTGGCATTAACGGCAATAATGGAATCATCGCCTGTTTAACCATTTCGATGTTAAATGCGATTAATGTAGATCAGGCGATCGAAAATGATGTGATACTGGCTGAGGCGGAGAAATGCGTTAAGAAAATTGAGCAAAGGATTGGGGTTTAGGCCCCTATATCCAAACCTATCAGGTTTTTGAAACCTGATAGGTTTATCGTCATTGCGAGGAGAATGACGAAGCAATCTTAAAGCGATTGCTATAACCCATAGTAGTAAGATTGCTTCGTCGGCTGAAAAAGCCTTCTCGCCATGACGACT
>NZ_AYMG01000003.1 GCF_000633455.1 Pedobacter jeongneungensis
GGTTTTGAAGACAGTACCTATCCGCTTTATCCCGATGAAAAATCGGGATGTCCGCTGCTATCAGGTTTAGATGGCCCGGGCTGTATTACTATTGAAGGTTGCAGGGTGCAGAATGATTAGGCCGCCAAGAACTACAAACTTAATTCCCTAAACACGGTAGTAACGGAAATCCTTTTTATTGCCTATAGTCACCATTAAACTATACTTATTGCCGGTAACGCTAAATTGCAATAGAAAGATTGGAGTGTATAACGGGGCTACAGTAACCCATGGAGACAGGAATGTTCGTTTCCAAAACAAAAACATCCCTAAATAAACTACGTTTTAGCAGGAAAAGATTTAGAAAATTTTTCTGTCTATTAGATTTCTCCACTGCGGTCGAAATGACGATACTAAAATTACGTATTAAATTCCTTCCTTAAGATTTTAAGCGCATCATAAATGGTATTGTAGGCCGTTTTTATAGTCTGATTGCTCTGCTCGGCAATCTGCTCATAACTTAAACCTTCGAAAAATTTTAAGTGAATCAGTTGTTTCTGACGGAAAGTGAGTTTTTCAAGTGCATTTTTAAGCTGGTGTTTTACGAGTTCATCGCTTTGCACCTTTACAATAAATTCCTCGTAACTCATCTCCATCCAATCGCCATCGGCGCCAGCATTAAAAAGGGCATCGTTAATTTTGCGTTTTCGTTCGAGAATTCTTAGTAATTTCCTCTTAAGGAAAGTGCGCAGGTAAGCTTCAACATTATCAACACGGGTTAAACTTTCATGTTTTTCCCAAATGGTGGTAAAAACCAGGTCGGTGGCTTCGCTGGCCGTATCGGCATCGGCACAAACCCTGATCCCGAAATTAACCAATGGATAATAAAGTGCTGCATAGAGATCAAAAAACGCATCTTTATCGCCAGTCCGTAATCGTTCCCATAATAAGTGATGCGCTAATTTATTATCCATTAAGTTGTTAGTTGTTATCGCAATATTAACTAAAAACAATAAGATTATTACCTACCGATTTTGATGCAGACAAATTTCTCTGCCTATTTGCATAAAAATTTTTAATCCTGTAACATTTTTTCAAAATGACATACTTATCCAGCAAAAATTAGATTTTGAAAAAGACAGACTTAGAAATAGAATTCGAAACAAAATTAAAAGATTATAAACTTTTGATTTATAAAGTTTGCCGCATGTATGCAAACAACCACGATGATATCCAGGATCTGTATCAGGACATTATCATCCAGCTTTGGAAATCGTACCCCAAATTTAGGGGCGAAGCTAAATTTAGCACCTGGCTGTACCGCATTGCAATTAATACTGTACTTACCAATTTCCGCAAACAGAAGCGCAACATCCAAACCAGCGATGTTGAGCTGCAAAACATTCAGATACCCTATGAGGAAGACATCGGGCTGAAGGAAGAACAGCATGAACAGCTATATGCCGCCATCCAGCAATTGAACGATGTAGAAAAATCGATCGTGATGCTGTACCTGGAAGATAAATCGTATGATGAAATGGAAGAAATTTTAGGCATCAGTAATGCCACACTCAGGGTAAAAATGAACCGTATAAAAGATAAATTAAGAACCTTTACCAACAACAACTAACATGGAACTAGATAATTTAAAAAATAGCTGGAACAGTGTTTCGGTTGATTTAAACCGAAATGAATTTGATATTGTAACAGCCACCAAGAAAGAAATGGAATCGCCGCTTAGCAATCTGAAAGCAATGTTGAAAAGACAATTGATTACATTGCCCCTGCTTATAGTTTTTTTAGCGGGAATGACTGCAACCGTACCTGATATGAAGAACCAGTTACTGGTTTGGATTGCATTTATCGTACTTCCATTAACTACCATTTATTATTATTTCAACCTTAAACTGATCAATAACCTGGAAAATAATGAAGGTGCTGTTAAAAACGATTTCCAGAGAAAGGTAAAACAGTTGATCTATAATAACAATCTCTACCTTAACCTTACGAGGGCAGCAATTTTGATATTGGTTGTAGTTACAGAGTTATTGATCCAAAACAACAATATGGGTTTAATATATGGAATAGAGATTATGAAATCGATCATATTGCCCCTGCGTTTATTGATTTACGCTGGTGTAATAGCCGTACATTATGTAGTGAGCAGGTATTCATTCAATCTGTATTTTGGCCAGTACTTAAAAAGATTGAAAGGTTTGTTGGCAGAAATGGAATAATTTTAAGTTTCGGTTCGTGGTGACACGAACCGAGGCGCGAGATTAGTTTAAACCTCGCAGGTTTTAAAAACCTGCGAGGTTTGTAAATAAAATTACTTTAAAGCAGTTTTACTAAAAATATGATATTCACCAGGCGTTAATGTTGCGCTATAAATACTTGTACTTAAATTAATGCTGGTACCAACGGCATCAACCCAGGCGCCAGCCGTTCCGAAATCGATATTGGTCGTTTGGCTCACCACATCAAAATTACCAACTACCACAACGGTATTGCCTCCTTCGCTTAACTTGATGTATTTAATTGCTCCCGCAAGGTCATAAGTTGAACTGGCTGAATTAAAAATGCTGTTGTTCTTTTTTAACCGGATAAATTTTGCATAAGCATCGTACAATGCCTTGCGGTTTGGATCGCTATAATAATCCCATTTAATGGGTTTTTCTCCGGTTCTTCCGTTAAAATCGATGTTGATATCGTATCCCAGCTCTCCAAACTGCCAAATCATTTTCGGCCCGGGGATACTGAACAAAAATGCTGCTGCAAGTTCTTCTCTTTTTAAGGAGGTGGCCAGGTTTCCTTTAATTACATAACTGCCTGAAGCATTTCCATAAGTGATATTTTTAAAGTTTAAACGTTCCTCATCGTGACTTTCGCCGTAAGTAACCAGACCATCAGATTTGGTGAAACCGTGATTGGCATAAAAGCCCCATTGAAAGTTAGAATTATCCAGCCAGCCCATTGTAGCCTCATTCATATTATAATTGAGGTTATTCCAAAGCATCATGCCGTCATCAGCCAATACCTTTTCTTCTGATTGTTCGGCAAAATGTTCTAAAATCACATAAAAATTATTGGCATCTACACTTTTGAGAAAAGCATTGTAATCTTTCCATATCGCGATACGGCTGGCATCGTATAACCTAAACTGCGCATCGTCAGTTGATTGCTTTTGCGTAAATCCTTTTGAAAGATCGAAACGGAAACCATCAATTTTATATTGCTGCATCCAAAATTTCATCACATCTTTCGAGAATTTTTTAGTAGTCGAACTTTCATGGTTAAAATCGTAACCCACATTAAAGGGATGTTTGGCATCAACATTAAACCAAGGACTTGAAGCGGTTGGTTTAGTACCATCAAAATACAATTGTACCATTGGCGATTGACCGAAAGAGTGATTTAATACCATATCCATAATTACGGCAATGCCGCGGCCATGGCATTCGTCGATGAAGTTTTGTAGTGCGGTTTTAGTACCGTAATATTTATCGGGGGCAAAATAAAACGAAGGATTGTAACCCCAGCTTAAATTTCCTTCAAATTCATTTACCGGCATTAATTCTATAGCATTGATACCCAAACCAGTTAAATAATCGAGTTTGGCCAAGGTTGACGCATAATTATGATCGGTGGTAAAATCGCGGACCAGCAATTCATAAATCACCAGGTTATTTTTATCGGGACGTGTAAAACTGCTATTCTTCCAGGTGTAAACGGGCTGATTGGCCTGCATCACACTCACAATTCCTGTGGTTTTACCTGTTGGGTAAGCTTTTAAGTTTGGGTAAGTAACAGCAGAGATATATTGATCATTATCCGGATCAAGCACTTTTTCGCAATACGGATCGGCTACTTTCAGGTCTCCATCTACATAAAACTGATAGGCATATTCTGTAGCTGGATTTAAATTATCGATCTGCACCCACCAATAATTTCCATCGGTCGTATTTTTCATCGGCGTTGCGCTGGTAGACCAATTGTTAAATTCGCCGATCAGTGCGACTGATTTTTTATTGGGCGCATACAGGGTTACAATGGCCGATGTTCCGTTATTGATAAATACCACACCATCTTTGGCTCCTGCGGGCAGATCAGCTTTTTGATCAGTTGGCGTAGGTTCTAAACCACCATCTGACGCTTTTTTACAGGCCGTACTACATGCTGTTACCAATAGCAAGAGGTAAACAATGGTTTTGATTTTTTTTGTTTCGTGCAGACACGAACCAAGGCGGTTAATTATTTTTTTCATTTGGTTAGAGATTATTATTGGTTTTACCACAGAGAACACCGAGTTATCACAGAGCGCACTGAAAATAAATATTTTATGTACCTCGGTCTGTGTCCCCACAGACCATGGAGTAGTGTTTTAGACTGATCTATTTTCTCCACCTCGGTCTGTGTCCTCACAGGCCGAAATTCTCGCTAGTGATCTGTGAGGACACAGACCACGGAATATGGGCAAAGACGACGGATAATTTTAGACCGATCTATTTTCTCCGCCTCGGTCTGTGTCCTCACAGGCCGAAATCCTCGCTAGTGGTCTGTGAGGACACAGACCACGGAGTATGGGCAAAGACGACGGATAATTTTAGACCGATCTATTTTCTTCTACTTCCAGTTTAGAAGTCAAAACTTCATCTGTTTTCTTTGGTTCACGGATAAATAAATAACAGATTACTGCCGCTAAAATCATCAATCCACCGCCCAATTGTACCGCTAAAAGTCTGTCGTTATTCAGTACGTTACGCATGAGCCAGCCAAAACCGAGTGAAGCGATAATTTCTGGCAATACAATAAAGAAGTTGAAGATACCCATGTAAATCCCGATTTTATCTTTGGGTAACGATCCGCTTAACATGGCATAAGGCATAGAAAGTATGCTGGCCCAGGCAATCCCCACGCCCGTCATACACAAATACAACATGTTTTTATCATGCACCCAGGCCACACTGATCAAACCGATTGCGCCACAGATTAAACACAATGCATGTGTGGTTTTACGTCCCAGTGTATCGGCAATTTTTGGCAAAACCAATGCGAAGAGAAAAGTAATTACGCTATAATAGGCAAGGGTTAAACTGCCAAAATCTGCTCCATGCGCATAAACCGGATCGGCAGCATCTTTACCGCCAAAAACATTAACTGCTACTGCCGTTGTATAATAAAACCACATTAAAAACAAACCTGGCCAGGTAAAAAACTGTACCAAAGAAACAATCTGCATTCTTTTAGGCATATTTCTTAAGGCATGAAAAATTTCGCGGGCACCTCCACCAAAACCTTTGTTGCTTTCTTTTACTTTTTCTTTAAAATCTACATCCTGTGGTGGATACTCTTTAGTGGTAAAAACCGTCCACAGTACCGCGGCGAAAAAGAAAAATGCACCGATATAAAAAGAGAATTTTACATTTTCAGGGATATTGCCCTTTTCTGCAGTATTGGTTAAATGGAAAACATTGTTCATGATCCATGGCAATGCCGAAGCAACACTCCCCCCTAAACCGATCATCATGCTTTGCATAATGAAACCACGGTTAACCTGGCTATCGGGCAATTTATCGGTAACAAAAGCGCGGAAAGGTTCCATGGCAATGTTTCCAAAAACATCCAGGATCCAAAGTAATCCGGCAGCCATCCACAAGGCACTGCTATGCGGCATAAAAATGAGCGCAATACTGCTCACAATGGCACCAATCATGAAATAAGGTCTTCTTCTACCCCATTTCGGATGCCAGGTGCGGTCGCTCAGGTAACCGATAACAGGCTGAACCAGCAATCCGGTTAAAGGTGCTGCCAAAAACAATAATGGAACCTGATCTGGATTGGCGCCCAGGTTTTCGTAAATACGCCCCATGTTGGCCCTTTGTAAATCCCAACCGAACTGGATCCCGAAAAACCCAACGCTCATATTAATGATCTGTGCGAGTGTTAATTTGGGGTTCTCGAATATTGTTTTTAAGCTCATTTTGTTTAGTTTAAGCGCTTAGCGCAGGGCGCATGGCGTTCTATTCGGTTAAATAAATTAATTTAAATACTATTCATCTGTTCACCTTTTTTTTTACCGCTAAACGCGTGGCGCCAGACGCATAGCACAAACTTTTAAAATTCTATCAGCTGAGCGCTAACCGGCGCCATGTTTACGGGTATGCTTGTTCCTGCGGGAATATTTAATTTTTTATCTGTTAGCAGATCTGTAACCGGCGATGAACTTTTAACTTTTAAAATCTGATCGGGAATTTCGATGTTAGCAGTTAAAGTTTCTGTCCGATCAAAATTGGCCACGACCAGTAAACGTTGCTTGCCAGAGTAACGGATAAAAGCATACATGCGCTTATTCATGTTCCCGGTAACAGGCACTTCATAGATTTCGCCATTAATTACAGCATCACTTGTTGAAGTTACTTTTAGCAATTGCTGATAATAAGCCCTTAAATTTTGTTGGGAAGTGCTTAATTTCCCTCCATCAAACAATCCGCCGTTCATCCATTTCTGGTGATCAGGCACACCCCAATAGTCAAAAATCGTGGTGCGGTTATCGTCGCCGCCAAAACCTTCCTGGCCTTTGCCAGGCTCACCAACTTCTTGTCCGAAATAAAGCATTACCGGACCAGCGCCCAGCGTTGCCGAAACAAGCATTGCAGGTAAAGCCAGTTCAGCTTTACCTGCAAATCCTGCCGATGCAATGCGTTCTTCATCGTGATTTTCTAAAAAGCGCAACATGTGTTTGCCAAAACCAGCACTTTCTACCTGCCACACGTGTTTAATCGCTGCTACATCTGCAGTTGGTTCATTTCTGATTAATTTTTTAAGTCCATCATATAAACCTACTTTATCGTACAGGTAATCAAATTTACCTTCGTCTAAATATTGTTTGTACACTTTTGGGTTGTACGCTTCTCCAAGGAAAATCAGATCGGGGTTCACTTTTTTAACCTGTGGAATTACCCAGTTCCAAAATGCAATGGGAACCATTTCGGCCATATCGCATCTGAAACCATCAACTCCTTTATGCGTCCAGTAAATTAAAATGTCACGCATTTTAATCCAAACCGGTGGAATGGGATCGAAATATTGTTTTTCGCCGTTCTGATAGTCTACGCCGTAATTTAACTTAATCGTTTCGTACCAATCGTCGTATTTAGGCTGGGCAGAAAACACATTGTTACCGGTAGCTTTTGCCGGATTCTCCTCAAACTTACTATCCTGAAGTGCCGAAAGTGGCGTTTTTTGTCCGTTGGCTGGAACCACTAAAGCCTGACCAGGAATATAGTAAAAATCGTTTTTCGGACTAAATGCTTTGGTTACCTCATCCTGAGCACCAAAATCAACTACGCCATCGGGTTTTGCATAAGAATGATAACTCCTGGCGACATGGTTGGGCACAAAATCGATCAAAACCTTTAAGTTTTTGGCATGTGTTCTTTTAACCAAGGCCTCAAACTCTTTCATCCTGTTTTTAACATCAACGGCTAAATCAGGATCCACATCGTAATAATCGCGGATGGCATAAGGCGAACCTGCCCTGCCTTTTACCACATCGGCATCATCAACCTTGATTCCATAAGCAGAATAATCGGTTAAGCTGGCATGGGCAATGGCACCGGTATACCAAACGTAATTGGCGTGAAGCGCTTTGATGCCATCGAGCGCCTTATCGGTGATATCGTTAAACTTACCCGAACCATTTTGTTCAATGGTACCGTAAGGGATATTGGTGGTATTTTTATTCCCGAACAAACGGGGCAGTAACTGATATATAACGATCTGTTTATCGTTCATTTTTGTACGTGTTTTTTGTGCAAAGGATGATAGAGAGAGTATTGTGAAGGTAAAAAAAAGTGCAGATAGCCATACTTTATTGCTTCCAAAAACGGATAAGCTTTGAGCAGAATAACATCCTCCACCAGATAAAGTTTTAGATTTTAACCCTCTACCCTCAACCTTTACACCCTTTACCTTTCTCATACCAACTCGCCGTTATTTACTTCAATTTCGGCATTCCCGGCCAATTTATACACATGGTTTCTAATCCCGATTTCTAAATCAACAGCTGCATTGTTTTTAATGCTGATGCCGTTTTCGGTAATATTGATTTTTAAGGTTGCTCCCCTGAAACCAATGGTAAAGGAGAACGATTTCCATTTTTCAGGCAAGAAAGGATTAAACTGCAGTTTACCATCACGAACACGCATACCCGCAAAACCTTCTACCACACTCATCCAGGTTCCGGCCATCGAGGTGATGTGCAAACCATCTTCGGTATCGTTATTATAGTCGTCGAGATCTAAACGGGCGGTGCGTAAATAAAATTCGTAAGCACGGGCTTCATCGTTTAATTTGGCGGCCAAAATACTGTGTACGCAGGGCGATAATGAACTTTCGTGTACGGTACGTGGCTCATAAAAATCGAAGTTGCGTTTCAGGGTAGCCAGGTCGTAATCTTCTTCAAAGAAATACAGTCCCTGCAAAACATCGGCCTGTTTAATAAAACACGAACGTAAAATCCTGTCCCAGCTCCATTTTTGGTTAATCGGTCTTTCGCTGGCAGGCAAATCCTTAACTAAAGTTTGTTCTTTATCTAAATAACCATCCTGTTGTAAGAAAATGCCTAGTTTTTCATCCTGCGGATAATACATCTTTTCGATAATATCAGCCCAATCAGCAAATTCCTTTTGATCGAAATTTAAACTTTTTAACAAGCTGTTATATTTTTCCGGCTGTTGTATTTCTACAATTTTAGCTGCTTCAGTGGCATATCTCATGCACCATGTAGCCAAAATATTGGTGTACCAGTTATTATTGACGTTGTTTTCGTACTCATTTGGTCCGGTTACGCCAAGCATTACATATTGCTGTTTATCGTTGCTCCAGTTTACACGTTGTTTCCAGAAACGGGCAATACCGATCAATACTTCTAAACCGAAATCCGAAAGGTAACTTTCATCGCCGGTATAACGGATGTAATTAAAAATGGCAAAGGCGATAGCACCATTACGGTGGATTTCTTCGAAAGTAATTTCCCACTCATTATGGCATTCTTCACCGTTCATCGTTACCATTGGATAAAGCGCTGCACCATCTTTAAAACCTAACTTTGCTGCATTTTCGATGGCTTTGCCCAATTGTTTATGACGGTAAACCAGCAGGTTTTTGCTTACTTCCTGTGGCGCTGTGGCCAGGTAAAAAGGCACACAATAAGCTTCAGTATCCCAATAGGTAGAACCTCCGTATTTTTCACCGGTAAAACCCTTCGGACCGATATTTAAGCGATCATCTTTACCGGTATAAGTCTGGAAAAGCTGGAAAATATTAAAACGGATCGCCTGTTGGGCAGAAACATCACCTTCAATAATGATATCGCTTTCTTCCCATTTGGTTGCCCAGGCTTCGGTTTGCTCTTTTAATAAAGTATCGAAACCTTTGGCAGATGCTTTGGCAATTACAGATTTGGTTTCTTTTAAAAGTGATTCTTTTGGATAATTTTCTGAAGATAAATTAGCCGCGATTTTAACCAGAGTGATTTCGTCGTTTGCTTTCACGTCCACCGAAAAAGTTTGTCCGACGAATTTCTCTTTGAGGACATCTGAAGGATTGATACTTAATTTTTCTTCACCTTTATACAGTTCGATGTTACTTCCGGTGCAAACCTCAAATTCAGTTTTCTTTGTTCTTAGTTTAATGTAAGCTTCTGTTCCTGAAATTTCATCAGCAACCATATCCCAGAATTTTTCATCATAGTTACTATCCTGATTTTTAACATCGCCATCAATAAAAGGTGTTAACGTTAATTTACCCTCGAAATTTAAAGGGGTAATGCTGTAACGGATGGCACCCACTTCATCGTCGGCTATACTGCAAAAACGTGTCGATTTAACTTTTAGGGTTTTACCACTTTTTAATTTTGCAGTAAAAGTACGTTCTAAATATCCGGCATGCATGTTCAGCACACGTTTAAAATCGCTCACTTCTGCAGTCGCCAGATCCAGAATTTCATCATCGATTTTTACTTCAATGCCTACCCAGTTTGCTGCATTTAACACTTTTGCAAAATATTCAGGATAACCATTTTTCCACCATCCCACACGGGTTTTATCAGGATAATAAACACCTGCAACATAATTGCCCGGCAGGGTTTCTCCGGTATAATTTTCTTCAAAATTGGCACGTTGCCCCATGCGACCATTGCCCAGGCTGAAAATACTTTCCGAAATTTTATTTAAATGTGGATCAAAGCCTTCTTCGATAATATTCCACTCATCTGCTTTAATGTAGTTTTTCATAATTAGTATTGAGTAGTGAGATTTGAGATGATGACCCCTAAACCTTACACCTTAAACCTATAAATTCTCTAAATCTTTAACTGTTAATTTATCTAATCCGCTTACTACCACATCTGCCTGGGTGAGTACGCTTTTTTCGCCGATACCTATGGCTTTCATTCCACCTCTTTTTGCTGCTTCTACACCTGCTACGGCATCTTCAAAAACCACACATTCATCGGGTTTAAAACCTAAAAGTTCGGCTCCTTTTAAAAATACCTCGGGATCGGGTTTCGATTTGGTTACCATATTCCCATCTACAATTTCATCGAAGAAATGGGCCAAATTTGTTTTTTCTAAAATAATACCTGAGTTTTTGCTTGCAGAGCCTAATGCCAGTTTATAGCCTGCTTTGTGTATTTCGGTTAAAAAATCAACTGTTCCGGGTAAAACTTCAGCAGGTGTCATTTTGGTAATCATATCTACATACCAGCTGTTTTTTAAAGTAGCCAGTTCTTCTTTCTCAGCATCTGTTTTCTCTACGCTGCCCCAGGCCAGAATTTTATTCAAACTTTCTACGCGGCTAACGCCTTTTAACTGCTCGTTCTGCTCTTCAGTAAAATCGAAACCCATGGTATTGGCCAAACGTTTCCAGGCTTTATAGTGGTAAACCGCAGTATCTACCAGGACACCATCGAGGTCGAAAAGACAGGCCTTTATTGAGGCTGAAGGTGTAAGGTTTAAGGCTGAAGGTTCTGAGTGGGTGTTATCTTGCATTGTGTTATTTTAGTATCGGGTAATTAGTATTGGGTATCAAGACGAAAGTATTAAGTATCGAGATGTAAGCCCTATACCTTCAACCTTTTACCTTTCACCTACCTTAATTCCAGTACCAACGTTGTTTTAGCAGGTACTTTAATATTTTTGAATTCGATGTTTTCACCGGTAATTACGTTTTTAGCGGAAGTAATTCCTGTTGTTCTTTCGGCGAAGCGATCGGTATTTAATGTTTTATCTTTCTCTGTATTGTTTACAATAACCATTATGGAGCCTTTTGGTTCGGCATTGTAACGGAAATAAACATAAATATCATCCTGTGGCACAAACTGCATCAATTTACCTGTTTGCAATGCCGGACTGTTTTTGCGGAAATTAGCCAGTGTTTTCACAAAATTGAAAGCCTCATTTTCTTTATTTGTACGGCCATCGGCAATGAATTTATCTTTTTTGTCGCCTTCCCATCCCCCTGGAAAATCAGAACGGATTAGGCCATCCGGATTGGAAAAGTTTTTCATCAGGATTTCTGTTCCGTAATACATCTGCGGAATGCCCCGCATGGTTAACAAGATACTCATTCCCATTTTGTATTTATCAAAATCTTCGCCCACCATCGAATAAAAACGGCTCATATCGTGGTTATCCAGAAAAATACAGTTGGTGTTCGGGTTTTTGTAAAGAAAATCGTGCGCAAGGGTTGCATACAAACGGTTAATGCCATCTACCCAGCCATTTTTACCATTGATGCCTTCGTAAATGGCATCTTTTAAAGTAGCATCGGTAATGCCCTGAAGATGGGTATCGAATCCACGGTTAACGGTATTGCCACCCGTAAAGAAAGCCTGGTTGGCCACCGCGGTCACCAATGTTTCACCAAATACGGATAAGTGTGGAAATTCTGCCTGTACTTTTAAAGCCCAATCTGCCATGTAAACCGGATCGTTATAACCGTAGGTATCCAGGCGTAAACCATCAATACCTGCATATTCAATCCACCAGATGTGGTTTTGAGTCAGGTAGTTTTGCACATAAGGATTACGCTGATTTAAATCGGGCATTGAAGGCACAAACCATCCATCCAGCATCTGTTTGCGGTCGGCAGCAGAAGCATGGATATCCATCACCGTTTGATCGCGGTAACTCGTTTGTGTATATTTTGGCCATTGGTTTAACCAGCTTTTCATTGGTAAATCTTTATAAAACCAATGTTGGGTACCAATGTGGTTGTGTACAATATCTTTAATTACTTTTAATCCTTTGGCATGCGCAACCTCTACATATTTTTTGTAAAGTGCGTTAGTACCATAACGTGGATCTATTTTGTAGTGATCGGTTACCGCATAACCATGGTAAGAAGCATGTGGCATGTCATTTTCTACCTCCGGTGTCATCCAAACGGTCGTAATTCCTAAATCTTTCAGGTAATCGAGGTGATTGATTACGCCCTGGATATCGCCACCATGGCGGTAGTACATGCTGTCGCGGTTTAATGCGGTTTCGGTTAAACCCTGCACCACATCGTTGCTTTTATCGCCGTTCGAAAAGCGATCTGGCATCAGCAGGTATATAAAATCTTTGTTGGTTACACCCTGAATCCTCCCTGCGCTTTTATCGCGGTTTTTTAATTCGTAGGTGTAAGTAAATATCTTTTTTCCGTTAACGGCAAAGTTAATCGGGAATTTTCCGGCTTTAGCCACCGGAGCAATTGTTAAATCGAGAAATAAATAATTCTGGTTTTCAACTTTGTTAACCTTTACGAGTTTTACCCCCGGATAAGTTAAGGAAACCGAGCTTGAAGCAATGTTTTCGCCATGAACCAGCAATTGCAACTTAGGATTGTGCATGCCTGTAAACCAGAACATCGGTTCTACCCGTTCCAGCTTCTGGGCAAATAGATTATTTGTTAGCAAAACAACCAGTAAGGTAAAAATTGTTGTTGCCTTTTTAAAAAAGGAAGTATTAGTATGATTATGAATTGGAAGCGGATAATTTGGATGGGTATGAGATCTGTTCATGCTAAAACTTTAAAAATTTAAAAAAAGCCCCGCAGTAGGTAACTGCAGGGCAGATAATAAGGATTAGTTTTTAACCATTGTAGCTTTTTTAGCGGCTACATCTAAAGTAATGGTATAAGTTCCGGGAACGGTTACGGCAATGTTATCGCCTCCATTGGTTAAAGCAGTTATGCTACCGCCGAGATTAACTGTCCAATCGTGTTTGAACCTGAATTTCAATGCACCAGCTGTTAAGGTTGTTTTAACGGAGTAATTATTTGATTTTCCATCATTTACCACTTTCATGTCGGTATCATTGTTCCAGCCACCCAAAGTTGCGTCTCCAATAATCGACCATTCGTTTGGTGTTGAAAAAACTATGGTTTTGGCATTTAAATCAACAGTTACCTGTTTCACTATGGCATCTGGTGATTTTAAATTATCGCCGGCGCTACTGCTGATTTTACCTGCACCTGCATCGCCATAAGCAACATCCCATTTTTTGGCAGGTGTGATTTTAAATTCCAGGTTTCCGGCAGTATAAGCAATCATTCCGGTATAAATACCATTGCTTGATAGCGAAATTAAACTGTCAGCAGTGGTAGGATCCCAGCCCTGGTAAGCTCCGGGAGCGTAAATCCATGCTGAAGCTAAATAAGGTGTAGCGGTTAAAGTGATTACGTTTGAGTAAGTTAAATCGTTTACAGCAGCACCTGATTTCAACCTTACTTCGATCTGTGACGCTGTTCCTACTTTACCTCCTAAAGCCAAAATCATGTTGTTGATTTCGGTTACAGTTGGTGCATAAGTTTTTGTAGTAACCACCACCTCTTTTGGAGCGGCAAAGTTAGTACCCTTTAAAGCGAACTGTAAGGTGGAGTTTACCGGCACCACGTAACCTGATGAAGTAGCCAGTGGATAGCTTAATGTTAATGCGGCCTGCGCACCGTTTGCCTGTACTAAACTTAATGTAGTTGTAGAAGCGGTAAGCGTGCCTGCTGCCCCAATAGTTGAAACCGTTTGGGTTTCGTCTTTTTTACACGACCAAAGCGATAGTGCTACAAAGCAAAGGGCCAAGGTTTTGAAAAATATTGATTTCATATCTTATTAAAATATTAAGATTAATAACCTGTGTTTTGAACCAGATTCGGATTGGCAATTAAATCTGCCGCTGGGATCGGATAAATGTTACGGTAAGCTGGAATAGATGTTCCGGCTTTAACCCCACCTTTAAATGGCCATAAGTAAGTACCACCGGTAAACTTGCCATAACGTACCAAATCGGTACGGCGGTGACCTTCCCAGTATAATTCGCGCGCACGCTCATCCAAATAAAAATCGACGGTTAATGCGGCTGGAGTCAGATTACCTGACGCATTGCCATAAGCACGTTGACGTAAGGCATTAACATATTCGAGTGCTTTCCCTGCATCACCACCTGAACCACCACGGGCAACAGCTTCTCCGTAAATCAAATACTGTTCGGCCAAGCGGAAAATGGCAAAATCCAAAGAGCTGAATGTTCCGTTTAATGATGGCGGTATGGTACTTGTACCAATGATATTTTTAAATTTTGTAACACGCAATCCATCGGTAAACACACCAACTTCATCAACTGTATTTTTTGCACCGAAGAAGGTACCGCGCTTATCTAAAGTTCCGTTTGCATCTGGAAATAGTGCAGGCAAGTTCTGACGGGTTCTGTTACCGCCCCAACCACCGTTTGGCACACCATAAGAGGCTGTACCCATATCAGCATTAATACCTGCATTGATCAGGAATGTGGTACCGCCATAATTAGTACCTGTTACCCCATCGTAGTTAATGGTTAAGATGTTTTCGGTATTGTTAATGTTGTTATCCGCTTTAAAAAGATCCATATAATTGGATTTTAAAGTGTAACCTGCATTAATTACTTTGCTTGAATAAGTAATGGCTTCTGTATATTTTGCTGTACCGGTATATACCTGTGCATTTAAATATAACCTGGCCAATAAAGCCCAATCAGCACCTTTGTCTGCACGGCCATATTCGTTGCTACGTGCATTCGCTAAATCACCCTCAATTGCTTTTAGTTCTGATTCGATATAAGTAAAAAGAGCTGCTCTCTGAATTTGTTTTGGGGCTACTTTGCCGATTTCATCATTTTCGGTAACAAAAGGCGGATTACCAAAGGCATCTAAAAGTACCCAATATTGATAAGCACGTAGAAAACGGGCTTCTGCACGGTATTTGGTAATATCTGCAGCGTCGGTACCTGTAATGTTACGTGAGGCCAATTTTTCGGGTGTACTTTCGCGAAGAAATTCGTTACAAACCGTAATCTGTAAAATACTTCTAGAATACAATCCGCGTAAAAACTGGTTATCTACACTTGGCGTGCTGTAATCTAATTCCGGAATACCGGTATCTCCCCAGGCGCAAATCGCCTCATCGGTTACCAACTCTTGTGAAGTCCAGAATAAACGAAGAAAATCTGCAAAACCAGAGTTTAGTCCACCAATATCACTATTATCCGATCCGGTAGAGCTGGTTAATGCATAAGCCGCATATAATTTAGCCAGGCCTTGTTTATAACCTGCCGGAGTAGCATAAACGGTTGCCGCAGTAACATCGTTGGTGGGCAATACGTTTAGATCTCCTTTTTTGCATGAATTTAATGACAACAATAAAATACCTGATGCCAATATTATTTTAAATGAGTTTTTCATTTTTTGTCTCCTTATTAAAAACCAACATTAAAACCTAAAGTATACGTGCGTGGGCGCGGATACAGGTTATAATCAATACCACCGCTCAACTCAGGATCTATACCATTGTACTTCGTTACGGTAAAAACATTTTGGCAGTTTGCCGATATCCTTAACGAGGCTGTTCCGGTTTTAGATAATTTGCCGGCATTGTAAGAAATACCTGCATTGTCCATTTTCAGGAATGAAGCGTTTTTAATATAATAATCGCTTAAGAACTGGTTGTTCTGGAAATTGGTTGCCAGAAAATCTGTAGATGCGTTGTTGATTACACCTGCCGGACTTAAGATATTCGCCCTTACACCAAAGTTAGAAGAAACGTTATCATATATGTAATTGCCAAAGTTTGCCCTAAGTGACGTGGTAAAACTCCATTTTTTATAAGAAAAAGAAGTATTGAAACCCAGGGTTATGTTCGGATCTGGTGATTTGTAAAAATACTGATCGCTGGTATTGATTACGCCGTCTTTATTTAAATCTTCATAAACACCTTCTAAAGGTTTTCCATCTGCGTTATATACTTGTTTGTACACGAAAAAAGATCCGGGTATCTGGTTAACTGCATTGTATTTTAAGGTAACACCGGTACCACCTGTAATATCGCCTGCACCAACTTTCGAAGCCGGATCAGGATTTAGGGTTAAATTGGTTACTTTTCTTTTGTTGTACGCAATGTTTACACCAAAATCCCAGCTGGTGTTTTCGGTTTTGATTGCCGAAAAGTTTAAACTTCCTTCAACACCCTTAACATCCATATTACCCACATTTGTAGTTAACTCGTTGTTAAAGTTGGTACCTACCGGAATATTGATTTTGCTTAATAAATCAGATGTTTTTTTGTAATACACATCAATACTTCCATATAAACGGCCTTTCATAAAACCATAATCCAAACCTGCATTATAGGTGGTAGTGGTTTCCCATTTCAAGTCAGGATCGTAAGCTGCCGGGGTATAATAGTTGTAAAAAGTATTACCAATCTGGTATTGACCGGTATTGCTGTTGGCGTAATATTTAGATAAGTAATCGTAATAACCGATACCATCTTTATTACCTGTTTGACCGTAACTTAAACGAAGTTTTAAATCAGAAACCGATGAGCTGTTTTTCAAGAAATTCTCGTTCGAAATTCTCCAGGTAAAAGCAGCCGAAGGGAAATAACCCCAACGGTTTTTCTCTGCAAATTTAGAAGAAGCATCAGCCCTTAACGTTCCGGATAAAATATATTTATCGGCCAAAGTATAAATAAACCTTCCGTAGTAAGAAAGCAATTTATCACGATCAGTAGAGAAAGGGAAAACAGGAGTTACCAACGCTTCGCCGGTTCCTTTGTAAGAAGTAAAGTTGAAACCAGTTTTTGAGTTATCGTAATATCCGTAACCTGCAGTTACATCAAAACGGCTTTTAATACTTTCTACCGTGTGTGCATAGTTTAAATAAAACTCAGAAAGTTTGTTGGTTTCGGTGTTTAAAGAATTGGTGTACGAGCCTGATGTTGCAATGCTTTGCGCAGCAAAAACAGGTATCCTAACATCGCCATAACCTTTAGACAGATCGTAACCTAAATTTAAATTGGCGTGCAATTCTGGTAAAAAGTGGAAAGAGTAATCGAAACGTGCATTACCAAAACTTCTTTCGGCATTACCATTGTTATCGTTCAACCTGATTAAACCTACCGGGTTGCGCGGTGCATTCGGGTTTACCGTACCATCGCTTCTTAACCATTCGAAATAGTTGCCAAAGCTGTTATTTGCATTTACTGATTGTGTTGGATCGAACTGAATGGCAGCGCCCACACCACCTGCATTTGCAAAATGCGACTGGGTTAAAGCACCTTTTAAGTTTAAGTCGATTTTTAAATGATCCTGAAATAATTTTGGCGAAATGCTGATTGCACCGGTACCACGCGAAAAATGATCGGTAATTAAAAGACCTTGCTGATCTAAATAACCAGCAGAAACACGGTAAGGAACCCCTTTAAATGAGCCTGCTATACTTAAACTGTTATCGGTAGAAAATGCATTCTGATAAATTTCATCCTGCCAATCGGTATTCGAACTGCCCAGTAACGAAGTAAATTTTTTACCATCGTCATAAGTTGCATTTGGGTTCGCATTTACAAAATCGCGGATCTGACCTGATGACAGGATATCAACCTTTTTGGCTACTGTAGCAATAGAATTGTTGGTGCTAAAATTAAACACCGGAGCGCCTGATGCACCTTTTTTGGTGGTAATTAAAATTACCCCGTTTGATGCTCTCGATCCATAAATGGCTGTTGCATTTGCATCCTTTAAAACAGTAAAGGTTTCAATATCGTTCGGGTTAACCAATGATAACGGGCTTGGCGCATTACCAATAGAGTTACCACTGAATGGCACTCCATCAATTACGATAAGCGGATCGTTACTGGCATTAAGTGAAGCACCTCCACGGATACGGATGGTACTCCCTACCCCTGGCTGACCGCTATTTGAAATAATGTTTACGCCAGCTACCTTACCCTGGATCAATTGTTCAGGCGTAGTAATGGTACCCTTTTGAAAATCTTTCGAATTTACGGTTGTGATAGAACCGGTTAGGTTTTTCTTTTCTGCAGTACCATAACCAATCACCACAACTTCGTTTAGTTTTTGGGCGTCGGGCACCAATTGAAAACTTACAGTAGCATTTGCCGAAACGCTAACTGTTTTATCAAGGGTTTGATAACCGATAAAACTTGCCGATAGGGTAACCGAACCGTTCGATAAACCTGCAAGTTTAAAAACACCATTGCCATCTGTCGATGTACTTCTTGTTGTACCTTTTACAATTACAGAAGCACCGGGCAGTGGCAGGCCGGTTTCGTCAAGCACTTTACCAGACACTGATCCGGTTTGTGCTTTTACCATTAATGCTGAAAAAACCAACAGCACCAAAAGCCCCTGTTTTAACAGGTAAAATACTCTCATATTTGAAGCTCGTTTAAGTATAAAAATTTGGTTAAATATTATAGTGATTTACACATAGGCCTAATTTACAGCTGTTAATGAGATTTCAAAATTTATTTAAAAAATATATTTCGGGCAAAAAACGATATGTTAAAAACAGCAAAAAACCCAGCTTTTAGGCCAGTCTAAAAAATCATATTAAATAATTGTTAATTATATAATTAATTAATTATCAAATATTTACAAATGTTAAATTTCAGTTTAAAGTGTAATTTTTACACTAAGCTATTTTTAAGGTCTTTTTCGGGAACGTTCCCGAAAAAATTAGATCAAAATTCAGTCATCTTTCGGGAACGTTCCCGAAAATCAGTCAAAATTCTGCGTATTTTACACTAAGTGAAGATTTTTTTTGAAAATTTCAAGCTTCAAAAGCAGCTATTTTTTAGCGCTTATTTTACCCTTTTGAAGTCGAATTCCGCTTGATCATTTGCGACTCCAAAACCACTTCATTTGGGCGGTTTTTATCAACATTATCATCCAGGATGGTGAACAGTAATTTGGCCGCCTGCTCCCCTATTTCGATAGCGGGCTGGGTAATGGTGGTGAGTGAGGGATTCAACAATGGAGCAATTTCAAGACTGGAGAAACTGATCACCTTTAAATCTTTAGGGATGTTGATGTTGAGATCGTAACAGGCATAATAAGTAGCAAAAGCCAAACGCTCTACTGAGGTAAAAATACCATCGGGTTTTAATTGTGTTAAAGCCTCTTTAATAATGATGCTGTTTTCTTCGTAACTGTTGCTGCAATCCACAATCAGGTTTTCTTCAAAAGGTACCTGATGTTTGGCAAGTGCATCGATATAGCCCTGCATACGCGTTTTACCGATGGATAAACTTTTGTTTACCACCAGATAAGCGATCCTTTTGCAGCCATGTTCTATTAAATGTTCAGTGGCCAGAAAACTGCTGTTATAATCGTTCGTAATTACCCTTGGTGTTTCAATGTCCTCGTAAATCCTGTCGAAAAATACCAGCGGCAACCTTTTTGCCCCAAATTTATTCAGGTAATTGTGATCGTTGGCCTCACCTGAAACCGACATGATAATTCCATCTGCCCTACCGTTATGCAAGTGGCGGATAAAAGTTACCTCTTTCTGATAATCGTCGTCGGTTACATAAATGAGGATATGGTAACCATTCTCCCTCGCCACACGTTCGATACCGTGAATGGCTTGCGAAAAATAATTGTTGGCCAGCTCAGGAACAATAACAGCAATGGTTTTGCTTTTCTGCTCCCTTAAGTTACTGGCGTAGTGGTTAGGCTGGTAGTTTAATTCTTTAGCCTTGGTGAGTATAAGTGCCTTAGTAGCGTCACTAATGTCGCTATTATCCCTAAATGCTCTTGAAATTGTAGAAGTAGATAGATTTAAAGCTTCTGCTAACTTCTTAATATTGATACTATCCATTTTTGGCTATTAAACCCAATTCAATTTGAATTAACGCTGTAAATATAAAATATTAATGTACGAATATCTGATATGCTAAATAAATTATCACTTAATTCACCACTACGGGAATAAAACACTAAACTTTGCCGGTTGACATTAGTCAATATTTGGCATAAAATTCTTTAAATAAATATTCGTTTTTTTTAAAACAAAAAGCATCTTTACGGCATTATTCATTATACGCTATCAATTATCTTCTCATTTACCTGTTGCGAAACAAACTATATGGAAATAAAATTACAAAATGGGAAATAAGAAAATACTCATTGCAGACGACGACGAGGGCATTGTTGATGCTGTAACGATGATTTTGGAAGTAATGGGTTACGATGTTGAATATACCTATGATGGCGGAGCAGTAATTGATGCGGTTAAAAACAGGCCTGATTTGATTCTCCTTGATATCTGGATGAGCGGTCATGACGGAAGAGATATCTGCAAACAGCTAAAAAACGATCCTGAATTTATGGAAATTCCTATTTTAATGATTTCTGCAAGCAGGGATATCAGGCAATCGGCGCTTGATGCTGGCGCAAATGATTTTATGGAAAAACCATTTGAGATGGATTCGTTACTGAACAAGGTAGATATACTGTTGAATTAAAGTTTTAACACATAGCTTGCTAAGATCTTAACACTAAAATATATTCATCGTTATTTTTTGACCAACTAAGCCACCTTAGAACATCTGAGTTTGATTAATCGTATAGGCACATCTTTTAAGCATAATTTAACGCAATGTGCTGGCTTGCTTTAAAATACCCCAGGTCCTACCGAAGAACGCCGTCAATCCCAAGTGGCAGATAAATCAAAAAAACAGCTGCAGGTTAGCACAAACGGCACCACCAAACCTGAAACGCAGTGGTTTTGTGAAAATACCCCTCTAATTTTCACTTAGCAGAATCGAGCAAAACAAAGTGCCACTGTTTTTTTGATGAGCACAGGGCGGTGAGAAGCCACATTGCTGGATTGACAAAGCCCTTTGGGTACTTTGGCGCTCCAAAGTACCATGCCCCCGCGGCATTGAGCGGTAAAAGAAGTTTATATTAATAGTGTCCAAACGATAGTCTCATGCTGGAAGCTATCCGTTGGGAATAATGCATCGAAGGAATAAAACTCCAAAATCGTTATGCCTTAACGATCATCCTTGCGCAATCTCCTTAAAGTAAATCTTTTCAGGCAGCTGTTTAAAAACAAATTCGGTTACGTTACATAACCAAAGTTTATGATTTTTAAATTCGCCCCTAAAACTCTCTAACATATAATCGCCCCCACCGCCAAGGTTTTCCTCGCGTGCGTAAACCAGGTTTAAAATCTCAGCATTTTGTATTTGCTCGTCGGCCATCAGCAATTTACATTCGCTTTCATCTGCTGAAATCCAGTTTAATAAGTCGTCTGCGCCTTCTACCATCTGTAAGTCTTCGATAGCACCACCCCATTCGGGTATATCGGCATACCATTCGTGTTTTGCATTTTTATAAAAGCGGATTGCTCTTTCCATATTTTGTAAAGAAAAAAAATCTATTTCAATAATACTAAAAAAAATAGCGAAATTTAGCTATTCCTATGTCTGACGAAACCCCAATAGTTTTAAGAAAGATTATCCACATTGATATGGATGCTTTTTATGCGTCGGTAGAACAACGCGATTTCCCCGAATACAGGGGAAAACCATTGGTGGTTGGAGGTAAACCTGATAGTCGTGGAGTGGTATCAACGGCAAGTTATGAAGCGCGGCAATATGGGATCCGTTCGGCCATGCCCTCCAGCAAAGCCTATCAGCTCTGCCCATCTGCCATTTTTGTCTACCCACGTTTCGATGCCTACACGACCGCTTCTAAAGCCATCAGGGAAATTTTTAGCCGTTATACCGATCTGATTGAGCCTTTATCTTTAGATGAGGCATTTCTTGATGTTACCGAAGATAAACTCGGTATAGGATCGGCCATTGATATTGCGCAATCGATTAAAGACGCGATTAAAAATGAGCTGAATTTAACGGCATCGGCGGGGGTTTCAACCAATAAATTTGTGGCCAAGGTAGCCTCGGATATGAACAAACCTGATGGTTTAACATTTATTGGTCCGTCGAAAATCGAGGCTTTTATGGAAAAACTCCCGGTAGAGAAGTTTTTTGGCGTGGGTAAAGTTACAGCAGCTAAAATGAAGGCCATGCAGGTTAATACCGGTGCTGATCTGAAAAAATTAACGGAAGAACAGTTGGTTGCTCAGTTCGGTAAATCGGGTAGATTTTACTATAAAATCGTACGTGGGATTGATGACCGGCCTGTGAGGGCTAACCGCGAAGCTAAATCGGTAGGTGCGGAAGATACGTTTGCTGAGGATACCAATGAAGATTCGGTAATGCACGATCTGCTGAAACAGATCAGCGAAATTGTATCGAAACGATTGGAAAAACATCAGTTAAGCGGTAAAACGGTGACGTTAAAAATAAAATTTTCGGATTTTAAGATCATTACCCGCAGCAGGTCTTTTGCTATACCGATTAACAAAGCTGAGGTGATATATGCGGAAGCGATAAAACTTTTGGAGGAAGCGGATATTGGTGTAAGCCAGATAAGGCTTCTGGGAATTACATTATCAAGGTTTTACGATGATGTTGAAATTGAAAAAACAGAGAATAACCAGTTGGAATTTGAGTTTTAGGTTTGAATGATACGTGGAGACACGTACCATGGCCAAATAAACATCGTCATTTCGATCCGATAGCTATCGAATGGAGCGTACCGATCCTTCATCGGAAGCGGAACGTAGAAATCTGTTAGGTTTATTTAAACCAGCCTTACAGATTTCTCCACTGCGGTCGAAAGGACGATTTATCTCAATCAATAACTAACGTAGTTTTTTAACCATATAAGGCATTTAAGAAACATATAAGTCATGTATCGCAGAACGAGAAAAGTTCGTCATTTCGACTGAAGCGCAGCGAAATGGAGAAATCTGTTAAGTTTATTTAAAATTTAAACCAGTCTTACAGATAAGATGAATAAAAAAACACCCCGTCCTGCGGACACCCCTCTGAAAGAGGGGAATGGAAGGAACGATGGGAATGAAAAAGGTCCTGCAAATTAATGCAGAACCTTCGATTGCTAATTTAAGGGATGGTGAGGTCTTATTTACTGTTTAATTTATCGGCAAGCATTTTCATATAAAAACCGCCTACAACGCTACGGGCCTTAAAGTTATCGCGGATGCCGGTATTTGAATCATAGAAATCGTTCAAAGGCACTCTTGATTCTGTTTCGATAGCATGTTTATAAACCGGATGCACCAAAGCCTCGAATTCTGTTTGGGTTGGTGCAAAAGTTGCCGTCCACAAAATCCAGTCGTTTTTGGTATAAGCCTTTCTACTGTCTAATGGAATACCGTATCTGTTTTGTTTGGTGAGGTAATATTTAGTTTCAGTGTCGTAGATTTTTTGAGGGAAAAGGTTTAAGTTTAAAACTTTATCCCAAACCAGGTTATATTTCTGGCTCCAGGTATCTTTATTATCGAAGGTTAAGGCATAATGATCGCCCGCATCAGCCATTTCTATCCATTTAGGCACCATGCCTTCGGCAATATCCCTGTATTTTTTAGCCACATCATCATAACCCAATGTTTTTGCCATTTGAGCATAACAGGCAATACCTACAATTGCTTTTACCGATAAGTTGGCATTACGGGCCAGGTGACCGGCAAAATCATCGGTACATAACTGTGTTTTTGGATCTAAACCTTCTTTGGTTAAATAATCAACCCAGGTGGTTAAGGTTTTCCAATGTGCTTTGGCGTAATCGGCATTTCCTTGTGCTTTGGCAATGGCAGCAGTTAAAATGATCATGTTGCCCGATTCTTCAACCGGCATTGGTTCGCCGTAGGTTTGTCCGTTGGCCAATGGGTAAGTCCCTAAATCGTGTGCTGCCCATGGGTGGGGATATTTCCCGCTTTCGCTGAAATAGAAAATACCATTTAACATACCTTGTAGCAACTGTGGATTATAAATGAGGTATAATGGAGCCGATGGATAAGTTACATCAACCGTGTTGATAAAGCCACCACTGTTATTTTCTTTTGATAACCACAAAATTTCACCTTGCTGGCTTTTAACCAAAGTGTGTGCTGCAATACTCTGACGATAACCTAAAACACATAAATCAGCGTACTCTTTACCGCCTGATTTTAATGCATCAGCATATAAGGTTTTATTAAAAGCTTCGCATTTCTGAATCACTGTTTTATATTCATCGGCCGCAGCAGTTAATTGCCCTTCAATGGTTTCTTTACCAGAAGTGTTCCACCATGGCCTTAAATTTTTGTTAAAATATTGAACCGAATAAATTTCATCATAACCCAGCTCAACATATTTTTCAACCGCAGCTTTTCCTACCGCACCAAATGGAATAATGGTGTTAAGTGCCAGCATTTTGCCCTGTTTAGCGGTTGAAGCGGAGTTGCCTTTTCTAAAGGCTTCAGCTGCATCTTTTTCTGCAGTTACAAACTGAATGGCATTGCTGGTTTTTGGAGCCGCTACATAAAAATAACCCCAATCAATACGCATATCGTCGCTTGCCTTTTGCAGGATGGGCTGCTCTACCGTTCCCGTTTTTAATATAGATAATTTTGGCGTAGCATATTTAGTTGCGGTAACCTCTTGCGTAGGACGGTAAACTGCAATGTTAGATGAAGCACTTAAATACACTCTTACCTGGTGTGTTTTACCATCATTGGCTTTTACCTGATAAGAAACATAAGAAACCGGACGTGCAAACAAACCTAAATCATTCATCAATAAAGGTGAGGTAAAGGTCAGTTTCAAGTCGATTTTGCCACAGGTAAAGTTGTAAATGGTTTGCGTGGCATTAATATCAACACTTTTTTGCTTTGCCAGCTGTACCTTTTCTGCATTGTCTTTTAGCCTGTCTACCAGGCCAAAATCAAGGAAACGGCCACCTGCGGTATTAATCAGGTGGATTGCAATTACATTGGACCCCGCTTTTAAAGCACTTTTATCGCTATTGCTTAAAGCAATATATTGGAAATTGTTTGTCCAGCCTTCTTTGGTGTAGATCTTTTTACCGTTTAAATACACCTCGATATTATCGTCGTGGTTTATTTTTAAGAACAACTCATTTATTGAGGCCGGATTAGCTACATTAAAGGTTCTCCTCACCCAGATATCATGCGATTTCCAGAGTGTTTTTACGTTTTTGGCATCATCGCCAATTGGTGCGGCACCTGTTTGCCAGTTGCCTGCATTGTAATTTGGAGACTTCCAATCGCCCTGCGGTTCGGTTTCTGTATATTTAACTTCGTAGCCTTTTTCATCAGAAGCAGGTACAACTGTTTTGTAGGTTATGGTTTCTTTACCTAAAAAGCGATAAATACCGCCATCAACATTGATTAAGCCTAAAAGAGAATTATCGGCACCGGTCCAGTGCTGGGTAGAAGATTCGTTTAATTTATCAGTAGCAGACCAGATACTGAAATAGGTATTGTGCGTAATTAAGGGATAAGCGGGTGCCTTTCGCTCCTGTGCTTTTAGCAAGCCCCCGACTAACATGCAGCCGAGTATGCCGAAGAATTTTAAAGTGTTGGTTTTGTTCATAATTTGTGTGTGTATTGAAGTATGATCGTATATTCTGGTTAGATTAACGCTGGTTAAACGTTTTACTAAAGTATAAAATATAATTTACTTTTGGCAAGACAATTCAATTTTTAATTGTCCAAATGACATTTAAATTCGGGAACTAAAAAAATACATGAAGTTTTTAAGCCTCATGTATTTTTCAAATGTGTGGAGCGTATTAGTTAAGGTTGTTTTTTGTTGATTGTCCACTCGCCCAGTTGAAACACGCGGCTTCCCCTGTTCGATTTAATGTAAAGACGATAGAATTTATAAGCGATGTAATTATCAAAGTGGAAAAGCTTGGTCTGTTTTCTACTCGCACCTTCATTGGTATTTTCCCACGGACAACTGGTTACAGTATGCAGATCGGTATATTGAATGCCATCTAAAGATCCCTGTAAAATCCAGTACCTTGGATCGCGGTCTGCGGCATCGTTGCCCGACGTTAAGGTATAAGCACCTACCACCTGTGGCGTATTCAGTTCGAAAGTACATTTTTGGGTACCATCAAAACCAGCCTGTAAAAATTTGGTATTGATATCCTGATCGACAAGTTTTTTAGAACCTTCGTTAGAATCGGGTCCGGCACCAGCCTCGAGGTTTACTGAAAATTTTCCTCCAACGGTTACCATGTAGTTTTCGCCATATTTGGTAGGATCGAAATTAGGATCGACAATTTTTAGGTTGATCTCTTTTGTTGCCGAATAACCCTGTCCGTTTCTGATCGTTAAAATTACGCGATATGTACCCGGAAACCTGTAAACGTGTTTTGGCGAAATTTCTACTGAGGTACTATCATCTCCAAACTGCCACAATAATGATTTGTAATTTGTGGGAGTGGCCGTAAACTGAACCTCCTGGTATTTTACCGGATTTGGAATGGTATAATCAAATGTAACCAATGGCTTTGGTTCATCCACCTGTGGAATAACCTCATCGTTTCCGCTTTTTTTACATTTTACCGTTAACACAACGATAAGCAGTAAAAGCGAGCAGATGCTCAAAAACTTTTTCATATTACTTTTCATATCTATTAATGTTTAAGGAGTTGGAAATAATTGTGAGGTCTCTATAGGACGCTTACCCACTATACCTGCCGATGGCACTTCGTATTCTAACTTAGCTTCCTGGCCACCCACATTCTCGCGGTGATGTACTTCTATTCTATATTTAATTCCTCTTTCTAAATGGATAGTTGCCTTTCTTCCCGGCTGGCTCCAACTTGTGGTATAATCATCAATAATTGCTTTTCCGTTGATAAACAATCTTGATCCGTCATCCCAGGTAGTTTGATAAAAAATATAATCACCTCTAACCGGAGCCAGGAATTCTCCGCTCCACCTGCTTGCGAAATTATCAAGACTTACTCCTGCATTTCTTGGCCAGTCATCTCCGGCAAAATTAATACTCGCATCTACCCTTGTTGTTGTCGGGGCTCTTCCATCATCAGGAGCTAATTGTGTATTGGTGTAGTATTTAGCGATTAAACCCGTTCCGTTCCCAAAAATTGGCGAGTTATTATCTAAGTTCACATTTGGATCGATTATTACAATCACTTTTCCTTTTGTAGGATGGATTACATGATTGGTATTTTCGGCAAGACTTAATGCAAAGGCGAACTTTTTATTGGCTACGATATTTGCATCGAAAACCGGCCAAGGTATAGTTAGCCTCACTGTGGCACTGCTTGCCCCTGTATTAAACCTGATTAATGTATCGAGTGAAAAATCTTTTGCAGCCAAATGAATGGCATCCGCAGGGAGCGTACCTCTCGAAACTAAGGTAGCAATGGTATCTACATTATCCCTCACTTTTACATTAAAGGCTGTAGAAGGAGCATTTTCTAAACTGATAATAAGTGGAAAGGTAACACCTGCGGGCCCCACAATATAATTACCCTGATAAGCGATGTTATAAGTACCGCCGCCTTGCAGCGTAAGAAAATGGACGTCAGAAGTTTTAAGTAATTCGGATGTATTGATTACCACCAAAATGGTAGATTTTCCATTAGCAATTTTATTTCCTTTACCTGGCGAAGAGAGTTTTAAAGCAAAAGCCACTTTTTTACCGAGATAACGCTCTAAAGTGGCCCTACGCACAATGGCAATACCTTCGGCATTATCTGTTCCGTAAGCTACGTTAATCACCGTTGGATATTCTACTGCAGATGAAGGCATTAATACGGTATTGGTTAAACCTCCGTTATTGATTAACTGGGTAACGGTATCGTTATTTAAGGTTAAACCCACCTGGAAAGCCTCTTCGGCCATGCCTGAAAGGGAAATTTTAAAGGGTACCCTCACAAATTGATTATCGATGGTTACATTACCCACTACAATACCCTCGCCAGTAATGCTCCTGGTTGCAGCATCGGGCAGTTTTAAATCCTCTACTTGCGATTGTTTACAAGAATAGGCACCAATTATAATGGTTAAACCCATTACCATTGAATATATAATTTTTTTCATTTTCGATATTTTTAAATGATCCGAAACTTTTGTTATTGATCTAACCAAACCCTGCCATCAAGTGCCCAGGTTTGTTTGTTTGCTATTTTTAACCAGTTGATTACCTGTGCGGGTATATCAGAAGTTTGAGGAACCAATGCAGCAAGTGTGCTTGCAGATGGCGGACAGATTAAATCATTAAAATTTTCCCATGCATAAGGTCCGAGCAATTTAAAATCGCGTGCCTGAGAAGAAAGATCAACCATTTTATCACTGTTTCCATCTGTAGCAGGCCAGTAACCCACCAGAAAATTATAAGAAGGGTGACTTTGATCGATAGAAGTTTCGCATGCATATTGCCCGATTACTCCATCTGGAACCGAAAGTTTAAAGAACCTGATATCGGTTACATAATAATCCGGTTCTCCATGTCCATCACCATTTAAGAAGCCCAGTTTTAATGCATTTGAATTGGCCAAAGAGCCAGAATTGGTAATTTCTAATTCATTATTAAAAACACCGTTGGTATAGGTACGGATGAACCTTTGATTACCACGCTGCTCTAATTTCACCGATAGATTTTCCCATCTGCCCTGAACCAGATCGGCGCCTCTGCACTGGCGGTAATCGCCATCTTTTGTACCTCTCCATTCGAAATACCAGTACTTATCTTCCAGGTAAATTACCCAGCCAACACTTGGGTGACCGCTAGACCATTCGTTCCGTTTACCTAAAATGCTGGGGTAAAAAAGTTTCTCCTGATTCTTTTTAACCTTCAGTTCGATGGTCATTTTGGTGGTATCATCAATGTTATAAACAGTAGCATCTTCGCCGGCAATTTCTGCCCTTACCTCTTTTCCAGTCATTTTAACTGTTTTACCTAAATAACGGTTACCTGTAAAGGGCTTAACCAAAATTCTTTTGCTATAGGTAGAACTATAATAGATCACAAATGCATTATTAGCAGGCTTGCTAAAAATAGTCTGATCATCAGCATTTGGCGGAAGGGTAAATGCACCACCATCGCTAGAGGCGATTACAACCAGCCAATCTTCGTTGATGTAGTTTGTGCGTTTCTTTAAAGCAGTCATGATCTCGCCTACACCACTATCAAATTTTTCAATTGCCGATTTATAAGCCGGAAATGAATTATCATAACCCGAAGCAATACCTGCTTTATCTACATCGGTAAAATGGCCCACAATAACCGATGCGGTATCGGTATTTAACTGATTGATAACTGCCGCCTTAACCTCGTCATCATTGGTTACCAGGCTACTGATATCGGCACCGGTGGTTAATGATTTAAATACTGCAGATGAAGTATATGCTGCAATTTTAGTCTGCGGTTTTACCTCTTTAATCCTTTTAAAAATAATTGGATAGTTCTGCAGGTTATTATTGGTTAAATTATCATCGTTTACCAGGTGTTTGCCTTTTTTTACTCCGGTAAGCATATTGGCCCAATTGCTGGCATTCTGCGTAACTTCGGGTTCGTTTAATGCTACCCAACTGTAAATAGAGGTTGGAAGTAAAGCCGTAATATTAGGGATACTAGCCGTTGACACCGACTGGCCCCTGGCACCATCAACAATGAGGTACAAAACCTTGCGGCTACCATACCGTACTTTAGTGGTATCGGTACCATCTTTTGGAGTAAGTGTTCTATCGAAATCTTTGTTACAGGAAAATATGGCCGTTGTAATTATTGTGGCCATCAGACCTATCAATAATTTATATTTTTTCATCATGCTCATCATAATTTATCTTGGTTAGGCGTCTTATTCAATGGTTACTCTCATAATGTTATAAAATGGCTGGTTATCGAAGCGGCTAAAGCCACCGATTAGCAGCAATGCTTTTTTACCATCTGCTGATTTTGTTTCAATTACATCAGATAAACTTCCCTGAAAAGGGCCTGTTGCATTATAACCTGGGGCCAATAAACCTGCTGGTGTAAGTACCATAAAGCCATTTCTGGTTACATTGTTATATTTCCTGAAATAACCACTCACTACAATCAGCCCGTTAGAGAGCTGCTTGGCAAACTCCGGATAACCACCTTCAAATAATTTGGCGCTGAACGATTCGTCAAGGCTTCCATCTTCATTTATCAGCGCTATTCCATTGGCAGGCTTGCCATTGTATTTGGTAAAACTTCCGGTAATCAGATATTTTCTGGTGGTGGCATTATAGGTTAAGTTACCAATACCATTATCTGCCCCAGTGCCCGGATTAAAGGAAGGATCTACTGCTCCGCTGGCTGTTAAACGTAATATACGTACCGCTGGCTGATCATCAAATGTATTGAAATTACCAAACACCATCAGTTTTTCTAAATTGGGAGCATCGGTATGCATATAGGTGCCAATTGGCCCATTTGCACTTACATTCCCCTTGTTTGTTGAAGTATTAAAACGGTAAGTTTTATCCAATGAACCATCTAAATTAAACCTTAAAATCTGGCGGATTTCGGTACTGTCTACAATAACAGTATCTCTGGTAAAATCGTAGTTATCTTTATTATAGGTACGTTTAACATAATACCTAAAATCACCTGCAGCCAATATTTTCCCCTGATGTGGATATATACGGCTGATATAACCGTTTGTACCGCCATTAAATTTCGGGAACCATTTTTGAGTTACGGTATCGGTAATTGTTGGCTTTCTTTTAGTCTGGATTTTAACGGTATCAATGGCACCATTAGTGAACAATGTAGTAATGTTACTGATATTTTCTGTACGTTGGTTGTAACCACTAAAACCACCAGCAATAACAAAACGTCCGCCTACTTCAATGATTCTTGATAAAGACCCGTTTGCTCCTTTTCCGGTTCTAAATGTACGGTCGTAGTCACCATCCAATGAGGTTCTGGCAATTCTGTTGATCGGTGTAATAAACCCTTTATTATCGTAATTGCTAAAACTGCCGATTACAATGGCCCTTCCGTCAGCCATTTCATAAAACTGGCTTACATAACTATTTGCACCTGATGTTGCTTTCCAGGTAATATCATTTTTAATAATACCGGTTACAGTAAACTGTGGCCCCAGAATTAACTGGTCGCCAATGGCAATAGAGGTAATACCTGTACTACCGGCATCTGGTACCTTAACCGTAATCTCGGTGGCGGTTACACTTACCACCTGAGCCTTTTCGCCATTAAACATAAAGGTAAGCTGATCTTTATAAGGCATCAAACCCGTTGCTTTTACGGTAACGGTTGTACCTACAATACCCTCTGCGGGTGTTGGCGTTGCTGTTTGACTGATTGTTATGCCAAGTGGTTCTTTTCCACTTCCGTAAGGTTCGGCACCTAGTTCTTCTCCCTTTTTACAGCTCTGGATGGTGAAGCTAATTAGGAAAAATACGGTTAGAATATATTTGATTCTTTTCATGATTTAATTCTTTTCTAATAAAACCTATTTACTTCCACCTGGCAGTAACCCACTAATAAATATATCGTTCCAAAACTCTGACTGACTAAAACCAAGATATGCGCCGGTATAACTTAAGCTATGCACAACCCCGTTAGTTGGTTTTATATCTGACGATGCAATTGGCACCGTTATCCAGCTATCATTTGGCTTTGATATATCCGGAATATAAGAAAACATTAACTGCCTGTAGCCTATGTACTTAACTCCATTAGCATCGCTAAAGTTCACCCCAATATTAGCTACACTGTTATTGTAATCATAGTACAGTGCGCCCGGGTAAATGCTGCGCAGACCAAGATCGATCTGTGGATAATCTTTTAAGCGGTTTACGCCTTTAAACATGTAGCGCTGCAGGTATTTTTTCCATATTGCAGGCGGAATCTGATCTAAGGTTTTAACGGTGTCTTTACCGGCATAAAACAAATAGGTATTTAAGCCTCCTGTTTTAAGCGTTCCTATGGTCCTTCTTACCACATCATCATCAAAAGCAAAGAAGGTAAAATCTTCTGAACTGAACTGTTTCTCCATACCAGCCAGTTTTACAATCTGTGCTACGGTATCGAAAGGAACTTTTTTGGCTTGCAGGTACTGCAGCATATTACCCTGATAATCAGGATTTGCTCTACCTCCGTCTATATAATATTCGTCACGTTTACAGGCATTAAGCAAGAGTAAAAGTGCTGCACATATCATTATTAGCTTTTTCATATCTTCTAAATCTTTCTTATAAATTAATTACCTCCGTTAACCCAATACTCGTTCAATACCATATATGGATTGTTATTCAACGCGTTCGAACTGATTGGCCAGGTCCATGCGCCACGGTTAAATTTATCAGCTGTTAGTACATTGTAAGACCACTGGCTGCTTAAAATCCTTTTGGTGCGAACCAGGTCGAAATAGTGATGCCCCTCGCCGATTAATTCTCTAGATCGTTCGTAAAAGATAAAATCTTTCAGGTTTCCGTTGCTTGGGGTATATGGAGATGCACCTGCACGGCCCCTAACCATATTTAACAATTTAACGGCATCACCATCCTGATCGGAATTCGCCATTGCTTCTGCGGCCAAAAGGATTTCGCCACCGTATCTGAAGATCATAAAAGTATTATCAGGGTTGGCATCTTCCTCACCGGTAGAAAATGAGTTTTGTGCAAATTTTAACATCATAAATTTTCCATTATCGGCAAAAATATCTTCGTTAAACCAGGTGGTAATTCTTCTGTCACTGCCATCCTGAAAAATTTTCTGCATATACTCTCCCCTGTAGTAAGCAAAACTTACACGGTGGGTATATTCAGGTCTTTTATACGGATAATGCAAAAACATATCGGCTACAGGTGCAAGATTTGTATTGGCATCACCGTAATTGATACTGCGGTAAAATTCGAACAAACTCTCGTCCGACCGTCCTTTTATCACTGTTGCCCATTCGCTGATCGGCAATAACCTGTATGCATTGCTTGCAATTAATTCGCGGCCCAGGTCGGCGGTTTCCTCATAATATTTTTTAGCATTGTTGGGATCAAAACCCGCATTCCACATATTCATTTCCATCATCAGGGCAACAATACTACCCCTGCTTGCCCTTACGCCTTTTAGGGCAGGATCAGTATAGGTCCATGCAATAGAATTTTTGTAGGTTTTAAGGTCGGCAATACATTTATTTAACACAGAGACAAAGTTTTCTCTCGGTAAAGCTGCAGAGTGGAAGGGATCGGTATAATACACCACATTTCCGTACAGGCGTACCATAATAAAATAACTCAATGACCGTATAAAAGCCGCTTCAGCCTTGAACGAATTTTTTTCGGCTTCGGATACGCCGGGGATACCTTCATCAAGTTTAGCGATAAGAATGTTGGCCCCCTGAATGGCCTGATAATAACCTGTCCAATCGGTTATTCTATAAAAATTATAATTGATGTCATTAACCCAGGGCACTCCGCCGCTAAGTAATGTTAATAAATTGTTTTTGCCTAAAACCTCTACAAATGAGCGCGCTGGTGCATGGTCTGACTGGCTCTCATAAAGTACTTCGCCCGAGCGGTATTCGCCGGTTGCACCAATATAATGGGTTTCGTTGTACTTGTTAAAAACAATTCTTGATAAATTGTAAATATTGGCCACCACATCATCTTTAGACTGGAAGAAGTTATTTCCTGTTAATTTATCTAAAGGCTGTACATCCAGGAACTTTTTACATGCAGGCAAGCAAAAAGTTGCGGCTATAATGATCGTATAAATGATAACTTTTTTCATGATAGTATTGATTAGTTGCCTGTATTAAGTTCTAAGTTTAAACCAATGTTATAGGTACGTGGAACTGGATATCCTGTTGAAATATCGCGGCCTAAAGAGGTTACGTTTTCAGGATTTGGTCCACTGTATTTAGAGAAGGTAATCAGGTTGTTGGTAGAGGCATAAATCCTTAATTGATTAAGCCCAAACCTGCTGATCAATTTCTTATTAAACATGTACGAAACGGTTACGTTACTCACTTTAAAATAACTTCCGCTTTCCTGCCAGAGTGTTTGATCGGCACGTAAAGGCTGAATCTGATCAAAACGTTTATAATCATAAGGATAAGGGTATTTTGCAACATCGCCAGGTGATCTCCAGATATCAAGGTCGTTTAAAGGAACAACTGATTTTTGTGAGAAAGGATCACGCATAATGCCAATCCTATCGGCTAAAGCATTGTTCAAAATCGTTCTGTCGGCGGTATAGGTTGCATAAATATTTAATCCCCAGTTTTTGTATCTGATGTTGGTAGATACACCACCCGTAACCAAAGGCTGCGAGTTTCCGGTAACTTCATAATCCCTGCCATCTAAAATATAATCGCCGTTAACATCTTTCATGATCGGATCTCCGCCAAGGAAAAACTGACCGTTTGATTGGTATCTTTTTCCGGTAACCGGATCTACAGGCACATCGGCATCAGTTTTATAAACGCCCTGATTGATTCTTAAATAATTTGATAAGGTGTTTCTACCTACACGGAAAACATTGTGTTGTAAATAATTCGACTCATCGAACTTAATGTACTGACCATTATACTCGGCCGGTAATTTTAGCAATACGTCGCGGTTTAACGCTCCGTTTACCGACACCGATATGTCTAAATCCTTACTCACCACCGGCCTAACCGTAAGCATTAACTCGGTACCGTAGTTGGCAATACCCAAATCGTTACTGGCCAATTTATTAAAGCCTGTAGTATTGGATAAGAACCTATCGAAAAGCAGGTTATCAACCTTTTTGAAATAAGTATCGAAGTTTACAGAAATCCTGTCGTTAAAGAAACCTAAATCAAAACCAAGGTTATATTGAGTGGTTGTTGTCGGTTTTAAGTTTGGATTTGGTACAAGATCAAAATCGATACCAATAGTAGGGTTGTTGTTAAAATTGCCGTTAAGGTTATAAATACCATAAATACTCTGCAAGTTTCCTGTTGGTACAATGTTCTGCCCCCATGTTAACCTTAAACTACCATAGGATAACCATTTTTTATCAGCCAGCCAGTTTTCTTTGTTAAAGTTCCATCTTAAACCTACTGATGGGTTTTTAGAATATGGATTTTCTAAACCACTGGATGATGTTCCATCTAAACGGTAAGAGAACTCGGCAACATATTTTTTATCATAATCGTAAGATAATGAACCAGCAAACGATGCAATGGTTGCATTTCTATAATTGCTTAATACACCACCACCTCTTGAGTTATAGTCGTCATAACCAATTGGTCCTTGTAACTGATCGTTCGGGATCCTTTCCTGACGGGTAATGCCTGCCTGTGCACCTTGTTTATAAATCTCATTAAAGGTGTTAATGAAAAGGTTATGTTTTTCGCCAAAAGTTTTTGCATAAGTAATACCATTACGGTTGTATAACTGGTAGTTCCTGCCTACATAATCGTAAAGCTTGGCATACTGACCATTTGCTGCAGCTGGCGTAAAAGTAGATTCGGTATCTGAGGTATAATCGTAACTTAAGGTAGATGATAATGCCAAACCCGGGATAAATTCGTAACGTGCTTCTACGTTGGTTCTTAAATTCCTTGAGTTATTATCATTTAACGTTTGCAAAGCCGACAATACACCGCCTGTTGCCTGATAAAACGATGGAGGAGGCAATAAAGTAGAGGCTTGCCCGTTTTCTGCAACTCCCGACTGAAGTAAACCCACACCATTACCTTTGTTCTGTTTACCTACCGAACCATTGATGAAACCAAAAAACCTAAATTTATCATTTGGTTTAAACTCCATGTTCATGTTCAGGTTGTAACGGTCGTAGCCCGTATTTTTAATTACCCCTTTTTCGGTATAGTAACCTAAGTTTGCCTTATAATTAAATTTAGGATCGCCACCATCAAGCGCCAGGTTATGGCTCTGGTTATAGGTAGTCTGGAAAAACACATTCTGCCAATCGGTAGAATTGTTCCAGTAAGCGTTTAAACTATCAGACAAAAAAGCCGTGTTCGAAATCCTTCTGATATCGTCAACATTTGAGGCATTTAAGATAATCTGCTGGATTTTTAATGATCTTTCAGAATTTCCGCCCAAAGTTTCACGCAGTTTAGGTGGTGCATTAACGAAAGCATTGGTAACGTACTTAATTCTTGGCACTTTAGAGTTACCTCTTTTGGTGGTGATGATGATTACACCATAAGCACCTCTTGAACCGTACATGGAGGTAGCCTGCGCATCTTTAAGGATTTGAATATTTTCGATATCTTCCTGAGGGATCAAAGAAAGCGGACTAACACCTGGTCCCTGTGATTGAAAACCAAATTCGGCAGCTTTATCTGCATCCAATGGTACACCATCAATAATGTATAAAGGCGATGTTGGCTGTAAAAATGATTCGTTACCACTGCCCGATATGCTTAAGCTCGATAAACCACGCACCTGTACCGATCCCCTGAAACCTGGAGCACCGGTATTGTTCTGAATATTTAAACCCGGAACTTTACCTTGCAAAAGCTGCTCAACATTTGATACCGGAATATCCTGAACATCTTTCGCCTGGATTAAAACCGACGATCCTGTTGTGGTTTCTTTGCTCCTTTTTTGGTAGGCCACAATAATTACCTCATCTAAAGCCTTACGGTCTTCGCTAATGGTAACCGTGATGTTGGTAGCACCGGTAATTTTTGTTCTCTGTGTATTAAAACCCAGGAATTTAAACAACAGGTTTCCACCAATGGGTACATTCACCGTAAACTGCCCTTTACCATTGGTTTGGGTAAGGCCTTTATTGGTTTCTTCGAGAATTACGGAAACACCCGGAACCCCTTGTTTTGTTTCTTTATCTACAACCGTACCATTCACAATGATGTATTTTTCCTGCGAATAAGCACTCGTGCCGCAAATCATGCACACAATAAGTAGTGCATAAAAAAGTATATTTCTTTTCATAATATTAGCGTTAAATATCACCTACTCGCTGGCGAATTTTGGATTCTCGTTTTTAAAGTGAAATACAATTTCCCAGTCTCCAGCTTTGTAAATGGCGAAGTCGATGCCGAAAGTCGCAACCGTACGCCCGCCACCAAAGGCACCTCTGGAGTAGCTAAGCTCGGCCTTTGCCCTCGAGCCACCCAGGGCATACGAGGTTGAAATCTCTACCAACGGAATTGGATAAGCCACATCGTACTGCACATATTTGTCGGTTTTTTGCATGTTAAAGCCATGTATCATTTTATCCCATTGCGTTTCGTTAAAGAAAGCCGGGTTAATTTCTACCGAATCTTTATTTAAAACCTTGATCCTTAATGAATGGCCATTGCCTCCGGTAAACGGACGGATATAAACCACTACATCTTTTTTATCATTATCGCTTACTAAATTTTTATTGGAGGTAGCACCGATTACGTTGCCTAAGTAAGGGCGGATATAATCCCTTAATTTTTTATCCAACGGAAACTTTGGATCGGGTGCAGGCAAACCTGTGTAGGCATTAAAATCGTTTGATGGCTCATAGGGGCGCTCACGGAAAGGCCTGATCTGAAAATCCTTGATCAATCTTTCCCCGCCGGTATTTTTAACCTTCACATCAAAAAAACGGGTATCCTGACTAAAGTTGGTACTATCTGTTGGTCTTGGGGCAATTAACTGGTTGGTAGCTGAAGCCCACAAAATAAACTGACCAGAAGAACGCATTTCGAATAACTGGTGCTCTTCAATTTTTCTTTTTGCTTCTATCTCTGCCAAACTTTTTTCAAGGCCTGTATATGGCGCTGTCCAAACATAAGTTGGTGCCTTTTGGAAAATATCACTTACCGGCCTTCCATCACCAAACCTTGCATTCACAATTTCGAAAGTGATGGGTGCAGTTGAATTATCACCGTTAAAACCACCAATCAGGTTATTACGACCGATAATCGGTTCGAGAATTTTATTGCTAAAATTTACATTGTTACTTAAGTAATCTTTTTCATCTGGCAAATTGTACAGCTTTTTACATCCGCTTGCCATAACCAGCACAAACAATACAAAAAGAAGTTCCTTTTTTACGATTGATTTCATAAGTCTTTCTAATTTATTTTTTCCGTACTCCATCACCTATTTCGTTTTATTAATTGTCCATTCTGCAAGCTGGAATGTACCGCCATTCCTTAATTCTGTAATGTTTATACGGTAATACTGGTAAGCAACCGTGTTGGTACACCTAAATATTTTTTGCTGGTACCTTTCTTCGAAAAAGAAGTTGGTAACGCGGTGCAGTTCGGTCCAGTTAACACCATCCTGCGAGCCTTCGTATGTCCAGGCCTTAGGATCTCTTTCCGGGGCATCGTTAGCTGATGTTAGTGTATAAACCGACGATACTTCTGGTGTTTTAAGTTTGAATTGCATGGTTAAAAAGCCATTTATATTGCATAAAAACTTAGTGTGGTCATCGCCATCAATTACTTTTTTAGAGTTTTCGCCATTGGTTGGCCCACCGTCGTTTTCACGGTTGGAAGAGAAAGTACCACCTATGGTAACCATTAAATTTGGTGGAGGCGGAACAAAAGTTAAACGGGTAACAAAGCCATCAAAACCGAAGGTATGATCGGGACTGATAACGTGTACAATTCCATTTTTTGTTCTGATATTATTTGAAGCCGTTGTACTGGTGGCCCAGTTTCTGATAAACTTGCTTTTTTTGGTATTGCTAAACTCGATCACTTCTGGTCCGGCACCAACTTCTCCTGATGCAGATCCTTTGGTCGATTTTGCATGCATCGGATAAGCAACTTTTACGCTGGTTAGGTTTAAACCATCCTGAAGTTTTAAAGAATCGGTTGTTTTTACACCTCTAATGATGTAATATGACACCATCGTATCCAGCTGTATGCCATCAATATTAGATAAGAACAAAGGGTCTTTATCGGATAGTTTCCTTAAACTGTTTAAATTCCTTAAAGCCAGCTGAAAACTGGGATTGGTTACAGCAAACAGAGTAACATTACTATCGGTAAGTGTTTTCTTTAAGCCCATCCGGTCAATCGCCACAATGAGCGAATCGTACACACCCGGTTTACTTTTTAAATATTCGTAGGTATTTCCTGCAAAAGGAACTGCCTCATCAGAAGCATCATAATAGCCCCCGTTCTTTTTACAAGCCGAATACACCAGGGTGAGCAATAAAAGCATAGCTACTGCTCCCACATATTTTACAAAATTTTTCATCTGTTTATTATTTTAATGGTGATGAAGCCACCATAGCCCCGAAAGACCATATTGGTTTCATATATGTATTGTTTTAGCGCCAGTAAGGGTTCTGAGTTAATAAATTATTCTGCAATAAAAGTTTGCGCGATATTGGCCAATAAATACCTCCTGAATTAATCAGGTTCATGAACTTGGCATCGTTCTGTCTTATTTTATTGTAGCGGATTAAATCGTACCACCTCTGGCCTTCGCCCATTAATTCGCGGTGACGCTCTTCGAAAATCATTTTTAAGATATCATCATTCAAATTAAAGCTGAATGATGAACCCGCAACAGTTCTCCGGAGAAGCACGTTTAACAATTCGTTGGCAGCGCCTTCCTGATCGCCAAGCACAGATAGCGCTTCGGCACGTAACAATACAATATCTTCCAATCGGGTAAAAATAAGTGCACTGGTAAAGTACCTGAAGTTAGGATCAGTAGTTCCGCCCTGAATTACTTTTATTTTACTAAAAATTGGATATTTACCATTCAGGTTGGTGAAATAACGATCGTATTTAGATTGACCTAATGTATCTACAGCGAATCTTTCGTCGTTTGGCCAGTTAAAATATTTTAAGATCGAATCTTTTGGTAAGTAAATATCAGGGATTGCCTTTGTGGTAATTGGTTCGGCAAGTGTAAGCTCTTCTATGTGACCTGTTGATGAACCATCGATATGACCGTAATCTGAGTTAAAGCCAAACATCTGCCTGAAGTTTTTATTATAGAAAAAGCCATTTGAGTTTGATAAATCCTGACTAGATGTAAAGCCCCCACCACTTTTTCCATAATTATCTTCTACAAATTTTGCATATTTCGCTACGTTCGAGTAATCAGCTGTCCAGGCGGCAACATGCGCCAAAACAGCATAAGCAGTAACTTTAGTCGCTAATGCACCTCCCCAACGGGTTCTATCCTCATTATAATAGTTGCTTGGCTGTTGTATATCGCCACCGCTATAAATGTATGGAAGATCGGCGGCAGCCCTTAAAATTTCAGATTCTACCCAGGCCAAAATTTTTGCCTGACTTTCTCTTGGTTTATTTTCAAATACACCTTCGTTAGAAGAAATAATGAATGGCACATCGCCCCAGATCCGCACCATGTAGAAATATGCAAAAGCCCTTAAAAACCTGGCCTGCGCAATATCAACCGTCATGTTATTATCAGAGTAACGTTTATCGGTTGCTTTAACATGGGCAACGTTTTCAAGAAAAACATTTGCACCGTTTACAATTGCATAAAATCTGGTCCAGTCAGAAAGCGATTCTACCACCGGGTACGATGCATTTAAATTATTGCTGATGATGGCTTTTAAATCCTGTCTTTTCGGGCTGGTAAATTCACCGGTTCTTACATCGCCATAAATCCAGTGGCCATTGTTATCAGATAATGCCGAACGGGTTAGGGCATAAACCCCCATAATACCGGCACGAGCATCTTCAACCGTATTCCACATATTTTTCTCGCCCACAACACGGGTAGAATCTGTTTCCAGCGCCTTGTTACAGCCAGATAAAGCAATTACAGCAAGCAGAAATGAGTATAATATTTTCTTCATCATTGTTGATGTTTTGTTTGTATTTCTTTCCATATTATAATTCCATTTTAACACCCAACGTATAGGTTCTTGGGATCGGTTGACCGTAGCCTGTATCAATGCCATCGTAACCTACCAGTTCAGGATCCTGCCCCGTGTATTTGGTAATTACGAACACATTGTTTACCGAGCCATATACATAGATTTTATTCACCTTGATATTTTTTCGCTTTAAAAAGTTACCAAAATCATATCCAACAGAAACCGATCTTAATTTTAAGAATGAACCGTTTTCTAAGAAAAGGTCCTGATCAGTACGGTAAGGAATTACAGTACTCCAGGGATTGTATAAAGGGTATTTGCTATAATCGCCTCTTTTTTCCCAGAAGGTGATTTCTTTAACCGACGATACATCTGTATTGCCTTCGTGATTCACAAAATCGAAACGGTTAGCCATTTCTTCGTTAATAATCTTTCTACCGAGGTTGAAATATAGGTTGGTATTTAAAGTCCAGCTGCCATATCTGAAAGAGTTATCAAACCCTCCTGCCAAAACCGGCAAAGAATGTCCTTTTAATACTTTGTCTCTTTCATCGATAATGTTATCGCCATTTTGATCTTTCCATTTCGGATCGCCAGCTTTTAACGGTGTACCATTGTATTTTAACGGCTGGCCGTTAACAACAGGCACCTGACTGTTTGCAGTATAAATACCTTCATTTTCCAGTAACCAGTATTGATCTACCGGCTCACCAACTTTTAAAAACCTGTTGCCAATGATAATTTCGTTCAAACCTCTTGGCAAGGCTGTTAATTTATTACTGTTGTGGTTCAGGTTTAATGAAGAATTCCATGAGAATTTACTTTTAGCAATTACCAGTGCACTAATGGTTAAATCTACTCCGGTATTGCTCATATCCAATCCACTTTCGATTGATTGTTTATAACCATATTCTGCATATGATGGAATGCCCAGCAATTGGTTTTTCTCTGCCTTAGTATAAAAATCAACCGCTACATGCAAACGGTTTTTAAGCATGGCTACATCAGCACCAATATTTAACTGATCTGAATACGACCATGGCACACCATAACCTACCCAACCGAACGAATATGGCCTGGTCAATACTCCAATTGCGTTATAACCTGGAACAGTTAAGTTTCCGGTATAACCAACCGATGCACTGTATTGAGGGCCCTGTGCATAGTTATCAAAGGTGAAAGCCCTTCCCATTCTGCCGGCACTGGCACGCAATACCAGGTCATCAATAAATTTCTCGTCTTTTAGCAGTTCATTTTTGATGTTCCACGCAGCCGAAACGGTTGGCGAATAAAACCAGCGTTTGGTAGGCTGTGCATTTGATGAACCATCTGCCCTTAATATTCCAGATAAAAAGTATTTATCGTTGTAAGAATAATTTACCTTACCATAAAATGATAACAGGTTATCGGCTGTTTTATCCAGGAAACGGTAAGTTAACTCCCTTGGAAATGCTGTTGGCACCAGGTAGTTCGGGTTATCAGAACCATCATCGTTTTTTGGTTTAGAATCCAACAGGTTAATTTTGATATAATCATTGGCTCCTTTATAAGCATAAGCATAGTTGTACTTATAAATATCCCATATCATGGATTGGCCGAGTTCGAAATGAAAATCGTGTACTTCTTTAAGTTTCAAATCATAGCTAGCCTTATTCTCCATCATTAGCCTTTGGTTAAAACCATAGTAGTTAGAGGCATAGCTATTTCCCTGCAATAATGTTCTTGCATAGAAAATATCCCTGTAACCTTCATTATAATCTACATTGAAAGATGAGCTGATGTTAAATTTGCCAAATGTGGCTACCAGTTTGGCAAAGCCCTGAATACTATTGGTTTTGTTATCATCAAAACCCTTACTGTATGAATTTAAGTAACTGGCATAATAATCTTTATTTGGTGCCAGCGGAGCACTTAGATCAGGGAAATAATTGATCTGTGCAAACCTGTCTCTTAAGGTTCTGTTCCGATCACGGTTTAAACGGTTACCGTTAATCATAGCCGAGAACAACAACCATTTAACAGGTTTCATGTTGATATTGAACATGGCGCTATAGCGGTCTAAGCCGGTATCATCAGCAACACCACTGCTTTTCGTATTCCCTAAAGAGAACCTGAAATTTGCGCGGTCAGAACCACCGGTTAAGCCTAAATTGATGCCATAAACCAGTGCATTTTTATAATATAAATCGGTCCAGTTAGATTTGCCGCTATATACATTATTAAGCGAATCACTTAAATATACCGGATAGGCCTCATCATCAGAGTACCTGCCGTTAGTAGTATAAATATCGTAGAAACGTTGTCTGAATTCATTCTCGTATTTACCGTTAATGGTATTTACAACTGGCTTTTGTGCCATGCCGATATACGAATTGAAACTAATGCTGCGCGAAACACCATCGGGAGCTTTTGTTTTAAGCAGGATGACGCCATTTACACCCCTTGGACCATAAACAGCCGTACTGGCCGGATCGCTCAATACTTCTATCGAGGCAATGTTGTTCATATCAATCCCGGTAAGCAGGTTAGTGGCAGGACCAATCCTGTTGAAATCGTACTGCTGGATATCAAAAGCAAAAGGATGCTCGCCAATTAAAGGAACCCCATCCAGCACCACCAATGGTTGTGAGGCATAAACATCTTTTTTAGACAGCAGCGGCATTGGCGCTCCTCTTAAAAACATATTCTGTATGGTTCCCGGTTCGCCGGATGGCTCCTGAACGTACAGACCAGCAAAATTGCCCTTTAAGTTTTGCTGTAATGAAATGGCTGGAAAAAGAGATAGGTCTTTGGTATCTTTCTGCACACCGCCAGACAGTTTGTTATAAACTGTTTTCTGACTGATCTGCTTTAAACTATCTTTCCGCAGTGAATCTTTTAAGGGTACGAACTTGATTTTCGTTGTATCCTGAAAGATTAAGTAATTAATTGTCAGGCCTTTATGAAGTTTTTTACCCGCTGCAAAAATTGGTAAAACGTTTAATGTAAACGCGGCAAAAAAGACAAGGCACGCCCATAAGTATCGCATAGTTAATGGATCTTTAATTGGTAAAAAAATGATTTTTAAAATTTATTTTTTTGGAAACGGCAAGATATATCCTTGATGAGGGAGATAGGTACTTCTGGAGTAATAGTTAGGGATTCTCATAAAATTTAGCATTTGGTTAAATCAAATATATATATACTAAATCGTTTTAACAACAAATTGTCATTTTTATGAAATTTTTATTAAATCCAATAATAATATTCAATTATTAACAATAAATGTCAATTTGACACATAAAAAAATCAAATTTTATTAAATTATATTAACATTTTAATCCCCTATAAAACAGCATATAGCGATATTTTATTCTGCTAATTACAATAAATTGAGTGATTTTATGTTATAGAAAATAAATCTAGTTAAACGTTTTACCTAAAATAATTTCAGGGAGGTTTTAATCACGTAACGTTACAACACGAAGAAGTATCTATGTAAACAACAGTTAACCTAGAATTAATATTACACGAAAAGCTTTGTGCACGTTAGAAACGGTTTAATACATTAATTGTTAACTGGTTAAATTATCGTTCTGTAGCTACACGATAAATTGGATCTTCGATAATATTTACCTCAATAATTTCATCGGCATTTTTAAGAAGACGCTTACAGTCTTCGCTGAGGTGCTTTAACTGCAGTTTTTTATTGGCTGAGCGGTACCTTTCGGTGAGTTTGTTCAGCGCATCTATACCCGACATATCAAAAACCCGGCTGTTTTTAAAATCAACGGTTACCGTTACAGGATCTTCAGCAACATCGAACAGTTCGTTAAAATTGGCCACCGAGCCAAAAAACAATGGTCCAAATATTTCATAGTGTTTTACACCATCTGCATCAATATATTTACCGGCCCTTATCCGTTTAGAGCTTTGCCATGCAAAAACAAGTGCCGAAATAATTACACCAATTAATACCGCCAGGGCAAGGTTATGCAGCCAAACGGTAATTACCGCTACCAAAATCCCAATAATGATATCCTGTTTAGGCATTTTATTAATCACCTTAAAGCTCATCCATTCAAAGGTACCAATGGCTACCATCATCATTACACCAACCAATGCTGCCATCGGCACTCGGTCGATCACCGGAGCGCCAATTAAAATGATCAACAGTATGGTTAACGCAGCAATAATGCCGGATAACCTGGCCCTTGCTCCTGCTGAAAGGTTTACCAGTGTTTGCGCAATCATCGGACAACCGCCCATCCCTGTAAAAAAACCATTTAATATATTGGCAATGCCCTGGGCAATACTTTCTCTGTTAGAGTTGCCCTTAGTTTCGGTAATTTCATCAACCAGGTTTAAAGTAAGTAATCCCTCTGTTAAGCCCACACCGGCCATAATAAGCGAATAAGGAAAAATAATTTTAAGCACGTCCAGATTCAACGGCACTTTGGGGATATGGAAGGGAGGAAAACCACCGCTTACAGAGGAGATATTCTTAACCAGTTTGGTATCGATACCAAAGCAAAGCACGATCAAAAAAACCACGATGATGGCCACTAAAGATGCGGGAACGGCTTTTGTTATTTTTGGGAGGATAATCACAATGGCCACGGTAAGTAAAACGAGGGCAAGCATAATATATAAAGGTGAACCGCTTAACCATTCTACTCTACCATTAACCAGGGTTTTAAACTGTTCTAATTGCGACATAAAAATGATCACGGCCAAACCATTCACAAAACCAAACATTACCGGTTGCGGAACGAGCCTTACAAATTTGCCGAGTTTAAACAGTCCGACCAAAATTTGGATTACACCTGCCAGTGCTACCGCAGCAAAAACATATTCTAAACCCTGGGTTTTCATTAAGGCGATGAGTACAATTACCGTTGCCCCTGCCCCGCCAGAAACCAAACCTGACCTTCCACCCAAAACAGCTGTTACTAAACCCATTATAAAAGCGGCGTAAAGACCTGTTAACGGAGGAAAACCAGCCAGGATAGCAAATGATAATGATTCAGGGATCATTGTCATGGCAACCGTTAAACCCGCAAGAATTTCGGTTTTATAGTTAATTTTCTTCGAGAAATCGAAAAGCTGCAGGTAAGGTTTCATTTATAATGGAATGTTTAGCGCAGGCAAATATCCGGTTTTATTGTAATATAATATTTAAATTAATCCTTCCCCCACCTAAACCAGAGCAGATTATGGCTGCGGTTAGCACAGTAAATCAATTTATAAGGCATTTAATACATCACTAATCAAACGGTTGCGCGGAGTTTAAACGGGCATCACCAGTTTTATAGCCCGACCGATACATATTGAGCATTGCTACCGCTGCAATTACCTGCTTTAGCACTTTATTCTTAGTATGTACAAACATAACAGCCATGTATTAATTGTCACTTTTACATTTGTTATGGATACCATTTCACCATGATGGCCTTTAATTCCATATGGGGTCATATCCGAAACTTTTCACAAACGTTTGCGTGGAGTTTGACCACCCATTTATTTGACAGCGGCTGGTTTCATTTCTAAATTACGGCTTCAGCCGTTCAAAACCGGCAAATAAACTATTAACTAACAAAACAAATAACCATGAACAAATTAAAAAAAAGGCAAGCCCTTCTAACCGGCTTGTTTTTAATGTTCTCTCTTTTGGCCTTTGCGCAGGTAAAAATTACCGGCGTTGTAAAGGATAGTGATGGAGGAACTGTACCAGGTGCAACCGTAATGATTAAGGGAACCAGCACTGCTGTAAGTACCACACCCGACGGTAAATTCTCAATCAACGCTCCGGCAGATGCTATTTTAACAATCTCTTTTATTGGTTACAATCCACAGGATGTGCCTGTTAATGGCAAAACCACATTAAATGTAGTGCTTACTTCATCTACCAAATCGCTAAACGAGGTGGTAGTAGTGGGTTACGGCACGCAGAAAAAGGTAAACTTATCTGGTTCAGTAAACACGGTAGACACCAAAAACATTGTTAACCGTCCGGTTACTTCGCTTACGAACGCCTTGCAGGGTGCCGTACCAGGTATGGCCATTAAAGCTACGCCAGGTGATGTTGGGGGCAACATTGGGACCATTAACGTACGTGGACGCGGTAATTTAGGCTCTTCAGAGCCACTTTTCGTAGTAGATGGAGTGATTGTAAGTTCAGGCGATTTTGCACGCATCAATACCAATGATGTAGAAAACATTTCGATCCTGAAAGATGCTTCGGCTTCTGCCATTTATGGTTCGAGGGCTGCTTATGGTGTAGTGTTAATTACCACTAAAAGAGGTAAAAAAGGCGAAATGACCATTAATTACAATGCTTATTATGGCATCCAATCGGCAACGGTTTTACCAAACTGGGTTGGTGCTTATGATTATGCCACCTTGCGTAATGAGGCTGCTGCCAACGCAAATAAAGCTCCGGTATTCTCGGCAGGCGATTTAGCCAAGATCCAGAATCAATCAGATCCGGATCGTTTCCCTGATAACGATTGGTATGCTTTAACCTTAAGAAATACTGCTCCGGTAATGGAACATGCCATTAATGTTTCTGGCGGGGATAAAACCAGGTATTATTTAAGTGGGGCCTATTTTAACCAAAACTCACTGGTTCCGGGAAAAGATTTAACACGCTACTCGTTAAGGGCCAATACCGAAACACAGGTGAGCGACAAATTTAAAGTTGGAACCAACATTTCGTTTATCCGTGATGGTTTCGACAACACAAACGGATTGATAGATTTTACCAGTTTAAACAGACTTACGCCTTTAGTGGTAAATAAACAGACCAACGGTAACTGGGGCAGTATGAACGGTGGTAAAATAGATGGAACCTCGGCTGCAACCAATACCCTTAGGAAACTCGAAGAAGGTGGTCGTAATTCATATAATACCAACCGTTTTATTGGTAACTTAAACGGAACCTATACCCCGATAAAAGGTTTAGAGATCAGTGGTTTGGTTTCGTACAATTTCTACAACACCGTAAATAGCGCATTTATCAGTACCATTGATCCTATTCTGGATTTTAATACCGGTGCTCCACTTAGCGGAACGGCAGTAAATACCAATCAGCTTACGGAAGAATGGCAAAATATCGGTCGTTTGTTAACCCAGGCAACGGCCAGCTACGAAAAAACAATTGATAAACATTATGCCAAGTTATTGGCCGGTGCTTCTTACGAGAACAACAACACCAGGGTGATCAAAACCATCCGCAAGAACTTTGTAAGTAACGATTTAAATGCAATAGACGGTGGTTCAAGCGATCCTTTAAATACCACCTCATCCGGTAGTATCCAGCAAAAGGCTTTCGAATCTGTATTTGGCAGGTTTAACTATGCTTATAACGATCGCTATCTGTTTGAGGCCAGTGTAAGGCTTGATGCATCTTCTCAATTTGCACCTGGTCACCGCTGGGGTGCGTATCCATCATTTTCGGGTGCATGGAGAATCTCACAGGAAGATTTCATGAAAAGCATCAGCTGGATTTCGGAACTGAAACTCCGTGCTTCCTGGGGTAAACTGGGTAACGTAAATAACGTGGGCAATTACGATTATTTCGATGGTTTAAAAACCGGAACTGCGGTTATCCTGGATGAATCTAAACAAGATGGTGTTTTCCCTAATAAAATCTATAATCCAAGATTATCATGGGAAAAGATCAATATGACCAATATTGGTTTGGATGTTAACCTCTTTAAAAAACTGAGTCTTCAGGTTGATGCCTTTGACCGTTTAACCAACGATATTTTATTAACAGATCCAACCATACCGGCTGAAGCAGGTTTAGTTAGTGATACAGATCCCCTTAAAACCCAATATCCTTCTATCAACCTTGGTCAGGTGAGAAACAGGGGTTTTGAACTTTCATTAACCTATAGCGGACAGATCAACGATTTTAAATATTCAATCGGTGGTAACCTGAGCAAAATCTGGAATAAGGTTGAAAGTTTAGGCGGTGCATCAGAAACGCCACCAAGCGGATATTATATCAACAGGGTTGGTCAACCGATCGGTTCATTTTACATGTTGCAGTCAGATGGTTTATTCACCAGCAATGCAGAAGTTGCAGCACATGCTTTTCAGGCCAACGGAACTAAAGCAGGTGATATTAAATATGTAGACCAAAATGGAGACAACAAAATTGATGGCGACGACCGTGTAATTGTAGGCAATGATGTTCCTTACTTTATCTACGGACTTAACTTTTCGGCCAATTACAAAAACTTCGATTTCTCGGTTTTAGCCAATGGCGTAAGTGATGTTAAAGTGTATCTGGAAAACGAAGCATCGCAGGCATTTTTTAATGGTGCAGGTGCAAAACAATACGTTTTAGATAGATGGACACCTGGCAACCCGAATCCAAATGCTGCTTATCCAAGGGTTTTGGTATCTGGTGATAATACACAGAACCTGATACAGTCTGATTTCTGGTTGTTCAACGCTGATTATTTAAGGATTAAATCGTTAACCCTGGGTTACAGCTTACCAAAATCGGTATTGGATAAAATTAAAATCAGGGGATTGAGGATTTATGCATCGAGCAATAATCCATTTACCATCCGTGGCGATAAAAGGTTAAAGGATTTCGATCCGGAGGCGGCTTCTCAGCGTGCAGCTTACCCACAATTAAAAACCTATTCGTTCGGTATCAACCTTACCCTTTAACAAAAGCTTTTTATGAAAAAATTAATATATATATCGTGTTTAACTTTTGCCAGCTTCGCCATAAGTAGCTGCAAAAAATCGGCAATCGATTTTGTTCCACAGGATCAGGCGTCGAACACTACCTTCTGGAAATCACAAAAAGATGCCACTTTAGCATTAAATGGCTGTTACGGTTATTTAAATAATGCTTTTAATAACGCCTATGATGATGGAGGTTCTGATAATGCCTATGCCCAGTATCCATGGGAAAGTAATGCCACCGCTATTGCTGCAGGAAATATAAATGCTACACTTGATCAGGGTTATAATAGCCGCTATATTTATATCCGCAGATACAATTATTTTCTTGATAACGTAGGCAAAACTCCAATGGGTGCCGATTTAATGAAAAGATTTATTGCCGAGGCAAGGGTTTTAAGGGCATTAACCTATTTCGATCTGGCGAGAACATTCGGTTCGGTTCCATTATTAAAGGTTGCTTATACTGATCCGCACGAAACCGGAGTAGCACCAACGCCAGAGGCCGAGGTGATTAACTTTGCCATTGCCGAAATCCAGAGTGCAGTTACCGATCTTCCGGCAACTTATCCGGGCGGCTCAACTGTTGAAACCGGAAGAATTACCAGCGGTGCGGCCTGGGCCATTTTAACCAGGATACAGTTACAATATGGCAAATATGCCGATGCGGTTACCAGTGCGCAAAAAGTAATGGGTGCAGGTTATCAGTTGTTCAGGGTAAGTACATTAGCACCTGCCGATACTCAGGACGATTTTAGCACTTTTGTAAGTTTTGCCAATGATGCTGAAAAACAGAAATTTTATAAAGGTTTAGCCAGTTACGAGCAACAGTTTTGGCAAATTAATGAGGGAACCAGTAAAGAAAATATCCTGGTTTCTCAGAACATCACCAATTCCTCATACGAATATGGCAACGGTTTAAGAACCTTATTCCCTCCGGGCAATTTAGGTGGCTGGAGTTCTATTACGCCTACACAGGAAATGGTAAACGCCTACTGGGATAAAAGTGGTAATCCATTTACGCCACCTAGTGCAACTACCAGGGCAAGTAATTATAATAACGGCACGCCAAATGCAGCCTATGCAGACGAATTTAAAAACCGCGATACCAGACTTTATGCCAGTATACTATTCCCAGGTACACCCTGGAGCCGCTTTGATAGTGGTTATAAATTTTCGTGGGGGAAAGGTGGCGGAAACAATAGTGTAACCGGTTACAACTTTAAGAAACTGGTAGACCCAGCCTTTACACAAAACGATTGGGATGGTGCACAGGATTTCCCGATCATCAGGTACGCCGAAATTCTTTTGGCTTATGCTGAAGCTAAAAACGAATTGAGCGGTCCGGACGCAAGTATTTATGCCGTACTTGATGACATCAGGGATAGAGCCGGAATGCCAGCTGTAGTTCAGGCTACTTATAATACGAAAGAAAAATTAAGAGCGTTCATCCAACAAGAACGCCGCATCGAACTGGCAGCAGAAGGTCAGCGTTTCTTTGATATCAGACGCTGGAATATTGCTAAAGATGTAATGAAAACCACTTACGATATTACCAACAGTCCGGTGCAGGAACGTGTATGGCAATCTAAATTTATACTGATGCCTTACCCTCAGGCGGCCTTAGATGGCAACCCGAATTTAAAAGCGGCCCAATCGGCCAAAGGTTATTAGAAAAAAAACGTCCCGATTTTAGATCGGGACGTTTTTTTTTAGTCCGAAAAGTCCGGAGACAGAGGTCGGAGGTCCAAAGACAAATAAACCTTAATTTTCTTAACTTCTTAATGGTCAGAAATGATGTAAAATGTAAATAGTCCGAAAGTCGGGAGACCGACGTCCGAAGATAAATAAACCTTAATTTTCTTAACTTCTTAATGGTCAGAAATGATGTAAAATGCAAAATGGATGATGGAATTGATCCGAAGCCCTAAATAGTCCGAAAGTCGGGAGACCGACGTCCGAAGATAAATAAACCTTAATTTTCTTAACTTCTTAATGGTGAGGAAATGATTTAAAATGTAAAACGGATGATGGAATTGATCCGAAGCCCTAAATAGTCCGAAAGTCGGGAGACCGACATCCGAAGATAAATAAACCTTAATTTTCTTAACTTCTTATGGTGAGGAAATGATTTAAAATGTAAAACGAATGATGGAATTGATCCGAAGCCCTAAATAGTCCGAAAGTCGGGAGACCAACGTCCGAAGATAAATAAACCTTAATTTTCTTAACTTCTTAATGGTCAGAAATGATTTAAAATGTAAAACGGATGATGGAATTGATCCGAAGCCCTAAATAGTCCGAAAGTCGGGAGACCGACGTCCGAAGATAAATAAACCTTAATTTTCTTAACTTCTTAATGGTGAGGAAATGATTTAAAATGTAAAACGGATGATGGAATTGATCTGGAACCCTAAGTTTAACTTTAAAAAGAATCGGAAAGTCGGGAGACAATCGCCCGAAGTTAACATACAAGTAAAAAACCTAATTGCATCTTCGTGCCTTAGTGGTAAATAAAAAATACCCCTTATCTTTATCACTCAAGCCATGCATCACAAGTTAAGAGCACATATAGAAAAAATAGTACCATTAACAGATGACGAATTTGCTTTTGTAGAAGCGCATTTCATCACTAAAAAGTTCAAAAAACATCAATTCCTTATTCAGGAGGGAGAAAATGTAAAGTACTCTTACTTTGTAGTTTCGGGGCTTTTAAAACTGGTGCATACCGACGATTCGGGGAAACAGCATATCGTTTCGTTCGCCATGGAAGATTGGTGGGAAAGTGATTACCTGGCCTATTTTACACAAAGCAAGGCAACCATGAGTTTAGAATGCCTGGAGGATACTGAAGTATGCTGCTTTACCCTTAAAGATTACCGTAAATTATGTGCCGGACTGCAAAAGATGGAGCATTTTTTCCTGCAGAAAGCAAACTTTGGCCATATCGGATCTCAGCGTCGTATTTTATCATTACTCACCTCCAATGCCCAACAACGTTACGAACAGTTGCTGAAACAATATCCTGCTTTGTTTCAAAGGGTACCAAAATCTTTACTCGCCTCTTATTTGGGTGTTTCGCGGGAAACTTTAAGCAGGTTTACGGTTTAAAACAAACTATACCACGATGGATACTGAAACAAGTTCGGTATAACGAAACGCTTAGGAAAGCTATCCAACTAATTCAACAATTGCTTTTTAAATACATTCGGACTAATGCCTACTTCCTTTTTAAATAAACGCGAGAAATAAGACAGGTTTTCAAATCCCAATGCATAAGCAATCTCCGAAACCGATCTATTCTCTCCTATCAGGCGGTTTTTAGCTTCGGATATTAAATAAATATGAATATGTTCGAGGGCTGTTTTTCCGCTTTCCTGTTTTAATACATCAGATAAATAACCGGCAGAAATATTTAACCGTTCGGCCATATAATTTACCGAAGGTAATCCTTTACTCGCCAATAATCCCTTGGCAACATAATTGTTTATCTCTTCGTTAAATCTGGTTACCGTTTTGCCCGAAACTTCTGCCCGGTTAAGGAATTGTCTTTTGTAAAACCGCTGACTGTATTTCAACATGGTATCTACATTGGCCAAAATCAGTTCCCGGCTGTATTCATCCTGGTTATTGTTGTACTCGGTTTCAATTTTATGATAAAGTTCCCATACAGTGGCCTCTTCGCTTGGCGAGAGGTGCAATGCTTCATTGGCCTCGTAATCGAAATAGTGGTATTTTTTAATCACATCGTGCAGGATATGCCCGTTCAGGAAGTCTTCGTGAATAAAAATCAAAAAGCCATCTTCATCCAGTTCGAGGTTTTTCATTTCCACTAACTGGTTAGGCTTAAAAAACATCATTGAACCACTTTCGTGATCGTATTTTGTACGCCCGTAAAGAATATGCCCCGCCAACACCTTTTTAAAGCCGATCATATAAAAATCGCTCGTAAATTCCCTGTCGCCAATGGAACATTGGCGGTTGCATTGATAGATGCTAAACTGCGGGTGTGCAGGCGGTGGAAATCCATTTGCCTTGTGCAGCTCGATTAAACTTTTAAAATGTTTCATGCCCTTAAAATGATAGCGGATACAAGCTACACAATTACCTGCATAGCTTGTATTTAATAAGCTTTATTATGATTGATTAATGACCGTGCGCATCGGCAGATACCGTTGCCCACTCTTCAAACTCGGCCAAACGCTCTGCATAAACCTTTTTAACTCCAGGATATGCAACCTTTCCCAATAGGAAATGTAAAGGAGGGTTTTCGCTATCAATCAATGCCAATACCGCTGGCGCTGTAGCTTCTGGTTTACCCCAGGTATCAGGTGTTGCACCTTCGGCAAATGCCTGTTTAATTGGCGCATACACTTCCAGAGGTTCTGTTTGGAAAGCAGAAGCTCCAGACCAGTCTGTAGAAAAACCGTTTGGTTCGATTAAACTCACGTTAATGCCAAAACCCTTTACTTCAGCAGCCAATGTTTCGCTTAAACCGTTAACCGCATATTTAGAAGCGTTGTATAAGCCCAGTACAGGTAGCGTTACCAGGCCTAAAAAGCTCGATACCTGAATAATGTGACCACTTTTTTGTTCGCGCATTACCGGCACTACTGCCTGTGTTACCCAAAGCAGACCAAAAAAGTTGGTTTCCATTTGTGCGCGGGCCTGTTGCTCAGTTGTTTCTTCAATAGCGCCAAATAAACCAAAACCAGCATTGTTGATCAATACATCAATACGGCCGAAATGTTGTTTAACCTTATCTATTGTTGCAAATGCAGCGTCTCTATCGTTCACATCCAACTGAAGCGGAAGTACCGCATCGCCATAAGCTTCAACCAGGTCGTTTAAATCTTTAGTATTTCTTGCGGTTGCGGCAACTTTATCGCCACGTTCTAAAAGGGCCTTGGCCCAGATTTTACCAAAGCCACGGGAGGCACCGGTAATTAAAATTATTTTCGACATTTTTTTCTTTGTTAAATATTGATAACAAAGGTATTGCGGCCACCTGAGAGCCGTTTATACAAAACACGGAAGTATTAGCACATTTTAAGGGAGGTTATAATAAAGTATGTATTCGATGACAAGTTCCAGGTTTAAAAGCATCAGCACATTTTTTCGGAGCGCAATTTTTTGTGCTTATGGGTTGGGTTCCGTCCTGCTGTTTGTTCAATCCTTTTGGAGAAACTTGCTCTGGAGAAAAAATCATCTTTTCCCAAAAGGGATTTCACTGCCATCAGGGCTATTTAACAATGGCCTGGTAAAAATCGTGATTAACCCGTTGGTCGGGATTTGTACTCCCGACTAGCAGAATCGTAATGCTTTAACCAGGCTTTTATTGTGCATTAACATTCCCGCCTACGCGGGAAAGACGACCAAATTGGAATCCATCATCGCCCACTTCAATGGTTTGCTAAAAAACTAACCGTTCGAAATGGCGATCAGACGATTACAACCTGCTTTTAAAAGCTGTTTAAGCTGCGCTTTTTATCATCTTAAATCTGCGGGGAGAATTTACATAAAAGGCCGCTACGACATGGTAATCGTAACGGCCTGATCTAAATTATTCAAACACCTTATAAAATGGTTTAAGCTTTAGGTATGTATTTCGACAATGGAAAATCTTTATACTGCCAATGGAAATTTAACTGCTCTATCTGTTGTGCACTGTGGTATCCTGAAATATTTACCAGTTTAGGGTTAAATCCGTCGCTAAGATCGGCTGTGAAATAAGTGTTGCCAATGCTGCCGCCACCAGCGGTACTTGCTTTTTGGGTACTAAACCAAAGGCCATCCACATGGCGATTGAAGTAGCCGATTACGTGGTTGATGTATTCGCCAGTGCCAAGCGTTAAGGTTTCAACCGAACTGCCGGCTTTTCCCTTTAACCCGTCAGAAGTTTCGCTTCCATCGTAAAATACTTCCAGTCCGCATAATACGCCAGCTTCAGCGTATATTTTTATTTTACTGATTACACCATTCTCTTTCCCTTTAAATTCTGTTGTTTTATATGGCCCGCCAAATAATCCTGTTGTTTTACTGTTAATGGTTTCTTTATATGCTTCATGTTCCGGATCAAAATACTTCCAGAGTTTAGCAGGAAGTAAAAATTCGTCGAGTTCAGTGGCATATTGAACCCTTACCTGGTTTTTACGTTGCTCAGCAGCATTTCCGGCAAGTTGTTTATAATTTTCGTCGCCAATTCTATTGGAAGTAAACTTCCATTCCATTTTCCAGCCGTCGTAGGTATCAACCGCTTCAGAAACATAGGTATCGCGTGGAAATTTACCTTTTCCTTCAATGGTATAATCTCTCCTGTCTTTTACCTGTGCCATTCTGAAATCCATCACAGCTTTTCTGCTTTTCTCTACCTCCTTACTATATTCTTTTATTGAGGCTTTTAGTTTCCGAAGGTTATTGGCTTTAATCTCATCGGTGGCTTCAACACCATAAAGGTCTTCATACTTCGTTACCATCATGTGCCTAAGGGCAATCATTAAAGTACCTAAACCCACCAGGTAAGGCAACACTTCTTTCGATTGGTGCAGAAAATGGGGTTCTCTTCTTACAATACTTAAAACTACATCATTGATTTTACCCCCCTTTAAACCGCTATCGGTGTTGATTTCTGCAAGGCTTTTCAATTGCCCTTCGAGCATTTCTTTGAGCTGTTTCAACTGCGATTCTTTAATCAGCTCCCTGATCCGCGCATCCACATAAACCTTCATTTGCTCCCAAAGATTGGCCAGTTTATCTTCCTTACTCCAAAAGTGTTCAACAATAACTTTAAGCCCTCCACCAACTTCGGGTATTGCGCCGATAAGCCCTAAAGCAGCGGTATGAGCCATTTCGTTAATCTCTACAAAGGATGTCGGATTATCGTCGGCAGGCTGGTTGATTACAGCTACAGGTTTAAAAAGCTGGTTATCGGTAGTGGTTAAACGATGCTGCACCACTTCAGCGTTATCAGCAGTACTTAAGCCATATACATCCAGGTATTTACCACTGTTTAGGTTCATGATGCGGTAATATCCGTCCCCTGCCGGTATAAACCTGAAATGCAGGTTGGCTTTGTTGGGTTCCCAATGCCAGGAAATCGGATGTACCCCGTCATCTTTCGAACTATTATGTATGGCTAAAAAACGCTCTTTATAGGGCTCCATCAAAATCCAATGGAAATTATTCCCAAAATCAAACCGAAATTGCTGTTGTTTATTGTCGGGGTCGAATTTCATCTGGATCAATCCGGTTCCGAGATTGGTGTTGGCAAAGCCAAGTGCCTTTGCACTATGCTTCGCAATCAGATAATAGCTCTGATTGGCTAAAGGTTTAAACGACATGTGGGATGGAATATTAAATTTGGTTAAATGTATTTAATTAAATTTCGGCAGGAATCATCATTAATGAGTAAATGCAAAATAGTGCTGTAACTGCTGTTGAGAGATCGTATGATGGAAGATGGAATAAATCTTGAATAGCCAGCCAGCTCTGTGCCCTCTGCACCCTTCTCTTGCGTTCTTTGTGGTTAAAATAAAGGATCATTAAGAGATTATTAAAGCCACGGACGCATGGAAAATACGGAGGATTGCGTAGACACTTTATTTTACTACTTTCGATTCAGGCAACTGCAGAAAGTAAGGTTTTGCGAAAGTAGATAACTCAAATTGCGGCGGCATCACATCCGTCGCATATAACCCCTTAACTTGTCGTTTTTGCACGTTAACACCTATAGGTAATGCCTGTATCTTTGAATAAACTAAATAAGAAAACAAATATGGCAACTCAAATTTTTGTAAACCTGGCTGTTAGTGACCTTAACAAATCAGTAGAATTTTTTACCAAACTCGGTTATACCTTTAATCCACAATTTACCGACGAAAAAGCAACCTGTATGATCATCAGCGATACGATTTACGTGATGCTGCTCACCAGAACCTTTTTCCAGACTTTTACTACAAAAGAAATTGTAGATACCAGCAAAGCAATAGAATGTTCAATCGCACTATCGGCCGATAGTAAAGATGCAGTGAACGAAATGGTAGATAAAGCCGTGGCTGCAGGTGCAACCATACCAAACCCGGCTACAGATTATGGATTTATGTACCAGCACAGTTTTGATGACCTGGATGGCCACCATTGGGAATATGTATGGATGGATCCGAACGGCATGCCAGAGCATCAGGGGTAAGCTGTATATTAAATTATAAAGGGCAAGTAGCGGATTTTCGTGCTTGCCCTTTGATTTTCTATTTTGATACCAGCAACAGGCTGGCACCAGTAAAAGATCACTTGCGCTTAATAAATAAGAATTTTATTCCCTCTGAATTAATCAGGATTAAATTATTGTGATCTGATTTAACCATTTTATAAGCCTCCGTGCGCGGTGGTTCAATCATGGTACGCTGTGGCTTAAAATCAACAAATACATCGCTTCTCTTTTGTCGAAATCTACTAAAAGGGATGATTACACGGTTATAACCTATAAAATCGACAGTGAAATATTGGATTTTTTCAGCTTTATCCACCCGCAAACTAGTTTTCCCTTCCGACATCGAGTCTGCGGCAAAAACAATATTAAATTCTCCATCCCTTAAAGCAACCTGTACGCCATTCATCGGCGTTTTACCATCAAACGCCTGAACAAAGATATAGGTGTATTCGTAAAGCTCCTCACTGGTGGTGATTTTATAGGTAGATGAATCTTTATCCTCTAACTTAAAATAGTTCAGGTAAAGATGATCATTATCCATTCTAAATGATCCCTCACCATACTTGTCGCTCACATGGCCAGTTGATTGATCTCTGAAACCCGAGCCATTAAAAGTCAGTGTCCGTGTGCCAGCATCTACGCCCGCGGAATAAACGTAAGTGCCTTTTATTTGGGCAAATGAGATTCCTGTCGTTAAAAACAGGATAACAGTAAGCATATATCTGTTGAGCATATTACCTTTTTATGATTTTAATAAGAATGTGCTGAATTTGACCTTAGCCTCTCGCTAAAACAGTTTCTTATTGCGAGAATTTAATCTTCTTAAAGTAGGCTTTCTTAATTTCAATCAGTATCACGCCATTGGCGCCTCTGGCGCCATATATTGCTGTTGCTTTTGCATCTTTTAAAATTTCTATTTTCTCGATCCAATCAGGCGATAGTTCATTCATCCTTAAAGCATCAAGTATACAGCCTTTTTTACCAGCATAAACATAATAAAGTGGTGTTTGATCTAGCGAAATTGTCGAGATACCTCCCAGCATTATCCTGCGCTCCGCAATTAACTTAACCACAATTTTGTCATTGATGTAAGTCTCTACCTTAGAAAAACCCGGCAAATTAAAGATGAACTTATTAAGCATGTCCTTATCATTCAAGCTGAGTTCAAATCTACCGTTTGAGTCTGTTATGGCCAGCACTTTTTCATCTCCCTTTATTCTGATCTCCACACCATTTAAGGGATTTCCTTTTAAATTATCCACTACTTTACCTGCGATAATGGTTTTTAAAGGAGGCAGGTTGTTTGCTTCTTCAACGGATAAGGACAAAGATTTAGGATGTTGCTCGCTGGGCACTACAACTGGTTTTAAATTTTGCGCCTGGGCTTGGCTAATTATAGATGCGCCTAAAGCAAACGGCACCAGCCAGTGCCAGCTAAGCCTTGGAGAAGGCAAAACAAGCTCCCGGTTTAGCTGACTGGCCAATACCCGCCCACATATATTGTCATTTTTATTTTTGAAGAACTGAATTAGTTCCTTATCGGATTTAGCTGATAGATCAAGAATGTTTTTATTACAACTGCTACAATGATGGTTTCCATCTGCTCGCTCAATCTCACTCCATTGCTTTGTACAGGGATTGGTTAATACTAATTGTAGACTTTTCATGCTTTAGGTTTTAGAGAAGATGCAATAGCATATAATATTCCATAACACTGCCTTATTATGTAATCGAAATTTATAACTAATTAAACACAATTTTCAACAGAAAAAACAATCCCCTTGTCACACTAAGATTTTTTCTGTGTCTTTTATCAATATGAATAAAGCCATACTTTTTGCAACCCTTTTATGCGCTTCCATCACTCAGAGTATTTGGGCGCAACAAACCGTAAACCTGATCACCACGGATGTAGATCATTTCTGGCAGGCTTACGATAAAATCAATGCCACTAAAGATACGAGTGCACAGTACGCGTATCTTAATAAGTTGTTTCTGGAGCAAGCTACACCCGGCCAAAAGGCAATGATACAGGCAAGGAATTATACCCCCAAAGATTATCTGAATGCCATTACCCAAAAGCAAACTTATTTTAATTCCATCCGCTCCAATACGTTAAAGGCAAAAGATTATGCAGCCGCCATTGCGAAAAAAATCGACAGGCTGAAACAACTTTATCCTGGTTTAAAACCGGCAGAAATCTATTTCACGGTAGGTGCTTTTAGAAGCGGCGGAACCACTACGGGTAAAATGGTACTGATTGGAAGTGAAATTGCCATGGCTAGCGAGCATCTTGACAATTTGGTTTTCACCAACGTTCACGAATATGTACATACCCAGCAAAAAACAAACATCGGCGATAATTTATTGGCGCAATGTGTAATGGAAGGGGTTGCCGAATTTGTTTCCGAAAAAGTGATGGCCATTCCTTCTACCCTTCCTGCGCTTACCTATGGAAAAGCACATACCGAAAGCATTAAGCAGGTGTTTGCCCTTCAAATGTTCAATACCGGAAATGGATTTTGGTTATATAGTAATGCAGAAAACCAATTTGGTGTAAGGGATCTTGGATATTATGTAGGTTATGCCATTGCCGACCAATATTATACAAAAGCAACAGATAAGGTTAAAGCGATTAGCGACATGATTGAACTCGACTATAACAATACGAAAGCCCTGGCTGCCTATGTAGATCAGTCAGGTTATTTCAATCGAACGGTCAAGCAATTAAACGACGAATATGAAAAGAACCGTCCACTTGTGGTTAGTGCCACACCCGAAAAATCGGCAGATTCAGGTGATACTTTGAACTATAAATTTAAAGTCATTTTTTCAAAACCTATGGATAAACGCTTCAGAAACTTTGATTTTGGGCCTTTGGGTAAAGATAACGCCATGTTTATTAAAAACTTTATTGGATTTTCGGCAGATGGCATCACTGCCGAATTCGAAGTTCAGTTAAAACCGAACAGACAATATCAGCTAGTACTTGGAGAAAGTTTCAGGGATTTGAATGGTGCAGGGATCAAACCTTACCTGATTGATTTTAAAACCGGGGAAAAATAGTTTCCCCAACAGACGCTACACCATTATATGAATTCATTTAGACCACTACAAACAACAGGTATTGGCAATAAAATCAGTAAGGAAGCGGGTTTTTAATTGTTAAAATCAATAACTTAGTTTTATAATCTATACATATGAAACTCGTAATCACCTTATTACTTTTTGTGGCCGCTTTTGCTTGCCAGGCCCAAACCTCAAAAGAACTTATCGGAAAATGGAAGCTTGTAAAACAGACCAAAGATGGTGTGGTAACTACACCAACTGATGTTTACCAGGTTTTTGAGGAGGGCGGAGTATTTCAGGGCATCAATGGCAATAGTTCCCGCAAAGGAAAATGGAAATTATCAGCCGATAACAAAAAACTAACCGTTAAAATCAGTATTATTTCTATTGCTTTTACGGTAGATTATTTCGACAGTAAAAAGAGGACGATTAGTAGCGACCAAACAGGTACTTTAGAATATGAAAAAGTAGAGTAACCTTGCCAGCGCTCAGAATAAACTTCCCGCCCAGCCTAAAACAAAAAAAGCGAATAACTTTCGTTATTCGCTTTAAAGCTCCCTCTGCTGGGCTCGAACCAGCGACCCTCTGATTAACAGTCAGATGCTCTAACCAGCTGAGCTAAGAAGGAGTGCTGGTTGTTTCCTAAAACGTGATAATATATACTTTTCAGTAAACTTTATCCTTGTTCGTTTTGGGAGTGCAATATTAGCGCTTTTAAATTATTTATGCAAAAAATAAATCAAATATTATTTAAGAAAATGTTCCTCCGTTTAAGACGGAAGAACATCTCTTTATTTTCAAACTGAATATCAGATTGTTATAAATTTCTATTTAACAATCCAGGGCGCCAGGTTAATATCATCTACACCGTTATACTGGCGTTGCAATGCCACTTTAAGGTTATCGCCATTAGTCGTTCTTTCGATGGTGGTGTACTGAAAACGTTTCGGGATTCTTTGGCTGTTACCTGTACCCGGCCCCACTTGGAAAGCAGGGATACCTGTTCTGCGGTACTGGTAGTAGGCTTCGAAACCTGAATTACGGAAATAAGCCAGGTATTTTTGGGTAAGGATCTGTTTTAAACCATCAGCTGTATTACCAGCATATTTAACCGCAGCCTGTGCATAATAATCGCTTTCGAACGAGAAATTGATATTATAAGTCTCGAACTCGCCAAGCTTGCCATCCTTTTTAAGGAAGGTAACTACATTACTTCCATCTTTAATGCCATAAAAGGCGATAGAAGCCTGAATGCCTTTTTTATACCAGCTTTCGGCATCGCCATTGGCCCAACCACGGTTAATACCTTCGGCTTTGATGAAACACAATTCCGGGTAAGAAATAATGAAAGTATTTTCGGCGGTATAACCACTGTAATACCTGTAGCGACCAATAAGCGAATACAAACCTTTCTGTACTTTATCCAACATCACGCCCTGATCTTCGCCCGAGCTTGCACCAACAAAATTGCGGTAATCGGTAATGGCATATCCGTTAGCTTCAGCTATTCCCCTTGCCGGTTCAGCCACCATGTAAGCGCGAGGATCTTTCAGGCCAGAAAGCGTATTTAAATAAGTTCCCGCCATGTTATAACGCAAAGCATCATTACCAAAATTGTCCTTATTGTTAGGGTATTTGTTAAAACTTTCGTTGTACACAAACTGAAGGTTATCAGCCATGCTGTCCATTACAGGGTATTTGGTAGGATTATCCAATACGGCAGCAAACTGTTGTTTCACCTGCAAATCAGCATCATCAACCCTGCTGCTTAAATGGATCAACACCCTTAATTTAAAGGTATTGATCACTTTTTGCCAGGCCACCAAGTCGTTTTTAAGGTAAATATCACCCTTTAGCTCTTTATTGCCCGCAGCAATTAAAGTGCTCAGGTTTTGATTAGCTTCTTCTAACCACACCAACGATTGCTTAAAAACATCTTTTTGGGTATCGTATTTTGGCGTAAGGTTGGCTACACCTTTCAGAGCCTCCGTCATAGGGATATCGCCAACCTTTAAACTCATTTTCACAAAGAAATAAGCTTTAAAGAATTTGGCCAGGGCCAGGTAAGGTTTGCCTACTTCGCCACCTAAACGGTTGGCTTCTTCTTCCATTTTACCCACGTTTTTTAATGTGGTATAATCTAATGAAGCTCCTGTCCAATCGTAATTGTTGGTTGCATAATAAAAATAATTTGCCGCGGTGTACTGATTCCATCTTTCTGAACCCGAAAAAGGTGCTTCGTACATATCGTATAAAATACCATTCAGCACTAAGTTGGGTGGCACACTTTCAGCCTGATTTGGGTTTTTAAAGTTGTCTTCAAATTCTTTCTTACATCCGCCGCAAACTGCAACCATGATGAAGAGGAACAAAATTTTATATATCGTTTTCATAATCTTTTGTGCTAACGGTTAAAAAGTAACATTCAGGTTAAAGCCCACACTTCTGGTGGTTGGCGTTTGCAGGGTAGAAGTGCCTTCTCTGCCCGAATACTGATCTACATCCACATCGTTGTAGGTAGAATTAATGACGTACAGGAGGTTACGTCCCACTACCGAAATATTGGCCGAGCGGATAAAGGTTCCTTCCAACAATTTTTTAGGCAATTGATAACCAAAGGTTACTTCGCGCAATTTTGCATAAGTACGGCTCATCATCGTATTTTCTTTAGCACCGTAAAACACACCTAAATAATCCTGCAATAAAACAGGGGTATTATTTGGAGCGAAAGAAAGATCGCCATAATTGGTAATTACACCCGTAACCGGATCAAAATTAAGTTTACCGTTATTGGCAACCACTACCCCATCGCCTACCCATGTACCTTTATAGTTTGGATCGTTTACGTGGATATAATCCTGATACCTGGCTTCGCCCATTTTACCCTGGATGGTTTCGATCTGACGACCGCCCTGAAACGATTTCAACCTTACATAATCCTGCATTACGCCACCAACCTTACCATCTAACTGGAAGCTGAATGAGAAATTTTCGTACCTGAATTTATTGCCGATACTCCATACCCAGTTCGGATCTGCGTGCCCTAACAACTGGTTAACTGGTAACGAAATTGGTGTTCCGCTTGCGGTATGGATAACCTGTCCGCCTGGTGTTTTGGCCAGCACAGAACCATAAATGTTATCGATGCGGTCGCCTGTTTTGAAAAACTGATCAACCGATGTTTCACCAGGTGCCAGTTCCTTGTAAACCTGTTTATAGGTAGACCAGTTGATCATGACATCCCAACCAAATTTATCGGTCATGATAGGCGAACCTGATAAGCTCAGCTCTACCCCGCTGTTCTGTGTTTTACGACCGTTAATAGTATTTACATCATATCCGGAAGCTTGCGGAATACTTTGTTTAATAATTTTTGGCCCGTCGATGTACCTGAAATAAGTAGCCTCGAAACCTAACCTGTTTTTCAGGAATTTAAGATCGATACCCCCTTCGTAATTGGTTCTGCTTTGCGCCCTGATGTTATTCAGATCGATCAGGCTATTGGTATAATAAGCACCGGTTTGGTTGTTATAAGTCTGTCTGATGGTGTATGGAGAAGAAAGACCATAAACCGGCCCGCCGTAAGAAGAGCTGTATTCGGCACCATATCCTATCGGATAACTCTGCAATGGTGTTGCACCGATATAATCTTGTGTACCTAAACCAGGATCTTTAACATTGGCATACGATGCCCTTACTTTTGCAAAAGAGATAAACTCAGGCATTTTTACGTAATCAGAAATTACTGAGCTTAAGGAAACTGAAGGATAGAAAGCTGCATTATTCTTTGGCGGCAGCGCAGAGTTTTTATCTACCCGGCCAGTAGTATTGATGTTCAGGTATTTTTTAAAACTTAAATCGACCGAATAAAAAGCACTTAACACCAACATTTTGGAATTAAAATCGAAAGCTTTTACCGGATTTTTAGAGTTAGAGAAGTTATATACATTCGGAACGTTCAGGTAATCGGTAGTGGTAAAACTAGAGTTGTAACTGAAGTTACGGGCATTACCGCCACCAAAAGCACTGATTTCGAATAAATCGCCCACATTTTTGTTGTATTTTAAGATTAACTGCGTATTGTTTTCGAACATGCTGCGGCGGTCTTCCCTGTAATCGCCCAAACCTTCTTCACGACCGTATGGGTGAGCAGAAAAAGGCATTTTCTCTGTCCTTAGCTGATCGTATGTAGAAATCTGTGTTTTTAATAACACGTCCAGGCCTTTGCTTACATTATAGTTTAATGAGGCATAACCGTTAATATCGTTCTTTTTATGTCCGCGTAACCATTCGTACGACATAAAATAAGGATTATGATAACGTTGGTATTCTGCATAGATAGATTGGATGCCTTCTTTACCAGGCTGCCAGTAATTTTTCATATCGTCGATATTCCAGTCTGCACCGCCCCAAAGCGTCATGTTGTAAATCACACTGTTCGGACCATAGTTTACATCAGGAATATTATCAGAAAACTGACGGCTGTAATTGATATAGGTTTCGGCCCTTAACTTCGGAGTGATGTTATAAGAACCGCTTACGTTAAAGTTATTGATGTTTAACTGTGTATTTGGTATAATTCCTTTCTGGTAATTGTTAGAAATGGAAACCCTTAAATTGTACTTATCAGTTGCTGAAGATAACGCCACATTATTGGCAGAAAGTAAGCCTGTTTCGATAAAACGCTTTAAGTTATCCTTTCCACGGGCTACCCATGGTGTACCCTGGCGTACGCCATTTACTACGGGGCTATCGTATTGAGGAATTAACTGACCTTCAAATTTAGGGCCCCAGATGTCATAATCGCCATCATTTAAACCACCGCCTTTACCATCGCCAAAGGCATAAGCACTGTGTTCACCTGGTCCGTATTCGTCCTGGCTTTTTGGCAAAGCGATAAATCCCTTGTTAAACTGGGTGCTTGAGTTGAGTTCTACCGTAAAGCCTTTGTCGCTCAGTTTACCTCTTTTAGTGGTAATTAATAAAGCACCGTTATAAGCCTGGTAACCGTAAAGTGCAGCAGCAGCTGGGCCCTTAAGCACCGTATAGGTATCAATATCATCAGGATTGATGTTCCAGGTATCCGAATTGATCGGCACCCCATCTACCACCACCAGGTTTACATCATTTCCACGCAGGTAAAGTGATGAACGGCCCAAAAGTTCGGATGATACACCCACAGTTAAACCTGCAACTTTACCTACTAAACCGTTTACGGGGTTGGCTTCTCTGGCTTTTACCAGATCGGCACCTTTAACCTCCTGAATGGCATAACCCAGGTTCCGTTTTTCTTTACGGATACCGAGGGCGGTAACCACCACTTCGTTCAGGTTTTTGGAATCTGTTTTTAAGGTGATGTTCAGGTTTGCACCAGTAACCTGCACTTCTTGTGATAGAAAGCCGATTGAACTTACTACCAGTATTTCGCCTGTTTTGGCATCGAGGGTAAAACGGCCTGATAAATCGGTAGAAGTGGCTTTTTTGGTGCCTTTTATCAATACACTTACACCGGGAATCGGCTGCTGTGCATCATCTTTAACCATACCGGCTATTTTTGTTTGCGCCCATGTAAAACAGGGCGTGAGGCATAATAACAATAAAGCTATCATGCACATCTTCATCTTGTAGAGATGTTTCATTTATCTATAAAATTTTTATGGTTTATAGATGCAATGATAAGATGTACATGTTAGCCTAATGCCAACTTTTAGTTAACAAAACAGCCTATTTTTGTTTAGTATTTGTTAACACAATATTTTCTTAATACTTTCTGCTGCATAACCGGCGCTTGCAGTCATTCCTTTACCGCCAATAGCCGTACGGATATGGATGCAATCATCCAGATCGTAGGTAACAATGTGTTTGGTAGGGTGCTGAGGATAAAATCCAGCCCAGGTAGTTTGCAGTTTACGCACGTCGAAATCAACAATGCGGGCAGCTTCTTCCAGCATGAGTTCGTTAATATGGGTACTTAAATCAAAACCCAGATCATCAAAATGGTTTACATCAGCATATACGTGCGAATCGCCGATAATGATGGTATTATCTGCTGCTTTTTTAAACAGGATATGGATACCCCATTTTTTAAGTTCCTCGTAATGTTCGGGTGTTTTTATACTTTTAAACGAAGGACAATAGTGCTCAAAACTTTCATAACGGCGGGTAGTTAAACCGGTTAAAATATTGCCTTCTAATTTTACATCAGGCATTGGGATGCTGCGCATCATCTGTAATTTGCTCACCACAATGCCACTTTCGCTAAAAAGTTCGGGATACAGCAATTTAAACTCATAACCATTGCAGATGATTGCTTTCTCCGCAGTAAAAACTTCGGTTTTGTTTTTCAGCCCTACTTCTACACCTGTTCCTTTGCTCTCGCATGCGGTAACCGGACTATTATATTTAAGGGTGTATTTTTCAAATTTCGTTTGCATAAACTGATGCAAGCGGTGGATCATTTGATCAGGTGCAACGCTGATTTCCTGCGGGAAAAATATAGCTTCTTTGGCGTAAGAAGATTTAATTGCAGGGTATTTTTTTAAAACAGCTTGCTGATTAAGCAATTCTGTGGTATAACCGATGGTATCGTAATGTGCTTTCAACTCGTGGATCAGGGTACATTCATCATCATCTGAAGCAATGTACACGCTGCCGTTCTGCTGTACAGAAATATCAAATTCCTGCTGGATGGATTTATAAATTTCCAAACCAGCCACACCATACTCAAACCATTCGGCTTCCATGCCCGATGGCACCACCTGACCAAAGTTACGTACCGTAGCACCTACGGGAAAATTGTCTTTTTCGAGCTGCAATACCGATTTACCTAAAAGTAGGGCATGATAAGCGTGGAAAGTACCTAAAATACCTCCGCCAACTACAATAAGATCGAAATGTTTATTCATGTTTATTTATTTTTTGTATGAGATACTTTAAATGGCACCTTCACCGATGTTAATATATTTTAAAAATTATCCGTCATCCGATAGCTATCGGGTTGGGAATGACGAAACTGTTTATAAAAGCCACCTCAACTTCGTTACCATTAACAAATTCCAAATAAAAAAGTCGTCATTGTGAAGAGGAACGACGAAGCAATCATTCATGCTCTACGACCACAATAAAGATTGCTTCGTCGGCTGAAAAAGCCTTCTCGCAATGACGATAAATCTAGGATCATCACGTCCCCAACCTTTAACCATATAAGTAATGTAAGACACATATAAGCCTTAATTGCCCTTATATGTCTTAAATGGTAAAATGACAGCAGATATAAACCCATGCTTATTTCTCTGTCAAAACCAAGCCCTCCGCTTTCTGTAGCTTTTTATTTGTAACCAATGTTTTCCTCCTGAAATAAATTAGTGAGAGCACACTGCAAACCCCACCAATTAATGGAACCGCAAACAAACACTGTTTAAAGAAATGCATCCAGCTGATGTCGGTTTCTCCGAACTCGTGGAGCATCAAAACTGAAAAACTACCTACATAACCTATAGAATCGGCCACATACATAATAAAACCAATATTACTTTTGTAGTGGAAATTGGCAATCATCCGTTCAAAGAAAATCGCATTATACGGAATATAGGCCATGTATAGTCCCATCCCCAATAAAGCCATCCAGGTAATTGGTCCCAAATACCCCCGGTCAAAAAAGAAAGTACTTACACCGATCAACAGGCAACCCGCAATAATCATGATATGGATCACAGTAAAGGCTTTGAGGTTATCTTTAATCAGGATTAAAAGCCCCATCATCACCAGTACCACCACCGAAATCAGCGTGTCAATCTGGGTATAAATGTGGTTGTTATGAATCCCCAGGCCATTCCAGATTTCTACCTCAAAATTATCGCGCATATCGCGGATACAGGTTAGCAATACATAAATGATAATGGTAAGAATGATACCTGGCAAAAATGTGGTGATAAAAGCCTTCCGCTGTTTTGCATCCATCGGTACCCGCTTGGTTCGCAATGCCTGATCTTCTTTTGAAGGCGGCGGGATTACTTCCAAACAGAAAACAAACAGCAGCAGGGCAGGCAAAAATACAAGGCCAGTTAAAAAAGGCATCCAATAATCGCTCACCGATGCAAACAACATCAGGGAGCGGGCCACCGTTTTAACAAAACCCGAAGCAAAAATTAAACTGATGGACATTAACGCGCCCATAAACTCCGTTGTTTTCCTGCCTTCGAGGTAACTGAACACCAAACCCCAGATCATGCCCAATGGAAAGCCGTTAAGAAAGAGGAATACAATATTGTAAGGAGCAGGTATCAGTGCAAAACCGAGCAGCGCAAGCCACGAAAAAAGAATCAGAAAAATGATACTCCTGGCGCGGTTGCTTTTCCCAGATTCGGAAATAAAACGGATACCATAAAACTTACTAAGGGTATAGCCCACCATTTGTGCAATAACCAGCCAAACCTTATAATCGATGTGCAGAAATTCCTGATGCTCGAAAGTAGCAGATGCAAAGGCTTTCCTAAACGCATACATACTGGTGTAACAACCAAAGGCCGCAACCCCACCAATTACTGTAACCAACCAATAGGGCCAGTGCAATGCTTTTTTGCGGGCAAGATGAAGCAAACTCATTACACTATTGGGTTATTAATTTTAAATCCCCCTGCTATATTGTTGCTGGATGTTAATTTACCTAACACGATTAACCTGATTTCCATAATTACTAATATTAAAAAACAATAGTAAACAATGTTTATTATTTGTAAACAAATGATATATTATCAAATTGTTAAATCTGCCAGGCCTTGACCGCTTATTTGCTAAATGCTTCTGACACTGGTTTTCCTCTCCAGCTTTGCGGTTGTTGCAGTCCCATTAGCCAGGCAAGTGTGGCTGCAGTATCGTAAGTAATGATAACATCTTTTAATTCGTGGTTTTTGCGTACACCAGGACCAGAAATAATCCATGGAATCTGCACTTCATCAAGCGATTTACCTCCATGACCTTTACCCGTTCCCCCGTGATCAGCAGTTACTAAAATAATGGTTTCATCGGCAATACCTGCATCATTAACTGCTTTTACAATTTTACCAATGCGCTGATCTACCAGTTCTAATTGTTTGTAATAGGCTGGAGTACGGTGACCGATGGAATGCCCGGTACCATCAGGCTCATCTAAATGAAGAAAGGTAAAAAAGGGTTTTTCCTTTTTAATAATTGCCGCTGCCGTGTCGGTACAAAAATCATCTTTTTCTTTTCCGTCAACGATAATGCTCACCGCTTCTTTTTCGAACAGGTAACCAATGCCATTCCAGCTGTAAATAATTGCGGTTTTAGCGGTCTTTTTCTGATCTCTGATTACACTGAATATTGTGGGGAATATGCCGTAAGAAGTTTTGGTTACTGAAGGGATTTCGGGCACCTTGCTATCCCATTCGGTATAACCATGTTCGGTTGGGCCGGCGCCCATTAATAAAGAAGCCCAGTTAACCGCACTTGATGAGGGCAGTACGCAACGTGCCTTATCGGTCCATGAGCCATTGGCCATTAAAGCTTTAAGGTTAGGCATATTGGCTTGCTGCAGGGCATAGCCCCCAAAGCCATCGCAACCGATCAGGATTACATGTTTAATTTTTTTTGGCTGTGCCTGTGTGCACACAGCAATGCAAAGCAGTAAAATGGTGCTTTTAAGAAATTTGTTCATATTTATAATTTGCCTGCTAATATAGGCTTGGTTTATAAAGATGAAGATAAAAATTTGTTAAGTATAAATAAACTTTGTTTACTAAATTGTTACTCGAAAAAATAAATCACCAGCATCAATGCCTTGGTATCGCCAATGTTAACAGGAGTATGCGAAAGTCTTCCGTCAAAAAGCATGGAATCGCCTTTTTCGAGTATCACTTTCTTTTTCGCAAACTGGTATTCTACCCTGCCTTCAATCATGTACTTAAACTCAAAAGCTTCGGTTTTTACCATCGGGCGATGTGAATTTACTTCAAGCTCGAGCAGCACAAAATCGGCAGTAGAAAACTTGATGTTTTTGGTTAAAATACGCGAGTAATTAAAGCCAACGGCTTGTTCTTTTTCGAATTTCTGATAATTGTCTTTTCGCTTTACGAGTACGGGGGCATCTTTTTTATGAAAATTGATGTCTTTAAAAAAGCTGTTTAAATCAATCTCCAGGCTTTTAATAATATCCATCAATACCATAAGTGATGGGATGGTTCTGCTGTTTTCAATCTGAGAAATAAGGCCTTTACTTACTTCTGCCTTATCTGCAAGTTCCTGAACGGTGATGCCAAGTTCTTTACGTCTTTCTTTAATTTTACCGCTTATCTGTAAAAGAATTTCTTCCTGCATTGTTAAAATAGAGATTAATACTGCTAATGTATTATTTTATTCCTGTATTCTAAATGAAACATCATATTAGTTACACCTCACCTTGTTTAAGGAAGTGGATTTACCTGAAATAGTGCATCCTTCTCCAAATGGAGAAGGAAAGCACAGACTTTGCATTTAACCCAGCTGTTAAGCATGAGTTTAAGAAAATCGAAAGGATAAACTAGCGGTAATGGCCATGTACCCAATGGCGGCCGCCATGAGGGCCAACAACATAATAACCGGGTACCCAGTGGGCACGTGGCGCACGTGCACTCACTACGCATGCACTAAAATTTAACGCCAAAACCAATAAGAGCAACGCATTTACAATCTTTTTCATAACCTAACCTTTTAAGTAAAAAATAAATCAAGCTTTACGCTGTGTGTATAATTTGGACAGGAGGAGAATAGGAAAGGTTTAATCAGTTATTTAAGAAAGATTTTCGGTGTTTCATGGCTTCTATGGCTATCATTCGACTCCGCTACCATTGAATCCAATAACATGCCCGTCATTCCCGCGCAGGCAGGAATCTTAAAGGGCCAACATTAAGATGAAGCTGTATCATAAGTTGTAGTTCACTTCGAATTTGTCACGTTGAGCTTCCCGATAAAAAATCGGGACAAGTAGTCGAAACGCTTTGTAAGGCACTTAAAACAAGTCCTTCGACAAGGTCAGGACAACAATTCTATCTTTATGATACAAACCTCATGACGATTCCTCGCAGCCTATCATTTCTCCTAAAATCCCAGGTCATTTATCTTCATGAAATCAATACACCTTCATCATTTGAAAATGAAAGCTGGTATTTCATCGGTAGCCGTAGTCCTTCTTTCCGTTACAAGTTCGCACTCGTGCCTCGCTTACGGGCTTTTCACTACAATAAGGTTTATAGTTTACAGCTTTTGCAGTAAATAAAATTATTACTATGGGTACTCACCGCTAAACAAAAAACGGCCTGACCTTTATCAGGCCAGACCGTTATATATTTATTTAAAAAAAGATTAGAAGCTATATCTCAATCCCAATTGCATCTGATAACGTGATGCAAAGAAATCTTTTGAATAAGAGGTTACATCTTTTTGAGCAAAGGTATAAACCGGATAAGCTGTTGGTGTACCTGCCGTTTGAACTTTGATACCCACACTGGCCATAGAGTTATAAGTATTAGGAGAAAAATACTGAATTCCCCAATCTTTATTCACCAAATTGGTCAGGTTAATGATATCGTAAGTTAAAGTTAAAACATGTGGATGTTTTCCTCTTGCCACCTGAATATCCTGAGAGAAACGGAAATCAGCCTGAACATTCCAAGGAGTACGTGCACCATTACGCTCTGTAAAATCGCCACGACGGGTACTTAGGTATTTATCACCGTTGATATAGTTATCAAAAGCTGCAGCCTGTGCAATTCCATCTGGTGTATTAGCAAAGAATTTCTGTGTTTCGCCTACAGCTGGCACATACATTAAACTTACTGTTTGTCCGGTGCCGTTGATTCTGGTGTTCACTAAGCCCAATGAGTATGGCGAACCCGACTGACCGCTGAAGAACAACGAGAAGTTAGATACATATTTACCATTTTTGGCCCAATCTAACCTGTAATTGATGGTCGAGATAATCCTGTTGCGGATATCAAAGTTAGAATAAGCCAAACCTGGGTTATTTGGATTAAGCGCCTGATTTAACTGCCAGTTAGACTCCATCGAGTTACGGATACCATTGGCAATATCTTTCGATCTTCCGTAGGTATAAGCCACCATCATATCTAAGCCGATAGGAAGTGATTTACTTACCTGTGCTGTTAAACTGTATTTGTATCCTTTATCTGTATTTGATAAAAGGTAGGCATTGGTATATAAAGGATTAATTTTGGTACCTGAATAAATTGGCATCTGTTTCTGTGTATCATAAACCATGTATTTTGGATTATCTACATAGTTGATCTGTTGAAACTGCACATCTTTGATCACCTGGCTAAAAATTCCCTCAACTGTAAATTTCCACTGGTCATCAGTTTTATAGTCGAAAGCTAAATTACTTCTCCATGCTTTTGGCATTTTAAAGTTATTGTCAACTAAATCTACCTGCGTAGCGCCACTTGCATCTTTAACATTTACGCCCTGGTTAGCTACATAACCTGCTTCGCCATTACCAGTTAAAGCATCTTTAATCGGATCGGAACCCGCAGCTGGTTTCACGATTTTAGTCGGATCTGTACTTGTATAAACGTACGATTTATCGAAAGCACCATAGTTTACACCATTATTGTAATAAGCATAACCGATCCATGCAAAAGGAACACGACTGGTAAATAAACCGGTACCACCACGCATAACCAAACTTTGGTTACCCAATACATCGAAGTTAAAACCAACACGAGGAGAAATCTGGATTTTGTTCAGGAATTTTCCGGTAATTGATGATGGCTGCGTGTAGGTATAAGTTGTACCATAGTTGGGATCAACAGGAGAGTTTGTTGTTTTTGAACTCAATGATGGCATATCTGGCAAGTTTGCCATATCAAAACGTAAACCCGGTGTTAATTTAAAACGGTCGCCAATGCGGATTTCATCCTGACCGTAAACACTGTACATGTTCACATTAAATTCTGCAGTTGGGTTGGCAATAATGTTATCGCGGCTGTTATCATCATAGTTGTAGCTGGTACGCACCCTGTTTGGCTGGTTAGCCAGGAAATCGGCAATACTGCTATAAGCCACACGGCCATTCCATGAATTTACAAAACCGTAGTTGATTTTATAAAATTCGTTATGTGTACCAACGGTAAAAGTATGGTTACCGGTGCTGTAAGTAAAGTTATCGGTAAATTCGAAAGTGTTCTGTTTCATGTTGAAGATACTGGCCTCACGGTCTGTACCTAAAAACAATGTTCCACCGTTTGAAGCAATCTCAATCTGTGGCAAAGCCGGATTAGAAAGCGGATCACGGTAATCGTGAACGGTAGAATAACCTACAATTAAGTTGTTGGTAGCTGAATTACCAAAACGGGTTTTCAGATCGGCAACAGTTGAAGTTTGGTTGTTGTTCTGTTTGAAATCGATACCGCCAAACCTGAAGTTAGACTGATCTCTTTCTAAGTTTGTTGCTTTCGAAATAATGGTGTTATTTCTGATGGTTAACTGGGTGCTTTCGCTGATGTTCCAATCTAAACGGTTAAAGAATTTGTTAGATTGTGAATAGATATTGTAATCACCGAACGAACCTGCATCAACACCATAAGCATTTTTCATGCGATCTGAAATCTGTTGTGCTTCTGCCAAAGTGAGCAATTTCATATCTGATGATCCTGCTCCTAAAATTACCGGATCCTGACGGCGGGTAATCTCCTCATTAGTGAAGAAGAACAATTTATCTTTAATAATCGGGAAACCTACACGGAAACCAGTTTGATAATCGTGAAAAGCAGAAGGCTCTTTGCTGTTATCGCCAATTTTGTTTCTCCCGATCAGCGAAGCGTTACGGCCATAACCATAAACCGATCCCACTACTTCGTTGGTACCACCACGTGTAACCGCGTTGATGCTGCCACCTAAAAAGTTACCCACTTTAACATCGTAAGGAGAAAGTAACACAGTAACATCCTGGATCGCATCAAGCGAAACCGGGTTAGTACGTGTACTGCTTCCAGGCATGCCCGAACTTCCGCTCTGGCCACCTAATGAAGGACTGAAACCAATGGCATCATTATTAATCGCACCATCGATAGTTACGTTATTGTACCTGAAGTTGGTACCACCAAAGGTATTATCTTTACTGCCCTGAGGTGTTACACGGGTAACGTCCTGTAAGCTGCGGTTCATGGTTGGTAAGGTTTTAATCTGACCTTCACCAATGCTTGTACCTGCACCAGATTTTGTTCCGCCTTTTTGGCCTTTAACACTTACTTCTGCCAACTGGTTGCCCTGCTCCTGAAGATCGATATCGAGTTTTACGTCATTACCAAGGGTTAAATAAATATTTTCTTTTACTACCGGACTATAACCAACAAAGGTTACGGTAATTTTGTATGGTCCGCCCGGGTTTAAGTTACCAATGCGGTAAAGGCCGTTTTCGTTTGACGAACCTTTAGAAACTGTACCGGTAGGAACGTGCACCATAACGATGGTTGCACCTGGGATGATACCTTTGTTATCCTTAATCTTTCCATTAATGCTAGATGTTGTAACCTGTGCCTGAGCAAATGTGACCAGGAGCACAAAAATACTTACTAGGGATAGTATACGTGATTTCATTTTCTGTTATTTTATTTTGGTACAAAACAACAGCCTTAATGTTAATTCAATATTAAGAGCAGATTAAGTTTAACCTTGAATTAACACTATGAAAATGAGAATTAAATAATAGGAAAACAATTCCTTAACAGCCTTTCTGAGGCCGGAATATGATGAAGAGCGATATGCTCAAATATCAAACTGAAAGATGAAGATTTGATGAAGATTTGATGAAGATTTAAAACAGTCCGAAGTCTTTAGTCTGAAGTCCATAGTCGATAACCGATTTAAAAAATTACCAATGAACAATTTTCAATTGGCAGTTTCTATATCTGCTAACCAACAAACAAATGACCGATGAACAACTGAACCAATAAACCTATCTATTATCTTTGCTCCATGACAATAAGATTAGCCGTTACAAAAGATATCCCTCAAATTATGCAGCTTGTAAAGAAGGTTGTACCCTTAATGCGTGCCGCCGGAAATTTCCAGTGGGGAGATGATTATCCAAATCCTGAAGTTTTTGCCAGGGATATTACTATCGGTCAGTTATGGGTAGCAGAATTGGAAAATCAGATAGTCGGGGTTTCGGCTATTACCAACGATCAGGATCCTGAATATGAAGATGCCGGTTGGGACATTACTGAAAAAGCGATTGTTACACACCGTTTGGCTGTAGATCCCGATTGCCAGGGCAAAGGCATTGCCAAAGCCTTAATGCAACAGGCAGAGGTGGTTGCCAAAGCAAATGGCATCAACATTTTGAGGGTAGATACAAATAGCGAGAATAAAGCCACTCAGGCGCTTTTCCCTAAATTAGGTTATACTTTTAGTGGCGAAATTGGTTTGGCCAAACGCCCTGGATTGCGGTTTTTCTGCTATGAAAAGCTATTATAAAATTACACCCTAAGCAAACCGCGGAAAGCCCTTGCGGCATAATATGATTGTGCACCGTTATGGTAAACAAATACATGATCATAACGGCGATCGCCAAATAAGGCACCGCCATGTTTTCTGATTGCGGACGGGGTAACTAACCAGCTTGAAGTTTTAGTATCGAATTTTCCGAGTTGTTGTAAATAACGGTATTGTTCTTCTGTTAACAGTTCGATCCCCATTGCAGCGGCCATATCAACCGCATTATTTTCGGGCTGGTGTTCTTTTCTCGATTCAAGCCCTTCACGATCGTAACAAACACTTCTGCGGCCTTTAGGGCTTTCGGCCGAGCAATCGTAAAAAATATATTCATCAGTAGCTTCATCATACTCCACCACATCAGGTTCGCCGCCGCTAATTTCCATTTCATCAAGCACCCACAATTTTTCTGGTTTGGCTGTTAACCTTTCCTGTACTTTATTCCATTCTAAAGTTTTGTGCCGGTTTATGTTTTGCTCGAAACGGAGTTTTAAAATATGGAGCAGATCTGATGTTTGTACTGCGGATAGTTCTTTTTTATTTGTTTTGCTCATATTGGTATTAAATTTATTGCCACGTTTTTGAAAAATATCAATTTTTATTTGGAGCGCAATGCCTGTTCAACACATTAAATGTCTTCCCGTTTTCCGCTTTTACGCTTCGCTTACTCATACCTCGTTGCTGCAGGGTAACGCTTCAACCGGGGCTAATTGGCCAAAACAGCTTTCCATTTTTGAGGTTGCAGGGTGCACAAACCCTTATTTTTAAACCCGACAGCAGCGGCAGCCTCCGATTTTTTCTATCGGAGCTATAGCGAATGGCGGGACTCAAAACCGCCAAGAACCACAAACCATCCATTTCCCAATAAAAAAATTAACCATGTAAGGAATATAAGGGGCACATAAGCTTATATTTCTTTAAAAGTCCACCCCCTAAATCAAACTTATTTTTTAAACTGAATTAATGTATCATCAATCAAATGTGCTATCGATAGAAAATTATTGGCTAATGATATAATTTCATTTTGAAAATCATTCACATCGCATTTTACCCAACCCTCCATTAAAGTTAGCGGACCAAACTTTACACTCACATTTGACCATTGCTGTTCAAAAACCTTAAAATCAGCTCTGAAGGCATCTGCAAACTGCCTGCTTTGTATTGCGTAACCTTTAAGGTGCCGCAGTTTAAATGCATGGATGTTATAATAAATCTTTTGTTCTTTAATTATGTCATCATTTACCCAAATGGAAAAAAATATCCTTGATTTGGCGGTTAAAGGATCTTGCTCCTCACTCGCCCACGATTTTTTATAGAGTTTTAAAAATACCGAATACATAATCACTCCAACAGCGGCCTCGATTTCTTTTTCGCGAAGCAGTTTTTGATCCAGCTGATCGGCTGCTTTTTGAAATTTTGCTAAGTAAGATGCAGTATCCATATTGTTGTTTTGGAATAAATTTAGCAAAAATTTGGAGCAGACTGATTCCATTACATTTATTGTGCAATCAGATGTTACCATCTGACTGTAGTCTAATTCACAAAATGGAAATTAATTAAATAGAAATGCAATGGTGTCAGATGGTAACATCTAACACCACAAATAAAACTAATCATCCAATCCTTTACCACTCAAAATCTTTGGCATATATTTCTCCACCCTTGCTTCGCGGGTTTTCGATTGTTTCGGTGCCGAAAAATGTAAAAGGTATCCCCTTTGCCTTCCAGGAGTTAAGGCCTCAAAAGCTGCTTTTAGATCTGGAATATGATCCAGTTTATTTTGGAACTCAGCAGGAATACTGTATTCCGTTGTTTTTTTCAGTTCTACTTTTAATCCTGCCTTTTCTACCTCGATGGCCTGCAAAATGAAGGACTTTAAGGTTGCTTTCATTTCTACAATCTGTAATGCATTGGTAAAACGGATCTGCCTTGCCGATTGCACGTTTTCCGTTTGCTGAATCAAGATACCTTCGCGATCTTTTAATAAAGCACCTTTGAAGAATAAAAAGGCACAATATTCTTTAAAATCGTGGATTAAAACAATGTTGTTTCCATCCAACGTATAACACGGGCAACCCCATTTTAACTCTTCGGTTAGTCCACAATCAAGTGCAATCGCTCTTAATAAATTTACTGCTTCCTGCCATTTTTTGGCTTTATTAAAATAAAAATCAACTTTAGGGTTCATCATATTATAGATTAGTTGAAACAATTTTTCTTTCTGCAGGCCTGAAATACCACGAAAGCACTATTAATACCAACAATAACATCGGCCCGAAATATCCCGAAAAGCTATGGTCAGCTACCGCAATATGCGAAAAAACAGCACCAGACATCGCAAAGAAAAAACCTGCATAAGCCCATTCTTTTAGTAAAGTAAATTTAGGAATAAGGATAGCAATAACACCTAAAACTTTCCAGATGCCCAATAAAGTGAGGAAATAGATCGGATAGCCCAATTGGGTAAAAAGCGCTACCTCTCCTTTTACTTTTAATAACTGCACAATGCCTGTAGACAGCATGCCCAGGGAAAGCCAAACCGTGGCGATCCAATAGATAATTTTGTTTCTCTTTGTCATGATCTGTTATTTTAATTGACTTACAATATTTTCCAAACGGTTATGTGCCATATTAATACCCTGAGCAAAAGGTAAGGCCAGGATCTGATCCCTTAAACCGACCGATTTGTATATCACGTGCATGGTGAGTTTGCTCCTGTCATCCGTCAGTTTTTCGAAGGTTAAAAATTCAAGCTGGGCGGCAAAAGGCGTATTTTCCATTTCAAATGTCCGTGTAATTTTCTCTTCAGGCACAAATTCGTGGATTACACCACTGGCTACAAAGGCTACATTTCCTTTGTTATCTGAAGTTTCGAAAGCGTAACTACCATGTTTTTTATTTTCGAGTTTAAGTACCTTAGTGCCCATCCATTGTGCTACAATTTCGGGCTCTACATAAGCTTTAAATAGCAATTCAACAGGAAGATCAAACTCCCTCGTAATTACGATTTCCTGTTTGCCATTTTCGGCATCAATTTTTGTTTTCTGCTCCATTTGGTTCTATTTGGTTGGTTTATAATTTTTCATAATATCTTCCAGTTTGTTAAACCGATCATCCCACATCTGGCGGAAAGGTTCGATAAAATCAGCTATTTCTTTCATCTTTTTGGCATTGGTATGGTAATGCACTTCCCTCCCGTTCTGTTTCTGCTCCAGCAATTCGCACTCGGTCAGGATCTGCAGGTGTTTGGAAACTGTTGGTCTGGCGGTATCGAAATTGGCCGCTATAGCACCAGCTGTCATCGATTGTGTGGCTACCAACACCAATATGGCCCTACGTGTTGGGTCGGCAATGGCCTGAAATACATCTCTTCTTAAATTCATTATGTAGCTATTTGACTACAAATATAAATGTAGTCATTTAACTACGCAAATTTTTAGGAAGTTTTTTTTAATCGATTAAATTATAGATACGTCATTTCGGCCGTAACCTGTCCCAACTATTCGGGACTGCACTCCAGTCGAGATGACGACCTGACTTTGAAAGCAGTGGAAAAATTTTATAAAAAAAGTGATCTGTTAAAAAACAGCCTATGAGAGTTTTGATGTTTCGCTATTGAATACAACAAAGGATCAGCCGAATTTATCAATCATATAAGAAATATAAGGCCATGTAAGCTTATATGCACCTTCAATGCCTTATATGGTAAGCCTCTCATTTGGAAAGCAGTGGAAAAATTTTATAAAAAAAGTGGTCTGTTAAAAAAACAGACCACCAGAGTTTTGATGTTTCCGTCCGTGGAGACACGGACCGAGGCTTGAAGTAATAAGTTTGTATTATTTAAAATCCGGTATTGGGAATAAATATCCACCGAACAGGATGTACGACCACAACAGCGTCCAGAAGATGTTGAAAATCTGAGCGGTTACAAAAGTAAATGCCGGCCGGCCTCCTTGTAATTTAACGAGTGACGAAAACTTAGCTTCCATACCGATAGAAATAAAAGCAATAGCGAACCATACGGTACGCAAGCCATTTAATCTTGGCGCAACACTTTTTGCAGTTGCAGGCGATAATAAGAAAGAGAACACCAATGATGCGGCAACAAATCCCAATACAAATTTCGGAAAACGCTCCCATACAATTTTAAGTCCGGGGCTTTTAGCTTTAGGCAAAACTTCGCCAGCTTCTCCTTTTGGTTTTTTATAGGCCCACCATATTGCAATAAAAAATGCCGCGACACCGATAAATACATTCTGAGAGAATTTCGCAATTACACCAGCTTTAACAGCAATCGGTCCAACCAAATCGCCTGCAGCGGTAACCGTTGCAGTGGTATCTAACGTTCCGCCCAACCAGGCGCCGCCAATTACTTCGGGGATGTGAAAATACCTTACCGCCCAGGGTTGGATGATCATCATCGGGATGGCCATAATCAACACCAATGTGGTCACGTAAGATAGTTTACGTTTGTCGCCATTAATTGCCCCTGCTGCAACAATAGCTGCAGAAACACCACAGATGGATACAGCAGAGGCTAAAATCACACCAAATTCATCATCTACTTTTAATTTACGGCTTAGCCATAATGAGAAAAACCAAACGGCCGTTACTACGATAACCGCCTGTACAATTCCCGGCAAACCTGCTTTGATCAAATCGGCTGACAAAATCGTGGTTCCTAAAATTACGAGGCCGGTTTTAATATAAAATTCAGATCGTACGGCTTCTTTTAACCATTCGGGCAGTTTTACCACGTTACCCAACAGGATACCGATCAACAAAGCAAAAACCACATATTCCAGTCCGAAATAAGATACGTTTTTGTTGCCGCCAATAATAAAGGAGATGATTGCAAAAAAGTAGATCAGCGAAAAACCGGCAGCAAACCTGGCTACATTACCACCCGAAAGGCCGATGGCTATGGATGCAAGCGCCAGAAAAACCGCTCCTGTTTCTAAAATGAGTAATAAATTTGAGCCTGAAAGAATTTTACCAAACAAATCTTCCGAAGTAGCCCATTTATAAGCGGGTAAAGTAATTGTTGTACCGTTATTGGTTAAATAAAGTACTGTGGCAATAATAATTGTTCCTAAAATTACCGCCCACCAATCTTCGGTAAGCGATTGTAAAAATGTTTTTTTGTCGGGCGTTATCCCTGCATCTGTTAAAGCTCCTGTAGTTCCCGAAGCATTGTTTTGTGTTGACATCGTTTTTTATTTGTGGTTATCTGATTTTTATGTTGAAAATATCTTTTAATACTCTTTTGCCGGCATTGTAGCCGCACATTCCGTGTACGCCACCTCCCGGCGGAGTTGATGAAGAGCAGATGTACAATCCCTTGGCGGAGGTTTTATATGGCGACCACCTTAAAGCCGGACGGGTAAATAATTGTCCGAGATCTAATATGCCCCCGTTAATATCGCCGCCGATATAGTTGCGGTTATGCGCTTCCATCTGTTCGGTATTCATGGTATGTTTGGCCAAAATCCGATCTTTAAATCCAGGGGCAAATCTTTCTACCTGGTTTTCGATTATGGCTGTCATATCCTGTTTTGAACCATTGGGAACGTGGCAGTAAGCCCATGCTGTTTGTTTCCCTTCAGGTGCACGCGAAGGGTCGAACAAACTCTGCTGTGCAAGCAATACAAAAGGCTTTTCTGAGTGTTGGCCTTTACTGGTCATCAGTTCGCCTGCGGCTATTTCTTCGAAAGTATTGCCTAAATGTATGGTACCCGCGCCCCTGCACTCTTCAGCGGTAAACGGAATAGGCCCATCTAATGCCCAATCTACCTTAAAAACGCCCATACCGTAACGGTAACGTTCGAGCTGCCATTTGTAAATATTGGAGAATTTATGCCCTGCGATTTGTAATAGTTGTTTTGGGGTAACATCAAAAAGCACCGCATGGGCAGAAGGCAATTGATCTAAGGAGCTAACAAAAGTCCCTGTTTCGATTTTTCCTCCAAGCGATTTAAAATAACCCGCCAATGCCCCAGCAATAAATTTTGACCCGCCTTTGGGTATCGGCCAGCCTTTAAGGTGCCCGGTGGCCATCAATACCAAACCAATGGCCGTGGTGCTTAAATTGCTTAGCGGTTGTATGGCATGTGCAGCCATTCCGGCAAAAAGTCCGCGGGCGTGTTGTTCTTTAAAACGTTTAACAAAACCTATTGCACTGCTCAATGCTTTCAGACCAAAACCCGCCATCGCCAATGGATGTTTGGGGAAACGTAATGGCCCTAACGCATCTTCATCGATCAGTGGCCATGCCGCCGTAATGTTTTCCATCAACGAAGTATAAGTTTTAGCATCGGCCCCCAAATATTCAGCGGTTTTCTGGATAGAATGATCTAGTATCGCGGCAGTTCCATCATCAAAAGGATGTGCTGCGGCCAAAACGGGTTGCAGGTACTCCAATCCAAAATCTGCCAGGGGCAAAGTTTTAAAAAACGGCGAAGCCAGTGCCATCGGGTGGATGGCCGAACAAACATCATGTGTAAAGCCGGGCAAAGTGAGTTCGGCAGAGCTTAATCCGCCCCCGATCACATCTTTGCCTTCTATAATTAAAACGGAAAGTCCTTGTTGCTGCAAAAGGATGGCCGCAGCCAGTCCATTTGGACCCGACCCTACTACAATTGCATCATAATCCCGTTTTTCTGGTTTCATCTGGTTATTTTATGGTTTCCGGTTTAAATAAAACGGTTCCGTCGTTTTTAATCTGCCATGCAGTAATGGGATTCATGTGGTACCCCCCAAGGTTTGCGCCACGGGCCTCTACCAATTGTGTCAAAGTTGGCTGTAAATAGCCGGTTTCATCAGTAACGCGGCTTAATATTTCAGTTGCCTCACCTTTCCAGTCCCACAGATACCTGAAATAAGTATGTGCTTTACTCAGTACAGGTTCCTGTAAATTGGCTAACTGCCATGTTTTTCCGGCATCGGTGCTTACCTCTACTTTTTCTACCTTTCCCCTGCCGCTCCAGGCAATTCCACGTATTTCTACCCAGCCTTTATTAACCTTTTGGGGATAAGATGGATAAGTGATAATGGAACGCGCATCCAACTCAAAGCTAAACATTCTGATTTTATCTTTTACAGGGTAAGTATATTTTGACGTTTCTTCCCTGGTCATGTAGGGCTCTTCCGAAAGTTCGATGCGCCTTAACCATTTGATATTCATGTTACCTTCAAAACCGGGCAAAAGTAACCTGATGGGATAACCCTGTTCTGGACGTATGGCTTCACCGTTCTGTGCGTAAACAATCATGGCGTCATCCCAGGCTTTTGCGATAGGGATGGTACGGGTCATTACGGCAGCATCCGAACCTTCAGCCAGAAACCATTTGGCTTTATCGCTGATGCCTACTTCATTAAATATTGTAGAGAGCATTACACCTGTCCACTCGCTTTGACTGGTGAGCCCAAGAATATCCTGAGGGGTCATTTCGGCTTTTCCGGTACGAAAATTACCGGCGCATTCGATAAAACAGGTACGGGTAACGGATGGAAACCTTTTAATGTCGGCAAGGGTAAATTTCATCGGATTTTCGACCAGGCCGTGAATGAGCAATTCATGTTTTGCAGGATCAATGCTTGGAATGCCTGCATGGTGGCGTTCGAAATGCAGATCGGCCGGAGTAATCGTACTATGCATATCCTGCAAAGGTGTGCGCGAAGAAATATCGGAAGCTTTGCGTACGGGTTGCTCAAATGGAGAGCGTTTCCCCAGCGGACCAGGCCCGGGACCAACGATTTTAGTTGGATCATCTGTAATTTCAGGAATAATCGGCTTTTCATTCGGTATTTCATCAGCAAATAAAGATTGTACAGGTAAAACTGCAGCAGCAATTACCCCTCCCAATAAAGTTCGCCGGCTGATTTTGCCTGTTGCTCTTTTCTGATCTTTGTTTCCGAGTTTTTTCATTATTTTATTTCAGGTCCTCCTTTACGATCGTCCATAATAAATAGTTTTTCCGCCGGCATTACCACTTTGTACAGGTTTTTGGCATCGAGTACCACATCTGCTTTTATAATTTTGTTGGCATTGAGCAGATAGGCCGTTATGCTGTATACTTCATCGTTGCTTAAAGAACCCGGAAGATTGTAAGGCATGGCACGGCGCATATAATCGAATAAAGTAGTGGCATATGGCCAGTAATTACCAATGGTTTTCGGTTTACTGGTGGCCGACGTATCGCCAACCAAAGCATTTCCAGGAAGTTTGACACCCGGTTTTTCGGTACCATCCACACCATGGCACATCGCACATTTTTGAGCGTAAAGTACCCTGCCTTTTTTCACATCCCCCTGCCCTGCGGGCAAGCCTTTCCCATCGGGACGAACATCAATATCCCATGCTGCAATTTCCTGAGCGGTAGCCGGTCGGCCAAAACCAAATTTAGCCGGCCGCTTTAAGCTATCCGTTAATGGCAATTGAACCTGAATGGGTACAAATGCCGTTTTTAGCGACATCAATAACAACACGACAGGACATGCGAATATGAGTACCGTTTTTTTGTTCATTTCATCAATATTTACCTGCGCTCAAAGTGCTTTTTGGCAATACATATTGTCGGTCGTAACGATCGAGCACCACATAAATCGAATCTTTTCGCTCATTGATGCCCGAAAGGATAACCCTCGAACCATCCGTCGTATCGTATTTCAGTACCATGCGATGGCGTTTTACTTCTCTTGGTTTTTCTTCAAATTCGCGGTCCCTGCGGGTAGACCAGGCGGCTTTATCGATCATTTTATTTTCATCTCCGATATGTTGCCATGCCATTTTACTGATCCAGTTATCTTCTTTTGGTTTTGATGCTGCGGCCTTATCGGATCCTTTACGTCCGCCCCTTAAAGCCATCACGTTTTTATCCTGCAGGTAAAGCACTTGATCTACGGTATCGGCATAATAATGAAATGCCCTTTGACCCCCGGCAACACCGCTAATTTCGAAAGTACGCTGGATATCCCGCATTGGGCTACCACCACCATTTGATGGATCGATAAGCGCCGGACGGTTAATTTTGAAGGTTAAAGTTGTCCAGTTTTCAAAAGTAGCTTCCTGCCACCTGGTCGAATCAAGCGGATTAAATGGAATCACTTCACCGTTGATTTTAAATTCACTTACGTGGTAATTTCCCCTTAATTTTTTAACGCCGGCGGTTGCAGGCTGTTTGTAAGGATCGTATTTAAAATTGATCACCTCGGTGTAGGTAAGTACACCAAAAAAGATCACAAAGGTGAGTACTTTTAGCGTGATGCGGGTGTATTTAAGCCATGGTTTTCTAAAATCGGGGTAAATTCTAAACGGTACGGTATAACGTTCGAGAATGAGCAGGTTGTATAATTTAGGAAAATCATCGGCAGCGATAAATAACCCTAACAGCACAAAATAAAATGCGTAAACGTGTACACCACCATCGTAGGCATAATTTACAAAAGTGATATCGCCTAGCGCAGCCGCTAAAAGTATAGCACCAAATGTGCTGGTTTTCCGGAAGAAAAGCATAGCACCGGCAACAATTTCGACCACGCCACCAAAAACCTGGTACCAGGGAACCACACCCACCGAAAGCCAGTATATTTTTTGTGCGGTAAAATCGCCAAAATTACTATTGAGCAAACCCAGTGAGGGGTAAGGCATCTGTGTAGGGAAAAGTTTGGTGAATCCGAAACCGATAATCCCAATGCCGGCACGGTAACGCACCACCACCCTGATCCAATAATAAAGGATATGATAAGATTTGCGCTTGCGATCGAAGGCCGTCCAGATTACTGCTCCTATAAGGGCAAATACCAGTGCGATGCCCCAATCTACATAATCAGCCAGGAAACTTCTTTTTGGTGGCAAAGCTGCGCCATTGTCGTTTTTCGCTTCAGCTTTTTTGGTGCTAGCATTTTCTGTTTTATTCTTTTTGACACCCTCTTTTTTGTCAGTTTCATCACCCGATGGCGAATCGGTAATATCACGCGAACGCTGTCCGCCAAAAAGTGATAAAAAGCTGGGCTGGAAACGGGCGATATCGTATAAATCCCGGTAATGTGGCCGAGACCAATCCAAGGTAAATACGTTTTTATACCAATTGGCCGAAAATGGGATAGACATGGCGAGGAAGAAAATAAACAGCAGGCGGAAGCCAAATTTCTTTTGCCACGACCATGGCTTTTTAGCTGCAGCCTGTTGCGCTGTTACCTCGTTCTCTATATCCTGTTGTTTTATTTCAGACATAACATTAAGCTTTTTATAGTTTAAGTGCTTTGCGGCGGCTAAGCTTTAACGGATATTTTTTATCGATTTTGTTCAGTACCACGTAAATCGAGTCGCGGTGCTGATTGGTACCCGAAAGGATTACAGTGACGCTATCAGGGCGGCTATAATTTAACCGCAACTGTTCGCCCTTGTAGTGTGGATTTTTGTTATCCAACAGCAATACATGGTTTACAGAATCGATGGTGTAACTGTAATAATGCCTTCCTGCGGTACCGGCCAGTTCATAATCGCGGTCTTTATCATTTTTAAATACCTGTTCGTAATTTGCAGAATCAACAATTACTTTCCGATCGGAACGCACGCTGATGGTGGCCCATTTTTCAAATACCACATCTTTCCAACGGATCGAATCTGCAGCAGCATAAGGTAAAACCCGGCCATTGATTCTGAATTCGCTTACATTGTAAATTCCCGCAGCTTTGGCCAAGCCTTTGGTACGCGGAAACTGATAAGGATCGTGATGAAAACCCGAATAGGTTTTAAAACCATAGAGGAAAACAAAAAAGAAAATAACGAGTGTTTTAAGTACCAGGCGCAGAGTTTTTGTTTTACCCACAAAAAGGGGTTTAAAACTGTTGGGTGCTGTTGGTCGCTCTAACGATACGAGGTTATAAATCCTTTGCGCATCAAACCACAATACAAAAAGTGCAAAAGTAACCAGGTAAGTGGCATATACAAATTCGCCGCCTTCGTAAGCCAGGTTAGATATAAACACATTTCCGGTAAATACGAGGATAATTGCTGCACCGATGGTAGCTGTTTTGCGGAAGAACAAGAATAATCCTGCAAGAATTTCTATTCCACCCAAAAATGTTTCGTAAGAAGGTACAATGCCTAAACTCATCGAAAATATTTTCCAGTCGGTAAAATCGCCATAACTGGTATTTAAATTACTGATGGATGGAAAAGGGGCCTGCAAAGGAAAAAACTTGATAAAGCCGTATCCGATGATGCCAATGGCCAAACGGTAACGCACCACCACCCTTAACCAGTAATAAAACTGGTTGTAATCGATATCTTTATATTTCGATTTACCCCAGGCTACCGCGCCAATTATTGCAATTATTGTAACAATGATCCAATTGATAAAACTATCAGCACCAGGCAGGAACTTTGCAGATAAACGCGTAAGGTTAAAAATATCGCCATAGCTGATGTGAAACCAGTTAAAACCAAAAACAATTTTAAAAAAATCGACACTTAAAGGAATGGCCTGAAGGATAAAAAAGAGAAAAAAGAACCTGAATATCAGCTTTTCCCTATCTGTCCAAACAGGCGGCGATGGTATATTCGTGTTACTCATTGCTTTATTTTTAAGTTATTGATTTGAAGCGGTATTGCCCGGTTTGCGTAGTTCTTTAATTACCTGCCTTTTGGCCAGGTCGTATTTCTGACCTGCACCGAGGAAGAAAAAAGGTCCGTTTGAAGCCGTAAAATCTTCGCGGTTGTTTACCACATGTTTTTCGCCACTGTTTACGATGGTGTTATAATCGTAAATGGCTACAAAAGAATGTCCGAGCACCTGAAGGGTATCGCGCTGTACCAGAACGGCTGTAGCTTCATTTAAGCCAATACCGATTAAATCTGGTGCCTTACGGATAAAATCGACCAGATCGAACTGGCGGTTACGCACCAATAAATGCTGATCGATTGCTGAGTTTTTAAGGAAACCCAATCCTTGTGTATGATCGCCCACTAAGATTTGTGCGCCTTTGGTATCGCCCCTCCATAAAAAAGAACCAATAATACTTGCACCGGCCGAACTGCCTGCAATTACACCTCCCCTGTTCAGCACATCAATAAAAGCCTGATGGGTAAGGGTGTTGAGGTAAGAATCGGCGATGCGCCACTGGCGACCACCTTCAAAGTAAACTGCGGTTGCATTTTTTAACGGAGCAATAAATTTCTCACTGTTGGCTTCCTTAAAATCGCTGGTATGAAAAAGGGTTACATTTTTAATCCCGGTTTGACGTTTTACCTCTTCTACCCCTTTTTTATCATAGGCTGCCGAATCGCCCGATGCGGTGGTAACCACCACCAATACGGCTTTATCTTTACCTCCGGCCAGTTCGGTAAATTTCTCCCAGATATCGCGTTGCGAACCCACATTACCACCGATGATCAAAAGACTGCCTTTTTCGGGACCATGCCTGGTATCAGATTTTTTGACGGTAATCGGTGATGATTGAGCAAATGCCGAATAACCAAAAACGGTTAGGACTAAAAGAAAAATACTTAGTTTTTTCATGATCAATATTTTAATAACCAGGGTTACGGTTTGGTCCTGCCAATTGCGGATCAACCAATGTTTCGTTATAAGGAATCGGGAAAAGATAAAGGTGTTTATCAGGCAGGGCCAGCACAGTTTGCGCACGGTCTGTACGTACCAGGTTAAACCAGCGGTCGGCTTCGAAAGGGAATTCTACCTGACGTTCTTTTTCGAGTGCCAGTAAAATCTCACTTAAAGTGGCTGATGTTGTCGCACCAAGTCCTGCACGGCTACGCACTGCATTTAAATCTGTTTGTGCGCTGTTTGTACCGACCAGGTTACCTTGCTGCGCCCTCGCTTCTGAACGGATAAGGTATAATTCTGCCATACGGATAACATAAGCAGGGTCGGTACCCAATGGATTGCGGTAATATAATTTTCCATACCATAAATTACCCGGAGGCGCGGTTTGTGAAATTAAAGTATTGCGGTTTCCACCAATGGTTGGGTTATTTAATAAAGCAACCAAAACATCATTCGGCGACCACTCTCTACGTCCGCCCAAAACCGGCGGCAACCACCAGTTGCTGTGTCCGTTGGTATTTGAGGTGGTATAAGCCAGTTCGAGTACCGATTCGTTTGTAGCGACCGCATTATTGGCAAAAAACGCACTGTACGGTGCTACGAGCGAATAATTGGCATTATCGTTGATTACCGATGTGGCAAATTGCTCAGCCAGTGCCCAGTTTTTTTGGTACAGATAAAATCTGGCTTTAAGTGCCTGCACTGTACGTAAACTTACCCGGTTACGGCTTACGGCTGTTGGCACCAAAGTTTCGGCAGCATTTAAATCTTTTAGCACCTGTGCATAGGTATCTGCCAAACTGCTGCGTGGAATATCGCTGTTATCTGATGAATTATTGGTCGGTTTTAAGATCAGCTGCACACCACCCCAGCCACGAGCCAGGTCGAAATAAGCCAAAGCACGCACGAAATAAGCTTCGCCCAGATATTGGTTTTTTAGTGTGGTGGTCAATAAGGGATCGCTAACAGTTGGTACCTTATCAATGATATAATTGGCCTGTGATATGGTTTTGTAAATAGCCGTCCAGGCCGACTGCAAATAACCATTGGTAGCAGAAGTAAGGTGTTTGGTAATTTCATTGGGATCAGACTGCGAACCCGACCATTGGATATCTCCGGCAGATAAATAAGAAAGCGCCGGGAAGTTTGAGCCATAATAACTGTTGGCCGCCAAAAGGTTAAATAAACCATTTACGGCAGTAGCCGCAGTACCGGCATTGATGATGGCCTGATCCTGATCTACCTGCAACTGGGGCTGTACCTCCAGAAACTTTTTGCAGGAAGTGAACAGGGTAATGACTGCGAATATGTATATAACTTTTTTCATGATTAATTATTCGGTTTAAAAAGTAATGTTTGCACCTATCTGGAAAGTACGTGGCACAGGTGGCGTACCCAAGTCGTAACCGAGTACAGTAGCCGACGAAGACACATTGATCTCCGGATCCGGACCTTTGTATTTAGTCCATAACCAAAGGTTTGACCCACTTGCATATATCCTTACAGAAGCCATTTTCGCTTTTTTGATAAAATCTTTAGGGAGGTTATAACCAAGGGTTACATTGCTCAGGCGAAGGAAAGATCCATCCTCAATATTACGGCTGGTTGGGCTTAAGGTATAATTCTGTCCGTAAGCGGTTAGCCTCGGCATATTGGTAATATCGCCCGGTTTCTGCCAGCGGTCTAACTGGTACACATCCATGGCCCTGTTGGCATCGCGGGTACCGCCACCTTCAAGAAAATAGTTGTTATTGTTATAAACCTTGTTGCCATACACAAAATTGAAGAACACCGATAAATCGAAACCTTTATAACTGAGGTTATTGGTTAAACCACCGTTAAATTTCGGCAATGCATTTCCTACCGGAACTATATCGTTTGCATTGATTACGCCATTATGATCGGCATCTTCGTACACGGCATTTCCGGTCTGTGGATCAACGTAAAGCTGGTTATACACATAAAAAGTATACATCGATAAACCTTGCACCATACGTTCGGCTGCATAAGCGGCAACCACAGGCGTAGGCAGTTTTTCTATTTTATTGATGTTGCGCGAAATATTGAAATTGGTACTCCATTTAAACGCACCATCCAGGTTAACACTGCTGATGTTCAGTTCCAATCCTTTATTGCTCATTTCACCGGCATTGGTAAGGATAGATGAAAATCCTTTACTTGAGGCCAATGGCAGGTTAAGCAACAGGTTGCTGGTATATTTATCATAAACATCACCACTTAAAGTCAACCTGTCTTTTAAGAAACTTAAATCAAAACCAATATTGGCCTGACGGGTGCTTTCCCATTTCAGATCAGGATTAGCCAACTGCGAAGGCACTGTACCCGGATTGTTCTGATAGTTGGCGCCAGCGCCCCATAAACCGCGTGAAGCAAAATCGTTGATCCCGTTCTGATTTCCGGTTACGCCGATACTTCCGCGGAGTTTTAAGTCAGAAATTACAGCAACATCTTTTAAGAAGTTTTCCTGTTTAACACGCCATGCCAAACCTGCCGAAGGGAAATATCCCCATTGGTGGTTGGCACCAAAACGCGAAGAACCATCACCACGGATACTGAAAACCGCATAATATTTCCCGCCGTAATTATAATTTAATCGAGCGAAAAATGAAGATAGCCTGTATTGTGTTTCTGAAGCGGATGAAGTGGTATTGGCTGCAGAGGCAATCTGCTGAAACGAATCGTTAGGGAAATTGGTTCCCTGTGCCAGGGTTTGGTTGGAAATTGAGCCTTGTAACGAGTTACCGATTAAAGCACCAAAAGTATGTTTACCGGTAACGTGGTTATAATTTAATGTTTGTTCGTTCGTCCAGATGGTGTTATTGCTTACACTTGAGGTACCAAGATTTTTGTTTGCAATACCCAGGTTGGTTAAACTGTTCCAGTACTGGAATTCGTTGTATTGGTTATAATCAACACTCCAGCTGGTTTTAAACGTTAAATCTTTGGTAATATTTACCTCGCCATATAGGTTACTGATCAACCTGTTACTGGTGCTGTTCATGTTGGTATTGTTCAGCAAAACATCAAGGTTATCAAACCCCGCCCATTTGCCCGGTGTCCCGTCTGCATTTACCTCCGGCAGATAGGTGGGCGTATGCAAAGCCGATTGTAAAATCCCACCCTGTGGACCATCGCCCACACGTGCATTGGTGCGGTAAGTTTGGGTAAGGATATTACTGGTTCCGATTTTTACATAATCGTTGATTTTCTGATCAATATTTACCTTGAAACTTCCTCTTCTAAAATCGTTTGTTTTAAGGGTAGCTTCCTGTTTATTTAAACCGCCACCAATATAATAAGTGGTTTTATCGTTACCACCTGAAACAGAAATATCATAGTTCTGCAAAAGTCCGGTGCGGAAGGCTTTACTTAAACGATCGTAGGTATTTTGATCCTGTGGCAAACCACGTGGCGCCGGCGAAGCGGTTGGATTATCGGTTATTGCCCTAAAAGGCTGGAACCTGTAAGTAGTAGCCGGACTTGTTCCATTCGCAGCAGCAATTGCGATGGCATCTGCATTTGAGTTGCGGTAAAACTCGTTGATTAGTTCGGCATGTTGTGGTCCGGTAACCAGATCCCACAATTTTGGTGCTTTTGCCCAACCCACATAAGCACTTAAACTTACTTTTGGCGCCGTATTGTATTTACCGCGTTTGGTGGTAATCAGGATTACCCCATTGGCTGCACGTGCACCATAAATAGCCGTTGCATCGGCATCTTTTAAAACGGTAACACTTTCTATATCATCCGGACTGATATCAGACAGTGGGTTATTCGCTTGTCCCTGAGTGGTAATTTTTTGTAAAGATCCGCTATTTACATAAACACCGTCAATTACATATAAAGGATCATTACTGGCATTGATTGAAGTTGTACCACGGATCCGGATAAACATTCCATCGCCCGGAACACCTGTAGAAGTACTTACCTGCAAACCCGGCGCTTTACCCTGTAGCTGTTCGGCAAGGGTAGCAGTTGGTTTAGCCCTTACTTCATCAACTGCAATGGTAGAAACCGAACCGGTTAAGGATTTTCTGGTTTGGGTGCCATAACCAACCACCACTACATCATTTAACTGACTATTTACTTCTTTCAACCTAATAGTAGTGGGACTGGTACTTACTACGATTTCTTTGGTTTCGTAACCTACAGAGCTCAGTATTAAGGTATAGGGTAATTTCTGACCGGTTACAAAAACAAATTTCCCATCTCCATCGGTCGAAACCACGTGTGTAACGCCTTTAATGCGAACTACAACACCGGGTAATGGCTCTTTGGTTAGCGAATCGATTACTGTACCTGCCAGCTTCGAATTGATGAGTGGCGGTGGTTCAACCTGGGCAAAAATTTTGAGGGGCACGGTCAGCACAGTAAAGAGCAAAATAAGGCTGGCCAATAAGAATGGTTTTTTCTTATGGAGAAATATTTCCATATTTAACGGGTTTTATGTTAATGATTCAATTCATTGGATAAAGCTGGATGGGTATCAGTGCGTGATTGGCGTTACAGAACTGATATTCCGTGATAACCGGCGAGGCTTCCTTGCCGGTTCTTTTTTGGGCAATAATTTCAACACATATTTAAGGGGGATTGGTGGTCAGGTTTTTAAGGCGTCATAGGTTTAACCCATAACAATTCAGGGAAAATCAAAATCAACAACAGCACATATTCCCATGGAAATAGACATTTAAAGCAGCGAGTTTAAGATTAATATCAGAGATAGAGGATGTTTGGGGTATTGTTATTGCATTCATGATGAGCGCAAACATATTGATAAATATTTAATCTACAAAATCCATAGACTAACTATTAATAATATTACACAAGTTATCTTATTGAATGTGAGGGAATCCCTTGCAGTTTTTTTAAAATCTGCAAGGTTAGGGAAATGGTTCGTGACGACACGAGACTGGAGTTGATATTATCTTTCATTTACAGGATGGCTGATCACAAATTTACACTAAGTGTAGCCTTTGAAAATATTTTTGTATCCACTTTTACGGGTCATAAACCAATGCAAAAATATAGCTCCTGATTAATTCTTCCTGATGAAAACAACCAGAAGCTTGTGTTAATTGAATGAGCTCATATATTTTGTTGATTTTGGTAAAATAAGCGTCTTTTAACGGTAAAACAATCAGATCGCCACTACCAAAAAAATCATATTTGAAAAGAAAAAACAGGTCGGCATAACGCTCCAGTAAAAATGTATCCTTAAAGAAAATCACATCCATTTTTAATAGGTCGCTACGCTTAATAAAATTGTTGCTATCGGACACAGAAAAAGCCGGCTATGCCTCGAAATTGAAAACGTTTTCATCTCATTCATTGATGTAAAATACAAAATAGAATGATGCCTGCAGAAAATCTACTTTAAGCTTCGGTACTTTATTATTCTTCAATTTAATTGGTTCAAAGTCATAACATATCATCAGCTAACTAAAACGTTTTAAATCATCTAAAAAGACCTATTTTAATCCTAACAAAATATTTACTTTACCATAATTTTTATACTTTTGATATTAACAATAAACTTTAACGCCTTCATCCATGATCAAAAATTTCACCGCAATTCTATCCGTATTTTTTACATTTATAATCGCATTTCCAGCCTGTTCTCAACGCAAACCGTCGGTTCAGCAGGATATCTCATTATTGCTATCTGTAGTACAAAATAATTTAAAAGAACAGTATTTCGATAAAAAGAAAGCCAATTATCTGGCCGAAAAGATACAGGAGATGGAGCGCGAGAAATTATTTGAAGGCGTATCAGCTGAGGTTGCAGCCAAGATGATAACAAACATGCTCCGTAAAGAAACAAGTGATAAACACTTTAATGTTATTGCTTACACCATCAAGCCACAAGCTGAGGTTAAGCAGGCCCAAAATCAACAACCTTTTACGGCAGGCATCACCAGCGTAAAAATATTGAAAAATGATATTGGTTATATTAAATGGGATGCCTGTATTGCGGGCGAAGCGGCATTTAAAAAAATACGGAGCGCATTGGACGCTGTAGCAGGTTGTAAGCAGATTATTTTTGATATCACGGAAAACCCAGGGGGAGATGGAGCCAGCAGTGCTTTTATCAATCAATTTTTTTACGCATCAAAAGATTATCAAACGCTTTTAATAAAAAAATGTACAGGCGAAGCCAACTGGCATCAGAGTGAAGTGATATTTAACTATTCACAAGGTCCAAAATTCTTTGATACCCCTTTATATATCATTACCTCTGATAAAACTTTTTCGGCAGCCGAATATTTCGCTTTTACTGCCAAGGAAATGAAAAGGGCAACCATTTTAGGAAAAACCACTGCAGGAGGGGGAAATCCGGGTAATAGTATGAGTATTTCTTTGCAAAATTCTGATACCGTTTTTTGGATGTTTACGCCTAACTGCCAAATTACAACCCGTGCCGGACACTCGCTGGAAGGTGTTGGTGTTAAACCCGATGTAGAACTTACAAGTAACAACTGGGTTAATGAAACGGTTGATTATGTATTGAAACAGAACGGGGCCAATTAAACAATGATATAAAAAATAGAAGTTTTAGAGGATCGCCAAAAAAATTACTGAGGCTAAACAAGACTACCAAAGCATATAATTTTAAAGATTCTGAATCAGTTTATTAAGTATGGTAAAGAAAAAGAAGGCTACCATAACACCCAATGCGAATTTCAGGGTCGATTTATAACTTTTTCCAGATAGATTGAACGAACCATCTTCATTTTCACCTTTTTTCGAAAATTTCAATCCATAGAAATGAAACAAATAAACAGCGAACATGACGATGAAAACTAATAGCCAGGATTTGGGTTTCTCTATTTTAAAATGCAACAGATCATGGCTAAATATATTGATAATCCCCAGGCAGGAAAAAATAGTAAGGATATAAACTAAAGTAGAGACAGCGGAGGCAACAATATGTGTTTTATTATTATAGCCATCCTTTTTTAGAAAGTAGTTAAAAAAAGTTTGATATAATAATTCAAGTTTCGATTTGAGCATTATTAATATTTTCTAGTGATTAACCTGCTAAAATTCTGTCTACTCCGGTCAAACAAAAATTCCACATCTTTTACTGTAATCTTTGAAGCTACTGTTGCCGGGCTCTCCGATATGAAATCGTGACAAACTTTTCACCCAGCGTAAGTCTTAAACAAAAAAACCACAACTTTCGTTGTGGTTTTTGAAGCTCCCTCTGCTGGGCTCGAACCAGCGACCCTCTGATTAACAGTCAGATGCTCTAACCAGCTGAGCTAAGAAGGAGTGCTGGTTGTTTCCTAAAACGTGGTTATTTATGCTTTACAACACACATACCCTTGTTCGTTTTGGGAATGCAATATTAGGGCTTTTAAATTATTTATGCAATATTTGCAGTGAAAAAATTTAGAAAAAAAATTAATACAAAGATATGAGCCTGATAATCATAGGTACTGTAGCTTTTGATGCTATTGAAACTCCTTTCGGAAAAACAGATAAAATTGTAGGTGGGGCAGCAACATACGCCAGTTTAGCCGCATCTTACTTTTATAATAAAGCAAAAATTGTAGCAGTTGTAGGTGATGACTTTCATCAGTCAGACATCGATACCTTCACCAACCACGGAATCGACACCGAAGGATTACAGATTAAAGCAGGAGAAAAATCATTTTTCTGGTCGGGGAAATACCACAACGACATGAACAGCCGTGATACTTTAATTACGGAATTAAACGTTTTGGAAAACTTCGACCCGATTATCCCGGAAAGCTACCAGGACTGCGAATACCTGATGTTGGGCAACTTAACCCCACAGGTACAGCAAACCGTAATTAAACGCCTTAAAAACCGCCCGAAATTGATCGTAATGGATACCATGAACTTCTGGATGGACATTATGATGGACGATTTATTGGAAACCATTAAAATGGTGGATGTATTAACCATTAACGACGCAGAAGCCCGTCAGTTATCAGGCGAATATTCATTAGTTAAAGCGGCTAAAAAAATACTGGCCATGGGACCAAAATATTTGATCATTAAAAAAGGCGAGCATGGTGCATTATTGTTCCACGAAGATCAGATTTTCTCTGCTCCGGCATTACCTTTAGCTGAAGTATTCGATCCAACAGGTGCCGGCGACACCTTTGCAGGTGGTTTTATCGGTTATATGGCTAAAGTGGGTACCATTAACTTCAATAACATGAAAAATGCAATCATTTATGGTTCTGCATTGGCATCGTTTTGTGTAGAAAAATTCGGAACGGAAAAGTTATTAAACTTAACTGAAGAAGAAGTTGCCGCAAGGATCCAGCAATTTGTAAACTTAAGTGCGTTTACGATAGAATCATAGCCAATTGTCATCCTGAGCCTGTCGAAGGACATTAAATAATGTTTTTGGGAAGGCTACACATAATTATTATAACAAACCGCAGGTTTAGAGATGAATTTCTTATCAACCTGCGGTTTTTTGTTTTCTAGGCCCGTCATTGCTAGGAGGCTTTTTCAGCCGAGGAAGCAATCTTACAACGATCGCTACCAGCATGTGCATTAAGATTGCTTCGTGCCTCGCAATGACGACTTTTTTTTCTGACGACTTATCTATTAAAACCCTACAGCCGCAGGCTGCCTGTTCCTTAAATTAATCACCGTTCTGCTAATTACAGGCTGCAATGCAATCAGAATAATCGATAACAGACAAAGTACCGCAATCCATTCATAATAGCTTACACAGAACTGCAGAAAGGTTTGTTTCTGTACTGCTTTGTTGAGCAAGCCAATTGCTGCTTTACCAGCTTCGTCGCGGGGCATTCCCCTACTGCTTAATGCCGATTGATACATTTTTAGCCTATCCGGCAGGTTAAAATCAAGCAAAGTCAGGCTGCTCCGTAAATCATCATTATGTTTCCCTTTAAAGTATAACTGGTAAAAATTAATAAAGGCTAAACTCAGGCTAAAGGTCGAAAAACGAACAAAAATACCGACAGAAGATGCCGACTGGCTCATATTTTCCGGCACCGACGACATGATAAACATTACAATCGGCGACATCACCATTCCAGCACCAACCCCTTGCATAAATAAAGGCAGGTAAAAATTTTCTGTTCCGGCTTCACTGGCGAATAAGTGACACATCCATAAGAAAAACACAAAAAGAAACCCGAAACCTGTTACCCACAATACCCTTAAATGTTTCTGGCGGATGAGAAAGCGGATTGCAATGACAGAACCTACGATCACCCCGGCGATATTAAAAATCATGATTTCGTTGGCATGTAACGAATCCATACCCAAAACCGTAATAAAATAAGAAGAAGTTAAGCTGAAAGCGCCTCGGATGATATACAGGATCACCAAAAAGACAATCCCAATTGCAAAATTCCTCGATTTAAATACGCTCAAATCAACAGCTGGTCTTTTTAAGGTTTTTTGCCTCACAATCGAAACCAGAAACAGGAATAAAATGGCACAAATGGAATACACAATACGCTTATCATCCAGCCAATCGTATTCCTGCCCATAAACCAACACATAAGCAATGAGTACCAACATGGTTGAGAAAAGTACAAAACTCATCCAATCTATTTTATACAGTGGTGTTTTCCGCAAAATATGTATCCTGTTCATTACACTGAAAAGTAAAATGGCGCTTGGCAAAAAACAAAATATAATGGCCTTATAAACCACATTATATTCATAGTTTTCTACAATGGGAACCGAAAACAAAGCAGTAATGGGCGATACGCAAAGGATCATCCCATAAAATATGGTGTAACCTGTTTCTTTCGCATGCTCCGATTTTAAACGGCTAAAGAGCAGGTTGAGCGAAATACTGGTTAATCCGCAGTTTACAATGCCCTGCAAAAACCGCAAGGTAAAAATCAACCAGATTTCTCGGGTATGATAACACCAATAAGCAATCAGGATTTCAAGTACAATACAGATCAACAGGTAATCTTTGGTGACTACCCTTGCAAAAAAACGTCGCTCCACCACTGCAAAACTGGCTACCGCGGCATAAAACATCAGTAAAGAAAACTGAACGTCGGAAGCACTTGCTCCATAATAACCTGCCGCAGCAGTACCATCGGCTGTTGATAATGCAAAAAGCAATACCGATGATAAAAGCACTGCAAAAATGCTCAGTACTACCAGCCACTCGGGTACCCTTGCTTTAAATATGGGCAATTGATCAGTCATTTTTTTTCACTTTAACAACGGCGCTCATTCCGGCACTTAACAGGTCGATACCTTTATCCTGTTTATCCAAACGGATACGCACAGGAATACGCTGTGCAATTTTTACAAAATTTCCGGTCGAATTATCGGGTGGCAATAATGAAAACCGTGAACCTGTTGCACCAGATAGCGATTCGATTTCACCTTGAAACGATTGCCCGGGGAAAGCATCTACTTCAACATTTACCTTTTCACCAACATGCATTTTGGCAATTTGCGTTTCCTTAAAATTGGCCACCACCCATTTTCCAGCGCTGCGGTCTACCAAATAGGCGATCGTTTGGCCGGTTTGAACCAATTGCCCTACCTGTATCGTTCTTCTACCCATTTTACCATCGTAGGGTGCCACAATAACCGTGTAAGAGGTATTCAGGTTATTTCTTTTCACTACGGCTTCTCTCCTTTTTATTTCAGATTCAAGTACATTACTTTGCACTTTAATATCATTCGTTCTCGATATAGCCGTTGCATAATCTTCTTTGGCCGCCTGGTATTCGGCCTGTGCCACCTGCAATAAACTTTCGATTGTTTCCAACTGTTGTCGGGTAGCCGATTCTGCATCGAACAGTTTTTTATAGCGGTTATATTCCGTTTGTTGTTTCCAGAGTTTCGCTTTTGCGGCGGCAATTTTAGCTTCGGCAACCAAAGCGGTACTTTGGGCAGTTTTAATATTACTTTGTTGTACCGAAACCTGTGCTTTGGCATTTAACAACGAAGCCGAAGCCTCATCCTGTTGAACGGTATAGTCGTCGTCATCGATCAGCACCAGCGTATCGCCCTTTTTCACTTCCTGGTTTTCTTCAAACTTTACGGCTTTAATATAACCGCTTACCCTTGCTGTTACCGGGTTAATGTATTCATCTACCTGCGCATCGTTGGTTTCTTCATATTTCATATAACCGAAAAGGGTTTTCCCACCCCATATCATCAGTACCACTAAAACGATGAGCGCTATTACGGTGGTAATCCTGCTAATGATTTTATCGGCTTTACTTTGTTTTTGTGTGTTCATTTTATAAGTTTCCTACGGCTTTTTGTAATTGATAGTATTGTATTTTAGCATTCACTTTTGCTGTGGTTAATTCGAATCTCGATTGCAGCAACAGGGTTTCGGCATCCAACAGATCGGTTAAAAGCGACAACTGATTGAAATAAGTATTCTGCACTATGCGGTAACTTTCTGTAGCCTGTTTAATATTTTCCTCAGCCAATGTGATGCGTTGCACCGATTCTTTATATCGGATATAATTTTCCTGCACTTCCTGACGGATATGATCCTTTACATCCTCATCTTCTACCTCCTGTTGGTGCACTTTAATTTCTGCCTCTTTTACTTTATGCTGATTGGTGTACCAGGATGAAATCGGGATTTTAAGCTTTAACCCCACCATACCTGTACTGTAAAGCGAAAGTGCATAAGGATAAAACTGGATCTGCGGATAGGCAAATGCATATTCACCAAAGAAACCCAAAGAAGGCATCACGTTCGATTTTACATTTTTGAGTTTCAGCTTAGCCAGCGCCTGTTCCTTTTCTGAAATCTGGATTTTGTAAGAAGATGTTTTGGCATCGTTAAAATATTCATCAGCCTGCTTTAATGCAATGGCATCCGTTTCCTGATCAGATATTTGCGGATTTAAAGGCGCATCATCTGCCCTGCCGATTAAAATATTGAGTTTTTGTTTGGCTATTCTGATGCTATTTTCAATTTCGGTGAGTAGCATTCGCTGTTTAGACAGGCGTAATTCGGCCCTCAACACATCACTTTTTAATATCGTACCATTTTTATAGAGCTGGTTAATTTCGGCAAGCTGCTTTTCGCGGTCGCGGATATCCTGTTCCAACAAGCCACGATAGGAAATATTGCGGAATACATCATAAAAATAAACCGCCGCCACATAATGGATTTCCTGTTTGCTCTGTCCTTTTTGTATCCTGCTCAATTCACTTTCTACTTTCGAAGCGTTAATTTCAGTATTGGTTTTTCCGCCATTGTAAATATTGAAATAAGCATCAGCACTGGCTTTATAATAAGTTGGTGCAACCGGAAACTGACTAGGCGCATGGAACAATCCATTTTCATAAATGGGTAATGGAAAAACATGCGCATAAAGTCCTTCAGCAGCGATCTCTGGCAATCTTTCAGCCTTGCTCACTTTTACATGCGCATCGGCAGCCTGCACGCTAAGTCCCTGCACCTGAATCTTCTTGTTGTTACTATCAGCCAGTGCCCAAACCTGGTTAATGGTGAAATTGCTTTGATCGGGAACTGCTTGTGCATATACAAAAATTGATGATAAAAGAAAGGGCATGCACACCCGAAACGTTCTTTTACACTTTAAAAAAATCATATCTGTTAATTAATGATGCAAATTTCGCTACAGATTTGTTACTTTGTTTTATCTAAACTGACATATATTTATTCAAACCAGCCAAATGATAAAAGTTAGCAACGAAGACCTTTTATTTGCAATCGACGAAAAACCAGAAACCATGTATGTTTGGCATAGCAGGTTTGAAGACCGATTTCAAGACCATAAGCATTTAAAAGGACAGCTTACCTATGTAGAGGGCGGCATTATTTTTCTATACACCAAAGAGAAATCTTATTTTCTGCCCGCCCGGCATTACGTTTGGATCCCGGCCGGGGTTGAGCATCATCTGCAACACCGTTACCATGCTGCCATTGTGCGGAATATTTATTTTGATACGGCTACAGATGATGAAAACCCGTTTTACAAACAGATTGGTATTTATCCGGTAAATAACCTTTTATTAGAGATGTTCCTCTTTTCGGAGCGCTGGAATGGAAATATCACACCCAAAACGCATGAATACGATTTTTTAAATACGCTTAAAAACATTCTTCCTGTGGTAAGTGAACATCCGCTGCCGATTGCGCTCCCCACTACTGAAAATATGCGGCTAAGACCTGTATTGAGACATATTGTAGATGGGCTAGCCGATGATGGCATGAGTTTGGAAAGTGTGGGCAAGGCCATGGGCTTTAGTGAACGTACACTCTCGAGGTTATTTCAATCTGCTTTGGATACCTCTTTTTTCCAGTACCTGAAACTGGCCCGGATGATTAAAGCAATGGAAAAATTACTGGAAAGCGATGCCACCATTAGCGAAGTGGCCTACCAGGTAGGTTACAATAGCATTTCTTCTTTCAGCAATACATTTTATAAAATGGTAGGTAAAAGGCCGTCAGAATTTAAGGAGCTAAAACAATCTACCCTTACTAAAATGAACCTGGTTTAACCAACTTAGCAATTGGCGTAAATTTCTCAAAAACCGCTTCGGTATGCGGTGCATCGGGCAATTCGTCGGTGAGGTCCTGCCCGGCCCAATGTTCGTAATGTTTGCCATTGCGCCATAACCTGCTATCGGTCATATCATAAATCAGCCCTTTGTAAGCCACCCAGATCTGAGGTTTATCCTGTCCGTTGCGTAAGGCAAGCTGCTGTTTGGTATAAGCGGGTAAATCCATTGAGTTAATTTCGCGTTGAAGATAAAGAAAAGGTTTTTAACCATATAAGAAATAAGCTCATGTTTTCTACAATGGCATATATGGTGTAAAATGAGCTATTTTTTTGGAGCTCGCAACCTCTGCATAACAATATGTTTCTTCCCGTTTTACGCTTGTACGCTTCGCTTCGTGCCTTGTTGCTGTCCCGAAACTTCGGGATAACGCTTCAACCGGCGCCAGGTGGCCAAAACAGTGTTTTATTTTTAGGGTTTGCAGGGTGCAGAAACCATTGTTAATAAACCCGATTGGAGTGGTAGCTGCCGGCTTCACGCCGGCACTACAAACGAAAAGCGGGGCTGCAGCCCCCGAAGAATTACTGCACACCCATTTTCAAAAAAAAAAATTATTTTAAGCTATGCTTTTACTTCCTTTAGCCTTAAAAACCTCATACAAATAAACATTCATCAACAACAAACCCATTAAATAAAAATGATCTTCGAAAGGGATACTGCCCACCCTAAAACCTATATTTTCTTTGTTATTGTATATCACTACAGGAATAGCGGTTAAAAAACCATTTACAACGTAAAAAGGAATAAGCGAAACTAAATAAGCCCTGTAAAATTTGTACATAAACCTGAATTTTGCATTTATATATTCTACATAAGCCAGTACAACAAGCAAAAAGCCAAAATTGATCAGTGTATACCAATGGCTATAACCAAAAAATAGCATGGCCACGCATAAGCCGAGAAATAAATTACTTAAGGCCAGACTATATTTTTGCAGGTTATTTTTCGGGAAGTATGCGTTTAAACACTCGTAAATAAACACACAAGCGTAAGGAACGGTTAAAAAGAACAGGATTTCTTCTAAAGGCAGTCCCATTAAATTTATGCCAATTAAATAATCGGGATTAAACGACCAAACGTTGAGTTTGGTAAAGAGGATGTCCCAGATTAAAAACACCACACCAGTAATTAATATCGCTGGGAATATAAATTTCCATTTGCTAAAGAAATGTACCTTTTTATCAAACGATAAAACCAATGGAAAAAAAATTACGGCAAGATTAATGAGTAAATAGGTATAGTGCATTTTAGAGGTATTTCTTTAAAATTTTAATTTCTACTGGGGTACATTTTTTACTGTCGATCATAAATTTGGCTACGTTTTTAACCAGTTCATCGTCGGCAAGACCAAAATTTTCATTTTGATAATGTTTAACAATTTCCTTTTTATCTACTGCGAGATCTTTACTAAACCCTAAAAAAGCAGGGGTATAAAATTCGATTGAAAAGCGCATAAACCGGATTTCCATATTTTCTTTATCCATATCTATAGCCTTTTGCATCGTTTTAAGCGACCGGCTTACATATTTGATCTTGTTGTATGGATTCCAGGAGTGTTTTGCCTTCAACGCTTCTAAAGTGCCCGTGTAACCCGTAATTAACGCAGTTTTGTTGGGCAGTTTATTTAGCTTGGTAAATAAAGAATCGGTTAGTTTTGAGTTTTCTACCGCTTTAACCATATTGGTTTTCAGCACCGCAATTTCCTGGGTAGATAGCTGGGCGTAAGTGATATTGCTTGCTGCAAACAGCAGAAAAAATATAATGCGTAGTTTGATCATGTTTGGGCGCAAAGGTAAGAAAAGCTTAGCGCATTTGTTGTCACCGTCATCCTGAGCGTAGCGAAGGATCTCCAACCGATGAAACACTGAACGCTCAAACTACGCTACTTGCAAAAATATAGGCTCATTTAAGCAAATGCTAACGCAAAATAGATTCTTCACTGCGTTCAGAATAACAGAATATAGTTCTATTCTTTCCTCTCTCTGTCATCCTGAGTGCAACGAAGGATCCCTGACCGATGAAACACAGAACCAAAATTACACTCCCGATCAAGGTAAAATATTCATTTAAATTCTCGCTTGCTCAAAAGAGATCCTTCGCTGCGCTCAGGATGACAAAGACTTAGAAAAAAATATTTATTTTTAATAATGGATCACAACTACTTCGTCTATATCTTAACCAATAAGAATAAAACTGTGGTTTACACCGGAGTAACAAACAACTTAGAAGCAAGACTAAGACAACATATCGAAAACAAAGAAAATAAATTTGCCTTTACTTATAATACAACTGCCATTATCTTGTTTACTACGAACGATTTCAATATATTGAAAATGCAATTGAGCGTGAAAAAGAAATTAAAGGCTGGACAAGGGCAAAAAAGAATGTCTTAATAGAACTTGCTAATAAAAACTGGGATTTTCTTAATGATGCAATTGCTGAAGAATAGCACTTGATAATATTTTTTTGCCTTTACTGTCATCCTGAGCGCAGCGAAGGATCTCCAACCGATGAAACACAGCCCCCTCAAAACCCACACTTACCATCAATGCCGATGATTCATTTGCCAGTGCTAATACAAAACGGATTCTTCTTCCTCTACTGTCATCCTGAGCGCAGCGAAGGATCTCCAACCGATAAAACACAGCCCCCTCAAAACCCAGACTTACCATCAATACCGGTGATTCATTTTAGCCAATGCTAATACAAAACAGATTCTTCATTGCATTCAGAATGACAAATTCTTCTTCCTCCAATGTCATCCTGAGCGCAGTGAAGGATCCCCAACCAATGAAACACAGCCCTCTCAAAACCCAGACTTACCATCAATGCCGGTGATTCATTTTAGCCAGTGCTAATACAAAACAGATTCTTCATTGCATTCAGAATGACAAATTCTTCTTCCTCCACTGTCATCCTGAGCGCAGCGAAGGATCTCCAACCGATGAAACACAGCCCCCTCAAAACCCAGACTTACCATCAATGCCGGTGATTCATTTTAGCCAGTGCTAATACAAAACAGATTCTTCTTCCTCCACTGTCATCCTGAGCGCAGCGAAGGATCTCCAACCGATAAGATACTTAACCCAAAATTACACCTCGATCTAACCAATACTGTATTGAGGATTGTGCTCCTATTGGGCAGATTCTTCACTGCGTTCAGAATGACAAAGCCCTTTGAATGACAAAAAACAAAAACAAAACGCAATAAATTTCCTTTATTTACAAAATGGATAAAAAACCCAGGGTAACCGTTATTGGCGCCGGTTTTGCAGGCTTGGCTGCAGCTGCTTTACTGGCGCAGGATGGCTGTGAAGTTACTGTTATCGAAAAAAATGAAATGGCTGGCGGCCGTGCCCGGACATGGGAAAAAGATGGTTTTCTCTTCGATATGGGCCCAAGCTGGTACTGGATGCCCGATGTTTTCGAAAACTATTACCAACTCTTTAACAAAACAACAGCCGATTTTTATGAGCTTAAAAGGTTAAGTCCTTCTTACCGCATTTACTTTGGTAAAGATGATGCGATTGATGTGCCTACAACACGAGCTGATTTATATTCACTATTCGAACAAGTGGAACCCGGCAGCAGTAAAAACCTGCAATCTTTTCTCGATCAGGCAAAGTACAAGTACGATGTAGGCATGAACGAATATGTTTTCAAGCCCTCACACAGTGTAATGGAGTACTTCGACCCACGATTGGCTGTTAGCGGAATAAAACTGCAGCTTTTGGGCAATATGAGAAAACATGTACATCAATTATTTAAAAATGACCGGTTAAGGAAATTATTGGAATTCCCTGTTTTATTTTTAGGCGCCACACCTCAAAATACGCCAGCGTTGTATAGTTTAATGAACTATGCCGATCTAATTCTGGGTACCTGGTACCCAATGGGCGGTATGCATAAAATTGTAAACGCTATGCAAAAAATAGCTGAAGAGCAGGGCGTAAAATTTATCTTCAATACCGAAGTAAACAAAATAGTGGTTAAAAACGATATCGCTGAAGAGGTAATTACCAATAATGGCCGCTTTAAAAGCGACTTTTTTGTAGGCAATGCCGATTATCACCATATAGACCAACACCTTTTTGATGCGCCTTACCGCAATTACAACGAAAAATACTGGGATACCAGAACCATGGCCCCCTCCTGCCTGTTATTTTATATAGGCTTAAATAAGAAGCTCGACAATATTTTACACCACAATCTTTTCTTCGACGAGAATTTTGACCAACACGCTGAAGAAATCTACACCGATCCGCAGTGGCCAACAAAACCATTATTTTATGCTTGCTGTCCTTCGGTTACCGATCCGGGCGTAGCACCGGAGGGTTGCGAAAATCTTTTCTTTTTGGTTCCGCTTGCACCCGATTTAAAAGATAGCGAAAGCAAAAGGGAAGAATATTTTAATTTATTGGTAAACCGCTTCAAAAATTTAACAGGAAACGACATTAGTGATAACATTCTGTTTAAACGGAGTTATGCCATGAACGATTTTGTTGAGGATTACCATGCCTTTAAAGGAAATGCGTATGGATTAGCAAACACTTTGAAACAGACGGCCTTTTTAAAACCGAAGATGAAAAGTAAAGTAACAAATTTTTTATATACCGGACAATTAACCGTTCCAGGCCCCGGAGTGCCCCCTGCAATCATATCCGGGCAAGTGGTAGCAAAAGAAATAAAAAAAAAGTTAAAAAAAGCTTGACAAATTTAAAATTTCCCTTATCTTTATAACCACAAAACAAAAACACTGCAATTAAGCTTCAAAACACATAATCGTTCGGGGTTTGCATTTGTTTCGAAATAAGAGAGAAGGCGAATTGTTGAAAGAAAAAATAAGAATCAACTAACCAAATATATGATAAGCAAAAAGGCCTGAAGTTTCAGGCCTTTTGCTTTTTAGGGTATTTTGAGCACAGAATCCTGAATTTTTAACTAAGACTATAAATTACTGCCATAAATTAGTAGACCCGATAAAGTGGAAAGCCCACAGTGAGGAACGAAGCGAGGACTTGAAACGATAGCGGGAACACCCTAACCCAAGAACTACCGAACATTACTCTCTAAAAAATAATATTCTGCTATTTCACGACTCTTAATTTGAATCACAGCTGGAAAGATTGGTAGAATATTCATTGAAGATAATTTTGATGAGGCGTGCTTTAAGATTCCCGCCTGCGCGAGAATGACGCAACTCAAAAAATAACATCCAAAAAAAGGCCCAGATAAAATCTGAGCCCCTAGTTTTTCGATGGATGTATCTTAAGCCATTTCAGTACTGGCAATTTCTTTCGAATATGTTTTTAAATATTTTTTCAAGATTCCTCTGGCTACGTGGATACGTGTTTTTACCGTTCCGATTGGAATTTCTAACATATCGGCAATTTCATGGTATTTGTACCCTTCAAAATAGCGGATAAACGGTACATAATATTCTTCTGGCAATTGTGATAGGGCTTTATCAATATCGCCCAATACAAATTTACTCTCTGCCTGATTTTTAGTAGCGCTATATGAAAGGTTTGCAGAAGAAATATCTTCGCTTTGAGTAATTAAAGTATTGGTTTTTACTAAACGACGGTAGTTATTAATGAAAGTATTTTTCATAATGGTAAACAACCAGCCTTTCAGGTTCGTACCTTCCTTAAACTTATTATAATAAGTAATTGCTTTAAGCATGGTGTCTTGAACCAAATCATTTGCGTCTTCTGCGTCTTTAGTGAAATTTAAAGCATAAGATCTAAGTGATACCGAGTGATGATTAACCAGATGATTGAATTCAAATTTTGTCATGATATTTAGCTTTAGGTAGATTAAAACAAATTGTTGCTTATTCTATTAAACCTAAACAAACTTAGTACCAAAAATTTCTGGCACGGTGCCAAAAGCGTAAAACTATGCTACAGCAACTTTTCGTCACAGAATATTTACTTCTCGCTCTAAAGTGACTCCAAAAGTAGACTTCACACTGTCTATAATCTGTTCAGAAAAGTGATAGACTTCCGTGCCAGTTGCGCCGCCATGGTTAACTAAAACCAAAGCCTGGTTTTTCCAGGTGCCGGTATTACCTACAATTTTGCCTTTCCAGCCACATTGCTCAATTAGCCAGCCTGCTGCCAGTTTAATTTTATGATCTGCTGTAGGGTAATGCACCACATCGGGATGTTTGGCCACAACATCCGCAAACTCATGTTTGTCAATCACCGGATTTTTAAAAAAACTACCGGCATTGCCAATGGTTGATGGATCGGGCAATTTACTTACCCGGATATGCGATACCGCTGCAGAAACATCGGCAATGTTTGGATTTTCAATTCCCCTGGCCTGAAGTTCGGTTTCAATCGCACCATAAGAGGTATTAATCTTTGCCGCTGAAGATAAGCGGAAAGTAACCGAAGTAATAATGTACTGCCCTTTTAATTCACCTTTAAAAATACTTTCGCGGTAGCCAAAGCGGCAATCGGCATAAGTAAAAGTTTTAATTTTTCCCGTTTTGATTTCAAATGCGGCACAACTTTCAAAAACATCTTTCAGTTCTACGCCATATGCACCAATATTCTGTATAGGCGATGCACCCACCGTACCCGGAATTAGACTTAAATTCTCTATACCAGCAAAACCATGGTCAACACAATAGTTTACTAAATCATTCCAAACCTCACCTGCTCCCGCTGTTACATATACTTTATCTTCAATAATTTCAGATTTGATGCCTTTAATACTGATCTTGATGATCAGGCCATTGTAGTCTTGAGTGAACAACACATTACTCCCACCACCTATAATGAATAGCTTTTGAGATCTCACCACTTCATCCAGAAAAAGCGCTCTTAAATCATCCTCAGAAAATATTTCGGCAAAATAACTGGCCTTAACATCGATACCAAAGGAGTTGTATGGTTTTAACGAAATATTTTCCTGAATTTGAAGCATGCTGATTTTGTATTATGCTGCAAAAGTAAGAAATAATAGGTAGAGTAATTTAAGGATGTAGCGTTTGCTCCACAATTAATTTAAGGGGAAATTATTCTACAATCTTTGTAATTTCTTTATCAAATTTGAAATTTTTAATTACTGGCTGTGGCGCTTCTATTTTCACGCCAGAAAGTTTCCAGCCGACAAAAGTGGGTTTGGTTTTGGCAAGTTCCAGCAAACGGTACCTTTCTTTAGTCAATTGCGCACTGATTAAACCTACGCTATCTGATTCTGCCTGACTTAAATGTTCGATTTCACTTTCCAATCGGGCTAAAGTGGCATCCAGTTCATTTCCTTTTTTTATGCTATCGCCGTAAGCTTTTGGAGAAATGTTATAAAGGCTATCGAGTTTTGCATTCTCAAAGTCGAGTTTTTGCCCGCTTTTTTCGTACCCAGATTCTACGAGCGCAATTGCGCGATCTTGATCTGTCTTTGTTTTCTTACGGCATGATGTAATTGCCACTAATGATAAAAGTAAAGAGTAATAATAGATTTTTCTCATGGCATAAGTTTAATATACGAGCACAAGCACCTTGCCAGGAATAATTATTAAACACAATTCATTCAACCATTATTATTTCTTTTCTTCATCAATTTTCTTTTTAACTGCTTTTCCCTCCTTACTGTTTTTTAAACGGTTTGAGAGTGCTCCGTATAATTCCATTGGCGAACTAAAATCAAACGCCTTGAAAAAACCAGGGATATTGGCAAAACGTATAAAGTTGCCCACTTCGCTAAGTGCCACTGGCGAATCGGCATTTTGCTTAACGAAAGTTAACAGCTTCCGGTCTCTAAGTGCCTGCATGGCATCTTTTAATTGCTGAAGGTAAATTCCGCCTTCTATTATTTTTGCCGACTGCAAATTATAAGGGTTTTCGATATCCAATTTGATATCTTCAAGATAAATTGTTTTCAAATTAGCACTACCACCCACAAACCAAAGCTTCTGCTTTATTTTTGATTTTACTTCCTCTAAAGTGATATCCCCGCGTTCATCAAGAAAAATGAAACCGTCTCTTAATAAGTTGCCTTCTAAATCAGATGTTGCAGAAAGAAGAAAACGATTACCTTCCATTGGCCTCACCAAAAACAAATCTGGTTTTCCTGCAACCGGCGCAAGGCTAACCAGATAAGCAAATTTTGAATTTTTAGGCTTTTGAACGATCCCTTCTACAGTGAATTTGATGGTTTGTGCGTGCAGTGAGCCTACAAATAGTAGTGCAAAGCAAAAAATAAGTTTTCTCATCAGCTTTATATTTACAATATAAATATAAAACTAATTAGTTAGTTAAAAAATATATTAATCATTTTTTATTAAGTTTTTCCTTACAAATAGTAACCCAAAAGCTTTTCCTCTTTCCTTTCCCCTATTTTTATGATGGATTTTATGCGCTTTCCGCACAGCCTGTAAATAAGTATTATTGCTTTTGAAGGTTTTAAACCTGCGGTGCACAAACCAATCGTGCACCACAAAATAAACCATACCGTATAAAGAAATGCCCAAACCGATAAAAAACCTGTAACCCAAATCATCCCGATCGATATACATTAAAAACAAAGAGAGCGCAGCAAACAGTAATGCAAAAACATCATTCCACTCGAAAAATGATTTTGCCTTTTGGTGATGGCTTTTATGCAGAAACCACAGCGGACCATGGAATAAATACTTGTGTATAAACCACGACAAACACTCCATCACAACGACGGTAAATAATACAGTTAAAACATTAAAGAATAATGACAAGATTTCTAAATGATTGGTTTGTAAAGATATATAAACAGCCGAAGAATTAAAAATGAGTCATAGAATTGTAAGCTTAATGCGCTTTTCAACAAACATTTCATGACAAATCATTTTTTAGCACTATTTTTGACTAAAATATTAAAAAAGTCAGAAAGTAGAAAAGTAAAATGATTGTAGCCGATAAAAAGAGAGAGCAGATTATTGATGGTGCGATAAAACGCTTTATCCATTTTGGAATTGGTAAAACCACGATGAATGATATTGCAGAAGATCTTTCCGTTTCCAAACCATCGCTTTATTATTATTTCCCGGATAAAAAACATTTAATTATAGGCGTAATAGAAAGGGTATTCCACGATTTTTTTGAACTAATCAAAAAGAAATACAATCCCGATCTTCCTTTGGAAGAAATTCTTTTTAGCACTATAGACGTTAGAAATACCTTTTTCCAAAAATATTACATGTTGAGGATTACAGAAGGTATCCCTGATTTATTAAATGATGATGTAATAAAAGGTAAACTGCATGCGCTTAAAAGCTCTGAAAAAGAATTCTTTGCAGAAATTTTTAGCCGCGCAAAAGAAAAAGGAGAGATAGAGCATGAGGATACTTTCCACGTTGCCGAACTTTATCTGGAAAGTTTGATGGGCCTTTGTACTATGTGTATAATGGAAACTGGCAAGGACCTTTTCCCGGATAAAAAAGCATTTAATAAAATGACGCTGAAGCAAAAAAACCTCACCACCATATTTGTAAGAGGTTTAAGATGCGCAGATTGAAATAAAAACTTAAAATAGATAAGAACCCAAAAACAAAAAACAATACATTATGCTTAGAGTAAAATTGGTAAAATTAATGCTCCTACTACTAATCGGCTCGGTTTTACCACAGCTGGTAGTTGCACAGCAGCAGGTTACCTTAAAAGATGCGCTGACCTATGCGCTCCAAAACAATACTAAAGTCCGGAATGCGAAACTGGATATTGAAGGCGGAAGATATAAGGTAGAGGAAGTAAGGGCACAGGCTTTACCTCAGCTTACAGGAAATGTAGGCTTAACCTACAATCCTATTATTGGCCAATTGGTTGCTAATTTCGGCGGACAAACACAGGCGATCAAATTAGGTCAGAACTGGAATTCAACTGCAGGTGTTCAACTTTCGCAACAGTTATTTAACCAACAGGTTTTTACCGGTTTACAGGCTGCAAGATCGAGCGAAGAGTATTATAACCTTACTTCGCAATTAACGGAAGAGCAGATTATCGAACTGGTTGCCAACAATTACTATCAGGTTTTGGTAAACAGACAACAGCTTAACGTAATCGACACTAATATTAAAAATGTGAAGATTGTAGAGAAAATTGTTTCGAATCAGTTTAAAAATGGTTTGGCCAGAAAAATCGACGTTGACCGTATCAATGTTAATTTAACTAACCTCACTACACAACGTGAACAAACCATCAACGCGATTACACAGTTGGAAAACCAACTGAAGTTTTCGATGGGTATGCCGGTTTCTACACCAATTAACCTGCCTGCTACCGAATTAACAGAGGTAACTACACTGCCTGTATTTACAGATTCTATCGATCTGGCCAACAGAACAGAGGTTAAGCTTTTGAACAATCAGGATAAACTTTTATCACTGCAAAGAAAAGCTTACGTTGCCGAATACTATCCATCACTGGCTTTAACGGGTAATTATACGTATTCAAGCCAAAGTGATAGTTTCGATTTCTTAAAATCTAATGCTGCTGCAATCGGATATGGTGCATCAGCGGTTGGGCTAACTTTAAAAGTGCCAATTTTTAATGGATTTTTAACACGTTCAAAAATCCGTCAGGCAGATGTGAACATTAAAAAAGCACAGGAAAGCAGAAAAGAATCTGTAAACTCTTTAAATCTGGCTTACGAGAATGCTAAAATACAGTTGCGCAACAACCTTAACACCATTAAATCGCAACGTAAAAATGCTGATTTAGCTCAGGAAATTTACAAAAGCACACAGAACAACTATAACAATGGCTTGGCCTCTTTAACCGATCTTCTGGATACAGAAAATGCACTTACATCGGCACAGAACAGCTATACGCAGGCTTTATTGAATTACAAGATAGCCGAAATACAATTAATAAAATCAAACGGAAATATTAAATCGCTAGTACAATAGAAATGAAAAGAGTAATTACCATAATTATCGTAGTTGTTGTTGCCCTTGGTGCAATAGCTTATGTTTTAAGCAACAATAAAAAGAAGAATGAAGAGAAAACTGCTTTCATTGCTAAAGGTGGTGGTGCTGTTGCCGTTCGTGTTGCTGAAGTAGAGAGAAAAGCTGTGAATTTAGATTTTGCGGCTAACGGAAACTTTGTTCCAAAGCAAGAACTAAATTTCTTATCAGAAAATGCAGGTCGTGTTACCGCCATTAATGTTGATGAAGGTGACCGCGTGAGCAAAGGTCAGGTTTTGGCACGTGTTGATGCAGAAATTATCAATACGGATAGAGAAACTGCTGAAGCTACTTACCAGAATGCGGTAAGAGACGAGGCCAGGTACCAAAGCTCATTCCAAACTGGTGGTGTTACGCAACAACAGTTAGATCAGGCTAAATTGACTACCAGAAATGCTAAACTTCGTTTACAGGCTTCGCAAAGAAAATTAAGTGATGCAAACATTAAATCGCCAATTAACGGTATCGTAAATAAAAGATACATTGAGGTTGGTGCATTTGTAACCGCACAAGGTACCCAGTTATTCGAATTGGTTGACGTTTCTAAATTAAAACTGAAAGTTAACGTAAACGAATCGCAGGTTGCCAACCTTAAAATCGGAGATCAGATTGAAATTAAATCATCTGTTTTCCCGACTGATAATTTCTCTGGAAAGGTAACTTTCATTGCTGCTAAAGCTGATGGAACTTTAAACTTCCCGATTGAAATTGAGGTAGACAACAGCCATAAAAACACCTTAAAAGCGGGTATGTACGGAACAGCAATATTCAAATTCCCTAAACAGGCACCAAGCATCATTATTCCACGTACTTCTTTTGTGGGTAGTGTAAGCAGCAACCAGGTTTTTGTGTTGGATAAAGCTAACAATACTTCTAAAATCCGCAATGTTGTGGCTGGTCGTATTTTGGGCGACAATGTTGAAATTCTTGATGGATTAAAAGAAGGTGAAACTGTAATCATCAGTGGACAGATTAACTTAACTGAAGGTGCTCCGGTGAGTATCGTAAAATAAGTTAAAGGAATTTAGTCGGCTTTTAAAAACGCGATACGCCAATCGCAAAACGCAATACTAATTAAAATGAAGATAACAGATATATCTATAAAAAGGCCTTCGCTGGTGATTGTGGTGTTTACCGCACTTACTTTGCTGGGGCTATTAAGTTACTTTTCGTTGGGTTATGAATTACTTCCAAAATTCTCTAACAACGTAGTATCTATTTCGACCATCTACCCTGGTGCTTCACCAAATGAGGTTGAAAATACCGTAACCAAAAAGATTGAGGACGCGGTATCATCGATGGAAAACATCAAAAAGATCAACTCTGTATCGTTTGAGAGTTTATCAACCGTTACCATCACCTTAACTGATGCAGCTAACATCGATATCTCCTTAAATGATGCACAAAGAAAGGTAAATGCCATTCTTTCTGACTTACCAGAGGATGTTAAAACACCATCATTAAGTAAATTCTCACTTGATGATTTACCGGTAATCACCATGTCTGCTTCGGCAAATATGGATGATATTACCTTTTATGACCTGATCGACAAACGTATTGCCCCGGTAATTTCGAGGGTAAGCGGTATTGCACAGGTTAACCTGGTAGGTGGTTCAGAGCGTGAAATTCAGGTTTCATTAGATGCTGATAAATTACAAGGATATAACCTTTCAGTTCCTCAGGTTCAGCAATTAATTCTCTCTTCTAACCTGGATTTCCCTACCGGAAGTGTTAAAACTCAAAACCAGGATGTATTGATCCGTTTATCGGGTAAATACAGAAGTATGGAAGAGTTGAGAAATCTGGCTTTAACAACATCAAAAGATGGAGCACAGATCCGTTTAGGTGATGTAGCTGATGTTCAGGATTCGCAAAAAGAAACCGAAAAACTGGCCCGTATCGATCGTAAAGCATCTATCGCTATTCAGATCATTAAACAAAGTGATGCGAATGCGGTAGAGGTAAGTAAAGGTGTACACGCCATTATCGCTAAACTTAAAAATGAATACGCAGCCAACAAGCTTGATATCAGAATTGTTAACGATAGCTCAATTTTTACCTTAGAATCTGCAGATGCGGTAATCCACGATTTGATCCTTGCGGTTATTTTGGTGGCCTTCGTAATGCTTTTCTTCCTGCACAGTTTACGTAATGCGTTAATTGTAATGGTATCTATTCCGGTTTCGTTAATTGCTACGTTTATCGGGATCAGCTTATTCGGCTTTACTTTAAACTTAATGTCGCTATTGGGGCTATCACTCGTGGTAGGTATCCTTGTGGATGATGCGATTGTGGTACTGGAGAATATCCAGCGACACATGGAGATGGGTAAAAACAAAGTAAGGGCAGCATCTGATGCGACAAGAGAGATCGGTTTTACGGTTGTATCCATTACTTTCGTAATTGTGGTAGTGTTCTTCCCTATTGCGGTAAGTACCGGTTTGGTTTCGAACATCCTTCGTCAGTTCTGTATTGTGGTAATTATTGCAACACTACTTTCATTAGTGGCTTCATTTACCATTGTTCCATTGATCTTCTCACGTTTTGGTAAGTTAGAACACATCGAAGGCAAAAATATATTTGGCCGTTTTATCCTTTGGTTCGAAAAACAGTTAAAGAAATTTACCCTTTGGATTACCAGCATTTTAACATGGTCTTTAAACCATAAAGCACTTACTTTGGTTGCCGTTGTGGTGATGTTTTTAAGTTCATGCGGATTATTGGTGGGTGGTTTTATCGGTTCTGAGTTCTTCCCTAAATCAGATAAAGGCGAGTTCTTAGTACAGTTGGAGTTACCGAAAGATGCTTCACTAGAACAAACCAACTTCTTAACACAAAAAGCAGAAGCTTATTTAGATAAACAACCAGAAATTACCCAGTTAATTACTACTGTTGGTCAATCGACAGGTGATTTTGGTGGTACGCAGGCAACAGCCTACAAATCGGAAATCAACGTAAAACTTGTTGAGCGTGATGAGCGTAAGGGTGTTTCTTCAGATATTTTCGCCACTAAAATGAGTCGTGCACTGGCAAAAGAATTAGTTGGTGCAAAAGTAAAAACCGTTCCGATCAGTATTTTGGGTATTGCAGAAAATGCACCGATCCAGTTGGTGGTAATGGGGTCTGATTTAGATAGTGCTTTGAAATACGCTGAAGGTGCGCAAAAAGTGCTTGCTTCTATTCCTGGTGCTACCGAGATTAAATTATCGGTAGAGAAAGGTACACCTGAGATTAACGTTCAGGTGGATCGTGATAAGATGTCGGCTGTTGGCTTAACATTACAAACGGTGGGTTCTACCATGCAAACAGCGTTTGCGGGTAATACCGATGGTAAATATAGAAAAGGTGAGTACGAGTACGATATCAATATCCAGTACCAGAACTTTAACCGCCAGAACATTGACGACGTACGTAACCTGATTTTTGTAAACGCTGATGGTAAACAGATTAAATTATCACAGTTTGCAACGATTACAGAAGGTTCAGGACCAAGTCAGTTAGAGCGTTTAAATAAATCTACTTCAGTATCTGTTAAGGCACAATCAATCGGTAGACCAACAGGAACCGTGGTTGCTGAGTTCCAGGCAAAACTGGAAGAAATGCAAAAAAATGGTAAGCTAAAAGCACCAGTTGGCGTAAGTTATAGCTGGGCGGGTGATCAGGAGAACCAGAGCGAAGGTTTTGGTACTTTGGGTATTGCCTTATTGGCCTCTATCATTTTGGTGTACTTAATCATGGTTGCCCTTTACGATAGCTTTATTTATCCATTGGTGGTAATGTTCTCGCTTCCGTTAGCGGTAATTGGGGCATTATTAGCACTGGCTTTAACCAACAACTCAATCGGTATCTTCACCATTTTAGGTTTGATTATGTTGATGGGTCTGGTAGCGAAAAACGCGATTATCCTGGTCGATTTTACCAACCACTTAAAGGCTGAAGGTAAAGAAACCAAAGAAGCACTTGTATTGGCCAACCATGCACGTTTAAGACCAATTTTAATGACAACCATCGCCATGGTATTCGGTATGCTTCCAATTGCATTGGCAAGTGGTGCAGGTGCTGAATGGAAAAATGGTTTGGCATGGGTTATCGTAGGTGGATTAACCAGTTCGTTATTCTTAACCTTAATTGTGGTACCGGTAGTGTACTTAATATTCGATAGAATGTTAGAGCGCTTTGGTTTCAACAAAAAAGGAAAAACCATTGACGAATTAATGGAAGAGCCATACGATCATAAAGATGTAAATGAATACGATTTAGATCACGGACATTAATCAACATCCATATTAACAATCAATTAGCCCCGACCCAAAATCGGGGCTTTTTTATGGAATTATTTTTAAAAATCACTAGCCATGGTTCGTATTTCCACAAGCAATGTCATTAAGTTAAGCCGCGCGGTTGTCAATCTGAGCGTAGTCGAAGACTTATAAAGGATGATCAATTTAAAGTAGATGCCCTTCGACTACGCTACCATTGACGTTATTTTGTAATTATTTATTAATGAGCATTTTACGGAACTATACATTTCCCGTCCAGCCAGGCCAAAGCACCACATCTCCGTTCTACTTAAATCCGGCCTAACAAATTTTTCGGGCTCTACTGACCCTGCCACCCTACTGGCTTTGAAAGAAAAATTTTCAGCCGGCATTTTTTGTTTTTTCATCAGTATTTATGTTTTTAATGGTATTCAAGCTAGCTTCGCTGGTCTTTTTGATGCCAAAAAGAAAGAGCCCTTCGGCGGCGGCGAGCCGAGGCAAGAATGTGCAGTGGGCAGAAAATAATCAATTGAATACGTCATTTATATCGATTTTTATGAAATAAATTATCCCTCGGGGTGACAACGATTTTTGATTTTCCTCTTAATTTAACAACATTGCTCCACAGACCACTTATTTTTGCGACGGAGAGCTCAGATAACACGGAGAATTATATCTAAGTTCTACCTTCAATAAATCTTATTTACCAAATAACCCTACGCCATGGTTTGTGTCTCCACGAACCATTTCAATTTTTACCATAGAGAACTCAGAAAACGCGGAAAAGTATACTTAAATTACTTGCTTTTGCCCCTGCGCAGATAATTCTACAATGCTGTATTCAAACAAATTATGCACTCACATTGTATATTAGGGATATGTTCAAAATCATTCTTAGCCTATTCCTGATCTGTTCTACCCTTCTTGTAAAAGCTCAGCATCCACCTGTTTTTGCTGCCATGAGTACCGATTCGAGTTTTATTAAACTTTGCAATTTGGATATCACCTTAGTAAAATACAGCTATAAACCCAACGGCGTAAAGTTTTTGGTGGTACATGATAATGAAGATACTGGTGTAAAGGCTGGTTTTGATTATATCCGTTGGTACGGCGGTGAACTGATCGACAGTCAGTACGGAGCGGTGAGGGATTATTATTTCAGCTATATGGACGACCAGTATCGTATTGATCCCAATGCGATATATACCGAAGTGGGTGTAAATACAAGGTTAAAAAAAGACCGGTTTAGCTCTAACGAAGTTGAAAAAGCAATACTAAGCGCTGGTAAACAGATCGTCGATTTTTACGACCCAAAAGCTACAGGTTATTTTTTAACGCTTCATAATAATGCTGATGGTGGTTTTGGCATCTCATCTTATTTGCCAGGTTATGACCTAGCCAGCACAGCTGATTCTGTTTACATCAACTTCCAGATGGATGGCGACGATCTGATTTACGTAACTGAGCCAAGATTGTTCACGAGCTTAAAAAAAGCAAATGTAAATGTAATCCTGCAATCTAAATTCGCCACCAACGATGGCTCGCTTTCAGTTTATGCCATGCAAAATAATATACCTTATATCAATGTTGAAGTACAGCATGGTCATCAGGAAGAAAATTTTAGACTGATAGAACTCGCAGTAGCTGCACTCAAGGAACATGGAATAATCAGGAAAGAATAGATAAGACATTGAAGAAAATTTAAGCTTATTATTCTATCGGTTGGTGTTTTAATGACCAAAATAAATTAAGACATACTTAGCATCTTAAAATTTGGAAATGAACATACAGTGGTTCTTGGAGGTTTGCAGTCCCGCTTTTCATTACTTCCGATGAAACCTGTGAGACAAGCAAGCATACCAAAAACTAATAAACAACAATGCTTAAATCGGAATCATTACAATCGGGTTTAGGAACTGGGGTTCTGCACCCTGCAAACCTTAAAAATAAAACACTGTATTGGCCACCTAGCCCCGGTTGAAGCGGTACCCTGTAGCAACGAGGTACGAGGAAGCAAAGCGTACAAGCGTAAAACGGGAAGAAATTTATTTTTTTGTACTGACCTTGCGCTTCAAATGATCAATATATTTTTAAGGAATGAAATCTTAGTTTATAGCTTTTATTTTCGTGACCAAAAAAGTAATGAGCAGACCAAAAACAGAAATAATCCCGAAAGAATAACGTAAACTCGATAATTGCGAAACATAACCAATTAAAGGCGGACCAAACAGGAAAGCAAAATACCCGATACTCGAAACCATGGTAATGGCCTTACCTGCAGGCACTTTTTTATTGTTACCTGCAATACTATAAACCATGGGTACGATGCTGGAAACCCCCAGACCGATAAGCATAAAACCAAAAATAGCGACAATAATATTTGGGAATATTACGGCCAATGCCATACCAATTGATATAATGGCCCCGCTGATTTGCAACAGGTTTTTCCGCCCGAATTTACTGATCAGATAAACACCTAAAAACCTTCCGCTGGCCATCATGAACATAAATGAAGCATAACCGATAATAGCCTTATTATGGGGCAATTTCACTACATCTTCAAAGTAAATGGCGCTCCAATCGAACATCGTTCCTTCGGTGGCCATACTGCAAAAAGCGATAACTCCCAACAATACTAAAATACCTTGTGGCATGGTAAAGAATTTTGTTTTCTCTACAGGCACATCAGGTTTATTATAATTCAATAATTTTTTTGAGCTAAATGCCACATTGGTTAAGGATATTAAGGCGATAATCCAAAAATGGGTGTACATCCCTAATTTTAAATTCACCATCCCCAGTGCAATTAATGCCCCTGTTAAATTCCCAATGCTCCAGGCCCCATGGAAAGAACTCATAATTGGCTTGCCATAATAATTTTCGCCAGCAACACCCTGCGTATTTAAGGCGATATTACAAAGATTACCAGTAATGCCAAACAGCACCAAAAAAGCAGCCAATTGCCAGCCAGTGCTTGCTAAGGCCAAAAAAGTTAAAGCAATTGCATATAATGGAGCAGTTGCCCTGAGCATTTTTTTACTACCAAAATGTGTGGTGAGTTTTGCAGAAAAAAACATGGTAATGATCTGCCCTGCAGGCAATGCAAAAAGAATAGATCCTAATTCTGCATCATTTAAACCCATCGAAGCTTTAAAAGTGGGTATTCTACTAGCCCAACTTGCAAAACAGACCCCCTGCATAAAGTAAAAGGCTGATATGGCTAAACGGACTTGTTTTGGAGAGCTTTGTGCTAATACAGGCTTATTTTCTTGGTTAACTAAAATTTCCTTGTCTTGCGTACTTTCTTCCAAAATTGATGTTTTAAATAATAGATTAAGCTGCAAAGTTCCTTAAATCTATTGGAAATACCGACTATTTTTTGATTTTATATTAAAATATTTGCAATGATTAGGGTTAAAATGTTAAATTTTCCATTTTTCCTGTTCGTAAGCACTGTCCCAAAACATCCATTCGAGCCGGGTTGCCATTTCAAAAGCAACTAACATTTTCTCCTGGGTTTCGGCATTAGCCTCTGCTGCCAATTGGTTGGTAATGCCGATTGCTTTTTCTACCGCAGTAGCAAACTCTGCTCCGGCATACATATCAATCCATCTTTTATAGGGATTTTGATCTCCTGTTTGTTGTGCGAAAATATAATCCCCAACAGCTTTATAAATCCAGAAACAAGGCAAAACAGCTGCCGCAGCAACTTCAACATTGGCATAAGCCGCCTGACTAAGGATATAATTGGTATACAAAAGTGTAGCAGGTGAAGGCTCCACTTTATTTGGTAAACCAAATTCTACAAAATAACTTTCGTGTAAACTCCGCTCGGCAAAAATTGCCCCTGTAGAAAACCCGGCGAAAGCCATAACCAGTTCTGCATCCTGCATACGGCCACTAATTGTGCTTAGCGTTCTACCAAATTCTAAAAGGTAATAGGCATCCTGTGCTAAATAGAAGATAAACTTTTCTTTAGGCAAGGTACCATTGCTCAGCTCCGTATTAAAGGGCATGGTTAAAATTTTGTTATAGATGGGTTTAACCCGTTCCCAGGCCTGTTTGCTCCATTTCATTGTACAATTAATTTTAGGGGATTAAAAAAATGATTTAAAGGTCCGTTGCCTTGCCCTGTTTTTACTTCGCTGCCAGCTTGTAAAGCATTACTGATATAGTTTTTTGCATTTTTAATTGCAGATAATAAATTGTTGCCCTTCGCCATTTCGGCAGCTATAGCTGATGATAAAGTACAGCCCGTTCCATGCAGGTTTTTGGAAGAAATAAAGGCACTTTCTAAAACCACCGGAATTTCAGCACCAGAAATGAGCACATCGTAAATAATCGGTCCAGCCAAATGACCACCTTTTACCAAAACTGCTTTTGCGCCTTTTCCGACAATTTTCTTGCCTGCCGCTATCATATCATCGAGGTTATGGATTTCTTGTCCCGAAAGAATTATGGCCTCATCTATATTTGGGGTAACCAGGCTTACCATCGGGAACAATTTTTCGATCAATTGGTTAACGGTATCGGGTTCGATTAAGCGGTGACCACTGGTGGCCACCATTACCGGATCTAAAATAACAGGAACGGATTGATTGTAAGCTTTTAGTTCTTTTTCAATTACCTGTACCACTTCAGCACGGTTAATCATTCCGATTTTAATGGCTACGGGCAATATATCTTCGAGTACGGCTTGCAATTGATCTTTAATCATTTCGTCAGGAATACCATGTACCGACCTCACTCCCATTGTATTTTGTGCGGTTACCGCAGTAATGACAGAAGTACCAAAGCAGCCCAAAGCAGAAAAGGTTTTTAGATCGGCCTGGATACCAGCCCCACCTCCACTATCAGAACCGGCTATGGTTAATACATTAATATAATTCATAAAAAAGACTACGTTTTGTGATATAACTTCAGGAGTCTTCAAATGCAGAATGCATGATATGCAAATGTGCAGACAAACTAATTTTCCTACGCCGGCATTATCCGGATCAGGTTCATTTGAGGTTGATGACTGGAGGGTTTTAAGGCTGAAGGACATTACCCTCTACCTTTTTACCTTCTACCTTTGACCTCAAAATGGGTATATTCTCAGCCAACGATTTGAAGGCACCCCTAAAGTTTTATTTTATAGTGCAATATAAGGCTTAAATTTTGATTCCTTCAGGAAAAAGGAAAATGAGAGATCTTTTAAATAAACCATGAGCTGGAGGTAACTAATAGATTTCTCCATTTCGCTACCGATGAAAAACCGGCAAGCTTCAGTTGAAATGACGAAAGTTGCTAAAACAAAAAAATCCCGGTATAAATACCGGGATTTTTTTTTATACGTGTAACTCAATAAGAAGATACTGAAACAAGTTCAGCATGACGGCAATTGTTAAATATGTATCGCCCTGTTATCAGTTGCAGCAAGAGCTGCTTCTTTTAATGCTTCGGTATACGTTGGGTGAGCGTGGCAGGTACGTGCAATATCTTCAGCAGATGCGCGGAATTCCATGGCAATAACTGCTTCAGCAATCATATCAGCAGCACGTGGCCCGATCATGTGTACGCCTAAAACTTCATCAGTAGCAGCATCAGCCAAAACTTTAATGAAACCATCGGTATCCATACTCGCTTTCGCACGTCCGCTGGCTTTGAACGGGAACGAACCTGCTTTATATTTTACGCCTTTTTCCTTCAATTGCTCTTCGGTTAAACCTACAGAAGCAACTTCTGGCCAGGTATAAACCACACCAGGGATTAAGTTATAATTGATATGTGGTTTTTGGCCGGCAATGGTTTCGGCAACATAAGTACCTTCATCCTCTGCTTTGTGCGCCAACATGGCTCCTGTTATAACATCACCAATGGCATAAACACCTTTAACCGAAGTTTCTAAATGCTCGTTAACCGGAATTTTTTTACCTCTTTCTTCTACGGTGATTCCGATTTTATCTAAACCTAAACCTTCGCTATAGGCGGTACGGCCAACAGCTACGATACAGTAATCAGCTTCTAAAGAAATGGTTTCGCCTTTTGGTGTTTCAGCAGTAACGGTTACGGTTTTACCTTTCGTGGTAGCGCCGGTAACTTTATGGCCCATGTAAAACTCCATGCCTAACGTTTTCTTTAAAACACGTTGAAGTTCTTTACCCAAACCAGCATCCATAGTGCCGATGATAGATGGTAAAAACTCTACAACAGAAACTTTTGTACCTAAACGGGCATAAACCGAACCTAATTCCAGGCCGATTACACCACCACCGATAACCACCATCGTTTTTGGTACTTCTTTAATATTTAAAGCTTCGGTTGAAGTAATGATGCGTTTTTTATCGATAGGTAAAAATGGTAAAGCTGTTGGTTTAGAACCTGTAGCAATGATTACGTTTTTAGCAGACAAAGTTTCGGTAGAACCATCAGCTTTGGTTACCAGGATGGTATTTTTATCTACAAAAGAACCCACACCTTCGAAAGAATCGATTTTGTTTTTCTTGAACAAATAAGTGATACCAGCTGTATTTTGAGCAACAACATCGTCTTTACGAGCGATCATTTGTTTCATATCAACTTTTAAATCTTTTAAGTTGATACCGTGAGTAGTAAATGTATGGGCAGCGTTGTGGAAATGCTCTGAAGAATCTAACAAAGCCTTAGATGGGATACAGCCTACATTTAAGCAAGTACCTCCAAAAGTTTTATATTTTTCTACTACTGCAGTTTTTAAACCTAACTGAGCACAACGGATTGCGCCTACATAACCGCCCGGCCCTGAACCGATAACAACGACATCGTATTGCATAATTTCTTGATAATTTTAATTAGCCAAATGTAGGGAAAAAAGGCGGAAAGCTGAAAGCGAATGGCTAATTGAAATGGTTCGGTATTTCATAATCAATGGCTGAAGATCAATAAAATGGCTTATTAAAGCCCAAAAGTCCATTGGTTTGATGAGCGTACAAAACATTTTACTTTCAGCGTATAAAATGTTCTGATAAACTCAAACCAAATGGACTAAAGAGACTGTTTTGGAGTTGGGAGATTGGCGTTTGGAGCCAATATCCAGTTTAAACAACTAACCGATTGACCAATAAATAATGAACCAACCTACAAACTTAATGACGCCGATGCGCTTAAAATTGCTCCGCTTGATGTGCCTTCTCTTTTTAATTCTCCATCTACATAAATCTGTGCTTTTAGCGTAGAGCTAGCATTAACCCCTGTTGCATTGGCAGCAATGTTTAATGAAAGTGTGCCTGCAGGTACGGTAATTTCCTGACTGGCCCAGGTAGATCCGCTTAAGCTTGTAGCAGTTGTAATCTGCGAATCGTAGCCATAAACTACTGTACTGATGTTACTTCCAGCTGAGGCTTCAAGTTTAAATACCACCTTGTGCGAACTTTTTGAAGGAGTTTCTGCATCGTCTTTTTTACATGACATTAAACCCGTAAATAAAACCAGCGCAAAGAAAGAAAGTACAAATGTTTTAATTTTGATGTTTTTCATAATTAGATTTTAAAAAATAGAACTGCAAATAAACAAATGCGCGTTTTGCTGTGCAATAACCAGAAAACACCATTTTTTTCTACCTGATTTCAGGTATATTCTGACTTTAATTTCTGGTTAATAGATAAAGCATGCATTTTTAGTTTTAATGAGAAATTACATCATCCTACTTTTATCCCTGATTTTTTGTTATTTAAATGGTAAAGCACAGTTGCGGCCAGTTGATCAAAAATATACTGATAGCCTGAGCAAGATTTTACAGGCCAATGCATCTGACAGCATAAAAGCTGAAACAGCTTTTAAATTATGCAATTTTTGGTCGGAAATAGATAGTAATAAAGCTGTTCCTTATTTAAACACGGGAAGATCATGGAGCAAAGCATATCCATTGCTAATGGCTAAATCATATTGGTACGAATCTTTAATTTATCTCTACAAGGATTATCCTAAAACAGAAAGATTACTTATCAAAGCCGATTCTTTATTGAATAAATTTAATATAAAAGAAATTTATCGGATAAGATCAATGATTTGGCATAACTATGCTTTGATACAACAACATAAAGATGATTTGAAAACCACACTTGATGTACTGATTAACCGTGTTTTACCACTTTCTAAAAAAGCTGGTCATAAGGAACTTCTGGGTACAGAATATGTTTCTATCGGTACCATACTGATGAACATTGGTCAATACGAAAAAGCAAAGCCATATCTGCAACAGGGCTTAAATGCTTTAAAAGACGCTACTCCCGATAAATATTACCTGCTCGTTAATGTTTATAACACCATATCTGAAAATTATTACCATTTAAAGCATTACAGCGAAACTAAAAAATACCTCGATCTTGCAAAAATAGTACTGGATAAGTCGGACCATGTTAGAACAGGTTACTCAATGGCAATATTCTGGCTCGATTACTATAAAAGCACCACCCGTTATTTCATCAATACAAAGCAAGAAAACCTGGCTTTAACAGATGCTGATAAAGCGATTAAACTGGCTGAACAATTGAACGATAATTACACGCTCCAGGAAATTGTATTTGAGAAATACCGGATCCTCTTCGATCAGAAAAAATTTGTTGAAGCAAAAAAAACACTATTACAGATTGTTAATCAGCCAGAAATTAACACACTCGCCACCAATAAACTGCGCTTAACCGAAGCGCTTTCGGAAGTCAATTACGAATTAGGCAATCTTCAGGAAGCCTACCAATTGCTCAAAAAAAGCAAATTGCTTAAAGATAGCCTGAACGAAAATAAAACCAAAGAAGATATTAATGCGCTGGAGATTAAATATAAAAATGCTGAAAACCAGAAAAAGATTGCCCATTTAAATGCAGAAAAGAAACAGCACGCCGTAATTATCAAAAACAATAAAACCACTACCATGCTATTGATCGCTGCGTCATTTTTCCTCCTGGTGATTATTATTCTTTTGTTCTTCTACTTTAACGGTTATAAAAAACTGGCCGCACAAAGGGCGATTAACTACAGGCAAAAAGTAGCCGATTTACAACAGAAACAACAGTTAGAAATTAGCAGGGCAATGCTTAACGCCGAAGAAAAAGAAAGAAATAGGATAGCTCAGGACCTGCATGATGGACTTGGCGGTATGCTATCGGGTTTGAAAATAAATCTCTCCAACTGGGCCAAACACCGGAAAATGCAATTACATGATGTAGAATTACAACGGATTGTTACCCAGTTAGACAGTTCAGTTACCGAGCTAAGGCACATTGCAAGAAACATGATGCCTCAGACTTTATTAAAATTCGGACTGGAAACGGCATTAAAAGATTTGGCAGAATCTGCGATGAGTCACGAGCTGCATGTAGATTTCCAGGCATTAAATATCTCTAAAAACATAGCGCTCGAAGAACAAATCATCATCTACCGGATTGTACAGGAAATTTTAACAAATGCCTTAAAACATGCCGGTGCCACAGAAATCGTTTTGCAATGCAGCGAAAACGAAAACCACTTTTACATCACCATAGAAGATAATGGAATCGGTTTTGATACCTCAACCTACACAAAAGGAATGGGTATAGAAAACATCAAAAACAGGGTAGCCTACCTGAAAGGCAAATTTGAAATCGATTCTCAGTCCGGGAATGGAACTACCGTAAATATCGAAATCCCCATTAATTATGAACAATAAGATTAAACTTGCCGTTGTAGATGATCACCCGATTGTGATCCAGGGAATTGTATCCTTAATTAACAACCTTGGTAATATGGATGTGGTGGGCAGTTTCCAATCGGGCGGTGAATTGATTGCCTTTTTAAATGATCATGAGCTCGACATTGTATTACTCGATATCATGCTGCCCGATATTAATGGTATTGAACTATGCGCACAGGTAAAAAAACTATCACCAGCAACTGCAGTTATTGCCATTAGCAACCATACCGAACGGAGCATTATTATGCAGATTTTACAGAATGGGGCTAGCGGGTACATCTTAAAAAATGCCTCGGTAGAAGAATTAAAAAACTGCATCGAAACAGCGCTTAACGGAGAACTGGCCTTTAGTAAAGAGGTGATAGAAATCATTGCTAAACCATCAATAAATGATTTAAAAGGCCGACCAAAATTTACCAAACGCGAAAATGAGATTCTTCGTTTAATTGCCCAGGGAAAAACCACCGCAGGTATAGCCGACGAACTTTTTCTGAGTCCGCTTACGGTAGAAACCCACCGCCGAAACATGATGCAGAAACTTGATGTTAAAAATGCTATCGAGCTGATTAATATTGCTACCGAGCAGTTGCTGATTTAGTTTGGCGCTGAGGGTTGATTATTCTATTAACCATGAATTAATGAACCATTGACTAATGAACAACTGAACTAATATACCTCTTGCCCGAAAGTAAGCAGATTGCTATCCGGATCGAGCATGGCAAATTCTTTCTGCCCCCAGGGTTTGGTTTGCAAACTTCCTGCCGGATGAATGCTTTGTTTAGTATCCAACATCGATTGGTACAGCCCGTCTATATCATTGGTACGAATGTAAACCTGTCCGTAGTTTTCTTTGGGATCGAGTGCTTCGAATAAAAAAAAGTGAATCTGTACCTGGTCTTTTTGTACCATCAGATATTCATTGAAATCGGCACCTCCAATGTCTTTAAAACCCAACTGATTTACGTAAAAGTTTCTGGTAACTGCTTTATTCCGCATGGGCAGTTTCGGGTTGATTTCTGTAAGCATATTTTTTTTATTTCAAAGATGAGGTATTTTCTCAAAAGCAGCACTTGATCGAAATCAGGAAATTCAATAATTTGCCCTAACCCTGCTTAGTGTTTCGGGCGCTATTTTAAGGTAAGAAGCAATCATTTTAACAGGAAAAACCTGTACAATAAACGGTTTGGCATTTTTAATGTAATTATATTTTTGGGCAGGACTTAATGCATTATCGAAAAGATAGGTCCGGTGATTAGTTTGGTCAAAAATCCTAGTGAGGTTTAAGAAAGATTGCGACCTGGCAATCAACTCATGCAGGTTACTTAAACTCAATTCTACAACCTCAGCATCCTCAAATGCCTTAATTGTTGTGTCCGATGGTTTTTGATCTATCAAACTTGGGTGATTATACATCCATTCTTTGGGCAAGTGCAAATCAATGATTATTTCAGTTGTATCATCAACCTGAAATTGAAAGAAAGATCCAGATAAGATGAAATAAACAGATTGACAAACCTCACCTTGTCGCAATAACAGATCATTTTTCTTGAATATTTTTCGCTGAATTTTTTCTTCAAAAAGAAGCAGATCATGGGATGAAAATGATCCGACACGGGCTAAAATTTCCTGAGCTGACATCATATAAAATTCAATTATTTCAGCAGATAGGCCATACAAGTTATTGATTTGCGATTTTTCTGGTGATTAAATAGGCAACAATCAAATTAGGGATCCAGCACAGCCAGGCAACAACCAGATAGGCTTTTGAAAAATCGCCATAAAACATGGTCAAAACCGGAAGCCAAATCCTTAATGTTACCGCAGCAAAACAAGCCGCATAACTGTAAACCATCATTTTTTGATGTTTTTCAATTTCGGCATTTTTAATATATAAATAAGCTTTTAGGGTAGTGTAAAACCAAATGATGCCTAAACAAATAAATCCCGCGGAAGAAACCCATCCACCTGTCGCAAAAAAACCAATATAAATACCCGCTAATGCGCTAAGCAGTACAGCAACGACATAAACTTTACCCAGTTTTCGGTGTAATGCCATACGCCTGTTTCTCATTTTCGGACTAAATTGTGTCCAACCAATAAATAAAGCGACTCCCCCTAAGATGATGTGCGTATAAAAACCAATGTTCCAAAAAGTATTGCTTAACAACTCAACCGATTTTGAATTTAACAATCCAAATTTTCTATCGATCAAAAAGTAAATCATTGGATAAAGTCCAATCAGCAATGCGAAGGTTGCAAATAAAATCCATAATCCTTTTTTTACCATGAGAAAGTTTGATTGCTTTCCACTAATCTAGTTAATTTTCAAGAACTAAATCAATTCCTTTTGCAGCATAAATTCTTTGGCATTGGCAAAACTAAGAAATAGCTCATCAGCGATTTTTAGTTTTTGATGTGCACGCACATTGTTCTGTATAGCGTAACAGGTAATGCCTGCAGCCATCGCAGATTTAACACCATTCAGAGTGTCTTCAAAAACAATACACTCTTCTTTCGCTATACCTAAGCGTTCCACGCAAAGATTATAACTTTCAGGATCGGGTTTTGATTTACTTACATCTGTACGGGTAATAAACAAACTAAAATACTTCGCCAAACCATTGCGCTCAAAAACAGCTTCAACATCAATTTTAGGACTGGCCGTAACCACCGCAAGCGTAAATCCTTTTTCGTAAGCAAACTGCACAAATTCTAAGGCATAAGGCATTAACTGAATATCGGTTGTTCTAAAGCCATCAAAAGTTATTTTTTCTCTTCTATCAACAAAGCGATCTAAATCTTCAGGAATTTTATATCGGTCTATAATTGTTTTTGCATTTTTCGGCAAGGGGATTCCTGCATAATTACTTAGCCAGTCTTTAAAATCAATGGTTACACCATACTCACCCAAAAATGTATTCCAACAATCGAAATGAAATTTCTCTGAATCAATTAATGTACCGTCTAAATCGAAAAGCAATGCTTTTATTTTACTCATTATAAATTTTAAATTGGAATTAGCTTAAGGAATAACCTCAAATAAAAAAAACTGCTGAACCTGCGATTTCGCAAAATTATTATCTACACAAAATATTAAAGAATAATGCCCGTTCGCAAGTTTTGGCCCAAAAGTTACCCCTTCAAAATTATCGATATGCCTGTTTAAAGTATCAAAATCGAAAAGTAGTTTTTTGGTTAAAGGCTTCGGTGGATTCTTTACAAAAGATGCATTATCAATTTCATTTTCGGCACCGTTCAGATCAACCAAATAGAGTTTTAAAAAAGTATGGTCATCGTGCCCTTTTGCCCAGGCCCTTTCCATTACCAATAGCGTATGGTTGTTAACCGCTAATATTTCTGAAATGCCATTGATATTCCAGTCGTTATCTACACTAGGTTTCACAGGTAAATCTCCCAGATTATAGGCATATTGGGCAATATTTCTTTTGGTCTTTGCATCGAACTTTAAAATCCGCGTTAAAGCCTTATCATAACCAAAAGAAGATTGTGGGCCATCCTGATATAAGGGTTCTTCTAAACTGGCATATAAAGTTTTGTAATGATCGGCATAGGTTAATCCTTCGAACAATGCATTTTTCCGTGGACCGCTCTCCGTTTTTGTAAAATGAAAACCTTTTGGCAGCGGAATGGTATCTAAAAATTTTCCGGTGGTAGAAATAAAAGTTAAACTGGGTTGAACGATTGTGGTATCACCATTTTTAAACAATCTTTCACCTTCGCTGCTCCAGATTAATTGTTTGATAATTGGATTATAACGGACCGATTCGCCATCAGGTTTTACACTTTTATCGGTACCATATTTGGGATACTGTTTTCCATTTTCCTGCAAGAAACAGGTAACACCTGTTATCCGAACGGTATCAATTTTATTTGTTTTGAGATCGATCTGAGCGGTGTAAATCCTTGCCGGACTGAATTGCGATGGATCATCACTGATCAGATAATACCGGTTTTGAGCTGCATCATAATCAATCCCCGATAAACCACCCACCACCGTATTTTGAAAATTTAAGTTTAAAGGCATCACGTATTCATGCAGAAATTTAACCGACGAAATACTGGTTTCTACTTGCTTAACCGCCGCATATTTGGTTACCGAGCAGGAGGAGAGTACAATAGCAAAAAGAGCATAAACAAAGAAGAATTGGCGTATGGGTTTCAAATCGAAATGTTTAGGTTGCAAAAATATGTTTTTTTGATGCAACAATTGATAGTTTTTGCCACGGAGACTCAGATTAGCACGGAATAATCTAATCCCAGATATGTCACTAGCTGCAAAAAATGTCTCCGTGTCAATCCGTGAATCTGTGGCTAAAAAAACAGTCGGATGGCAACATCCGACTGCACATTTATAATTTTTGCCACGGAGACTCAGATTAGCACGGAATAATCTAATCCTGGATATGGCATTAATTACGAAAAATATCTCCGTGTCAATCCGTGTATGCGTGGCTAAAAAAACACTCGGATGGCAACATCCGACTGCACATTTATAATTTTTGCCACCGAGGCTCAGATTAGCACGGAGTAATCTAATCCTGTATATGGCATTAATTACGAAAAACATCTCCGTGTCAATCCGTGTATCAGTGGCTAAAAAAAGTCTGATGGCAACATCCGACTGCACATTTATATCTTCTAACCTTAATCATCTTAACTCCTTAATGATAAAAACAAACTCATCAATTAAGGCATTGACTACAAAAACATCTCCGTGTCAATCCGTGAATCTGTGGCTAAAAAAACAGTCAGATGGCAACATCCGACTGCACATTTATAATTTTTGCCACGGAGGCTCAGATTAGCACGGAGTAATCTAATCCTGGATATGTCAATAGCTGCAAAAAATGTCTCCGTGTCAATCCGTGAATCTGTGGCTAAAAAAAGTCTGATGGCAACATCCGACTGCACTCTTATAGTTTTTACTACGGAGGCTCAGATTAGCACGGAATAATCCAATCCTGGATATGGCATTAATTACGAAAAACATCTCCGTGTCAATCCGTGTATCCGTGGCTAAAAAAACATTCGGATGGGAACATCCGACTGCACATTTATAGTTTTAGCCACGGAGACTCAGATTAGCACGGAATAATCTAATCCCAGATATGTCACTAGCTGCAAAAAAATATCTCTGTGTCAATCCGTGAATCAGTGGCTAAAAAAACAGTCGGATGGCAACATCCGACTGCACATTTATAATTTTTGCCACGGAGGCTCAGATTAGCACGGAATAATCCAATCCTGGATATGGCATTAATTACGAAAAATATCTCCGTGTCCATCCGTGTATCCGTGGCTAAAAAAACATTCGGATGGGAACATCCGACTGCACATTTATAGTTTTTGCCACGGAGACTCAGATTAGCACGGAATAATCTAATCCCAGATATGTCACTAGCTGCAAAAAAATATCTCTGTGTCAATCCGTGAATCAGTGGCTAAAAAAACAGTCGGATGGCAACATCCGACTGCACATTTATAATTTTTGCCACGGAGGCTCAGATTAGCACGGAGTAATCTAATCCTGGATATGGCATTAATTACGAAAAATATCTCCGTGTCAATCCGTGTATGCGTGGCTAAAAAAACACTCGGATGGCAACATCCGACTGCACATTTATAGTTTTTGTCACCGAGGCTCAGATTAGCACGGAGTAATCTAATCCTGTATATGGCATTAATTACGAAAAACATCTCCGTGTCCATCCGTGTATCCGTGGCTAAAAAAACAGTCGGATGGGAACATCCGACTGCACAACTAAATATCTAAAATAATTAAAAGATTAGGATTAAAACACCTTACCGATTACGCGGTAAGTAATATTCGTTCCGTCTACAATTTCTTCATAGTACACATCATCAGGCGAAACAAAATATTTTTCATTTTTAATGGTCACCTCTCTGCATCCTTCTGGCAATTGGTTAATAATATCACCTATATTATGCGTATCAACCGGACCATCCGTTGTATTTAAAACCCCATCTTTTCCAGCCACAACATATACCGTTTTACCATCGGCATTCTCTTTTTGAGTGTAATAAACACCTTTATATTCGTAATAATCAACCCCGTTAATGGTCACCTGATTTGCATCTGATGGTAAATTCGGAACTTCAGCACCCACTGGTGGGGTTACTACTTCGTATTGATCATTATTTTGTTGATAAAACAATCCACCAGAATAATAAAATTGGTTCGGACCATAATAAAATGGATAATAACCATAAGGCAATACACCAATCCTGAAACCTAAAAACGGCCTGTAAAAATTATAATAACTGTAATAAGGTCTATAATATGGTCTTCCAAAACCAGGTCTGTAACCATAACCCGGTCTGCCATATCCCGGACGGTAACCTGGCCTGTTATAACCATAACTTGGTCTGCCTGAACGGATACCGGGAGAAAAACTGCCTCTGCTCGGCGCGCGCATAGATGGCTGACGAGAAATGGAACCGCCACCTCTTGATGAGCCAATTGAGCCCGATCTGCCTCCGCCGAAAGAACCTCCACCACCTCCGCTCCTGCTTGGCCGCTGTGCAGAAACACTTTCGATACTCAAGGTTGCAATCATCGCTGCTGCAGCGAAAACAACCAATCCTTTATTTAATAACCTATTCATTTTTTTGTGTTTAATTCGATTATCTATATGACGGTTAAAATTCTTAAAAGATTATCCCTTAACAGGATTTAACTAAATTTTGATAAAGTGATGACGAAGAAAGTGTTATAAATAGCAGTTTTTTTCACATCAGGCTTCTGACCTCAGTCTTCCGACTTTCGGACTACGCCATTATCCATCACACATCTTCCATTATACATCTTTAACAAACCTTTTACGGGCTATTTTTTCTAATCAATCTCTAATCACCTATATTTAAATTTTATTCCTAAAAACTAAAATAAATGAATCTTCAAAGAATTTTCGGTCTTCTGTTTTGTCTGTTTATTTCAAATGAATTACTTGCCCAGCAAACAGATTCGGCTTATGTGAGAGAAAATTACACCAAAATAGAACGCCAGATCCCCATGCGTGATGGGGTTAAGTTATTCACTTCCATTTACATACCCAAAAATCAATCCAAAAAATATCCATTTTTAATAAACCGTACTCCTTACACCGTTGCCCCTTATGGAGAAGATAAATACAAACTGAGCCTGGGTAATTTCCCTGCAATGATGCGAGAAGGATTTATTTTTGTTTACCAGGATGTACGTGGCCGCTGGATGAGCGAAGGAACCTTTGCCGATATCCGCCCCCAGGTAGTGGGCAAAAAAGGCAAAACAGCCATCGATGAGAGTACAGATACTTACGACACCATCGACTGGCTGGTTAAAAATGTAAAAGGCAATAACGGTAATGCCGGGATTTATGGCATTTCGTACCCGGGTTTTTATTCTACAACTTCGCTGCCTAATGCACATCCGGCCTTGAAAGCTGTATCGCCACAAGCACCAGTTACCGATTGGTTTTTAGGGGATGATTTTCACCACCGTGGAACTTTATTTTTAATGGATGCCTTCAGTTTTATGGGCAGTTTTGGCGTTCCACGTCCTAAACCCATCACCCCTGATAAAGGCCCCAAAGGTTTTCAGTTCCCTATTCAGGACAATTACCGTTTTTATTTAGAAGCAGGATCTGTTAAAAACCTAAAAGACCGTTATTTTGCAGACAGCATTAAATTCTGGAACGATTTATTTAAACATCCAAATTTAGATACCTTCTGGAAATCGCGTTTAATTACCCCACATTTAACCAATGTAAAACCAGCGGTGATGGTGGTAGGAGGTTTTTTTGATGCAGAAGATGCTTATGGTACTTTTGCCACCTATAAAGCCATTGAAAAACAGAATCCTGGCGCTAATAATATCCTCGTAGCTGGTCCATGGTTTCATGGAGGCTGGGTACGCAGTGATGGTTCTTTTCTTGGCGACATCAACTTTGGCAAAACCACCAGTATCGATTATCAGCAACAGTACGAATTGCCCTTCTTTAAACATTATTTAAAAGGTGAAGGCGATTTTAATGCATCAGAAGCCAATATTTTTGTTACCGGTAGTAACGAATGGAAAAAATTCAACACCTGGCCACCACAAGATGTAGAAACAAAAAACCTGTATTTACAACCCAACGGAAAACTGGCTTTCGAAAAAGTGGGCAGAACTGATAGCTGGGACGAATATGTAAGCGATCCGAATAATCCCGTTCCTTATCAGGATGGTATCCAGGCCAAACGTACCCGCGAATATATGATCGACGATCAACGTTTTGCCGCCCGTCGCCCGGATGTAAAAACATACCAAACTGATGCTTTAACAGAAGATATTACGCTAACCGGCCCAGTACTGGCCAATCTTGTGGTTTCTACTACCGGAACAGATGCCGATTATGTTGTAAAACTGATTGATGTTTATCCCGAAGATGCTCCAAACCCGGTACCGAACCCAAAAAACTTAATCATGGGCGGTTACGAAATGTTGGTTCGTGGCGAGATTATGCGCGGCAAATACCGCAACAGTTTCGAAAAACCCGAGGCTTTTGTTCCCGGAACCATTACAAATGTAAATTATCCTTTGCCAGATGTTGCGCACACCTTCAAAAAAGGGCATAAGATTATGATCCAGATTCAAAACTCCTGGTTCCCTTTAGCTGATCGCAATCCGCAGAAATTTATGGATATTTATCAGGCAGAACCGCAGGATTTTCAAAAAGCAACACACAAAATTTACCACGATGTGCACAACAGCTCGTTCATTACCGTTTCGGTGTTAAAATAAAATGTTAAGCGCGTCGTTATGCGGTTCGTCATTCCCAACTTGATTAGGAATCTTAATGCATTACGATTCCCGCCTGCGCGGGAATGACGCCTAACATTAAAAACAAATTCTTAGCTTATTATTCTTAAAAAATGAAATACTTTAAACTCATCATCATCCTGCTTTCCGCCTCTTCGGCCTTTGCTCAAAGCGATGCAGGATACCCAAAAACAAACTACACTAAAAAAGAAGTGTACATCCCCATGCGTGATGGCACCAAACTTTTTACGGCCATTTATACCCCAAAAGATGCGGCAAAGGATAAAAAATATCCGATGATTATGCAACGCACCTGTTATAGTGTAGCTCCATATGGTGAAGATAAATTCCCTGCACGTTTAGGCCCATCCGAACTGATGATGAAAGAAGGTTATATCGTGGTGATGCAGGATGTACGCGGCCGCTGGAAAAGCGAAGGTACGTGGACCAATATGACACCCGTAATCGACAATAAAAAAACAAAGAAAGATGTGGATGAAGGTTCAGATACTTACGACACCATTGATTGGTTGGTTAAAAATGTGGCCAATAACAATGGTAAGGTGGGTCAGTGGGGTATTTCTTATCCTGGATTTTATACCGCAGCCGGAATTTTAAGCAATCATCCTGCACTAAAAGCATCATCGCCGCAGGCACCAATTTCTGATTTCTTTTTTGATGATTTCCACCACAATGGTTCATTCTTACAAAGCTACTTTTTTACCTTTCCGGTATTTGGCGTTCAGAAAACAGATACCACTTCAAAAGCCTGGTACAATAATCAAATGATTTTGCCAAAAACAAAAGATGGCTATCAGTTTGCTTTAGACCTTGGTCCTTTAACCAATGCCGATAAATATTATAAAAATAATTTCTTCTGGCAGGAAACTGTTAACCATCCAAACTACGATGAGTTTTGGCAAAAACGCGGATTGTTAAAACACTACAATACCGTTAAACCAGCCGTAATGTTGGTGGGGGGCTGGTACGATGCAGAAGATTTATCAGGACCATTAAACATTTATAAAACCATCGAAAAGAAAAACCCAAATGCTTACAATACCATCGTTATGGGACCATTCGGACATGGCAGATGGAGCCGCGAAACTGGTCACACCATGCACAGCAATGTTTATTTTGGCGATAGCATCGCTACTTTTTACCAAAAAGAAATCGAAGCGAAATTTTTTAACCATTTCTTAAAAGGTAATGGAGATAAAAACTCTGGCCTGCCAGAAGCTTACATGTTCGATACTGGTAAAAAACAATGGGAAACCTTTAGCAAATGGCCAACAGAAAAAGCCAGCAAACAAAAATTATATCTGGGTGCCGATGGTAAATTGAGCATGACTGCCCCATCAGCTGCTGGCTCAGTAAATTACATCAGCGATCCTTTAAAACCAGTTCCATATACAGAAGATTTAACCACTACCTTAGGTTTTACCCCGCACAATTACATGAGCGAAGATCAGCGTTTTGCTGGCAGAAGACCAGACGTTTTGGTATATCAAACCGAGGTATTGGACAACGACATTACTTTGGGCGGCGAAATCATGTCGCACCTTAAAATTGCCACTACCGGTACCGATGCCGATTTTATTGTAAAACTGATCGATGTATATCCAGCTGATGAGCCCAATAACCCTTATATGCCAAATAAGAACATTACCCTGAGCAATTACTGGCAAATGGTACGCTCAGAAGTGATGCCGGCCCGTTTCCGCAACAGTTTTGAAAAACCAGAGGCTTTGGTAGCCAATCAAAAAACAGATGTAAACTTTCAATTGCAGGACGTATTGCATACCTTTAAAAAAGGACACAGGATTATGATTCAGGTGCAGAGTACAGCTTTTCCGTTATTTGCCCGTAATCCACAGAAATTTGTAGAAAACCCTTATAAAGCAACTGAAGCAGACTATATTAAAGCTACACAAACGGTATTTAACGATAGCTTTATCGAAGTTGACGTGATAAAATAGCAAATCGTCATTGCAAGGCACGAAGCAATCTTACAACTGTGGGTTATAGCGATCGCATTAGGATTGCTTCGTGCCTCGCAATAACGCAATATTATAAAAACCCCAAAGCCTCGGTTCGTGTCTCCACGAACCGAAAGCATGGTCAACCAATAAACAAATGAAAAAACTATTTATTCTTTTCGCACTTGCCTTCAGTATTCCTGCTGCGCAGGCGCAGATGCTGGGCAAAAACCAGGTAAACTCCAGGGCCGATAGCCTCCGTGGAACACTTAGCCCTTTACGTACCTGCTACGACATTAACTATTACCACTTAGACGTAAAAATCGATATCGATCAGAAATCCATCGCCGGAAGCAACGAATTTGCTTTTACAGCTACACAGGATTTTAATAAACTACAGTTCGATCTTTTCGATAACCTCAAAGTAGAAAAAGTAGTGTACAAGGGCACTGATTTACCTTTCACAAGGGAATATAATGCTGTTTTTGTAACCTTCCCCAAAGCAGTTAAAAGAGGAAGTAAAGATAAATTCACGGTTTTTTACTCAGGTAACCCGACCGTGGCTAAAACTCCACCATGGGATGGTGGTTTTATTTTCAAAAAAGATGCTGCTGGCAATCCATTTGTTTCTGTAGCCTGCCAGGGGCTTGGCGCCAGCGTATGGTGGCCAAATAAAGATCACCAGAGCGATGAGGTAGACAGCATGTTGATCAGCATCAGCATACCAAATACTTTGCAGGAAATATCTAATGGAAGATTAAGAAATACTGTTGATCAGGCCGGTGGTTACAAACAATATAACTGGTTTGTAAGCAACCCCATCAATAATTATGACGTAACCTTTTACATTGGTAAATATGCTCACTGGCAAGACAGTTATGATGGCGAAAACGGAAAACTGAGTATAGATTATTGGGCATTACAAACCGACAGTGCCAAAGCCCGCCCGCACTGGGATGCCGATGTTAAACCCATGCTAAAATGTTTTGAGTACTGGTTCGGTCCTTACCCCTGGTATAAAGATGGCTACAAACTGGTTGAAGCGCCGCATTTAGGAATGGAGCATCAAAGTGCCGTTGCTTATGGCAACCAGTTTAAACAAGGTTATTTAGGTAGAGATTTAAGTGGCACCGGCCATGGTTTAAAATGGGATTTCATTACCATCCACGAAAGCGGGCACGAATGGTTTGGCAATAACATCACTTCAAAAGATATTGGCGACATGTGGGTGCACGAAGGTTTTACCAATTACTCTGAAGTATTGTTTACCGAGTGTACCGAGAACAAAGCGGCTGCCGATGAATATGTAATCGGATTACAGAAAATCATCCGCAACGACATCCCTGTAATTGGTCCTTATGGTGTAAACAAAGAAGGTTCGGGCGATATGTACCCTAAAGCTGCAAATCTGATCAGCATCATCCGTCAGCTCATTAATAACGACGAGAAATTCAGGCAGATCCTCCGCGGATTGAATAAAACTTTTTATCATCAAACCGTAACCACCGCACAGATCGAAAATTACATTGCCAAACAAAGCGGTTTAAAATTAGATAAGATTTTTGATCAGTATTTACGTTATACTAAAATACCGGTTCTGGAATATAAAATCGATAACGGCAACTTATCTTACCGTTGGGTAACCGATGTTAAAGGTTTCGATATGCCAGTACGCGTAACCCTAAAAACTGGCGCCTATACTTTAATTAAACCAACAAACGATTGGAAAACCATAAAAGTTGATACCAGTATAAATGCTGATAACTTTAAAAAAGATCCGCTGTTTTATATCAATATGAAAAAAGTATAATATTTTAATCTGTTTACCAGGCATCTGCAACGATAATTTTCAATTTGTGCAACTTTTCCGAAAAACAACCGTCTTATAAGAAAAGCTCATTATTCATCTAAAAAATAAAATCTATCACTATGAAAAAAGTATTTGCAATATTATTGGCATCATTAACACTAACCGCTGGCATTAACGCAATTGCAAAAGACGGTACCCGCATCATTGCATCAAGCAAAAAAAACGATGACCGCGATGTTAAAAACTTTAACGGCATTGCTTCAGCAGGCCCTATTAATGTAATTGTAACCTTAGGCAATACTGAAAGCTGCCGTTTAGAAGGAGATGCAGAGGCACTTGCTTCAATTATTACCGAAGTAAAAGGCAATGTTTTGGTTATCCGTCCAAAAACAAGTATTACCAGCTGGTCTAGAAAATACGAAAGCAAAAAAATCACTGCTTATGTTACCGCAAAAGAACTGGCCAGCTTAACTGTAAGTGGCGATGGCAACCTAACCGTTAACGGAAAAATCAGCACGGGTAGCCTAACTACAACCGTAAGCGGTTCTGGTAACATCAAAGCAACCGCCAATGTAGACGATTATAGTGGTGTAATTAGTGGTTCAGGCGCCATAAACATCACTGGTGGGGCCGATCGTGCCAAAGTGGTGATCAGCAGTTCGGGTACATTTGCGGGTAAATCTTTTTCAACAAAAACATTAACCAGTACCATCAGTGGTTCGGGAACCGTAAATATTGCCGTTAGCGAAAGCATCAGAGCTGTAATCAGCGGATCAGGAAGCGTAAATTATTCTGGCAACCCAACTGTTGATAAAACCGTTATCGGTTCAGGTGGTGTGAGAAAAGTATAAATCAGATTCATCATCAGATAAAGAATGCTCCGGAGAAATTCGGGGCATTTTTTTTAATATCCCTTTAGCTTATACGCGTGATTTGAAAAGCAGGTTCAGTGCAACTATTAATGTCCGTCCCGCTATCATTTCAAGTCCTCATCCCGATGAAGGATCGGGCTTCCGGGCTTTCCATTCCTATCGGGTTTAGTAACAATGGTTCGTGCCCTGCAAACCCTAAAAATGAATTACTGTGCTGCCCACCTAGCCCCGGTTGAAGCGGTACCCTGCAACGACCGAGGAACGAGGATTGAAGCGTACAACGGGAAGAAACTTATTGTGATGCACAAACCCAGCGCTCCAAAAAACAGATTTATTTTATGATATGGAAATGAGCGTGCAATAGTTCCTGACGGTATCCGGCCCTGCTTTCCATTACTTCCGATGAAGGATCGGAACCATTGCAATCAGGTTTAGGAACAGAGATTCGTGCCCTGCAAACCCTAAAAACGAATTACTGCTTTGCCCACCTAGCCCCGGTTGAAGCGGTACCCTGCAACGACCGAGACACGAGGATTGAAGCGTACAAGCGTAAAACGGGAAGAAACTTATTGTGATGCACAAACCCAGCGCTCCAAAAAACAGATTTATTTTATGATATGGAAATGAGCGTACAATAGTTCCTGGTGGTATCCGGCCCTGCTTTCCATTACTTCCGATGAAGGATCGGGCTTCCGGGCTTTCCATTCCTATCGGGTTTAGTAACAATGGTTTCTGCGCCCTGCAAACCCTAAAAACGAATTACTGCGCTGCCCACCTAGCCCCGGTTGAAGCGGTACCCTGCAGCGACCGAGGAACGAGGAAGCGAAGCGTACAAGTGTAAAACGGGAAGAAACTTATTGTTGTGCACAAACCATGCGCTCCAAAAAACAGATTTATTTTATATATAAAGAAATTCAATTTAATATGCCTTCAGTTTTCATTCATTTGTATATTTAAACCGGCTTAATATACATCAGCCAGTAACAAGCATACAAATCATGAGTTTATTCAACATATTTAAAAAGAAAAACACTGTAGAAGAAAATGAACAATTAACAGAAAATGATCCATTGGAGAATTTTCCAGAGCTGCTTAGCGCCAAGCTTTTATTCATTGAAAAACCAAACCTCGATAGTAATCAACTTTTAGCCGGGGTAAAAAAACACTTTGCAAACGTTGAGCATTCTTTCTCAGAAAACACCTTTATTTTCTCATTCCCCGATCATACCATTCAGCTGGCTGATGCAATAATTCCGGCACAATGCACCATCATGATACCTGATCAAGGCAAATCTGAAGTCGAACTTCCAGAGGCCGCTTTTCAACAAAACTGGCATTGGCCTGAAGCCAATCAGATTGCGAAAAACTGCACGTACGAAATATTGGTAACAGATTTCATGTCGAGAACACTACCCTACAAAGAAAGGCTGAATTTATTTATGGATTTCTTGGTGCTGGTTATCAAGGTAATCGGACCAAACGCGGTTTACTCTTCTCCGGCACAGAAAATTTTAAACCCACAAAACATCATCAGCATTTGGGATACCGACAAAATACAAACCTTAAATGCAATTTGTAATGTAAGGCTTTACAACATTAGCAGTACCCCTAATGATAAAGAATTGTTAATGGATACCATCGGACTTCATACCATTGGGTTGCCAGATTTTCAAATTCGGTTCTCAGCAGCAAATGAAAATGAAATGGCAAATTTATTATGGACATACGCCTACTATGCTTATGAATACGGTGATGTGATATTAGATGGAAATACACTCGAAGGGCTAAAAGCGGGTTCAAAATGGAAATGTGAAAAACAAATTTCGCTTGTCGGGCCAGAAAGAATCGTAATAAATATAACTCCAGATTAATTATCTTCGTTTACCTACACCTTCCATATGAAAAAAATAGTATTAGCTGTTTTATTGATCAGCATGATCAATTTCGCCTATGCGCAGGATCCAATGCTCGATAAAAAATACCGCCCGGTAGTTACCAGCTTTATCAACGCTGTTAAAAGCGGAAATATAGAAAAGCTGAGTAGCAAAATCAAGTACCCATTAAACCGGACCTACCCTATTCCTCCTATTAAAAATAAACAGGAATTTGTAAAGCGGTACAAAGAAGTTTTTGATGATAATTTAACCAAAAAGATCATTAACTCTAAATTAGAAACCGATTGGAATGATGTTGGCTGGCGCGGCATTATGTTATTAAACGGCGAATTATGGCTTGATACTGATGGTAAATTAATTGCCGTTAACCATCAATCGAGGTTGGAGGCCAAAGAACAAGCTAGATTGATAAACGTTGATAAAAGCAGTCTTCACCCCTCAATCAGCAATTTTGCACAACCGGTTCTTGTTTTCGAAACGGCCCAGTACCGGATCAGGATTGATGACCTTGGTAATTACAATTACCGCTATGCCTCATGGCCCATAAAAAGTAAAATGAGCGATAAGCCCAAACTTGTTTTAAGCAATGGAAAATTAACGCCCGATGGCAGTGGCGGAAACCATAATTACCAGTTTAAAAGTGGCGATTATTTATATACCTGTTTCATCACCGTAATGGGCGAAAAAGGTACTCCTCCTGCACAATTGGTGATTAGTAAAGCTGGAAAAGAAATATTATCACAACCTGCGAAAAAAATCGTTCCTTAATTACAATAGATGCTTACCGAAACACTAAAAAAACTTTTTAACCGGGATCTTACCAAACTGAAAGCCGAAATCGAAGCTTACCAAAACGAGGCCAATTTATGGCGGATAAATTGCGATATTGCAAATTCGGCTGGGAACCTTTGCCTCCACCTCATCGGTAACCTAAATACGTATATTGGTGCAACCTTAGGTGGTACCAATTATATCCGTAACCGCGAACTCGAATTTTCATTAAAAGATATCCCGAAACAAGAGCTCATTAAAATTATTGAAGCAACCATAATCATTGTTAGCGAAAGTTTAGATCGGGTAAGCAATGAACAGATAAATGGCGAATATCCGCTACTAGTATTTGAAGAAAAAACTTCTACTGAATTTTTCCTCGTTCACCTCACTACACATTTAACTTATCACCTGGGGCAGATTAATTACCACAGAAGGTTGCTGGATGCTTAAATAGATCCGTCATTGCGAACAGAAGCGTAGGACCGAGCGTAAGAGTGAAGCAATCTTTCATATTAGTGATCTTTGCTATAAAGATTGCTTCCACAAAAATCGGGGCAGGCTGTTGGCTGAAAAAGCATTCTCTGTGTCTCCCATGTTTCTGTGGCAATCAATTATCCCCAAAACAAAAAAGGAGGCTTAAGCCTCCTTCAATATCTTTTAAAACTGAACCCCGATTAACCACATATTTTCGATGTAGTTAATTTTTTGGCTTGCCTTATCGTATTCATCCCAGCCCGTGGTGTGCACATTGGTTAAATTGGTTGCCCCAAACTTGGTGGTATTCTGAAGGTAAACATTTTTCCAAACATAAAACTTAAGACCGATTTTAGCCGAAACGCCATAGCCAGAAATATTCCAGTGGTTGTTTCTGCCCAGGCCAAACAAACGTACATCAGAACGTGGCACCATAATTCCACCGCCTAAACCAGTTTCTAAGGTTAATGAAGTGTTTCCCCCCGGTGCTACCCAGATATCATCATAACGCTCCACCTCGATATTGGCGTAGTTAAAGCCGTCAGTATGCTCATAAGTAAGCATGCTTTCTTTAACATTTATGCTTTGACCGTTATAATCACCAGCCAATGCTCCGGTAGGAACATTTTCAGGGGTAATATTAGGCCCGATATGCCCGGTAATGGCCACTGTTTGTGGAATATCCATCACATATTTCATGTGGTCCCAACCAATAGAGATGCTGTAATTATCTTTGATAAAATATCCTACACGGATATTATACTGTGGCACGGTGATCAATCCCGGGTTTAAATAATCCCAGCTTAATTTTGATTGTCTATCATGCGCAACCACATCTTTAAGGGTAAAATCATAATTCGGTCCTTGAAACCTGATATCGCTTTTACCATACCAGGAACTGTTATAACCCCAGTGAAAAAAGAAATCGCCCTTACGCGAAAAGTTTCTTTTGTGCTCAGGATTAAATAAGCTTTTTGAAGTTGGTGTATGGTCTGTTGTAGCCGTTTGAATCTCTTGTGCCTGCATCCGCTTGCCAAACAAGAGTGCTAAAAATAGAATGGTAAATCTTTTCACGCGGCAAATTGAGCAAAAAGACCAGTCATTTACAACATCTTTAACATTTGCTAAGCTTTATGACACAAAAAATGACTTTAAATCATTAAAACCTCGTATAAACAGCCAGCTGTATAATGTTATTAATCGTATTGTGGGTTAAGCCATGAGAAGCCTGGTTCATATATCCCGCCTCCAGATCGAACTTTTTCGAAAAGCGGTATCCCACAGCAAGATAGGCCCTGTTCTGATCAAAAACACTGTTGTTGATTTTGCTCTTATTTTGAAGATTTAAAAAAATCTCATTCTGCAAGGCCACAAACGCGCCCTTCGTAAAAGCAGGCTGTGTTTTTTGTAGCGGCTGGATCAACCTGAAAAAATAACGGAACCTTTGCGAAAACACATCTTCACCTGTTCTGCCGATAAAACGTTGTTCAACCCTGAACCTATGACTGGCAAATACCGAACTGATTTTATGATTATAAATATACTGTTCGAAAATACGGTGCTCGTGATGGGTAAGGTCGGCAGCTCCGGCAACTTCAGTATGAGTAGTTTGCCATAAATAACCCAGGGCAACATTACTTTTATCATTAATGAAATATTGCAGCGCAGGCCTTACCAAAGTATTGCGCACATAGCCCCAATCATCGGCAGAACGGATCTGAAGATCGAATTGTAATCCCCACTTATCATTAAACTTGGTATTGTTTAAAAACATAAACCAACCCGAATTATGGTATTGGGTTTGCGCATATAGCTTTCCTGATGCCATGATGAGAACCATCGCGGCAGATAATAATATTTTTTTCATAAAAAGATAAACCGGTTTTATCTGTGTGTCGCTAAATTAGCAGAAATATTGCAAAATAAGGAAAGTTTAGTCCTAAGTCTATAGTCTGCGGTCCTTAGTCCGAAATACAAATAACTACATCCCACTTAGTGGTCTTCGTGTCTTGGTGTCTTCGTGGTTAAATTAGTCCGGAGTCGCAAGACGGAGAACCGATGTGCAATTTTTCTATAAAACCCTTCTCTGTACTCCTCCGTGTAAAACTCTGCGACCTCTGTGGTTAACAACATAATCTCTTTGCGTTCTTTGCGAAAAACTTCGCACCCTTTGCGGTTAAAAACAAATTTCATTTAACGTTAAACAATTAAAAATATATCTTCGTTAAAGATTTGGGCATTAAGGCATTTTTAAGAACCTTAAAACTGCCCTTATTTAACATTACAAAACGTAAAAAAGAACAAAAATGATTATCGAACCTAGAATGAGGGGCTTTATCTGTTTAACCGCACACCCTGATGGTTGCGCTCAAAACGTAAAGAATCAAATTGAATATGTAAAATCTAAAGGAGCTATAGATGGTCCTAAAAAAGTACTGGTAATTGGTGCTTCAACCGGTTTCGGTTTAGCTTCGCGTATTGCTGCTGCTTATGGATCTGGTGCTTCTACAATTGGCGTATTTTTCGAAAAAGCTCCTTCTGAAGGCAAAACTGCATCACCAGGTTGGTATAATAGTGCAGCTTTTGAAAAAGAAGCTCATGCTGCTGGTTTATATGCAAAAAGCATTAACGGTGATGCCTTCTCAAAAGAAATCAAAGAAAAAACAATTGAACTGATCAAAGCTGATCTTGGTCAGGTTGATTTAGTGATCTATAGCCTGGCTTCTCCGGTAAGGAAACATCCTGATACCGAAGTATTGCACCGCTCTACATTGAAACCTATCGGAAGTACTTATACCAACAAAACTGTTGATTTCCACACCGGTAATGTATCTGAAATTTCTATCGAACCAGCAACCGAAGAGGATATTGCCAATACCGTTGCGGTAATGGGTGGCGAAGATTGGTCGATGTGGATTGATGCCTTAAAAGCAGAAAACCTGCTTGCTGATGGCGCAACCACTGTGGCTTATTCTTATATCGGCCCTGCTTTAACCGAACCAGTGTACCGCAAAGGAACCATTGGTAGGGCTAAAGATGATTTAGAAGCAACAGCTTTCACAATCAGTGATAAATTAAAAGATATTGATGGCAAAGCTTATGTATCGGTTAACAAAGCATTGGTTACCCAGGCAAGTTCTGCTATTCCGGTAATTCCATTATACATCTCATTATTGTATAAAGTGATGAAAGCAGAAGGTGTTCACGAAGGCACTATTGAGCAGATCCAACGTTTATATGCAGATCGTTTATACAGCGGCAATCCTGTTCCTGTTGATGAAAAGGGAAGAATCAGGATAGACGATTGGGAAATGCGTGAAGATATCCAGGCTAAAGTTGCAGCGCTCTGGAAAGAAGCCACTACCGAAACTTTACCTGCAATAGGTGATTTACCAGGTTACAGATCTGATTTCTTAAGCTTGTTCGGTTTCGAAATTGATAAAGTAGATTATCAAAAAGATGCCCAGGAAGTAGTAGAAATTGAAGGTTTGGTAAACTAATAACATCATTACCACGAGATGTCGTCATTTCGACTGTAGCGCAGCGGAATGGAGAAATCTATAAGTTAATTACAAACGGCTGGCCTTAAAGCTGGCCGTTTTTATTCCCCAATAAAATGAATTTCGATTTACAGCCCACATTAGAAAACGATTTAATTAAGGTAGTTCCTTTAAAAGGATCTGATTTCGAAGCACTTTTTGCAGTAGCTTCCGATCCGTTAATCTGGGAACAACACCCCAACAAAGACCGTTACAAGAGAGAAGTTTTCGAAAATTTCTTTAAGGGTGCAATGGAATCGAAAGGAGCTTTTATTGTATATGAAAAAGAAACCAACAAAATTGTAGGCAGTTCCAGATATTATGAGCTCGACGAGGTAGGCAGTTCGGTTGCGGTTGGCTATACCTTTGTTGCACGCGAATTTTGGGGCAAAGGACACAACCGGGCTTTAAAAACACTAATGCTTGATTATGCCTTTCAATTTGTAGATAAAGTAATCTTGCACATTGGCGCAACGAATTTCCGTTCCCAAAAAGCATCAGAAAAACTGGGTGCCATTAAAATTTCCGAAATCGAAGTAGCTTACTATGGTGAACCGGTAAAATGGAATTTCGTTTACCAGATCGATAAAGCGACTTGGGTAGCATAAAGTATTTATAACCACAGATCTTATCACTTTTAAAGACACATATTATTCGTTTTATCATCCTGAGCGTAGTCGAAGTACCTATATAAGTAATTAAAGAAATAATATCCACAGAACAAACTGGGCAATTAATGCACCTTAAAGTTTTAACCACAGATTTACACAGATAAACACAGATGTTTATTTTCATATCTGTGTTCACCCTTTTCATCTGTGGTAAAAATAATAGCGGAACAATTGCCACGGAGACACAGAAACCACGGAGTATTGTATCGCTTATATCTGATTCGTTACGTCATCCTGAGCGTAGTCGAAGGATCTATCCCTAATGTTCCTTTACAAAGAACAAACCGGGAAACGAATGCAGCTTAAAGTTTTAACCACAGATTTGCACAGATAAACACAGATGTTAATTTTCTTATCTGTGTTCATCCTTTTCATCTGTGGTAAAAATAATAGAGAAACAATTGTCACGGAGACACAGAAACCACAGAGTATTGTATCGCTTATATCCCATTCGTCAGGTCATCCTGAGCATAGTCGAAGGACCTATAACAAGTAATTAAAGAAATAATATCCACAGAACAAACTGGGCAATTAATGCACCTTAAAGTTTTAACCACAGATTTGCACAGATAAACACAGATGTTAATTTTCTTATCTATGTTCATCCATTTCATCTGTGGTAAAAATAATAGAGAAACAATTGCCACGGAGACACAGAAACACGGAGTATTGAATCGCTTATATCCAATTCGTCAGGTCATCCTGAGCGGAGTCGAAGGATCTATCTGCGCCTCCGTGGCAAACATTATCCATAATGACAAGAGCATAACCGAATAAAATCGTGTTTATGCTTTAGTATTGTTATCTTTGTATAATTCTCCATTCCACTCACCTTTCAAAAACAAAACAATTAGATAAAATATGGCTAAATCTCAGGCAACATACAGTAAAAAAGAGAACGAAAAAAAACGATTAAAAAAGAAAAACGACAAACAAGAGAAAAAAGAAGAGCGCCAGGCAAATGCTAAAAAAGGCTTATCTCTTGAAGACATGATGGCTTACGTTGATGAAAACGGAAACATCTCCTCTACTCCACCAGATCCGAAGAAAAAGAAAGTGATTAACACTGAAGATATTCAGATCGGTATCTCAAGACAAGAAGACATCATCGATGAAAATCCTGTTAAAAAAGGAACAGTTACATTCTTTAACGACAGCAAAGGTTACGGTTTCATTAAAAACACCGAAACTCAGGATAGTATTTTCGTTCACGCAAACGGTTTGATCACCCAGATTAAAGAAGGTGATAAAGTTACGTTCGAAGTAGAAATGGGTCAAAAAGGACCAACTGCTGTTAAAGTATCAAAGGTTTAAACAACCACAATTCAATTCTTTTTGCAATTCCTGATTGCAAAGCATGATTAAAATTCTGCAGAAAATTCTGCTGCGCTAGGTTTTATAACCATATATAATTCCGTCTATTTAAGCATAAAACCTTGCGCATAATTTTATTCATCATACTTATTTTCTGAAAATTCTATTAAGAAAATAAATAATCTCCATCAATTTCTATCATGTGCAGTAGCCCAAAAAATTTAAAATGGGTAACTTATATTTCCTTGGCCTATTTTTCTACTTTTCTTCAGGATGGCAATGCTTAATTTATCTTACTGAAAGTAAATCATATAGGATTATTATGTAACGAAATTGTAGCTTTTATCTGGCGGCTATCGTTTATGAAAATAAAAAATTTATAATCCCGGTGTGGAATTTGTATAAGGTTTACATCATTATAGTACACACAAAGAAAAATACATTATGAAAAAGTTAATAGCATTTGCACTGGTTGCATTTTTAGGATTATCAACAGCGATGGCCCAACAAGTAGATTTACGTAGAAAAATTAATGTAAGCGGAACCGCCGAAACTGAAGTTACCCCCGATATTATCTACATCGGCATTTCACTTAAAGAGTATTTAAACGGAAAGAAAAAAACAGACATTACCGAACTTGAAAAACAATTATTTGCCGCAGTACAAAAAGCAGGCATTGCAAAAGAAAATTTAACCATAAGCAATTTAAGCAGCTGGAATTATGAAACAGAGAAAAAGAAAAACCCCGATTTTTTAGCAAGCAAACAATACCGTTTAAAAGTTAGCGACCTGAATAAGTTCAACGCAATATTAGAATCTATCGATGCCAAAGGAATTGCAAATACCAACATCGAAAGCTACGATTATTCTAAAATTGAGAGCTTAAAAAAAGACCTTAAAATTAAAGCTTTATTAGCCGCAAAAGAGAAGGCAGCATACATGGTTGAGGCTTTAGGCGATAAATTGGGTAGTGTAATTGAAATCCAGGATGGTGGAGACAATGTAATACAACCGGTTTACAGAAATTTCGCAATGAAAGCTGAAATGGCCGATGCTGCCGGAGCTCCAGAAATTGATTTCAAAAAAATTAAACTGAATTTTACAGTAAATGCCATTTTCGAGATCAAATAAGAATTTTAACACTTAATTTAATCCTTTTTAAAACCTACCAGAACATTTTGGTAGGTTTTTTGTTAGGTAGAGGTCGAACACTAAAAAATTAGATATTATGAAAAAATTCATCTACACGTTAGCCTTGATTTTCTCTTTAGGCATTAGTTTTAATTCAGCTCAGGCAGCTGATAAACCTGCGAAAAACCCTACAGAATTAACTGCAGAACAAGCAGTGAAACTGGAAAAAATTAAAACCCGTGTTGAAGAAATCAGAGACATGGATAAATCGAACTTAACCAGAGCAGAGCGTAAAGCTTTACGCAGCGAGTTAAGAGAATTAAAAGGCCAGGCCCGTGCAGTTTCTGGAGGTGTTTACCTTTCAGTTGGTGCAATTATCATCATCATTTTATTATTGATCTTGATTTTATAATCAGAAAAAACTCATCTATCTATAAAAACAAAAAGCTTTGCAGTAATGCAAAGCTTTTTTTATGCCTCACCCTTTTCAATGGGTAGAGAATATGTAGTATCTGTGCTTTCCCTCTCCTGCAGGAGAGGGATGCAAAGGCAGAAAAGCCGCAGTTTCTTTAACAGGGTGAGGTTAGTCAATCATATCAAAGCCTGTATACTTCACTAAAGCCTCCGGAATTTTAATTCCATCCTCAGTTTGGTAATTCTCTAAAATTGAAGCCACAATCCTTGGTAAAGCCAATGCACTTCCGTTTAAAGAGTGTGCCAGTTGTGCCTTGCCTTCTTTTCCTTTAAAACGCAGTTTTAAACGGTTACTCTGGTAAGTTTCGAAATTTGATACAGAAGAAACTTCCAGCCAACGCTCTTGCGCAGCACTCCAAACCTCCATATCATAAGTCATGGCAGAGGTAAAGCCCATATCGCCACCACATAAACGCAATACGCGATAATGTAACCCAAGCTCCTTCAAAAGAGACTGAACGTATAAACTCATATCTTCCAAAGTTTCATAAGATTGATCAGGATGGGTAATCTGTACCACCTCAACCTTATCAAACTGATGTAAACGGTTTAAACCACGTACGTGCGCACCATATGAGCCTGCTTCTCTACGGAAACAAGGTGTATAAGCTGTGTTTTTAATCGGTAAATCTTCTTCCTTAACAATTACATCGCGGTATAAATTGGTTACCGGAACCTCGGCAGTTGGGATTAAATATAAATCATCAACCGTTGAGTGGTACATCTGTCCTTCTTTATCTGGCAACTGCCCCGTACCAAAACCCGATGCCGCATTAACCAAATGAGGTACCTGCATTTCTTTATAACCAGCTGCAGTAGCGTGATCTAAAAAGAAATTGATCAATGCACGTTGTAACCTTGCTCCTTTTCCTTTATACACAGGAAAGCCTGCACCTGTAATTTTTACGCCAAGTTCGAAATCAATGATATCGTATTTAGCGGCCAGTTCCCAATGCGGTAAAGCTTTGCTGGGTAATTGAGCAGGTTCACCATGCGTTAAAACAATTTCGTTATCTTCTGCTGTAGAACCCTGTTTTACCAAATGATATGGCAGATTCGGCAACTGAACAATCAAGTTATGCTGAGCAGTTTCCAGCTCATTTAATTTATCGCTCAGGTTTTTAATATTTTCTTTATGAGAAGCGGTTTGTGCTTTAATGGCATCTGCCTCTTCTTTTTTACCCGTACGCATTAAATCGCCAATTTGTTTGGCAGCTGCATTTGCTTCAGCAGAAATATTATCCAGCGAAGTTTGAGTGGAACGGCGGTCTTCATCAATTTTAATGATTTCATCTACCAGTTCTGGTTGTTTAAAATTACGGATACTTAAACGTTCTAAAACTTTCTCTCTATTTTCGCGGATATAGTTAACTTGCAGCATTATTTAATTTTTTAAGCAAAGATAATAATTAAGTCGTCATTGCGAACGCAGTGCGGCAATCTCTCCATAAAAAGATTGCTTCGTCGTTCCTCCTCGCAATGACGGACACAGAAAAATATGGATGGCAAACTATTTCTCGTACCAACGCCCATAGGCAATTTGGAGGATATGACCTTTAGGGCAATCCGGATATTAAAAGAATGCGATTTGATTCTCGCCGAAGATACCCGCACCAGTGCCCCAATGCTCAAGCATTTTGGCATTGATAAAAGGGTTTTTTCGCACCATCAGCACAACGAACATAAAGCAACTTCAGAGATCATTAAGTTTTTACATGAAGGACAGAAAATTGCCCTAATATCTGATGCTGGTACACCTGCCATCTCCGATCCGGGTTTCTTTTTGGTGCGCGAAGCGATTAAAAATGATATTGCGGTAGAATGTTTACCAGGCGCCACTGCTTTTGTACCAGCATTGGTAAATTCGGGCCTACCTGCCGATGCATTTTGTTTTGAAGGCTTTTTGCCCGTTAAAAAAGGCAGACAAACCAAGTTTAAAAAGTTAGCTGAAGAAGACCGCACCATTATACTTTACGAAAGTCCGCACCGTTTATTAAAAACCTTAGAAGAATTTGCACAATATTTGGGTGCAGACAGGCAGGCATCAGTAAGCAGAGAACTTACCAAGATGTTCGAAGAAACCGTAAGAGGCACTTTGGTAGAAATAAAATCACATTTTGAAAACAATACATTAAAAGGAGAATTTGTAATTTGCATAGCGGGGAAACCCAATGTTAAAAACAAAAACAAGTATGAGGATGCTGAAGAATAGTACCAGAATATAAAAACACATCAATTTAAAAAATATTATGACTAGTATAGATAGATTTTTAAGTGACGAACAAGACCCTAAAGCGGTTGAAAAAGTTATTGGAAAATTAAACGACCTGTTAACTACCGGTGAAGAGCTTTTATATTTAGCGGTACAGAAAAAACCCGCAGTAAATTTAATGCCGGATAGTATCGCGATTTCTAACAAACGCATTTTTTATTGCGAGCCGGGTAATTTAGGCCTAACCATGAATTTTAAAGATATTTCATGGAAAAACATTAAAGAAGTCTCGTTCAAAGAAGATTTTTTCACCTCTAAGTTCATCTGTGTACCACAGAGCGGTGAAAATATTGTAACAGAATACATCCCAAAAGCACAGGCTCGTAAATTGCACCAGGCCGCAAACCAGCAGTTAGAAGAATATAAAGAGATTCTCCGTCAGCAAAAATTGGAAGAAAATCGTGCAACTGCCTCTCCTATCAATTTAAATGCGCAGCCTTTAGCCGAAATTCCTGCTTATGAGCCAGCTCCCGAACCTGAGCCAGTACAACCTCTTATTCAGCTAGCTGAAGTGGTAGAAGAGCCAGAAGATGAAACCACTTTAAAATTACGGAAGCTTAAAACTTTGTACGATAAACACTTGATTACGCAAGAGGAGTATGAAGCGAAGAAAGCCGATATTTTAGATAGTTTGTAAGTAATACTGTCATGCTGAGGCAATGCTTGTCCCGATCTATTTCGGGAAAGCATCCCTAACATAATTGCACTGTACTTACAATAACAAAAACAAGGTCAGTTCTTTGTCGCTTAGAGATTCTTCCTGCGTCAGAATGACAAGTAATTTTATATGAAATCTAAACAAACCTACCTCCTCGCCCTCTTAAGTGCATTTTTACTTTGGCTGGCCTGGCCGCCGATGCCCTTTACCACCCCGTTATTATTAATTGGTTTAGTACCCCTTTTTATTGCTTTTGATGCCATTGCCAGCCATACAGCTAAAAAACAGGGCAAACGGATTTTCTTGACAGCAGGTTTGACCTTTTTGGTTTGGAACACCGCATCAACCTATTGGGTGTACAATGCAATAAGTGCATATAACACAGGTTTTATTGGAACTATAGTATCTTTTTTTGTTTCTCTAATCCCTTATGGTTTGGGTGCACTGTTAATGACTTTTGCTTTCTGGTTATATTACCGCCTGGGTAAATATGTCAACAAAAAGATTGCTTATCTGGGTTTAATTGCATTTTACATTGCTTTAGAATACTTACAACAAACCTGGGATTTAGCTTTCCCCTGGATGACTTTGGGTAATGGTTTAGCCGGAATGCACCAATTGGCACAATGGTATGATTATACCGGAATTTACGGTGGTTCATTATGGATTTTGACCAGTAATATTTTAGCTTTCGAGGCCTATAAAAGACTGAAATCACAAACGGGTTACTTAAGGTTCAGAACTTTGGGCGTTTGGATTTTGGTGGTGATTATCCCAATAGGCATTTCATTAATCAAATACTTTAATGCTGAGCAAAAAGGAACCCCAAGCAATGTAGTGGTGGTTCAGCCTAATATCGATCCTTATCAAAAACTGGAAAATATTCCTCCTGCAGAGCAGATCCGTATTCTAACCCATTTATCAGATTCTATCGGACAACCCAATACCGAGTATTTTATCTGGCCGGAAACGGCAATTCCTAATTATGCAGATGAAGATAGAATTAGAAGCAATAATGATTTCATTAACCTACAAAGCTTTTTATCAAAATATAAAAACGGAACGTTAATTACCGGTATTGAAAGCATTAAGACTTATCAGGATAAAAAAACCATCACTGCAAAATTTGATAATCAAAGCGGTATTTATTTTGATAATTTCAATACTGCCATGCAGGTCGAAAATTCTGCAAATGTTCAATTCTACCATAAATCGAAATTGGTACCTGGGGTAGAAAAAATGCCTTTCCCAAAAGTGTTTTCATTTTTAGATGGTGTTTTTGCACAATTAGGTGGAACTGTAGGTGGATGGGGCTGGCAAGATAAACCAAGTGTGCTTTATGCACAAAGTGGTATTGGTGTTGCGCCGGTAGTTTGTTATGAAAGTTTATGGGGAGATTGGATCGGCGAACAGGTTAAAGATGGCGCACAGTTTATTGCCATTATCACGAATGATGGCTGGTGGGGAAATACTTCGGGAAAAGACCAGCACATGATGTACGCCAAGCTTAGGGCCATAGAAAGCCATCGCGATGTAGCACGATCAGCCAATACCGGAATTTCTTGCTTCATTAATCAACGCGGAGATGTAACACAAAGCACCAAATGGTGGATAAGAACTGCCTTGAAAGCAAACATCAACCTAAACGACGAGATTACTTTTTATGTAAAAAACGGAGACATTATTGCCAGAATATTCAGTGTTTTAGCGGTAATTTTAGCTTTAATTATTCCTTATAGAAAATGGGTAAAAAAGTAAAATCCTTCACCTTATTACTGCTTATTTTCAGCAGCGTATATGTCAATGCTCAGGTTTACCTTAGCAACCTGAATAAGCAGGCAAACGAAATGATTACCGCGGTAAAAAAAAGAGATTATAAAACCTTGTTAACCTTTACGCACCCTAAAGTTGTAAACGCGATGGGCGGAAATGAAAAGGCCGCGGCAACACTAAAAGCCTCTATGAAAGCCCTGGAAGATCAAAATGTAATCTTCACGAAAGTAGAAATTGGTTCAGTAACCCAAAATCTGGTGAATGGTAAAACCATTCAATGCATCATTCCACAGCTTGTAGAGATACAAATGGGGGCCAAGAAAGCTAAAGCAAAAAATTATTTATTCGGAATTTCATACAATGGGGGTAAAAACTGGTATTTCTTAGATACTGCACCACTTAAAGGTGATATCAGAAAGCTAATTCCTGAAGCCAGTAAAGATATTATTATTCCAAAATCAGAAACCAGCTATAATTGATTAAGATGAAACAATTTAAAAATATTAGATGGTCTTTTTTGGTATTGATGTTAACCCTGAATTTTGGTTGCGATCAGATTTCAAAAAAAATTGTCCGTAACGAAATCAGCGATTATGAACATATCAGCATCATAAAAGACCGTTTCACACTGCTAAAAGTAGAAAATACCGGCGCTTTTTTAAGTTTGGGCGATCAAATGCCCTATATTTTCAGACTGATCATTTTAACAGGCTTACCACTCTTATTTTTAGGTTATGGACTGTACTTCTTATTTTTTAAAAAGAACCTCCCCAGCACCATGCAAATTGCCTTATGTTTCTTAATCGGCGGTGGCATTGGTAATCTGTATGATCGGATTGTACATGGATCGGTTACTGATTTTATGCACATGGATTTTTACATCTTTCAAACCGGTGTTTTTAATTTTGCAGATATTTCAATCATGATCGGAATTGGTATATTGCTTATCCAATCCATTAAAAGCAAAACGGTTACACAAGAAACAGATTAGGAATAGTTAATTCGCAATAGACTAATTAAAAATACAAAATACATGTATTAAACATACATATTTGTATTTTTTGTATTATATTTATCCATGTAATCCTCAATTACAGTCTATTACGATCTAAACTAAAAACCTAAACTATGAAAACCCTATTTAAAAAAGCTGCTTTGATCGCATTGCTATCAGCAGTTATCATCTCGTGTACGAAAAAAAATGATATTCCGGCCGAACCGGAAATCCAGACTACTCAAAATCAAAAAGTTCTTGCTTACATCAAAAATCTGGGATTTACAGATGCGCAGATTGTAGAAAGTGGCGATAACTATGTAGTTGACGGCGATATTGTATTTAGTAAAAAAATGGAAGTTCCGGCTGATTATGGAAAAGCGATAACAGAGCAATATTATAATGGTTATATTGTAACCAACAGCACCAACATCCGCGTCAAAGTCGATCCTTCGATAACCAGCATGACCAGCGAAATCAATTCTGCGATCAACCAATGGAATACGGTGCCAAATTCCAAACTAAAATTTGTAATCACAACTGGTACAGTATATGATATCCTGATCAAAGTGGATAATACAATCGGCGGTTCTACCTGTGGACAAGCTTATCTGTCAACATCAAACGGTAAAGCCGGCAATACCGTTTGGATCAATCAGGCCCTGATCCAAAACAATTCTTTAGCACAGCGCACCAGAACCATCACACATGAGTTTGGTCATACCATTTCATTTAAGCACACCAACCAATCTACAACAACCAATGTTCCTGGCGTTGGAGGAACTGATGCACAATCACTAATGAACGGTGGACAATGTGGAAGTGGCGCTACTGTTTTATCAGCAAAAGATAAACAGGCTACCGCAGTATTGTACCCTTTGTAATTAAAAAATCAGATAAATAACCTAAAAAGATCGTAATGTAACTGAAGCTGTTTCTTTGAGACAGCTTCTTTTTTTGTGCTTTAAATAAGAATCAAAAAATAATTTAACATCAGGATTTCTTAACAAAGAATTGCACCATTTAAACAAACATATATTTATCTTTAGGTGTTAAACAATCTAAAAACAACCAAAAATAAAATCCAATCATGAAAAGAAATGCAACGGCCGTATGGCAAGGTTCTATTAAAGAAGGTCAAGGTAACATTACTACACAAAGCACTACTTTAAACAATACTCAATACTCTTTTAATTCACGTTTTGCTGAAGGTGTAGGAACAAACCCTGAAGAGTTAATTGCTGCTGCACATGCAGGCTGTTTCACCATGAAATTATCGGCCAATTTAGCTGAAGCTGGTTTTACGGCTACCAAATTAGAAACCAAATGCGAAATCAACCTTGATCCATCAAAAGGAGAAATTGTTGAATCGCACTTAACTTTAACAGCTTCTGTACCTGATTTAACACAAGAAAAATTTGATGAACTGGTAGCAGATGCAGAAAAAAACTGTCCGATTTCTAAATTATTGAATACAACCATTACAGTTGATGCTACTTTAGCATAAAGCATTTTTGTCATGCTGAGGCACGAAGCATCTGTATAATAGCTGTAGATGCTCCGTGCCTCTGTTTGATAGTTTTTTAGTTAGCAGTTCACATTTTGAACAATTAACCGTTTAACCAATAAGTAAACAGTTTTCAATTGGCAATTGGCAATTCACAATTTAACAATCTCAACAATTAAACAATCAAAACAACTTTCAAACCTTCCAACATTACAACCTCAAAACCTAAGCCATATACTTCCCTACAATTGGCATTCTTCTGCCCATACCAAATGCTTTAGGCGACACCCTTAAAATAGGCGGTGTTTGATAACGTTTAAACTCGGCAATGTTAACCATTTTCAGAATCCGTTTCACTAAGGCTTCATCGTAGCCCTGGGCAATAATTGCTTTCGAGCCTTGTTTCTTTTCGATGTGCTGGTATAATATTTTATCGAGAATTTCATATTCCGGTAAAGAATCAGAATCTTTCTGATCAGGCCTCAATTCTGCCGAAGGTGGTTTAACAATAGTATTCACCGGAATAATTTCCCTTTCCTTATTGATGTACCTGGCCAGCTCAAAAACCTGCATTTTGTATACATCTCCAATTACCCCAATTGCACCGCACATATCGCCATACAAAGTGCCATAACCTACTGCACATTCACTTTTGTTTGAGGTATTGAGTAAAATATAACCAAACTTATTGCTCATGGCCATATTAATGATCCCCCGGATTCGGGCCTGAATATTTTCTTCAGCAAGGTTGAAAGGTAAACCTTTAAAAGCTGGCGCTAAAATATGGTCAAAAGCTTCGGCAACTTCTTTAATCGGCACAATTTCGTGCATACAACCGATATTATTCACCAGATCCAAAGCATCCTGAACCGAGTGATCGGACGAAAATTTTGAAGGCATTAAAACTGCCATTACGTTTTCTGCCCCTAAAGCGCGACAAGCCAAAGCGCAAACTACCGCAGAATCAATTCCACCAGATAAACCTAAAACTGCTTTGCTGAAACCGGATTTTCGGAAATAATCTTTGATCCCTAAAATCAATGCATCGTGAATCTGCTCGATATCTGTCAGCCTTTCCGATTTCGGATATTTATTACGCACACTTTCAACCTCTTCTAAATCAAAGACCTGAAGATCTTCTTCAAAATATTTCATTTCGGCTTTCATTTCGCCATCGGCATCAAAAACCAGCGAACCGCCGTCGAAAATAATTTCTGTTTGTGCACCCACCTGGTTTACATAAAATACCGGAAGCTTATATTTCTTTGCATTATCGGCCAGTACCTGTATGCGCTCATCATCGTGGGTATAAGAGAACGGAGAAGCAGCAATATTGATCATTACATCAGGCTGCTCTTTAATCAGCTCATCCATTGGATTTGACACATACAGCGGGTTATCATTGATATTCCAAAGGTCTTCACAAATGGTTAATGCAATCTTTTTCCCTTGAAATTCGATACAGCTAAACTGAGTAGCCGGTTCAAAATAACGGTACTCATCAAACACATCGTAGGTAGGTAAAAGTGCTTTTTTAACTACGGCCTTAACTTTTCCGGCTTCGATAAAATAAGCCGCATTAAATAAATCTTTCCCCTGCAATACCTCATTCTTCACCGGTAAACCAACAATACAGGCTATATCGGTACAATGCTTTGCAATCTCTTCAACAGCATTTTCGCAGAGTACGATAAACTCTTCAAACTCTAAAAAATCTCTTGGCGGATAACCGCAAATGGCCAGCTCTGCAAATACAACAAGATCAGCCCCTTTTGCTTTCGCCAATTGGATGTTCTCGGTTATTTTTTGGGTATTGGCCTCAAAGTTTCCGATATGGTAATTGAGTTGTGCCAGCGCTATTTTCATTTTTGTAGTAGATTTTAAGAGTATCGGGTATTAGGTACTGAGTATTAAGACAAATGTCACTATTAAAAGAATACGCCGAAATTAAGTGCTAAATAATGGTTTTTAACATTTCTGCCTTTATCACTTACAATATTGGTAAAGCCATTGTTAAAGGTTAAACCGGCCACTATGCTGGTATTTCCGGAAATATCAAATTCACCACCACCACCAATAATTAATCCTGCACGATAAAGTTTAATATTATCAGATACATTTAAATTGTCACCTACAACTGATCCATCAGTTACAGCATCCTGCTTAGCACTAATGTTAAATGAATTAGACAATCCAAACTGACCATACCAACGTTTTCCATCAGCCTTTATGGTTTTTAATTTAACAGTTAATGGCAGATCTACATATTGCAGTTTATATTTTAAATCGTAAGCTTTTGGAATAGAGCCACCTGTATAATATGGCTCGGCATTTACTTCTGTACTTTTGCCATTTATAGAAGTAATGGTCAATGCGGTAGCAAAACTATAATTTGGAGCAAAGTTAAAATCACCGATTAATCCATAAGAAAATCCCAAAGCTATTCCATCGGTTTTGCCCTGCTCGGGTTTAATCCAGCCAAAAGTTGGCGTAGCAGTTAAACCTAATCTGAAGCCGTAATTGGTTAAAGAAGAATTTTGCGCCCATGCGCCGAAACTTAAAAGAGATAAAATTAAAATGGCCGATATTCTTTTCATGCTATAGCTGTTTATATATTTGTTCTACATGACATATAACGTAAAACACTGGCAAATTTATCTAATTTTTCTTTTTGCCATGGCATTTATTTCCTGCAGGCAAAATAACCGGCCTGATGTAAGTGAAATACAGGTGGATATCAAGATCGAAAGATTTGATAACGAGCTATTTGCAGGTAAAAAGAAAAACATTACAGAAGTCAATCAACAGCTTAGCTCCAAATATGGCGTATTTTATGATGATTTTATCCACCGGATATTAGATAGTAAATATTCAAATACCGAGTCGCTGGCCAATTTGTACCGCGACCAGGCTTATACCGATTTAACCAAAGAAGTGGATAGCGTTTTTCCAAATCTGAAAGCTCAGGAAGCAGGCTTAAATGAAACTTTTAAATACATTAAATACTATTATCCAAAGGCTAAAATTCCGAAGTTTATTGCTTTTGCTTCCGGTTTTGCTTACCAGATGCCAGTTGGCGACAATTACCTGGGCATTGGTTTAGATATGTTCCTTGGCAAAGACAGTAAATTTTACAAAGCCATTGTACAAAGTGTTCCATTATACCTCTCTCGGAGATTTGCCCCCGAATATATTGTACCACGAGTAGCAGAAACCTATGCCCATGAAGAACTTTTTACCGAACCCGACGAAAACAGGACACTTTTATCTAAAATGATCTTTCAGGGAAAAATATTGTACTTTCTTGATCAGGTTTTACCCGAAAATGTAGGTGATTCTACCAAAATAGGCTACACGCAGCAGCAATTGGATTGGGCACAAAATTTTGAGGGCGACATTTGGGCATATTTTTTGGAGAACAACTTTTTGTATGAAACCGATTATCAAAAGATTCAGGTATTTTTATCTGAAGGACCTTTTACACCGGGTTTAGGGGAAAACAGAGATTCGGCACCAAAATTGGGTATATGGATGGGTTGGCAAATTGTAAGAAAATATATGGCAGCGCATCCTGACGTTACTTTGCAAAAATTAATGGCAGATAATGATGCGCAGAAAATATTAAATCAATCGAAGTATAAACCGAAACAAAAAAAATAATTTGCAGTTTCGAGTGATCAGTTTACAGTTGCAAACCAAAAACAATTTAACAATACAACAGTTAAGCAATAAAATCGATCGGTTAAACTTTAAAAAGTAATCATCCTAAATTAAATCTATGAGAGTTGGCATTGTATTATCAGGCGGAGGCATCAGGGGAATCGCACATTTAGGTGTTTTAAAAGCCTTTAGCAATTTGGGCATTACCTTTAGCCACATTAGCGGAACTAGTGCCGGCGCCATAGCCGGAGCTTTTTTTGCGGCTGGCATAGATCCCGAAGAAGGTTTGAATATTTTCCTTAAAACCAAACTCTGGCGTTTCGTTCGCCCGGCAGTAGGTTCTTTGGGACTGATCAATATTGAGAATACCGCTTTAATTTTAAAAGAATATTTCCCTGACGATACCATTGAAAAACTAAAAATACCTTTAACCATTGCTGCCGTAAATTTTAGCGAAGGCCGTCTGGTATATTTCACCAAAGGACCGCTAATCAGAGCGGTACATGCTTCCAGCTGTATCCCAGGGATCTTTAAACCCATTATGATCGATGGTCAGATGTATGTAGATGGTGGTATTTTAAATAATTTCCCTGTCGAACCTTTAATGGAAGATTGTGATTTTATTATTGGCTCATCTTGTAATCACCTTAAACCTGTAGATAAAATTACGGGTATTACCAATTTAATGGGCCGGGCAGGCATAATGTCAATCAATCATGATATGGAAAGGAAGGCGAAATTCTGTAATGTACTTATCGAACCGAAAGGTTTAGGCGCAATTAGCACCTTTGATATGAAACGAGCCGAGGATATTTATTGGCTGGCACATGAAGAGGCATTGATTACAATTAAGAATAGCCCTACAATTTCTGAACTGATCACAAAACCCTAATCCAGTTTTATTAAAATTAATTTGATAAAAAGTAATATTAATAATACATTGTCATATTAAAAAATGATAAAATTATCAGGTGTAATAAATACACTTATGCAATAAAAATATTACATTTCTTTTGGTGATGACATAATTATGTTTTACTTTAGGATTATACTCTGCTGATGCAGAGGAAAATATCCTAAATGTCTATCTATGTTTATCAACCTGATTATTCTCTTCCAGAGAAGAAGAATTCCTGTTTTTACGATCTTCTAACTTGATTTTCTCAGTCAAACAGATCATTAATTTTTACCTAAAAACCTAAAACATGAAATTCTTAAAATTAAATAAAACCCTCTTTACCGCGCTTGCATTATTCGCCTGTAAAAAGGAAAAACCAACAGAAAATGCAGATCTGCAAAAACCTGAAACATCTGCTGTTAATCCCCTTGGCAACATCCAGATCTGTACAGAAAGATCTTTAGATGGCATTACACCCAGAGGTGCTGTTTTGAAAACAAAAAAATGGACACCTGGAACCACACTTAAAGTTAGTTTAAATGGTAGTACCGCAGCCATCAGGGCTAAAGTAATCCAATTTGCAAAAGCATGGGAAACCTATGCGAATATCAAATTTAACTTCGTAACCAATGATAATACCGCAACCATTAGGGTAAGTTTCGTTAGTGGAGATGGATCCTGGTCTTACATTGGAAAAGATGCCAATTCAATTTCGTCTGCCAATGCGACCATGAACTTTGGTTGGTTAACTTCAACTACTGCTGATTCGGAATATAGCCGTGTGGTGATTCACGAATTTGGCCACGCTTTGGGCATGATCCATGAGCATCAGCATCCATTGGTTGCCATTCCATGGGATAAACCAGCTGTATATGCGTATTACGCTGCCGCGCCAAATTACTGGAGTCAGGCTGATGTAGATAATAACTTATTTGCAAAATACAGTACTACTCAAACAAACTATAGCGCTTACGATAAAAATTCGATTATGCACTATTCGGTGCCAAACGAATTAACCATAGGCGATTATGAAGTGGGGTGGAACACTGTTTTATCACCTACTGATAAAACGTTTATTGCTTCAGTATATCCATTTTAAAAAATGAAACAGGCTACACCTTATGAATAAATCACCGGGTGTAGCTTGTTTTTAACCACCCAAAACATCATCAGCTCAAAACCTTTATTACGCAGACTCTTAAATAAAGTTTCATTTCCTTTTGCATTACTGCAAATACTCCTCATAAAAAGAAGATAAAATCTTATCATTCAAAATCCTGATTTCACCTACTTATAAGAAATTCTGTCTTTTATATTCAAATTTTTGATGCACAAGGAATATTTTATCGATCAACATCAAAAATTTCTTAGTGAAATAAATTCCTCAATAATTTTTCAGGAAACAATAAAAATAATGCGTTAGAATAAAGAGAACAAACACGAATGCATTTAAAATAATACAATTTGTAAACATAAAAATACATACTAAATCGGTGTAAAAAACACACTTTGTAATAAAAAAATTACATTTTTATTGACATTAATGTAATATTATTTTACCTTAGGTCTTGATCTCCTGACAATCAGGAGATTTTTAACCTAAACGTCTATCTATGTTTTTTTACCTGATTATTCTCTTCCAGAGAAGAAGAATTCCTGTTTTTACGATCTTCTAACTTGATTTTCTCAGTCAAACAGATCATTAATTTTTACCTAAAAAACCTAAAACATGAAATTCTTAAAACTAAATAAAAATTTACTTGCTGCTTTTGCATTAACAACCGTATTATTCGCTTGTAAAAAGGAAAAACCAACAGAAATAGTACCAGATAAACCCGAATTAAGCAGTGCAGGCAAACTGGAAAATATTCATATGTGTACTGCTGAATTATTTTCGCATGGGGGGGTAACCCCAAGAGCCGCTCTTTTAAAGTCAACCAAATGGCAACCCGGAACCGTGATAACAGTGAGTTTGAATACGACTGGCTCTACTGAAATGGTGAGGAACAAAGTGATTCAATATGCCAAAGAGTGGGAAAAATATGCCAACATTAAATTTAAGTTTGTAGCTAATGATGATGATGATGCAACCATTAGGGTAAGCTTTGATTCTGGGCCTACTGACGGATCTTGGTCTAACCTTGGTACGGATGCTGAGGATGTGTATAGGGGTTCAACAATGAACTTTGGTTGGTTCACAGATGCTACACCCGATTTGGAATTTAGCCGTACTACATTACACGAATTTGGCCATGCTTTAGGTTTAGTTCACGAGCAAAGCCATCCATTGGTAGATATCCCATGGGATAAACCTGCTGTTTATGCTTATTGTGCCGCACCGCCAAATAATTGGACCAAGGCAGAGGTTGATTATAATTTCTTTTATAAATATAGCAAATCGCAAACCAATTATAGCAAATACGATCCGCTTTCTATTATGCACTATCCTGTTTCAAATAAACTCACCATCGGTGATTATGAAGTGGGAAAAAATAATGTATTATCTGATACCGATAAAGCATTTATTGCTACGGCATATCCTCTTAAAAAATAAATAGTTACACATAGTGGTTTAATTCACCACTATGTGTATTTTGCTTTGTATAAACCAAAAACAAATATGCGGATCACCTTGCGGATTTTCTTTTTTAAATATTGCTTAACCTGTTTAATTCTTATTCTATTTTATAAAACTTCATCAGCACAAAACGTTCCGCATAAATGGGAAATAAAGCCTTATGCTGGTTTTCAGCAATCGCGTTTTGATTGGTCTATTGCAGGCAATGCCCAGGGAACAAACCCTAATGTACTATCAGAACTGATCTGGAAAAACCTTAAAGGACCAAGCTATGGTTTGGATATTAAGTACAACATTACCAATAAACTCAGTGTAAAGATTGCAAACCAATATAGCAACGTTACCAGGGGCGAGGCAGAAGATACCGATTATGCAGATGATAACAGACAAGGCGCTTTTTATTTTGATCTGCTCAATGCCAATAAAGGCTATTTGTATAATGTTGATTTTCAACTTGATTATCAACTTTTAAAGCTGGGAAAATTCAACATTAATCCGGTTATTGGGATTTCATATAACCAACAAAAATTTCACCTGCTCGAAAGCGCAAGTAATCCGGCAAGCAATGGACTAAACTCCACTTACGAAGCCAGATATAAAGGTTTTGACTTCGGTGGGACTTTTGTTTTTAAAACAGATGCATTTAGCATTGGTGCTACCGTTTTAGGAGGATTTTACACCTATTCTGCAAAGGCCAACTGGAATTTAATTCCAGATTTTGCCAAACCTGTAAGTTTTACACACAAAGCCAACTCTTTCGCACTAAACGGCGACATTAACTTATCGGTACCGCTAAATAAAAGTTTAAGTGTAGAAGCTGATTATAAAATTAATAACATCAATACTTATTCTGGAGTCGACAAAGCTTATTTTAACGACCGTAATACGGAAGAAACACAATTTAATGGCGCAAATTTTAGAAAAAATGCAGTATTTTTGGGGTTAAAGTTTAGCTTTTAAAAAAACAAGACTACAGCGTCCTTTATTGTTTTAAAGCAACCAAACGTTCGCCTTCTAAAACCGGAATGGCTTCACAAATATTCAATTGTAAGCAAAAAACAACATCTTCCTCGATATTCAATTGTGCAAGCCGATGACTATGAGAAGATTTGTGCAGGTATCTCCGCAGATCATCTTTAGCTAACAGGTATAAATCCTCCGCAGCCACGCTAGAATCATCAAAATGTTCGAAATTTTGACGGAGTTTGTTCACAACAGCGCCTGCAAATAAAGTATCTTCTAAATTAAACTGATCTTTCCAACCGGCACACAATAAAAGCACATTTTTATCCTGGCTTTTCAAATAAGAACAAAGTGAATCTAAATTAAGGAATGATCCGATTATAACCTGATAAGCTCTTTTTTGTGCCAAATGCAAAGCTTTGGTACCATTGGTTGTAGTAAGGACAACCGTTTTTCCCCCAACTTTTTCTTTGGTGTATGAAAAGGGAGAATTACCAAAATCATATCCTGTTACTACTTCTCCGTTTCTTTCTGCAGCCAATAAAAATCCACTGTCGCGATAATTTAAACAATCTTCTACATTGGCAACCGGAATTATTGCTTCAGCACCATTATCTATACCATAAGTAATAGATGATGTAGCTCTTAAGATATCGATCACCACTACAATGCTTTCTTCGATATCATATAAATCGATGAGCGCAGGGGTTAAACAAACTTCTATTTTTTTTGACATTTGAGGAGTATTGAGATGTGAGATATGAGTATTGAGATGTGAGATTTTAGTCGTAAAGCCGTCTCAAATCTCACATCTACTGTCTCAAATCTTATTTATAAAAAGGAAACTTAACCACTTTGGCTTTAATTGGCGTATTGCGGATCAAGATAAAAACTTCAGTTCCTTCTTTGGTGAAATCTTTTGCAATGTAACCCATACCGATTGCTTTTTGTAACGATGGTGCCTGGGTTCCAGAGGTTACTTTACCGATGATATTTCCTTCAGCATCAGCAATTTGGTAATCATGACGTGGAATACCACGATCTATCATTTCGAAACCTACCAATTTCTTTTGGATACCGGCCTCTTTTTGTGCCAGTAATGCTTCAGAGTTGGTAAATGATTTAGAAAATTTGGTGATCCAACCTAAACCAGCTTCAATTGGCGACGTGGTATCATCAATATCATTTCCGTATAAACAGAAACCCATTTCTAAGCGTAAAGTATCGCGGGCACCTAAACCAATTGGCTGAATGTTGTGTGGTGCACCAGCTTCAAAAATGGCATCCCAGATCTGATCAGCATATTGATTTTCGAAATAAATCTCAAAACCACCAGCTCCGGTATAACCTGTTGCAGAAATCACCACATTATCAATACCGGCGAAAGTACCTTTAACAAAAGTATAATATTCCATTGATGCCAGGTCAACATCAGTTAAGCTTTGCAAAGCATCGGCTGCTTTTGGTCCCTGGATAGCTAAAAGAGAAGTTTGATCAGAAATATTGTGCATTTCCACACCTTCGGTATTAAACTGCTGAATCCAGTTCCAATCTTTTTCGATGTTTGATGCATTTACCACCAACATGTAGGTTTTATCGTCTATTTTATAAACCAAAAGGTCATCTACAATACCACCGTCTTGATTTGGCAAGCACGAATACTGAACTTTTCCATCGTATAATTTAGAAGCATCGTTACTGGTTACACGTTGGATAAGATCCAATGCTTTCTCACCTTTCAAGATAAATTCGCCCATGTGGCTCACATCAAAAACACCCACACCATTGCGAACAGTTGCATGTTCTGCATTAATACCTTCGTAAGTAACAGGCATATTGTAACCTGCAAATGGAACCATTTTAGCGCCTAAAGCGATGTGTTTTTCTGTTAATGCGGTGTTTTTCATCCGTGAATTTTATTTTTTATGATAATGAAGCAGTTTTTAGTTTGTTTATCAACTTATTAGGCTGCAAATTACAATGCTTCCTGATTATTCTTCGCGGGCAAAACTACTAAGAAAAAGGCAAAATTTTGAGGTTAATTTTAAGGGAGTTTTTTAGGCTGAAATCCGTTTAACTAAGTCATTATTGTCCCGCGGAATCTTGATTTCGGGCGTAGTCGGGGAATCTATAAGTTGTATCAGATTTCTCCATTTCGCTTCGCTCCAGTCGAAATGACGAAAAATATATCTACGCGCTCACCAGCTCCTCGTAAATCTTTAGCATTTTACTGGATATCAAATGAACACCGTGATCATTCTCTACTGTTTTACGGGCGTTCTCCCCTATTTCCATCCACCGTTTAGGGTTGATGATACACTGCAAAATCGAACGGTAAAATTCATCTGCCGAATCGGCGATTAAAATATCGTGTCCGTGTTTACAATTAATTCCTTCAGCAGCGGTAGTGGTAGCAATAATGCATTTTTTCATGGCCATGCCTTCAATAATCTTCACCCGCATACCGGTACCGGAAATTAAGGGGACAATCATAATGGCTTTGGAATTCATAAACTCTACTGCATCAAAAACCTCCCCTTCTACAATCAGGTTTTCCGAATCATATTCGAAGAAGTGTTTCTGCATATTTTTTCCGGCAATATAAAAACGGAGGTCTTTGTTCAGCTTTTCGATATCGGGCCAGATATCATCCAAAAACCATTCTAATCCTTCCTGGTTAGGCCGCCAGTCCATTGCTCCCAAATGAAAAAGCGTAGGGAAACTGGTTTTAGTTTTATCCACTTTGTATTTCTCCAAATCAATGGCCACTGGAAAAACCGACATTGGCACTTCACAACCAAACCTCAATATGCTTTGCCTATCTGGTTCGCTGATGGCAAAAATCTGATGAAAACGGTTAATCTGATCGGTTTCGTAAGCTTTGAGCCTTTGCGCTAAAAAGGCGAGGTATTTACGGCGAATGAGAAACTTTTCTGAGTGGGAAAGGCGCTCCCAAAGCGTAAATTCGATATTATGTGCCCTGTAAATTAGTTTGGCATTGCTGTTTGCTTTTACCACATCTAAATACGGGACCACAAAAAGCCCTTCGAACTGGATAATATCGAAAACATTTTCGCGCAATAGATTTTCTAACTGCCGCGCTGCATCTTCACTGTAATAGCGCGATACGTTATAAGATTCGTTAGTAAAAATGTTAAAAAATGCCGACCATACATTTACATCGGTATCTAAATCGTAGGTATGGTATTTAATCTGTTCAAAAATGGGATCATAAATATCTTCAATATCGATACGGCCTTTTGTGGGGTTAAGACTAAACAAAGTAATATCTGCGCCAAGCTGCAGCAAGCCTTTTATGGTATTATAAACCACAATGGGATAACCACTATTTGGCGGGAAGGGAATCCGCTTAGTAATCAACAGAATTTTCACAATGTTGTGAAATTACGAAATTTTAGGCGTTTTTTGAAAACAGATCTAACTGCGGGTCGCTTACATTAAAAGTTTTGCGGTGAAAAGGTGATAATCCGATTTCAATAACCGCTCTGCGGTGCGCGGTTGTTGGATAACCTTTATTTTGCTGCCAGTTATAATGTGGATAATCGATATGCAGATTGGTCATATATTCATCGCGATGCGTTTTGGCTAATATGGAAGCTGCAGCGATATTTAAATATTTTCCATCACCTTTAACGATGCAGCTATGAGGAATCTGCGGATAGGTTTTAAAACGGTTTCCATCAATAACAAGGTATTGAGGTTGGGTATGCAATTTCTCAATTGCCCTGTGCATGGCCAGAAAGGAAGCGTTTAAAATATTGATGCGGTCTATTTCTTCATGATCGCAGGAGGCCACTGCCCAGGCCAAAGCTTGCTGTTCGATAATTGGCCTTAATATGGCCCGTTGATCGTGTGATAACTGTTTGGAATCATTTAAACCTTCCAGCACAAAACCTTTAGGCAAGATTACCGCCGCTGCAAAAACAGGTCCGGCGAGGCAACCTCTCCCAGCTTCATCACATCCAGCCTCTAATAATTCTTCCTGATAGCAGTTTAACAACATGTTGCAAATTTACTGAAATAGAGGTACTAAGAAAATTATTTTGTTCAACATCTTTTAAACATTAATTTTAGGAATAAACATCATCATGCATAGACTTAAATTAACCCTTATCTTCTGTTTGTTATGTGCTGCAGGTTTTGCACAGAAGAAAAAACAGGGTAAAATGTCGCCTCTAATAACGCCACCAACCATAGCAGATTATGCTGTTTTAGAAAAGCGTATGGCCTGCATGTACCGGAACAAATATTCTCCTGTGGAGAGATTAAAGTTTTTTCCCTTTAACCAACATAAAACGGTAATGCTGATCTCTTTTGAACCACCAGAGTTAAGGGCCGAGATCATTTATACCGATACTACCAAAGCTCAGATCAATACCTCGGTTGAGGAAGAAGTTTACCCTACACTACTGGAAGAAAAACAAAAATTAGATTTAACAAGATTAAAAGAAAAGAAGATTTTATCAGCTTTGGAGATGGATAAACTTACCGATATACTCTATAACTTTGGCTATACCTCTACCAAAAGCTATAAAGGATTACTGATAGCAGAATCAGATGGATATAGATGTTATGAACCGCGAAATGCAATTGTATTTTTAGATGAAAATGGTTTGATTGCAGAATATATAGAGATCTGTTTTAAATGCCATAGAAGGAAAGAGAGTTCGGAGAAAATAAAGATGGGAGAATTTTGCGATGACAAATACGATTTGCTCAGAAAATACTTCCGTGCTACGGGTATTAAATATGGCACAGCCAAACGCACATAACAATTTAAGCTATGAAATACAATGAAACCCTTGCTCTCCGCGTAGCCGAATGCCTGATGCACATACAAGATGTAGAGGAAAAAGAAATGTTCAGTGGCCTCGTTTTTATGGTGAATGGCAAAATGTGTATCGGTGTTTCTAAAGAAAGTATGATGGTGAGGCTCGATCCTGACGAACTGGAAAAATTATCAGATAAAGATGGATGGCAGCAGATGGTGATGGGCGGCAGGCCCATGAGAGGTTATATTTCGGTTTCAGAAGATGTTTTAAGCCGCAATGATGAACTCAATTTTTGGGTTAACCTTGCCCTGGCCTTTAATCCTTTTGCAAAAGCATCCAAAAAGAAATAAACAAGCACACAAAGCCTTAGCACCACCAAGCTTGTAAAACTAGCAAGAGCCATTTTTTTTGATTAATTTTATACTTCTAATCAAATATTATGAAAAAACGGGCTGCTGTAGCGGTATTTCTGCTAGGTATTTCATTTACGGTTTTAGCTCAGGTTAAAAAAACTGCAACACAAACATCAACAGCAAAAGAAGCAAATACACAACAATCAAGAACACAAGCTCCTGAAGGGCATTACTGTGATTATTGCAAATTAAATTACCCGGAATCTCACTTTCCTTGCATCATGAAATCTATTAAAGGTAAACTGGATGTGACCACTGGTGAAGTAAGTTTCGTTGCAGGGCAACCTATTGGCGGCATTGTGGTAAAAGGCGGTAAAAACCCCGGAGGCAATACCCTAAATTTAGTTACCAACCAAAACGGAGAAATAGAATTTAATAATGCCAATGCCGGAAATTATAAATTTACCATTTCCGTACCTTCAACTAATCCGAATTCGAGGGTAGCCGGTTCGCCTATTGGAGGTATCATTGTGAAAGGTGGTAAAAACCCAGGAGGAAGTTCAATTACTCTGATCACCAACGAAAACGGAGAAATAGAACTGAATAACCTTCCTGCAGGATTGTATAAATTCACTACCCTGGGTGCTTCGGAAACTGAAAAAAGTAATCCCTTGTATAAATCTAGTTATTCGGAAAAGACGAACGCCTTGTATCAAAACTAAATTCGTTAAATTTACGCTACATTCCATTTTTGGCACTATTATGGAATCTTTCAAGTCTGTGCATCTTTAAATTGTTACACATTTAAAACACACATTATGAAACGTTTAAATTTAATATTGAGCCTTGCATTTTTATCGATCGGGTTTCAATCTTTTGCGCAAACCAATAAGGAAACTACAGTGAAAATTGTAGCGGATAAGAATTATACTTTTGTTGCCAATACAGCCATGCCAATGGCCAATAACGATATTAGCAGGGTATTGAGTATGATGCCTGGCGCACAGGGTGGTTCTACAATCAACCTAACGGGATCTCAATACGATGTGAGGGTTACCAAAGATAGCGTAGTTGCCTTTTTGCCTTATTATGGAAGATCGTATTCTGCACCTTTAGATCCGAGCGAGGGTGGGATTAAATTCACCTCAAAAGATTTTACTTACACAGAATCGAAGAACAAAAAAGGGGCTTATACCATCCAGATTAACACTAAAGATGTGAAAAGGGAAAACTACCGCTTCACCATAAATATTTCGACCAATGGTTATGCTCAATTAACTGCCAGCAGCGTAAATAAACAGCCGATAATTTTTAACGGTTATTTAAATGAACCGAAGAAAAAGGATTAGAATAGGAGAAATCGTCATTGCGAGAAGGCTTTTCAGCCGACGAAGCAATCTTTACACCAAGGAACGCAAGCATGAAAGATTGCTTCGTCGTTTCTCCTAGCAATGACGATCTTTATTTCTTAATTAGCTCAATCTGGAAAATATTTGGCCATTTTTTACCGGCTACAAAAAGCCTTTTGGTTGCTTTATCGTAAGCTATTCCGTTTAATACATTATTGGCTTTAGCATCTTCTGTTTTAAAATAATCAGCAGGTAATAAGCCCGACAAATCGATCTTACCTTCTACAGCTCCCGTTTCCGCATTAATAATCAGGATATTATTGGTAGTATATACGTTTGAATAGATTTTACCATCAATTACTTCAAGTTCGTTTAGGTTCTGAATGGCACCTTTATCATCAAACACATCAATAGATCCAATTTTCTGATAGGTATCTTTATTCAGGAAAAAGATGGTATTCGATCCATCCGTATTCAGTACCTTTTGCCCGTCAAAGGCCAGTCCCCAGCCTTCTCTGCCTGTTGTATACGAAAACTCTGATAGTTTTTTGAAGGTAGCTTTATCATATACAAAACCTACTTTTTCGCGGTAAGTTAACTGGATGATTTTGTTTCCGATAACGGTAATGCCTTCGCCAAAATATTGTTTATCAAGATCTGCCTTCTGCAAAATCTTACCACTTGCCGGATCTACCTTGCGTAAACTTGAGTGACCATAATCGCCTGCACTTTCGTAGAAAAAACCATCATGGTACTCTAAACCTTCCACATACGAAGCGGTATCGTGAGGCAAGGTTTTAATCACTTTATAGGTATATTCAGTTGGTGCCTGGGCTGCAAGAACATTAATATTAGAGGTTAAATCCTCTGATTTTCCTTCGCCAAATATTTTTGCTGTTAACAGGTGATTCCCCAATTTCAGTCCCTCAGTTTTGAGTTTAATGGCTGAGGTATCAGTTTTTGAAAATACTTTAACGGTATCAATCAAATAAATAACTGAATCTACTTTTTGCTCGTTCCCAAACTGTACTTTAACATCAAATTCTTTTCCTGATGGTACATTAAGACCAATCATAGGGGAAAGAAAACTACGATAGGTTGTAGTTGTACTATCTTTACAAGCGCTTACAAATGCAAGTGCGACTCCGATAAATATGAAATTTTTAATGGGGTTAATCTTCAGGCCAAAACGCATCTTCAATATGGTTTAAATTATAATTTTTATTTGTTGTAAATGTAATTGCAATAATATCAAAACGGATATCATTTTGATGATTCATGATGTCAATATAAGCATTAGCAGCTAATTCCATTTGTACTTCTTTGGCTTTATGCACAAAATCTTCTGGTTCGCCAAAGGCGACAGAACTCCTGGATTTAACTTCTACAAAAACCATGATGCCACTTTTATATACAATTAAATCAACCTCTGCCTTGCCGTGCGTCCAGTTTTCATCCAAAACTTCATAGCCCTGATCTTCGAGATATTTTTTGGCGATACTCTCGCCTTCTTTCCCTAAATCGTTATGAAGCGCCATATCTAATTATTGAATAATTGAGTTTTGAATGAGTGAACGGGTATTCAAATATATTATATTCGGTTAATCATTCCATCCTCCTCATTCAATTATTATTTAACGATAACAGAACCCAGGAACTTCGAAATCTCTCTTTCTACCCCTTTAATTACACCGTAACGCTGCATTAAAATCATCTGGTTATCCTCGTTCTTTTCTTCTTTAATCTCTTTTAACAAGTTCAGCAATATTTTTTCGACTTTACGTTTCTTCAGGTGAAAAATGCCGCCTAAAATTGTGGCTTTTAAATTCATCGATTCATCTTTAACGTAAATCAAGTGTTTGTTTAGCCAATTTTCACTTAAAGCATACTCTGAGGTGGAAAGCGTAATGGCCAGATCAGCAATTACTCTATCCTCGTGTTTAACAAAATGGTTCGACGTTGGTAAACGACCGTTATCGATTTCCGATTTATAATAATCGATAATCCGTTTACATAACGGATCATCAAATTCTACATCGGCAAGGTTTTGCATAATAAAGGGACCAATGTACATATCATCAATCTTGTCCCAGTTTACAAATTCATGTCCGTAAGCCAATAATAAACGAATGATCTCCTTCTCCTGAAACTCTTCTTCTTCTACCGGTTCGGGTTCGTAACCCCCAGGACCAGCGTTATCATCCCACAAATCATCGGGCGGTCCCAATGGCTCTGGCGCGCCGGAAGAATAAGGTTTAGGACTTGATGATGGATTTGTACGTTGGTGGTTATCAAAGTTTTTCTTAACCTTTGCCGAACGCATTTTATTCAGCTCACCCAATAAAATATGCTCATCAATTTCGAGCAAACTGCTACATTCCCGGATAAAAACAGAAGCTTTAATCTGATCGGGAATTTTAGCAATACTTTCTACAATATCGCGGATAATGCCTGCTCGTTTGATGGGATCGTTGCCAGCATCTTTAAGCAGTACATTGGCTTTGTATAAGATAAAATCTTTCCTGTTCTGCTCGAGGTAAGTTTTAAAGGCACCGGCACCAACGTGGTGCATATACGAATCAGGATCGTGACCATCTGGAAAGGAAACAATTTTTACGTTCAAACCTTCTTCCAGAATCATATCCAAACCACGGAGCGAAGCTTTGATACCGGCAGCATCACCATCAAATAAAATGGTAATGTTCTGGGTAAAACGTCCAATTAGTTTAATCTGCTCTACGGTTAATGAAGTTCCTGAAGAGGCAACTACGTTTTCTATGCCAGCCTGGTGCACCGAAAGTACATCGGCATAACCTTCGGCTAAATAACAGTTATCTAAATCACGTATGGCCTTTTTGGCATGAAATAAACCATAAAGCACGTTCGATTTATGATAAATTTCACTTTCCGGCGAGTTTACGTATTTAGGAACATTTTTATCGGTTTTTAGCGTTCTGCCACCAAAACCGATAATCCTGCCTGTAAAGTTATGGATCGGAAACATTACACGGCCACGGAAACGGTCGTAAATTTTGCCGTTATCATTTTTGATGGATAAGCCGGTAGCTTCTAAAAACTCTAATTTATGACCTCCGTTGGTAGCACTTTGAGTCAGGGCGTCCCAAACATCAGGTGAATAACCTACCTCAAACTTTTTCAGGATATCTTCCCTAAAGCCACGTTCTTTAAAATAACTTAGGCCAATGCCCCTGCCCTCGTCGGTATTCCAAAGCTGTTTTACAAAAAATGCGGATGCGTATTGCGAAACCACATAAAGGCTTTCTTTGGCGCTTTGTGCTTCGGCATCCTGCGGACTGAGTTCGGTTTCTTCAACCTCTATATTGTATTTATTGGCTAAAAACTTAAGCGCTTCCGGATATGAATATTTTTCATGATCCATAATAAAGCGTACCGAATCGCCCCCTTTGCCACAACCAAAGCATTTGTAAATACCTTTTGTTACGGATACATGGAAGGATGGTGTTTTTTCGCCGTGGAAAGGGCAATTACCAATTAAACTGGTTCCACGTTTTTTTAAGTGCACAAAATCTCCAACTACCTCCTCAATACGGGCGGTATCCATTATCTTATCTATTGTTTCGCGGTTTATCATACTTATTATTGTCCGTCATTGCGAGAAAGGCTTTTCAGCCGACGAAGCAATCTTTTTTGTTATTTTTATTTTTAACTGTTAATGTCGAGCAGGAAAGATTGCTTCACTCCATCACGCAATGCCTGGCTTCAGTTCGCAATGACGTCGCAAAGATCGTCATTGCGAGAAGGCTTTTTCAGCCGACGAAGCAATCTTTTTGCTATTTTATTTTAATTTGTTGCTACCTGTAGGAAAGATTGCTTCAGTTCGCAATAATGATTTGTAATTGTAATCAAACAAATCACTTTTAAGCAAAGATTTCTACACTTCCTTCCTTTGTCTCGACTTCTAAGAGTCGTCATTGCGAGAAGGAACGACGAAGCAATCTTTTTTGTTATTAATTTATCTTTTAACTATTGTTACCTGTAAGAAAGATTGCTTCACTCCATCGCGCAATCCCTTGCTTCAGTTCGCAATGACGCTGCAAAATCGTCATTGCGAGGAGGCTTTTTTAGCCGACGAAGCAATCTTTTTTGCTATTTTATTTTAATCTGTTGTTACCTGCAGGAAAAATTGCTTCACTCCATCGCGCAATCCCTTGCTTCAGTTCGCAATGACGATATTTTTAATCGCAATGACGAGATATTAAATTGACGTACCTGATATTTACAAATCTTTCACTATCTCCCATAAATCCTTCCATTCAGGATTCATGGATTGTATCAATTTTATCTTTTTTTTCCGGCTTCCGCCTTTAATTCTCTTTTCTTCTACAATTGCTTCCTCAATTGAATCATAAGAACAAAAATAAACAAGTTTATCTGTATTATATTTAGCCGAAAAAGATTTGGAATATTCTTTGTCTTTATGTTCTTTTACCCTAAACATGATATCCGAAGTAACTCCAGTATACAAAGTGGTGTGGGTAAAATTAGTAATGATGTAAACTGTTCCGCCGCGTTCCATTATTGTATTTAAATTTACCGCTAAACAGGAAAGATTGCTTCACTCCATCGCACATTCCCTTTCTTCAGTTCGCAATGACGCTGCAAAATCGTCATTGCGAGAAGGCTTTTTCAGCCGACGAAGCAATCTTTTTTGTTATTTTTATTTTTAAACTGTTAATGTCGAGCAGGAAAGATTGCTTCACTCCATCGCACATTCCTTTTCTTCAGTTCGCAATGACGTCGCAAAGATCGTCATTGCGAGGAGGCTTTTTCAGCTGACGAAGCAATCTTTTTTGCTATTATATACTTTTCAATCAGCTATCTCCTTTCAGGAAAGATTGCTTTACTCCATCGCACATTCCCCTTCTTCAGTTCGCAATGACGTCGCAAAGATCGTCATTGCGAGAAGGCTTTTTCAGCCGACGAAGCAATCTTTTTTGCTATTTTATTTTAATCTGTTGTTACCTGCAGGAAAAATTGCTTCACTCCATCACGCAATCCCCTTCTTCAGTTCGCAATGACGAATATAATCTATTTGACCAAAGGCAATAACTGATCGGCCACCAATTTATTACCGGTTTCGTTCAGGTGTACCCTATCAACGGTTAAAATGCCTTTTTCTTTGTCTTCCGGATTATTTTTCGCCTCATATTCAGCAAAAATCTTTCTTAAATCGCATACGGGAAGGTTATTTTTTGCAGCCAATGTTCTGATACCTTCTGCATATTTATTCAGATCGGCATCCAGCTCATTAGTACCATCTTTTTTCTCACCAACAACCGACGGCGTAACCAATACCACTTTGCTGCCAACACCTTGAATTTTATTGATCAAAGCCTGATAAAACTTTAAATATTTATCGTAATCTGTTCCGGTATGAGAAGATTGTTTATGCCAAACATCGTTAATGCCTACATAAATTACCACCAAATCGGGTTTTTTGTTCAAAACATCATCCTCTAAACGCAGGTATAGATCGTAAACCTTGTTACCGCCAATACCAGCACCGATTACATCGTATTTGGTAGAATCGAGTGATTTTTTGATCAGGGTTACGTAGCCGTTTTTAGAAACACCCTGCTGGGTAATCGAATCGCCGAAAAAGATAATCCGTTTTGGTTTAAATGTCATTGATGTTAATGCAATTAAGCAAAAGCTTAGTAAAATACTTGTTTTTAATAGGGTTTTCATCGCTTATAATGGTTAGGTTATTTTTTGTCAGTCTTTTTAAAATCCAGGTCCTGAAAATCGAAACTGAAATCGGTTAATGGAGAAATGGCTTCTATTTTAAAACCATCGGCCAGGGCATTGTTATCTAAACTGAAATTAACATAGGCATCAGCATCCAAACTTCTGTCGTACCATTTTACAATAAAGGTATTTCCTTTATAATAAGTCATATCGCCTCTCAGTTTTGGTGCATTTTTGGCTTGAAAATGCATTTTACCGTTTACTTCACTAATGGTTACTTCGCCAAACCACGAATCGCGGAAAGTACCATAGTAATTTTTAGCATCAGGTTTCGAAGTCGATAATTTTTGTTGAGCAGCAATATCGCTCCAAACTTTGGCGACCATCTCATCAGCCTGTTTTTCATTTCTTAACCTGTTATCGTTGTAGGTTTTAATCCTATCCTGACCTTTGATTCCTAAATAACCATCTTTGATCGAATTGGTAATGGCATTAAATGCTGCACCCGATTGCTGATTGGTTAACACAATGATACCGAGTTTCAGTTCAGGAAGAATGGTTACCTGCGTTACAATACCTGATAAACCACCGGTGTGTGTCGCCTGGAAATTACCATTAACATTACTCAAAAACCAGCCTAAACCATAACTGCTAAAAGCCGCGGGATTACCGCCTGCAATAATGGTTTGCGGGGTCCAGAGTTCTCTTGTCACTGCAGGGCTGAATAACTTTTTATCAAGGGCTTCTCCATATTTACCGCCATTGATCATGGCCATTACCCATTTGCTCATATCGGTAACGTTAGAGTAAATCCCTCCTGCTGCATTGGCGATTTCGCCAAAGCTTAAGCCTACAGGAAGCAGTTTACCTTCGTAAGGTGCGTGCCCATCAATTACATTCGATTTATCTTTTAAACGGTACCATGAAGCAGCCGTTTTTGTCATCCCCAATGGTTTAATAATCCTGCTCTCAATAAAATCTTCATAAGTAGTTCCTGAAACTCTTGCCACCACTTCTCCGGCAACAATGTACATCAGGTTATCATAATCATATTTGGTACGGAAAGAGGAAACCGGTTTTAAAAAGCGGAGGTTATGGATCAGCTGTTTTTTATCTACTGTTGACGAATCGGGCCAGATCATTAAATCGCCTGCGCCCAAGCCTAAACCACTGCGGTGAGTGAGCAGATCGCGGATGGTAAACTCGCTGGTTACATAGGCATCGTACATTTTAAACTCGGGGATTACATCGGTTACTTTGGTATCCCAGGTAATTTTCTTTTCATCAACCAGTATACCTAATGATGCTGCCGTGAAAGCCTTTGTATTTGAAGCCACACCAAAAAGGGTATTTTCATCAACCTTTTTATTGGTTTTGATGGAACTTACGCCGTAACCTTTTAAATGAATAACCTTACCATCTTTGATTACAGAAACGGCAATACCAGGAACATTGAAGGTGCTTAATGTTTTTTCCACCACGCTATCGATCTGTTTTGAAGAAAGTACCTGTGCATGCACATGGATACCCAAAAACAGCAATAAAGCGGTGGATATTTTGAATTTTAAAGAAGAAAAGAGTTGCATATTTATGGGTTTAAATAATCGTTTAAAGATAATAAATCTTTTAGGCGATAACCGAATCCTTATTTGCTCTTTTCGAGTTTGTAATCTTTATGTACAATTAAAAAACTTGCACGTTCTTCTTTTTTGAAAGGATAATCCCAGTTGCCCTGGTAGGTAATTTTAGTTGGTAATTTATCTTCGCCAAAATAGCCCATTTCGATATTCATCTGTACATCAAAATCGAAAAGCATATTGCTGTATTTCATATCTACATATCGACCGAGAATATTAAAATTACGTTTATCAAAAATGGTCACCAATTCTTTAATCATGATGCCATCTTTGGTCCAGCTGCTTAAATCGGGCTTAACTGAAACCTTGAAACGATATACGGGAATGGAATCCAAGTAAGTACCGCTGGTAAATCCATAATCGTAATACTGGCGCATATTGGCCGAAAATATTTCGGTTTTACTGCCAATAAATGGAACTTTTACAGGTCGGCCAGGATTGAATATTAATGTTTTTAACTTGTCTTTATAACTCTCGTTTGTTCCGCCTTTTCCATCAGCTTTAGGTGCATTGGGCACAAAATCGGTACTATAGGCATTCATAAAAATGTAATCGAACATTTCTACAGTGTACAACTGATATTTGCCGTTCTTTTTATAAATTTTACCGGTATCCTGTTTTACCAGGTATTCCATTTTATAAGGCCCGTTATTGTTGTGACGGATTTTACGGTATATTTTCCCATCAACTTTATTCTTTTTATCGTAACTGTAAATCCTGTTTTCGGCAATGAAAGTATAACGTTTCATATCCCTGAACGACTGATAAAAAGAAGTATCGTACATTACCTTTCTGATAAAGGTTTCTACATTCAACTTTTCAGCTTTGATATTTACTGTAGAATCGAGTGTGATGGTTTTAATTGTATCAGGATTGAAACGTTTGATTTCCTGGGCAAAACCTTTATAAAAGAGCGGGATTAATAGTAAAAACAGAAATATTTTTTTCATGGAAGATAGATAAGTAAAGTGTAAGATGGAAAATGAATAATGTAAGATACATGTGGAGAAAACTTAACCCATCATCCACCTTACATATTTACATTTTACCTCTCTAGTTCCCTAGTTGTTTTAAAGCGATGTAAGCCATCAATCCTGTTGAAATTTTCAAGGCATCTTCATCAACATCAAATCGTGGGGTATGTACGGAATATTGTGTGTCTTTAGCTGCATTTCCAGTACCTAAACGATAAAAACATGCATCTGTTATTTGCGAGTAGAAAGAAAAATCTTCAGCTGCCATCCAGATATCCAAATCGAGTACATTTTCTTTACCTAAAAAATCTTCAGCAAAAGCCCTTGCATTTGCAGTTAATTTTTCTTCATTGATCAAAAATGGATATCCCCTGTGAATATCGAAATCGCAGCTTCCACCCATGCTTTCAGCAATACCTTCAGCCATTTTTTTCATGCGTTTGTGTGCTTCATCTCTCCATTCTTCATCCAGAGTTCTGAAAGTACCTTCAATTTTTACTTCATTCGGAATAATGTTGGTTGCACCGTTGGCAATTACTTTACCAAAAGACAATACTGATGGAATACGTGGATCGGCATTGCGGCTCACTACCTGTTGCAAAGCTATAATGATATGTGAAGCGATTACAACCGGATCGATGTTTTGGTGTGGTTGTGCACCATGACCGCCTTTTCCGGTTACAGTAACATAAAGTTCGTCAGTCGAAGCCATGTAAATCCCTGAACGGAAACCCACTTTACCGGCATCAATTAATGGCATTACATGCTGACCAACAATATGATGTGGTTTTGGATTTTCGAGTACACCTTCTTTAATCATGATGCTTGCTCCACCTGGTAAAAGTTCTTCAGCAGGCTGAAAAATCAATTTAATGGTTCCTCCGAAATCATCTTTCATTTGATTTAGGATATAAGCTGTCCCCAAAAGTGAAGAAGTGTGCACATCATGTCCGCAGGCATGCATTACTCCATGATTTTTAGAACGGTAAGGTTTATCATTTGCTTCATGAATAGGTAAAGCATCCATATCGGCACGTAAGGCAATAACTTTATCAGAAGGCAGGTTTCCCTTAATCAACCCCACTACGCCTGTATTGGCACAATCGGTATATTCGATTCCCCATTTTTTTAATTTATCCTTGATGAACAATGAGGTTTCGAATTCTTTGAAAGATAATTCGGGATTGGCATGGATATGTTGACGATAGCCTACTACATCGTTAAAAATGTGAGCGGCCAGTTCCTGTACTTTATTTTTGATCATTGGTTGTTGTGGTATCTAAAGTTGGTGCATTTATTTTTTCCCTAAAAATAAACAGTGTAGGGAAAGATGATCTGAGTTCGTTAATGAGGCGTTGTGCCTCTAAGCGGCTCCTAAAATCGCCTACCCGAACATAATAATTAGGTTCTTTATAAGTGAGGTATGTGTTTAATTGAGGATAAAGTCCTTTAAAACGGGCCTGCTCATTAAAAACTTCCCGCCGGTCTGATCCATAAAAAATCTGCACGCGGTAACCATAGGCAGAAACTATTGGTTTGCCAGGCTTAACCTCGCCAGAAGTTTTATAAACTTCGAGCCGCTTGGCAATTAAACTATCGATTAAGGGATCTTTTATAACCGTTACTTCTCCTTTTTGCGCAAAAGCAGTTATGGTAAGAAATAAGCAAAATATAAAAGTTATTGTAGTTTTCATGAGCAAAATAATTGGCATTTGGCTAGCAGACCTACCTGCTCACTTCTTCTTAACAACAAGAATGCCGAAATCGTTGCAAAAATCGGCATTCTTTATGGGTTAAGCAAATCGTTATTATTTGGGAGAAAATTTTAAAGGGTATAGGGATTAGAAGCCTTTAGTTGCGGTATCTTTTCAAAGTCTTTAGCATTTCTTGTGATGAGTGTAAGTTCATTCACGATAGCTGTTGCAGCAATTATTGCATCCGGTAATTTTAGGTTATAATATTTGCGTACCTCTACAGTTTGATTCTTAATTTCCTGGCTTAGTTCATACACATAAGAATCTTTAATAAAGTCTCTTAATATGAGTAAATCGTTTTCAGTAGCAGTTTTCCAGCAAAGGAGTTCAATTTCCGTGATCGCAGAAATTGCAGGCTGGTTAGTTGATATAATATTGTCAATAAACTTTTCAGCTGTTGGTGTAAATTGCCTTTGAAGGAAATAGATTACAGTGTTGGTATCCCAAAGATAATTTATTCCCACTCGTTTCGTATATTATTTAATTGTTCATCAACTTCCGAAATCGACTGTTTTTGCATCGAGCCCTTATATTTTGAGATCAGATCGTTACCATAGATATCCTGAGTGTTAGAATCTCTTCTCAAGCGAATAACTTTAAGCAATTCTAAATCTTTTAAAAGATCTAATGCTCTATCATTTAAAATATCTACTGTTACAGTTCTCATACTCAAAAATACTAAAAATATAAATGATATCAATAAATGAACGCTGTAATCCTTTACCTCCCATTTCTGTCAACTCATAAAATTGATTAGGTAAATTAATTTATAGATTTCTCCACTACGGTCGAAATGACGACTTTTCTATCAAATATTATTAATTAAGGAAATCTAAAAAGCCAGATTACTTTCGAAACCTGGCTTTTTGAATTATTTCCATTAAGAGAATTAAATTAATTCGCTTTCTTTTGCTCTAAGGTAAACTCGTAAACTTTTGGGTCGTATTTCATCATTGCACCTGTTGCAATATCAACAATAAAACCAGGAATGAATAATAGATTTACCACAGATACAGCATTAAAGGTAGTTTGAGGCTGGAATGTTTTGGTTTCGTAACCATCAAGTTTTAATGTGATCGTTTGTCCGGTAAATCCTTTTTTTAAGGGAACAGCCATAGGTGTTACACCGGCTTTAACACCATCTACTTCGATAGCAGCGGCTGGAGGATTGGAATTGATTTGAACGGTTTGTTTTGTACCCGTAAAAATGGTGGCGCAGCTCGAGAGCAGCAATGTCGCTGAAACAGCGGCAATGTTAAAAATTCTTTTCATTTGTGTGTGTTTGTGTGTGTTCTTACTCTTATGGCTTTTCGGTTACGCCCCGTTTTTTATGGTTTCTGGACTCCATTTTTCATTTTTATTGATCATCAAGAAACTGCCTACCAGTTTCGAATTGATCTAGTTGGATATTAAACAGTATATACTGCCGGCACTATTGAGATTGTAAAATCTAAGTCAATAAATATAGGAGTTAATTTGAAAATTAAAAATTTAGTTATAAAAAAGCCCCGACATTTTTTTGTCGGGGCCTGGTATGCAATATATTTTCTAATTATAAATTAGCACCGTGGCAGTTTTTGTATTTTTTACCGCTACCACATGGGCAAGGTTCGTTTCTGCCAACTGTTGCTTCTTTACGGATCGGCTGTTGTGGAACGGCTTCACGGGTATCACCAAACTCAATGCCTGGTTCTTCTCTGCCAAACTCCTGTTTAGTAGTTTGCAACTTCGGCTGTTTTACCGGAGCTGGTGCTTCCCTCACCTGATCTGGTTCTTGCTGCACCGGGATACCACCTTTATATAAGAAACTTACTACTTCTTTATTTACCGCATTAAGCATGTTTTTAAATAAGTTAAAGGCCTCCATTTTATAAATTACCAATGGATCTTTCTGCTCATAAACTGCATTTTGTACCGATTGCTTCAAATCGTCCATTTCGCGTAAATGCTCTTTCCAGCTATCATCGATCAAAGCTAAAACAATGGTTTTTTCGAATGAACGAACCACTTCTTTTCCTTTATTATCAATTGCTTTCTTTAAATCAACGGCTACCTGGATACCACGGATACCATCGGTAAAAGGCACTACAATCTGCTCAATATGCTCTCCGCGCTCCTCGTAAACCTGGGTTAAAACAGGTAATGATTGCTGAATAATAGCTTCTGATTTACGTGCGTAAAATGCTTCAGCCTCTTCAAACAACCTTTCGGTTAACTGAGGGATGCTGGTTGAGGTGAATTCTTTTTCGGTAATGGCCGTATCTAAAGAGAAGTTTTTGATCACCTCTAGTTTAAAGCCATCGAAATTTCCTTCTTGTTTATATTCGCTTACAATATCTTCGGCAACATCGAAAACCATATTGTTCATATCCACATCTAAACGTTCTCCAAATAAAGCGTTTTTACGTTTAGCGTAAATTACCGTACGTTGTGAGTTCATCACATCATCATACTCCAATAAACGTTTACGGATACCAAAGTTGTTTTCTTCTACTTTTTTCTGTGCACGCTCGATTGATTTGGTAATCATAGAGTGTTGAATCACTTCACCATCTTCGATTCCCATACGTACCATGATACCAGAGATACGCTCTGAACCAAATAAACGCATTAAGTTATCTTCTAATGAAACGAAGAACTGAGACGAACCCGGATCGCCCTGACGACCTGCACGACCACGTAACTGCCTGTCAACACGACGGGACTCGTGACGCTCGGTACCTACAATGGCTAAACCACCAGCTTCTTTAACACCTGCACCCAATTTAATATCGGTACCACGACCAGCCATGTTGGTTGCAATGGTTACGGTTCCGGCCTGACCAGCTTCGGCAACGATATCGGCCTCTTTCTGGTGCATTTTAGCGTTCAATACGTTGTGTTTGATACCACGGAGTTTAAGCATACGGCTTAATAATTCCGAAATCTCTACAGAGGTGGTACCCACCAATACCGGACGACCAGCTTTTGGCTCCAATTGTCCTGTTTGAGGGTTAACCGCAGGGATTAAAGCACCTTTAGCATCTAATTTAGGTACGGCCCTGCCAATTTGATCGTATTTAACAACCGGCTTACCATCTTTTTGCTTAACCTTTCCTTCTTTATCCAATTCATATTCTGTTTCGTAATGAGAATATGGGAAAACAAGAAATTGTATTTCTGAAGCAACAGCATTATATTTCTCACGAACGGTACGGTAAACGTAATCCTGCTCATCATTTCTGGAGATATTTCTGTTGGTTGGAATTTCTACCACATCTAATTTATAGATCGACCAAAACTCGCCGGCTTCTGTTGTTGCAGTACCCGTCATACCACAAAGCTTGTGGTACATACGGAAGTAATTTTGCAGGGTTACTGTTGCATAAGTCTGCGTAGCATCCTCAACCTTTACATTTTCTTTTGCTTCAATTGCCTGGTGTAAACCATCAGAGTAACGGCGGCCATCCATAATACGACCGGTTTGCTCATCAACAATTTTGATTTTTCCCTCGTCGATGATGTACTCTACATCAATTTCGAATAAGGTATAAGCTTTTAACAATTGGTTTACCGAGTGGATACGTTCTGCCTTAACAGAATAATCGCGCATTAAAGCGTCTTTCTGAACAACTTTTTCTTCTAAAGGCAGGTCAGATTTTTCTAATTCGGCAACTTCAGTACCTACATCAGGCAATACAAAGAAATGTGGATCTTCGCCCGATTGGGTAATCAGTTCGATACCTTTTTCGGTTAACTCAACCTGGTTGTTTTTCTCATCGATATAGAAATACAATTCAGAATCTACCTTTGGCATATTCTTAGATTGATCTGCCATATAGTGGTTTTCGGTTTTTAATAACAAACCACGAACGCCACTTTCACTTAAAAATTTAATTAAAGCTTTATTTTTTGGCAAACCACGGTAAGCACGTAATAGTGCTAAACCACCTTCGCCTTCTTCAGTTCCGCTATTACCAGCATTGATTAATTTTTTAGCCTCGTTTAATGCCTGGGTTACATAAGCTTTTTGTGCATTAACCAAACGCTCAATACGTGGTTTTAATTCATAAAACTCATGCTCATCGCCGCGTGGAATCGGACCAGAAATAATTAAAGGGGTACGGGCATCATCAATCAAAACTGAATCGACCTCATCCACCATCGCAAAGTGCAGCTTGCGCTGTACCAGTTGGTCTGGCGTTTGCGACATATTGTCACGCAGGTAATCAAAACCAAACTCGTTATTGGTTCCGTAAGTAATATCTGCGGCATAAGCTTTTCTTCTTTCTTCAGAGTTTGGCTCATGTTTATCAATACAATCAACACTTAAGCCGTGGAACTCGAATAAAGGACCATTCCACTCACTATCACGACGGGCCAGGTAATCATTCACCGTTACAATGTGCACACCTTGTCCGGCCAATGCATTTAAATAAGCCGGTAAGGTACTCACCAGCGTTTTACCCTCACCAGTAGCCATCTCAGCAATTTTACCGCTGTGTAATACAATACCACCAATTAACTGTACATCATAATGTACCATGTTCCAGGCAACTTCCGTTCCGGCAGCATCCCATTTATTGGCCCACTGTGCTTTATCACCAATAATTTTTACGTTATTTCTGCGCGCTGCGTAATCTCTATCAAACTGGGTTGCAGTAACCTCTAAATAATCGTTTTCGCTTAAACGGCGTGAAGTTTCTTTAATTACAGCAAATGCCTCCGGAAGGATTTCCAAAAGTACTTTTTCTAATTCTGCATCACGGTCTTTACCTAAGGCATCAACCTGATCGTAAATGGCTGTTTTTTCGTGAAGATCTAAACTTTCACTTTCCGCGTCAGCTTTTAAAGCTGCAATTTTTCCATCAATCTCAGTTAAGAAAGCAGAAATCTTCTCCTTAAATTCTATAGTTTTACCACGTAACTCATCATTGCTTAACGCAGACAGCTTACTGTAGTGTTCGTTAATTTTAACAACCAATGGCTGAATAGCCTTTATATCTCTTTCTGATTTACTTCCGAAAACCTTCGCTAAAAATCCTAACATTATAATATTTTAAATCGTATTTATTATTAAAAAAATGGAGTATTACAACAACTAAGCCATTGTCTTTATTAAGTCAGTTTGGCAGTTGCTGGTATAAATGGGGCACAAAACCTTATAAAAGGTTTTTTAAGAAAAGAGAATTAAGGACTGTTGTTCTTAGGTTTTTTCCTGATTGTTAAATCAGAAATTACTTGATTGATACTTACATATTTTGCAACTTTTAATTGGGATTGAGTTCCAATTAAAGCCAGCCTGGTGTATGATAACAGATAAGGATTTCGGTCTTCATTAAGTTGGACCGAGGCTTTACCAGCGGCATTAACGCTGATATTGTGCTCATTACAATATTCATTTAATATCCTTAGCCCTTCAACACGTTCGGCTTTTGCCAAGTGTGTTAAGCTAAAAAATACAAGCGATATGGTAACCAGGTGTTTCATTAATAGCGGCAAAGCTAGTTTTAATCTTTTATAAAAAGAAATTACAGCTTAGCAAAAAGCATACCTCAATTTTTTCAGCCACTTATTCATTCTAAAATATATTATTGCCATCGTGTTTTATAATGTTGCACCTGCATTTTATATTATCGCTTGTTCATTCTATATTAGCGCATGTGCTTTTTATTTTATTGCATATGCTTTTTATGTTATCGCATTCGTATTTTATATTATTGCATCCGCAATATGCATTCTGCTTAACAGATTTCTTCACTATGGTAGAAATGACGATTTTTCGAAACCTTTAACGTTTCAAACTACACGTTTGTCGATACATTTGTTACAATTAATCCTTTTTCATGCAATTTTAATTCAACGAAACAAAACGCATTGACTATGGAAAGAAAAAATTTCATCAGAAGCTTAATGATCGGAGCCATCTCAACTCCGGTGATTATTGAGGCCTGCAAAAAAAGCAGCATCACCGATGGATCGGATACATCAGGATCGGGTACCGCCGGAACAACAACGAGCACTAACGGAACCTGTACGGTAGCCCCAACAGAAACCGAAGGACCTTTTCCAACAAAAGTACCGGCATCGTACGTACGCAGCGATATTACCGATGGACGTACAGGTTACAAATTAACTGCAAAAATCACCATCGGCAACCTAAACAACAGTTGTGCAGGTTTGGCTGGAGCGATAGTAGACATCTGGCATTGTGATGCAGAAGGCAATTATTCTGAATACGGAGGAAGTGGTATGCAGAGTACCAATTATCAATCGGTACACTTTTTACGCGGTCGCCAAACCACCGATGCGAACGGACTGGTAACATTTACCTCAATTTTCCCAGGATGGTACAGTGGCCGGGCTACGCATATCCATGTGCACGTTTACAATGCTGCAGGCACATCATTAATGGTAACGCAGATTGCTTTTCCTGAAGGTGCGGGAACATCTTTGGCCCTGGTAAACGGTTATACCAAAGGCATGACGGGCTATACCTATAATAATGCCGATAATGTTTTTAGTGATGATAAAACAGGGTTAGAAATTGCAACGGTAAGCGGAACATTGGCAGCTGGTTTCAACCTTACCTTTAAAGTGAATGTTAAAGCATAGTATATCCTTATAATTGTTTTATTTTTATGAAGGCGCTAGGATTTCTTAGCGTCTTTTTTAATTTTATGCCATGTCGAAAAAAGTGATTACGCTGTGCTATCGAAAAATAATTGATGCAAGCAATGCCAACCCCTGGGATAAGTTTGTACATGAAGATAGTTTTGCAGAGTTCAAAATGCAGGCTCAGTATTATAATCAGGAACAACAGTTTAGTACTTTTGCCGAAATGCTGGTAAATGTTCCCGAAGCTGATAAACTACATTTTCTGGTTAGTGCAGCCATTACGGGATATTTAAGACAGTTAAATGGAATTATACCAGATATACTGGATAACTTAGGCAGGCGTTTTTTGACTTTTGAAAATTTTAAGTTCGAAATCATTAATTCTGATATTAATGATCATGAGAAACATAAAGTGGCGATCAATTTCTTTTCAAAACCGTTGATTTGGCACGATACGATTGACAATATGTTATTGGTATCGCAGTTTAAAGAAACAGATGAAGATGAAATTTTCACCAATCTTTTTCAGTTACAGCAATTTGTAAGTATTCACTCCATAAAAGACATTGATTAAGAGATGGAACTCATTCCTGGAAAAATATTTTTGGCCGATCAACGCGGATTAACTGAAACGTCGGTATTAAGAAGATACAGCACCTTTAATTTTGAGAAGTATTACAACGAACATAAAGAACCTTTTGGCGACTTATTCTTATGTAATGATGAATCGATTGCAGGTGGAAAAATCATCTTTTTTCTTTGTAAGGAAGATTCGCTCCAGATATTGATGCCCATTACCGGCGGGATAAATATTGTTGCCAACGGGAAAGAATTTGCTTTAGAAACCGGACAGGTACAGGTGTTGAATATGGGTAAGGGCGAAGTACTGGAAATCAGCAATCCTTACCAGAATGACATCATCAATTACATTCAGTTTGGGATTAAAACGGATATGTTTTTAATGCGGGCAAGCGAAATGCTTTTTAATTTCGATTTTGAAAAAAACCAAAACCAATTACTTGAAATCATTTCTAACCCTAAATTGCCTTTTAAGTTAAGTGCAGGTATTTTTGCCGGCAGAGAAGAAGTGGTTTATAAAATGCAAAACCCAAACCACCTGTTTTATACTTTTATTGTAGATGGCGCTTTCGAAATTGAAGGCCGCTTAATGCATGCAAGAGATGGTTTAGTGCTTTGGGATATCGAACAAATGGAGCTGGAAGCACTAAGTAATAACGCGATTGTAGTGGTGCTGGAGTTTGGGTTTTAGGTTTTTGCTGTCGCTTTGAATGTGAAGTCAGATGTTGCCATCTGACTTAGCGAATATCTAAAAGATTTGATTCAGTGCAAGATGGTAACATCTTACACCACGGAAAATAAGATAAATTATCTGATTATCCTTCAACAGGCTCAGGATGACATTTTATTTGAAAACCACTTCTGTAGCACCATAGCCAAATTTTTCTTTCCGCGCATCCATATAAGTTTTTACATGCGGATTTTTACTGATCAGTTTATGGATTTTATCCCTTAAAGTACCATTTCCCGAACCGTGAATGAAGACAATTTTATCGAAATGATGCACCACCGCAGCATCCATTGCCGTTTGAAAATGATTGATCTGGATCTGCAACATTTCATCCGCCTCTAAAAAATGATGATCATCTCTCAGTTTTTCGATGTGCAGATCGATTTCTTTTTGCGGTGCCTCAACTGTCCGTTTCTCTTCAGCAGATTTGAAAAAACTCTCTTTTAATTTTTGTGGGTCGATACTTACCGGAACAAGGTCGTCCAGGCGGATAAACCATCCTTTATTTCTTAATTGTGGTAATTCTTTTTGTTCCGTACTAAAATCTTTTGCCCTGAATTTCTTACGGATCACCAATGGATCAATCGGTTTAACATCAGCTTTACTGAAGACCAAAACCTGAAAGTTAAATTCCGGCCAAAGATCTAAATCACCCAATGAAGCAGAATAAACCAAAGTTGAAGCGTAAGCTTCGATTACGCCATGAAAAGCACCTGCATATTTTTCTTTCCGTTCTGTTGTTAGGCTTACCAATAAAACATTGGGCGATTGGTTTTGCAAATGAAAATGCACCACATTACCCGCTTTATCATCGGTAGCAACGGCAACGTAAATGCCATTTTCAATTTTACTAACGCTGGGGATATTTACCTGGATGGGTTTTGGCGCATCCAATTCTTCGGCAACCACACCATGACCGTGTACAGAAGTTAAATTACTTACCGCTACAGGAATTTCGAAACCATCCTCATCAGTAACGCCTAAAGTTTGCGCATCGATAATTTTGGTTACATAACCTTCACGTTTTTCATCAACAAAACGCACAAAATCTCCCAGTTTAAACTTCATCTCTTATTTTTTAAGCAAAGGTTTTTAATCTAATTCTTTGGATCAAGAAGTATTCTATCACACATTATATCTTCCGACTTCCGACTTCTGACTCCATTAATGACGCGTATCGTTACCATGATAAATACTCAGGTAACTTTCGTATCTCGAAACCGCAATTTCACCTTCGTTTACGGCTTCAATAACAGCACAGCCCGGTTCGTTAACATGCCTGCAATTGTTAAAACGGCAATCGTGCGAGGTTTTAAAGATTTCCCTGAAAAAATGACCTAGTTCTTCCTTTTCTATATCGATAACCCCAAGCTCTCTAATGCCTGGAGAATCTACAATAAAACCTCCCTGTGGCAGTTCGAACATTTCTGCAAAAGTGGTGGTATGTTGTCCTTTATCGCTCCAGTCTGACACCTCCCCTGTTCTTAAATCGCGATCAGGCATTAAAGCATTGATCAAACTCGATTTTCCCACACCCGAATGTCCGGAAATCAGGGTAATCTTATCCGTAATCAATTCCTGAATAACCGGAATATTAATGCCTTTTAAAGCCGAAACTTCGTAACAGGCATAACCGATATTTTCGTAGATATCTTTAAATTCCTGCAGAATCTCTAAGCCTTCTTTACTAAACAGATCGAGTTTATTAAACACCAATACAGCAGGTACATCGTAAGCCTCGGCAGTAACCAAAAAGCGATCGATAAAACCTAGAGAAGTACGTGGCGAGGCCAGGGTAACCACTAACATCGCCATATCTAAATTGGCTGCTAATATCTGCGCCTGTTTGCTCAGGTTGATTGATTTGCGGATGATGTAGTTTTTACGCGGTAGCATTTCGTTGATCAAACCCTGATTGCTATCCTTTTCCAGATCAAATTTTACCCTGTCGCCAACCGCAATCGGGTTGGTGGTTTTAAGTCCTTTAATCCTGAATTTTCCTACAATCCGGCAATCATAGCGTTCGCCGTTATCGGCCAAAACACTATACCAGCTCCCTGTAGATTTAATAACTAATCCCTGCATATTTGCGGTAAAGGTATGAATATGATTTCATTGGTAGAAGCGGCCTTGCCGGATAAAAGTTTACGCACAGGCAAAAGAACAAGCACTTTTAACTATATTCTTTGTTATCTACCAAATATCTTACATAAATACAACGCTTTAAAAGGCAAAAAACCTAAATTTGCGACAACAAAAATCAAAATATAATGAGTTTCAGAATAGAACACGATACCATGGGCGAGGTGCAGGTACCTGCCGACAAATACTGGGGTGCACAAACCGAACGCTCACGCAATAACTTCAAAATCGGTCCGGAAGGTTCGATGCCAAAAGAAATTATCCACGCTTTTGGATACCTGAAAAAAGCAGCAGCATTGGCCAATACCGAATTGGGGGTATTATCAGCAGAAAAAGCAGATTTAATTGCTAAAGCCTGTGATGAAATTATTGCTGGTCAATTGGATGATCAATTTCCATTGGTAATCTGGCAAACTGGTTCGGGCACTCAAAGTAACATGAATGGAAACGAGGTTATTGCCAACCGTGCCCATGTAATTAATGGTGGTGCACTGGCTGATGATAAAAAAGTACTTCACCCTAATGATGATGTAAATAAATCACAATCATCAAACGATACTTTTCCAACTGCAATGCATATTGCAGCTTATAAACTTACAGTAGAAAATACCATTCCAGGCTTAGAAAAATTAAGGGATACCCTGGCTAAAAAAGTGGAAGAATTCAGTTCGATTGTTAAAACCGGACGTACACATTTTATGGATGCTACCCCACTTACTTTAGGGCAGGAATTTTCTGGTTATGTACAACAGATCGACAACAGCATCAGGGCCATTAAAAATGCTTTGGTTATGGTTGCAGAACTGGCTTTGGGCGGTACCGCTGTTGGTACGGGTTTAAATACACCAAAAGGATACGATGTTTTAGTGGCTAAAAAAATTGCTGATTTAACGGGATTACCTTTTGTTACAGCTCCAAATAAATTCGAAGCTTTAGCCGCACATGATGCAATGGTAGAACTTTCTGGCGCATTAAAACGTACAGCAGTGGCTTTAATGAAAGTAGCCAACGATGTAAGGATGTTAAGTTCTGGCCCACGTTGTGGTATTGGCGAAATCGTAATTCCTGATAACGAACCAGGATCATCTATTATGCCGGGTAAAGTTAACCCTACACAACCAGAGGCATTAACCATGGTATGTGCCCAGGTAATTGGTAACGATGTGGCGGTTTCAGTTGGTGGCATGAGCGGTCATTTCGAGCTTAACGTATTTAAACCAGTAATTGCAGCTAATGTATTGCAATCGGCCCGTTTAATCGGCGATGCCTGCGTTTCTTTTACGGATAAATGTGCTGAAGGAATTACCGCTAACTTGCCTGAAATAGAGAAACACCTGCAAAATTCTTTGATGTTGGTTACCGCTTTAAATCCACATGTGGGTTATGAAAATGCAGCCAAAATTGCAAAGAAAGCACATAAAGAAAATAAAACGTTAAAAGCAGCAGCTGTAGAGTTGGGATTATTAACCAATGAGCAGTTTGATGAGTGGGTACGCCCAGAAGATATGGTTGGCAGCTTGAAATAAGTTACAAGGATTGTCATTCCCAATTCACCCGATAGCTATCGGGTGAATTGGGAATCTTAAGCTTATTGTATTAAGATTCCCGCCTGTGCGGGAATGACGTTACTTTTAAAATTATAATTAAATCAGTAAGGTTAATTAAAAATAAGCAATATGAATTCAATACTTTCTACCCTCTTGAGCCTGGTTTCTATCATTTCGCCATGCATTGTATTCGGAACCTGTTGCTTTTTTTTAGCAAAAAAATCTTCAGTTGAAGCCATTTTAATGACTATTGGCTCCGGGATTGGCTTATTGGTAACCTTATTTTACAGTGTTTTAATGCCTGTATTAATATCAAGTCAGCATTTGGCTTATACAGAAGTTTCACAATATTACAGCATTATAGGCATTATCAGCTTTATAGCCAGTATGTGTTTCGCGGCAGGTTTTTTCATACTGGTTTACAATACCGTTAAGAAGAAAAATATCATCCACGATCAGTTCCCTAAAAGCAACGATTAATAATACAATGAACAAACTGCATCCTGGTTTAAGGGTTTCCTACATCATCCTTTTTACATTATCCATTTTACATATCGCTTGTAGCCCAAGGCCAAATATCCAGGGCAAAGGCGAAAACTTTTTGCAGGGGGTATGGAATGAAGATTCGGTTGCTTTCAGTAATAAATTAAGTAATTATACGCAGCACCATTTTAAATTCACCTGCGATTCGGTTTACATTGATATGGTTACCCATAGCAAAGTTAATTTATATGAGGATTCATGTTATAACAATGGCGTATGGAAAGAATATGCCAAAGGGGTTTATGTAGTAAAAGGTGATACCTTATTTGTTGGCGCTACTTTTACGCATGCCAATTACAAACAAAAAATATCGGGTTGTTATCGCATTGGCAGATATGAAAAGAATTTCCTGATCAAAAAACATTCAGCAGATACCTTATCTTTAGAGAGCTTAAGCGATCAACGCGAAATCAAATTAATCCTCAAACAAAAAATCACCTGCGTACAAAAAGAATTATAAAATGATTTTAACATCAATTAAAAAGAAATTAACCACGGTTTTGGCCATCGGTTTATTAGCGTATCTCCCTATTCAGGCAAATGCCTGGGGTACCATTGGTCACCGCGTAGTTGGCGAAATTGCCGATAGTTATTTAAAAGCAAAAACACGCAAAGCCATTCAGGACATTTTAGGTTACGAAACTTTGGCCATGAGCGCCAACTGGGGCGATTTTATCAAATCAGACTCTACCTACAATTACATGTACAACTGGCATTTTGTTAATCTTCCGGCAGGATTGAATAAAGATGGTGTTTACAACTTTCTGGAGACTGAAAAATCGCCGAGTCTTTATACCAAAATTCCAGACCTTATTGCCGTTTTAAAGAAAACAAACAGTACACCTGCAGAGAAGAAACTGGCTCTACGTATGTTGGTGCACCTGGCTGGCGATTTATGTCAACCGATGCATGTTGCACGTAAAGAAGATTTAGGTGGCAACCGTGTTTCGGTATTATGGTTTAACGAAAAATCAAACATCCACAGGGTTTGGGACGAGCAATTGATCGAATACCAACAGTTGAGCTATACCGAATATGCAAAAGCAATTAACCATGCTTCGGCGGTACAGCTTTACAACTGGCAGAACACCAGCCTGAAAGATTGCATTTATGAATCGTACACCATTTGCAACAAAATTTACGATAACACCAAACCAGATTCTAAATTAAGCTACCGTTACAATTTCGAATGGGTTGATACCCTTAACGATCAATTATTAAAAGGTGGTGTGCGCCTCGCAAAAATGTTGAACGATATTTACGGATAAATTATCCGATCATTATTTAATGCCCCAATGCTAAACCGCTTGGGGAATTTTTTTTAACATGTTATTCTGGAAATTTGTCACGTTGAGCCTGTCGAAACGCCTCGCACAGTGTTAATGAAGGTCCTTCGACAAGCTCAGGATGACAATTCTTAATTTATGATATACTCATAACGGTCGCGATGTAGGACTCACAATTAAAAATTAAATCATTACAATTAAATATTAATCGATTTTTAGGTTAACATAAAAAGGAGACAAACCACTACAACAGCCGCAGTGGCAGGAATTATTTATACATTTGTTTCTGTATATAAACCCAAATAACATTGAAAATTTTAATGGTTTGCCTCGGTAACATCTGCCGTTCGCCACTTGCCGAAGGCATTATGCGTCACCTGGTAAATAAACAAAACTTAAACTGGGAAATTGCTTCGGCAGGAACGGGTAACTGGCATATCGGCAAAGCCCCCGACCATAGAAGTATTGCTGCGGCCAAAGCATTGGGTTACGATATCAGTAAACAACGTGCACAACAGTTTAGCCACTCCATGTTTGCCAAATATGACCTAATTTTGGTTATGGACCGTAATAATTTAAACGATGTACAAAGCCTGGCCAAAACAGTTGAAGATCGGAAAAAGGTTAAACTTTTTCTTAATAACGACGAAGTTACAGACCCTTATTGGGATAACGCGCTGTTTAGCCCTGTTTGCAAACAGGTTGAAGAAAGATGTATGGAAATTATCAAACAACTTTCTTAAATTTAAGGTTCATTATCACCACTAACCAAGTCAAAAAAATGAAAAAGTACATCTCCCTATGTTTATTAATTGCATCCGTTTTTTTATTTCAAAGTTATACCACAGCGAAAAAATCGGCTAAGGTTTTAGTTTTTTCCAAAACAAAGGGTTTCAGGCATAATTCTATCGAAACCGGAAAAGAAGTAATCCAGAAATTAGGAACCGAGCATCATTTTGAAGTAGACACCACCGAAAATGCTGATCTTTTTACAGAAGATAACCTTAAAAAATATGCTGCTGTTATTTTTTTAAATACAACAGGTGATGTACTCGATAATAAACAACAGGTTGCCTTCGAAAGGTATATCCAGGCAGGAGGCGGTTATGTGGGCATCCACGCGGCAACTGATACCGAATACGATTGGCCTTGGTATGGCAAATTAGCTGGTGCTTATTTCATCAGTCACCCGGCTGTGCAGGAAGCTAAATTTATCATTAAAGACAAAAAACATCCTTCAACAAAATTCTTTACCGATTCGGTTTGGATGAGAAAAGACGAACTATATAACTTTAAGGATATCAACCCTGATATTAAAGTGCTGATCAGCTTAGACGAAAAATCTTACACTGGTGGCAAAAATGGTGATTTCCATCCTTTTGCCTGGTACCACAATTTTGACGGCGGCAGGGCTTTTTATACCTGTATGGGCCATACCAAAGAAGGTTGGGCTGAAGATAAATTCCAGAACCATTTATGGGGAGGCATTGAGTACGCGATAGGCGGGCAGAAAAAACTGGACTACAGTAAAGCACATTCAAAGTTCTAAAAACAGGGTTGAGCTTGTTGAATTTCCAATCAGCAAGCTCAATATTAATTACTGTTATACTTTCTTGTAATTAACCAAATAAATATAATTCAGCATACAGAAAGAAGCTACTGCCCCGAAAGTATGCCATAAAAAATGCGTGCCAATACTCAATATGTCCCACTTATCTGCGATACGGAAAGTTAAGGCAAATATGAAAGCAATTAAGGCAAATCCCACCCATTTGCCATTTTTCCACTCCGTTTTAATTAAGTAACCAAACACCGGAAACAAAACCAGTGCGGCCATGAAGGCGTAATTAATATTAATAAAGATCTGGAAATAGCCATTGCTAAAAAGGCGTCGCACAAAAAACTGGAAAAAAGCATAAACCGCTACAATTAAAACGGCAAAATACCACTTGGTTAATTTGGAAAGAAAGTACACGCCGGCAGAAAGACATAAAAGCATAATTGGCATCCAGTCCATCATAATAAAAATAGGCCAACGCCTCAACCCGTGATAAGTGGTCCCTCCAATCCCACCAATATAAAGCAGCACCAGTGCAATACTTAAAAAGGTATGCTGTTTAAAATTACCCCATAACCTAATTGTCCAATACACCGCTATAGCCAGGAAAAAGCAACTTGTTATCGTATTAAAAGGCTCTGGAAACAACTGACTCAGGTTGGTTTCGGTGTAGATTGTACCACCGTCTGGAGGGTTCTGGGTAAAAGCGCTCATGATTAAATAACGTAAGTAAAAATCAAATGTTTCATGCATTTATGTAACGATCAAGATGTAAAAATAATTTTGCGTTTACATTTTCAAGAGGTTAATTATTGGTTAACTCTTTTCCTTCAACTGGTATTTTTTTGTACTTTAGGTATACCTAAGCTATAATGATGATGAAGCCCATATTGATTATTTTTCTATTCTTAACGACAACAATTTATGCTCAAACACCACCTCAACCTTATGGTGCACTGCCATCAAAAAGGCAGTTGGCCTGGCACGATGTTGAAGTTTACGGTTTGATCCATTTTACGCCAACCACTTTTGAAAATAAAGAATGGGGCTTTGGTGATGCTGATCCGAAAACATTTAATCCGACAGATTTCAACGCCGATCAGATTATTAAGGCGGCTAAGGCAGGAGGATTAAAAGGGATCATTTTAGTTGCGAAACACCATGATGGTTTCGCCTTATGGCCAACTAAAACAACAGATTATAACATCAGTAAAAGTCCATTTAGAGCAGGCAAAGGTAATTTGGTTAAAGAGGTGGAGCAGGCCGTACGTAAAAACGGCTTAAAATTCGGGGTGTACTGCTCGCCATGGGACAGGAACAATGCGCTTTATGGTACCGATAAATACCTGGCCATTTACCAGGCCCAGTTAAAAGAACTTTACAGCAATTTTGGGGAACTTTTTATGAGCTGGCACGATGGTGCAAATGGTGGTGATGGCTATTATGGTGGTGCTAAAGAAAAACGTTCGATAGACAATACCACATATTACGATTGGAAAAATACCTGGGCCATTACCCGGACCATGCAGCCAATGGCCAATATTTTTAGCGATATTGGTTTGGATATCCGCTGGGTGGGTAATGAAGATGGCCACGCGGCAGAAACCTCATGGGCTACTTTTACACCAATGGCTCCTGATGGAAAAAACGAAGCCGTTCCCGGACAGGCAAATTACCCACAAAGCCCTGAAGGAATTAGAAACGGTAAATTCTGGATGCCCGCAGAATGTGATGTTCCTTTAAGAAAAGGTTGGTTTTATCATGCCAGCGAAAAACCAAAAACGCCGGAAACACTGTTCGATCTGTATTTAAAAAGTGTGGGGCGTGGCGCAGGTTTAGATCTGGGTTTAGCACCCGATACCCGTGGACAGCTGCATGAAGATGATGTAGCCGCTTTAAAAACCTTTGGGGATATGGTTAAACATACTTTCGAAAACAACCTGGCTAAAAATGCACAAATTAAAGCAAGCAACAGCCGTGGCAAAAAATATGATGCCGCTACCCTGCTTGATCATAACAGAGAAACTTACTGGGCCACTACAGATGATGTGCATCAGGCAAGTCTTGAAGTGGATTTAAAAACACCTAAAACATTCGACATCATCAGCCTGCAGGAATACATTCCTTTGGGCCAGAGGATAGAAGCTTATACCATCGAGGTATTTGAAAATAATAGCTGGAGAAAAGTTTATGATGGTACTAGCATAGGGGCAAAACACCTGATTAAACTGGATAGTCCTGTTACCACCGATAAAGTAAAAATAAACATGACTAAATCTCCGGTTTGTATTACACTAAGCGAAATCGGACTGTACAAAAAAGCCGGATAAGCAACTTAATCCGGTTTGTAAAGAATTTCGAAAACCTGTGCCAATGCAGTAGAAGTCTGTTTGCTATAGCGATAAGTGCTATCGGCCTTAATATCCCTATACATTAGCATTACGGCACGATGGGATACTTTACTCAGTTTAATCTTTTCATCACGTTCTAAAGCATCTTCAGGTCTCAAAGTCAGGGCCTGCATTTGCTTAATGACCACCAGGTTTCTTTCCGTTGGTATGATACCGTCTTCTTTGATAGAAGCAAGTTTAACATCTTTAGGCAAAGAGATTTTCAAATTCATAATGCCGTTGAGTGAGCCCATATTACCGTTAAAAGTATCCCTCAATTTGCGATATTCCTCGGTTCCGTATTTCGGACTAAAATGAAGCACGCCACTAAAAAACATTAAAAATAAAAGTACTGATACCGCATATCTTGCCCAGGTTTTAACTTCGAAAGTTTTATCCCATTTATAGTTAAGCAAATAGGTAAAAATAAAGCCCGAAACAAAGCCACCAATGTGTGCCGAATTATCTACTCTTTTTCCAAATGCACCATTGATGAGCATCAGTAAAGAAACAATCAATGTACTTACCAACAACGCTTTGGTAGCCTTCGGTTCGAAAGTTTTGGTAATCAATAAAGCTATGAAAGCGCCATATAAACCCATTATAGCGCCAGAAGCGCCCATCATCACGCCTTCCTGGTGAAAAATCAAACTCACCAAGCCGCCACAAATACCGCTCATTAAATAAATAAAAAGGTATTTCTTCCAGCCAAGTTTATTTTCGATCATCAAACCCAGGTAAACCAGGGCATACATATTAAAAAACAGATGCGATTTAGATCCGTGAATAAACTGATAGGTAATTAAACGCCAGTATTCGCCACCCAACACCAGATTACGCTGGTTAACGCCAAAATTTAACGCTATCCTTTTAAGTTCTTCTATAAAATCGGGATCATAACTGCTTCCATTTCTTACAAATTGATACCTTAGGTACACTATTGAGAAAAGAACAAGCGCTATATAATAAAAGATATTTACGAGTACCAGAATCGGTGTTACTGTATAACCTTTTTGAGGAAAAAATAAGAACAGTACATTTTTGATCTTATTTTTTGTTGCTAGAGGCGCCTTCTCAAAATAAAGGTCATCCTGTGTTGCTATAAACTGGTGGAATTTGGACAAACTTTCTTCCCAAACATCTTTCAGGTGAAACTCTACATATTCAAATTCATGAAAAAATTTTTCGAGGTTTAAGTCATTCTTGCCATAATCATTAAAAAGCATCTGGATACCCACACATTCGCTTTTTACTACAGCAAAATTGCCATGGATGCGGATCGAAATTTCTTCGCTGTACGATTGGAAGGATATTGGCGTATAAGCAATTAAGCCGGTTTCGGAAATATGGCTTAAACTCCAGCCCAGATTTTCGATCGCCTGTTTGGCAATAATTAAATATTGATCAGCCGGAAATTCGGCCAAAGGAATAAATTTTTCAATTTTAGGCGAGTAACCCCAACTGATTGACATAGCGTTTTAGATTTTCTTCGCTACTAAGATAATATATGGTGATAGATTTTTGCTCTCGAATGGGATAATCTTTGTAAATATTTTTCCGGTCAGCCAAACTGCTTTTTTAAACAAACGAACGCTTACTGATTTTTGGCTTTCATTTTCCAGCCATACACTAAAACGGCCAAAGTAACCCGATTTTACTTCTTTAAGGCCAGCCTGCTCACAGATTGATTTCAACAGCGCCGGATCCATACTATCGATATTGTGTTTATCGTAGTTTTCCTTATCAAAATTCTTCTGGAACCAACCGTTAACAGCTTTAAAATTTGGTAAGGTGATAAATAAAGTACCGCCCGGTTTTACAAAGGCAATGTGGCGGTTAATAATGTCGGCAGTATCGTTAAAATGTTCGATTAAACCGCAGCTTAATACTAAATCATATTGTTGCTCTGGCGCATAATTAAACAGGTCAGTTTCGATAATATGGATATCCTTTTCGGTTAACCCGTTTTTCTCCAAAAGTTCATTTACTACAGGCGGGTGAACAAAATAATCTAAAAGGGTAACATCAAGTTTGAAATATTTTTTCAGGAACACGGCATAATAACCCGGAAAACCGCCCAGCTCGATGGCCGTTTTAACATGGTCTTTCTGAATAACATCCGCCAGCTGGCTATGAAATAAATAGTTCGAAGGTAACTGAACTGCAAGTCCTTTTTTACTTTCCCAATAATTTACCCAAAAAGCCCTGTCGGTTAATAAATTTGCCATGTTTTAAATAATTCCAGGCCCAAAGAAACGGAAAGTATATTAAAGTTGAAAGGTTTCGATTGCTGGATCGTTAAATTGTTTTATTGCTAATTTAAACGAGTATCAAAAACAACGATCTTTTCTCATTGCTTGATTGTTAAATTGCTAGATTGTTCGGCAACTAGCTCGAAAACGAAAATTGTTATATGATCGGTAATCAACAATATAACAATCCGGATCATAAAACAATTATTTCGCGCCAAGAACGGTTACAATATAACAATCCAGCAATAAAACAATCTTTCTATACGATTAACCTTATTTCAGATCTTTCAAAATCTCTGCTACTGCTTTTTCAAGCTGAGGATCTTTATCTGCAAGGCGGTCTTCAAAAGTATTTTTCACAAAAATATCGGGTTTTACACCTTCTTTTTCGATGTTTTTACCATCCATGGTGTAACAGCCCCAAGATGGTAAACGGTACGAGGAACCATCAACCAAACCTTTAGCAGAAGTAAAAATAATCCAGCGGTAGGTTTCCGTACCAATGATTTTTCCCAGTTTAAGTTGTTTAAAGCCTGCTGCCGTCATTTCGGCATCGCTCAAAGATTGTTCGTTAATGAGGAGCACAATCGGCTTAACTGCCGGACCAAAATTACTTTGGGGTGCCATTTTACCGCCACGGTATTTCCATTGCAAATAAGGCCGTTGTGAAAGGAATTTCAATACATCATCATGTACGTTTCCACCGGTATTGTAACGGAGGTCTAGGATAATGGCTTCTTTATTCTCTTCTTGTGCAACCATATCCAGTAAAAAGCTTTCCAGTTCGCCGGTACTCATATTTTTCATGTAAGAGTAAGCAATCCTGTTATTACTCCATTTATCTACATTTTGATGGTTTTTGGTAATCCACTCATCGTAAAGGTTTCCTCTTAAAGTACCCGAACTTTCCGGATGTACATTTACATAAACATCTTTTCCATTGCGTTTAAAGGTGAGTGTCATCTCTCTATCTAATGAAGGCTTGCTGAAATAATAATCGCGGTCTATTTTTTCATCAACTTTAACGCCGTTCACTTCCGTTAAAATATCACCCGTCAAAATGTTTGTTCCGGTGCGGGCGGCATTACTTTTAGCTGCAATGCGTTCTACTTTTAAAGGGTTTTCGTTATCGAAGATGATCCCCGTTTCATTGGTAATGTAGTTTAAATTTTTACGTTCCTCTGCCCCTGCGCTGTTAAAGCCCATGTGCGAAGAATTCAGTTCGCCAAGCATATCGTTCAATAAAATCCTTAAATCACTCCTGTTGTTCACATAAGGCAGATAGGCCGCATAACGCGTTCTCATTTTATCCCAATCTACACCATGGAATTTTTCATCGTAAAAATTCTCATCCAAACCCACCCAGGTTTCGTAAAACATCTGGTTAAATTCGGCATTCAGGTTTCTTGTAAATTTGTAACCGTGATCTACACGGTCAAGTCGATTTCCCTCTAAAGTATATTTGTTGATTACCCCTCGCGATAAAACGAAGAATTTATCACCTGATGAGATAATCGAATAATCGCCGCCATCGGCAACTTTTTCTGTTTTATTGGCTTCAAAAGGTTCGATTGTTGTACGATAAAGCCCTGGCGCACCACCTTCGTGATTAGATGAATAAAACACGTAAGTTTTATCGCCTTTGGCAAAAGCATCAGTCCCATACTGACCGCCGAAAGAAGGACCAACCAATTCTATCCGGTCTAAAATATCCTGTGTATTAATGGTAATTACATCTGCTGGTTTTGGAGTAGGTTTAACATCGGCTTTCTTTTTAGCCGTATCCGCTTTTGCCTTTTTATCATTTTTAGGAGCAGTAACTGCAGGTTTAACATCAGTTGGTGCAGGTTTACTCTCTTTAAATAAATCATCAAACTTATCAGAACGGTAAGGCTCGTCGTAATTGTTCAATGCCATGCGGTAAATGTGCGCATTCTGCATGCCGGTTGGGTAAGAAGGCTTGGTACGCGCACTGGTGAAGAAAATGTATTTGCCATCCGGCGACCATGCCGGTCCGGTTTCAGTAACACCTGTATTGGTTAAATTAATGGTTTTATTGCCTTTAATGTTATGCACCATAATATCCTGTTCAAAATTCCGGTATACCGTAAAAAGTACATATTCATCATTTGGCGAAAAACTTGGCGCTGCACTTTGTAATGCCCAAAACTCGTCTGTTACCAAAGTTTTAGCATCAAAAGTTTTTAGGTCCATCAGTTTAAGTTCATTTCTACCACTTAAATACACCGCCATGGTTTTCGTTTTGTTTAAGGTGATATCGCGTACGTTCGCTTTATCTTTTGTAAGCTGCTTTACCGATCCTTTTCCATCACCGGTAATGGTAAACCAGTTCTGATAACCGTTAGCCGTTTGGCTGAATAAAATCGTTTTATTATCGGCCAGCCATTTACATTCCAGAGCACGTTCGCCGCTATTGGTAATTTTACGGATAAACTTTCCATCGGCATCACTCACGAACACTTCACCACGCGAAATAAAAGCCATCTTTTTTCCATCTGTTGAAACATCAAATGCCGAAATATTGCCACGCACATCGTACTCTTGTTCTTTGCTCAACACCTGGTTGCGTGAAGTACTGATATTGACTTTCTCTGTTTTTTTAGAAGCTACATCATAGGTATATAACTGATAATCTTTTTCGAAAACCACGGTTGTTCCATTAGCCGAAACAAAAGGCCGTTTGATGGAAGTATCGAAATTGGTTAAACCTGTTTTCTTCCCATTGATAAAAGTGTATAAATTATATTCGTCATTGCCCTCATCCGATACGAAAAAAACGTTTCCTTTTTGATCAACACTGGTCCAGAAATCTTTTCCGATATAATCGGTATAACGCTTATAACTTTTGGTTTTTGGATTGTACGACTGGATATCCGGATTATAAGCCCCTTTATAATGCTTCCGGTTTGTAAATCGGTAACTTTCCCAGGTATCATTAAAAAAAAGCTCACCTGTTGGCGACTCGGCAATATGGTGCGTGGTATTGAAATAATTATCGAATAAACGAACAGCAGTTCCCCCATTTACACTCACTTTATAACTCGAAAAAGAATTATAGCGACCAGAGGTAAAATAAATTGTTTTCGAATCCCAGCTCCAGTTATCCACTTCATCCGAAGCATCATTAAAAGTTAATTGCTTAATATCTCCACCGGTTAATGGCATAATATATACATCATAATTACCAAACTGATTAGAAGAAAAGGCCATCCATTTCCCATCGGGAGATATTTTTGGGTTAATTTCTTCGCCCTGCATGGCTGTAACCCTTGATGCTACACCACCCTTAACCGGAACTTTCCATATATCGCCATCATAGCTGAATACTATAGTTTGTGCATCAGGCGTTAAAGCAGGGTATGCTGCAAAGTAGGTTTGGCCTTGGGCAAAGGAATGGATAGGCAACAAAAACGCGAGTGTCGCAAGCGATTTTAACAGGGATTTGATCATGATTTATTTTGTTTGGCTTTTGATGCCTCAAAATACGCAACAGATTTTATATTCGTAAACAATAAAATGTATTTTTGATTGATTTGAAAGTAGTACACCTAAATACCTACGATGGAAATGGCGGAGCAGGACGAGCCTGTTTGCGTTTAAGTGATGCCCTAAAGGCAAGTGGAATCGATTCGAAAGTATTGGTTTACTATAAATTTGGCCAAAACCCAAAGATTGATACCTTTAGCAAATCGCCCCTGCAGAAAGCAAAAGCCGTTTACAACATCTTATCAGAAAGGTATTATGCAAAATGGCTGAGCAAATCAGTAAAAACACCATTCAGTTTGCAATGGTTCGGCCGTTCGGTGATTAACCACCCTGATGTTAAAAATGCCGATATTATCCATTTACATTGGGTAAACCATGGCTTTCTTAATCCAAAATTTCTAGCACAGCTCGATGAACTGGAAAAACCAATTGTTTGGACTTTTCATGATAGCAATGCTTTTACCGGCGGATGTCATGTACGCTATGGCTGCGAAAACTTTCATCAACAGTGTGGAAACTGCCCGATTTTAAAAATCAGTGGCAAAAACGATATCTCGCATAAAACCTGGTTACGCAAGCAAAAAGCTTATACCGAATTAAACTTTCATATTGTGGCGCCAAGTAAATGGATGGCCGCATCGGTAAAGTTTAGCAGTTTATTGGGTACCAGAAAAACTACAGTAATTCCAAACACCATTGAAACAAAAATTTTCAAACCTTATGTTAAATCAGAGGCCAAGAAAATCCTGAAGATCAATCCTGATAAATTTGTGTTGATGAGTGGTTTTATGCCTTCAAAAAACGATAAACATAAAGGAACACCTTATTTGATCGAAGCTTTGGAAATCCTTTCGAGAAGAAGTGGAATTCAAAAAGAAAATATTGAACTGGTTATTTTTGGGAACAAGGAAAATGCCGAAATGCCCGAATTTCCATTCAAAACCACATTTTTGGGCACTATTAATAAAGACGAGCACTTAGCAAAATGTTATTCTGCTGCCGATGTTTTTATTACACCTTCCCTTGAAGATAATTTACCCAATACGGTAATGGAAAGTTTATCATGCGCTACACCTGTTGTGGCTTTTACTACAGGAGGCATTCCGGATATGGTAAAACACATGCAGAATGGTTACCTGGCCGAGTATCAAAATGCTGAAGATCTGGCAAATGGTATCGAATGGTTATACCACCGCCCAAATAAAGAGGAAATCCAAAAAGCGGCCAGATTAAGTATTTTAACCGATTTCTCGGAAGAAGTAATTGCTGCTGAGCATATCCATCTTTATGAAACATTGATTGATTTACAGCCGAAATAACTCAATGTCTTAATAAAATTTCGCAGTTCTATTTATAATTCGGTTGGCAAAATCTCATTTTCTTTTCTACAAATAAAAATTTGGTCAATCTTTATTAAATTTATACCGACTGAGACTCTTAAATGGAAAGCATCGCAAATTATTCTGAAAGTATTAAAGCATTAAAATCGGCTATTTTATCGAGCCGGTATAAAGCTGCTGCTTTAGTGAATAAAGAACTTTTGCTGCTCTATTTTACAGTGGGCAAATTCATTTCGGAAAAGGTAGAAAAAGAGAAATGGGGCGCCAAAGTGATAGATAATCTTTCTAATGATTTACAGTTAGAGTTACCAGGCTTAAGAGGATTTTCAGGCACAAATATTAAACGGATGAGGTTCTTTTTCGAATCGTGGAGAGAACAACTCGTAATTAGTCCGTTACTGACGGACCAATTGCAAATAATTGATATTGAGCACATTGAATTTAGACCGTCAGTGACGGACCAATTGGAAAAGACATTTTTCAACATCAGTTTTACCCACCACATTGAAATTATACAGAATTCACAATCGGTTGAAGAAAAGATATATTATATCCAAAAGGCAGCTATCGATTTTTGGAGTGTTGGTACCTTAAAGCACCAACTCAAAAACAAATTATTCAGTAACTCAGGCAGTTTACCGAATAACTTTTTAAAAACAATTTCTAACGAAGAATTAAGGAATAAAGCACTCCAATCATTCAAAGATGAATACCTGTTGGATTTCATTAATTTAGAAGAGCCTGATGAAGAGGACGAACGCGTTTTAGAAAGTAGCATAGTGCAGAACATCAAAAAGTTCTTAATGTCGTTAGGCACCGATTTTGCCTTTATTAGCAACCAGTACAGATTGATTGTTGAAGATGAAGAATATTTCTTAGACCTTTTGTTTTTTAACCGTCGTTTACAATGTTTGGTTGTTTTCGAACTAAAAACCGGAAAATTCAAACCTGAGTATTTAGGAAAAATGAATTTCTATTTATCTGCTCTTGATGAATATATTAAACAGCCACACGAACAACCATCAATCGGCATCATACTTTGCAAAGAAAAGAAGAACAAAATTGTAGAATTTTCATTCCGCGATTTTAACAAAGCAATGGGTGTTTCTACCTACAAAACCAGTGCAACATTACCTAAAGCATTTAAAGGTTTAATCCCAGATGCCGAAACCTTTAAAAAATTAATGGATTAACCAATGCCCAAATTAACAATCATCACCATTGTATATAATAACGTTCGAGATATCGAACGTACCATTCAATCTATCCTTAAACAGACTTATAAAAAAATCGAATATATCGTAATAGACGGCGCATCAACTGACGGCACTCTGCAGGTTATTGAGCGTTACAAAGATCAGATTACTAAAATCATATCTGAACCTGATAAAGGCATTTACGATGCCATGAATAAAGGTTTGGCATTGGCTACCGGCGATTATGTCTTGTTTATGAACTCTGGTGATGAAATTTATGACGAACATACGGTAGAAGATGTTTTTGCCACTGCACCGGGTGCCGATATTTATTACGGGGAAACGGAAATGTACAATGACAACTGGGAGAGCCTGGGCCGCAGAAGGCACGAAGCTCCTGAAGAATTTGACTGGACCAGCTTTAAATACGGTATGAATATCAGTCATCAGGCCATTTATATCCGCCGCAGCATTATTACACCTTATGATTTAACCTATAAATATAGCTCAGATATCGACTGGATTATAAAAGCAGCAAAAAAAGCTTCAAATATTGTTAATGTTCACCGTTACGTAGCCAAATACCTGGTTGGGGGAATGAGCAAGAAAAAACACCGTGAAAGTTTAAAAGAACGGTTTAAAATCTTCACCAAATATTATGGTTTAATCCCCAATATTTTTAACCATATTGTTATAGCAGGTAATTTAGCCTTGTATTTTGTTAAACACCGCAGAACAAATGATTAGGTATTTTAGCCCAATCTATTAATATCGAAGTATCGTCATTTCGAGCGCAGCCGAGAAATCTATGTAAATTAATTTAGTTCAAAGATCTCTCCATTTCGTTGCACTTCAGTCGAGATGACGCCCCCTATCGGAATCTGTTAACTGGTTTGGACCATATTAAGATGCCACCCTAATCTCAAATTTCTGAAACAATAATTTTTCCCAACTGTCTTTAATACATCACCTATTAAAAATTTAAAGATTATGGGACAATTAAGTAACCGCACTATTGCTGTACTTTCAGAAAGCGGATTTGAAGAAGTAGAATTAACCGAACCAGTTAAAAGGTTAAAAGAAGAAGGAGCAACCGTTCACATTATCTCCTCAAAAAGTGGAAAAATAAAAGCCTGGGATCCAGACCACTGGTCGATAGAAGTGGATGTAGATAAAACCATTGCAGAAGCAAATGCTGATGATTATAATGGCCTACTTTTACCAGGTGGCGTAATCAATCCCGATCAGTTACGTATTAACGAAGATGCCCTGGCTTTTGTAAAAACATTTTTTGCTGATGGAAAACCGGTTGCCGCCATTTGCCATGGCCCACAAACTTTGATTAATGCAGATGTAGTTCAAGGTAGAAAATTAACCTCAGTAAAAAATATTTCACAAGATTTAATTAATGCCGGCGCGATATGGTCAGACGAAGAAGTAGTGGTTGATCAGGGTTTAGTGACGAGCCGTACACCAAAAGATTTACCTGCTTTTAACGATAAAATTGTAGAGGAATTTGCCGAAGGTGTTCATGAAGGGCAACACGCCTAAAAACTTTGGACGCTCTTTCTAGATTCACTCAAAAAACGGTTGGCAATTTGTCAGCCGTTTTTATTTTGTGTCTTTCCTGCGTGCCGTCAGATGTTACCATCTGACGGATAAATTTCTTTTGGTTATTTTTAGTGTCAGATGGTAACATCTGACACCACAATTAATGGCAACATCCAACACCACTTACAACTTTACCTGCCTAATGATATTTTTTATATTCAGTTCAATGATATCCGTCATGGTTTTACAGCGCAAATAATTCTTATCCTTAAAATAATCGCTCATGCCCTGTTTTAGCAAAGCAATGTTTTCCGGTGTGGTGAGTTCTTCTTTGTTCGAAACATCGCGTAGATCAGTTAATCGGTGCCGCTCACTCCTTACCCGGTGCACAATAGATGAGCGTTCTTCCTGTTGGTACTGCAGTACGGTTTTCTCGGTCAATTGCTCCATACTCATTTTTACATAAGGTAAATTCTCCTTAAAAAACTGGGGCAAATAAACTTTTAAATTCCCTTCGTAAAACTGCTGGTCAAAATCTATTGCCCTGATGCGGAATTGGATGTCATCAAAATCAGGGGTAATCTGTACCACGAAGTTATAAGCACGCATATCACCCAAAAGCATAATTAAGCAGCGTTCGTTAAACTTAACAAACTCTTTTGCAATACGGGTAGGATTAAATTCTGGCGTATACAATTGTCCTTTGGTAAAAACATCACCTGGAATCCCCGCAATATGTTCTTCTACCAAAGTATCACCATCAACCAGGTAATTTACCTGATTTGGCGAAAGGATTTCTTCCATTTCCAGGCCATAAATACGCGAAGCATCAGCTTTTTTAATATAGAAATAATCGTACACATCATTTAAACGGTTTACGATACGGATGCGGAAGGGATGTGTGTTTCCAAAAGTGCAATATTCAATTTTATCGATGTATTTATGCTCTACAATCCGTAGGTTACCCGATGCTTTTAAGTTGGCATAAATTTCTTTTAAGCCATCATGCAGGGTTTCAATTAAATCCTGCGCATAAATCGGTCCTTCCCAAAGCGAATCTTTACCAAACTTATCCATTAAAGGAAAAGCTTCGTTAAACTGCATCAGGTCGTTATAACCGATGGGCAATTTGGCTTCGCGCTGATAAGTGCGCAAATATTTCTGCAAAGCGGGTGTTACCGGAAAAATCGGCTTCTTTTTTGAAATTTTTACATCGTTATTTTCCATGCAGAGGCAATGTACTATTTTCTACAAAATATGTTTAAATTTTTACCACAAAGAATATCTGTTGTCAACCATAGGGCAAACAAAGAATAGGGCAGCGTAAGCATTTTGACCACAGATAAAAAGGATAAACACAGATATACCATCCGCGTTTATCTGTGTACATCAGTGGTTAAAAAAACATGCCTCCGGTGGCTACTTACCCTTAGGATAACTAAACGGCAAGCCACTTAAATACCTGCTGATTTTCCGGTAAGGATAATTACCTGCCCCATGATCGGCGAACTGTACAATAATGGTATTAGTTTTTGGATCAATATACAGTCTTTGCCCCAGCATGCCTTCAGCTGCATAATCTCCCTTATCCCCTTCCTGCGGAATCCACCAAAGATAATGGTGTGCTGATTTTTGCCAGCCTTTTGCTGATGCAGGTTTTTCTGCACCAATATTTATCGATTGATTTACCCAATTTTCCGGAACAATCTGCTTCGCATTGTACCTGCCTTTATTTAAATATAAACGACCGATTTTAGCAAAATCAATAGCCGTAACCTGAAACCGACTTGCGGTATTTGTAAGGCCGTCAATCTGATCTAATCCCCAGGTGGCATTATATTGCGTTCCGATCTTCTTCCACACATTGCCTTCAAAATATTTTGCCACTGATTTACCCGTTGCCTTTTTTAAAACCCAACCCAATAAAATCGGATCGATACTTTTATATACCCAAACCGTACCTGGCTTATTTACCAGTTTTACTTTCATCAACTGCGCTTTCATATCATCAGTATAATAATATTTGGCTTCGTCAGAGAAAAACGCCTTTACAATTCCGCCCAATGCATCCTGAAATTCCAAACCGGATTTCATATCCAAAAGGTTTTTTAGAGTAATTTGTTCAAAAGCAGGGTTCGATTTTAATTCTGGAATATACTTTGTTACTTTATCATTTAAGCTTTTAATACTTTGATCTGCTAATGCCTGACCGATCATAATGGAAATCATGCTTTTGGCTCCTGAAAATATGGTGCTTAAGGTACTATCACTATAACCCTTATTATACCTTTCGTACAAAACACTATCATTCCTGATTACGATAAAAACATTAATCTTTCCATTTTTTAAATACGTTTTTAAAGGAATAGACTGATTATCTCCATCCAATACATGAAGCGTATCCAGATCGCTCCGTTGTTTTGCTGGTCTTACAAAATGGAAGGCCGAATCACTTTTATGAGCAACTTCCTGCGGAAAGGTTTTATACGTTTCAGCGTTGGGTGTCCTATATCTTAATACCTTTAATAAATAAGGCTTCCAAAGGAATAGGGCAAATAGCAATAAAAAAAAGGAATAAATTAGAATTAAAAGTATCTTTTTAAAGGTTTTCATCAGCGGGTACTATTCCAACAAATATAAAATATTTAAAACTTAAGCCTGCTTTACCATTTCATTTGCTGTCGAAAAATGTGCTTTCCTGGGTTTATATTTCCATCTTTTATGGCTCCATAACCAATATTCCGGTTGTTCTCTGATCATCTGCTCCAAAAAGCGGGTATGCAGTTCTGTAATTTCAAATTCTGCAGTTTCTGAGGGCTTTAAACACAATGGCACACAATCTACTTCGTAAAAGCCGCGTTTCAATACGTTTACTTTAAAATAAAATATCGGTTGACCAGTACGTTTCGCAATTTTCTCTATCCCCAATTGCACCGAACTTGGCTGGTGCATAAAAGTAGTCCAGTAATGTGATTCATCTTTTGAAGGTGCCTGATCATTACCAAAACTAAAGATACTCGGTTTTCCTTTACTGGCCTGCAAAGCACGCATGGTCTGACGCATGGCAATAAGTTTATTACCGAACCTACTTCGTACTTTTTTAAACCAGTTATCGAATATCGGGTTGGTTAAAGGTTTATAAATGGGGTAATGATCTGCTGAAAAATTGAGGCCGATGCCCAATGTACCCCACTCCCAGTTACCGTAATGTGCCGAACAGACCAAAACACTTTCGCCACGATTTAAATAAGCCTGAACCAGAGCCTTATTTTTAAAAATAAAACGCCTTTTTACTTCCTCTTTTGAGATATTGTTCATTTTTACAACCTCAAATACCAGCGAAGCCAGGTAATGGTAAAAACGTTTTTCAATAAGAACAATTTCTTTTAATGGTTTATCAGGAAGGGCATTTAACAGATTTTCCCTCACCACTTTCCTTCGATAGCCGAAAACAAAATAAAGCAGTAGATAAGCTCCATCGGCCAGAATGTATAAAACAGGTAGTGGAAACAGAGATAATACGCCTAAAAAAAATATTCCCAAATGGGAAATCCCCTTTTTAATCATACCAGAATTAGTTGAAATGCTAAATTAAAAAGCACATCAAAAAATTATGCCACAAAAATGTTAGATTTTAATTTAAGAATAGAAAAACCGCTTAAGCCAGCGCACCCATTATATTTTGATCTTCTGCGGTAACTTTCGAAGCTTTTTGCACGGGTTTATATTTCCACCTGCGGTGGCTCCACAACCAATAAGCCGGGGCTTCCTTAATCATATCTTCCAAAAAGTGGGTATGCATTTCTGTGATTTCAAATTCAGCAGTTTCTGCCGGATTTAAACAGATCGGCACACAATCTACCTCGTAATAACCTCTTTTTAAATGATTTATTTTCAGGTAAAAAACAGGACGGTTGGTTTTTCTGGCAATTTTTTCTACCCCCAGCTGGATTGAAGATTCTTGATTTAAAAACATTGTCCAGTAGTTAGATTCATCCTTTGAAGGCGCCTGATCACTTCCAAAAGTAAACATGGTTGGTTTATTTTTACTTGCCTGTATAGCCCTTAAGGTTTGGCGCATAGATACCATATGGTTGCCAAATTTGCTTCTCATGGTTAAGAACCAATTATCGAAGGATTCGCTGCTTAAAGGTTTATAAATGGGATAATGTTCGCCAGAGAAGTTTAAACCTATGGCCATACAAACCCATTCGTAATTGCCGTAATGAGATGAACAGAAAATTACGCTTTCGTCATTTTTAAGATAAGCCTCTACCAGATCGGCATTTTTAAATACAACCCTTTTATTGAGCTCTCTTTTAGAAATGCTTTTCATTTTGATGACTTCGACAAAAAGTGACGCCAAAAATTTATAAAACCGTTTTTCTATCGCGTAGATTTCCGCTGTGTTTTTTTCAGGGAAAGCATTAACCAGGTTTTCTTTAACCACTTTTCTGCGGTAGCCAAAAACATAAAATATCAAAACATAAAAAGCATCAGCCACTCTGTATAAAATGAATAGCGGCAAAAGAGAGAGCATATTTAATAAAAATATACCCATTCTGGATAACCCTTTATTAATCATGGCGGAACGATTAGTTTGTTTGTAAGTCGCAAATTTACAGGCGAAGACAACATTAATTGCCATATAATTGTTAATTTTTTATTCCCATAAGTTTTATGAAAAACTGCTGACAAAAAAGCAACATCCTGATTAATAATCAGACTGAGGAATAAGCACTTACCTCAAACTCTTACCAAGTTTAAATACCTCATTAAGCCACTTTACTCTTTGTGTTTTTGTAGATTTCTTAATGATTCCCACATAAGTAATTTTAACCGGATTTATCCCACAAAACTGGAGTACACTTTTCTTTAATTGGTTAACACTTGGCCGCCCGAAAAACAGGCGATAATACCACGAAGGCTGATCTAAAGTAGTAATGATTCGCGCTGTTTTACCTTTAAACAATTTATCCCACCATACGCTGTTTTCGCGGTATTGAAAGGCAATGCCAGGAAGAAATAAGCGATCAATAAATCCTTTCATCAATGCAGGCATGCCGCCCCACCAAACCGGATGAACCCACACCAAATGATCAGCAGCTTTTATTTTTTCTAAACTGGCTATAAGATCAGGTTCCAGCTCCATGCGTTGCCGGTAGCCGAAGGCAAGGTTGGGATTAAAAGTTAAATCGGCGATATGGATTACCGAAACATTTGCACCAGCTTCTTTTGCGCCTTTATAATAAGCTTCTGCCAAAGCAAAATTGATGCTGTTTTTATTTGGATGACCATTTATGATTAGAATATTCTTCATGTTGTTTTATTAACAACACAAAATTAACGCAGGTCTTTTGCTCAACAGGCAGACAAATGTCCTTAAATAATCTCCTTCCGCAGCCTGCTTAAATGCCTTGGGGTAATGGCAAGAAAAGAAGCCAGGTATTTTACCGGAATCTGTTTAATGTAATCGGGATAACTTTTGAAGAGCTCAAGGTAACGGGCTTTAGCAGCATCTTTCTGGTACATGAACACCCGTTTTTCTAAATGAAGGTATTGCTGCTCGGCTATTATTTTTAATAACTTCAACCCATTTATACTCGATTCAGCTAAATCATCTATCACTTCTTTTTTTATAATCAATAAATCTACATCACTCATCGCCTGGATATTCTCTACCGTTGGGTTTCCGGTAATCAGAGAGGAATAAGCCGTCATAAACTGGTTCGGAAAAGTAAGGCAATAGGTATATTCTTCTGCACTGGCCGAAGTATAATAAGAACGCAGAATACCCGATTTAATGAAAGCAACTTCTTTACAGACCTTACCCTCGGTAATGAAGAATTCTCCTCTTTTTAATACCCTTGTTGTAGCATTTGCAGTAAAAACATCAATTTCTGCCGGCGAAAGAATATTAAAGGACTGAAGGTAAGTTTGCATGATTAAAATTTTGCAGGGGCAAGATAAGCAAAACTTAAGGAACCTATTACCACAGCCTTAACGAACCTAAACCTTATTGCAGCGGTATCCCCCGATTCTTCATCGGGGATTTAGCGGAAAGAAGGAACTAACAATAAAAAATGCACTGAAATTGCTTTCCCATCACTTTATCACGACCTAAAATCACAACTAACCTTTACTTTAAGAATTGACAACTTTCATAACCTGTTTACAATTAGAGCTGTCCACTCGAATAAAACCATTTTAAACACAAAAAAGCCCCGATTTACATCGGGGCTTTAGTGATAGGTATTTTAAGTCCCCTTTAGGGGATATAGGGGTCTAAGCGAACTGCTTTCCTTTAACTTTACGTTCTTGTTCTGTTAAGAAGATTTTACGTAAACGCATACTTGCAGGTGTAACCTCGATATACTCATCAGCCTGGATATATTCCATTGCTTCTTCTAAAGAGAATTTAATTGCAGGTGCGATACGGGTGTTATCATCAGTACCAGAAGCACGCATGTTGGTTAAAGCTTTACCTTTTACCACGTTTACTACTAAATCATTATCACGGATGTGTTCACCCATAATCTGACCTTCATAAACATCAGTTCCCGGATCGATGAAGAAACGACCTCTATCTTGTAACTTATCGATTGAATAAGCTGTAGTTTGTCCTTTTTCCATTGAAACCAATACACCATTTAAACGACCAGGAATTGTACCTTTCCAAGGCTCGTAAGCTTTGAAACGGTGTGCCATAATCGCTTCACCTGCTGTAGCAGTTAAAACGTTGTTACGTAAACCAATGATACCACGTGCCGGGATTTCGAATTCTAAGTGTTGTAAATCGCCTTTTGGCTCCATAATTAACAACTCGCCTTTACGTTGAGTTACCAATTCGATTACTTTACCAGAAACTTCTGCCGGAACATCAACGATTAAAGTTTCAACCGGCTCATGTTTTTTACCATCAATTTCTTTAATGATTACCTGAGGCTGACCAACCTGAATCTCATAACCTTCACGACGCATCGTTTCGATTAATACAGATAAATGGAGAATACCACGACCATAAACCAACCAGGCATCTGGAGAAGCTGTTTCAACAACCTTTAAAGCTAAGTTTTTCTCAGTTTCTTTGATTAAACGCTCTTTAATACGTTGAGACGTTACTAATTTACCTTCTTTACCAAAAAACGGAGAGTTGTTGATGGTGAACAACATGTTCATTGTTGGCTCATCAATGCTGATAACAGGTAATTGTTCTGGTGCTTCAAAATCAGCGATAGTATCACCAATATCAAAACCATCAATACCTACAACAGCACAAATATCACCTGAACTTACTTCTGTAGTACGGATTTTTCCTAAACCTTCGAAAGTATAAAGTTCTTTTACTCTTGTTTTAACGATTTTACCATCGCGTTTGATTAAAGTAACCGGCTGGTTTTCTTTAATTGTACCACGGTGAACACGACCGATTGCAATACGACCTACGAAAGATGAATAATCTAACGAAGTGATCTGCATTTGTAATGTACCATCGTTAATTGGCGCTGGCGGGATGTTAGCAACAACAGCATCCAATAAAGCAAAAATATCTGTAGTTGGTTTTTGCCAGTCTGTACTCATCCATCCTTGTTTAGATGAACCGTAAATTACCGGGAAATCCAATTGCTCTTCAGTTGCTTCAAGGTTAAAGAACAATTCGAAAATCTGCTCGTAAACCTCTTCCGGGCGACAGTTTTCTTTATCCACTTTGTTTACCACCACAATCGGTTTTAAACCCAGGGCTAAAGCTTTTTGCGTTACGAAACGTGTTTGAGGCATTGCACCTTCAAAAGCATCGCAAAGTAAAAGTACACCATCTGCCATTTTCAAAACACGCTCTACCTCACCGCCGAAATCCGCGTGACCAGGAGTGTCAATAATGTTAATTTTTACGTCTTTGTACTGAACTGATACGTTTTTAGATACAATCGTGATACCACGCTCGCGCTCTAAATCGTTATTATCCAATATCAAATCTCCTGTTTGTTCGTTGTCACGAAAAATAGAACAAGAGTGTAAAATCTTATCAACCAACGTGGTTTTACCGTGGTCAACGTGTGCTATAATAGCTATATTTCTAATCTTTTGCATAAAATGCGCCTCAAATTTGGCGCAAAGATAGTGTTTAGAAATGGATTTTCTACTATATAACTCACTATTTAATGCTATGATAATGTTGCAATTATCTCATTTTTAAATAGAAATCAATAACAGATTTGAGCAAAATATTTAAAAGGAAACAAAATCATTAAATTAGCCATGATAGAATATAAGGCATCCCCCTACTCAATTACCAATGAAAATCCAGACCCATACCATAAATAATACTAACATCGCCGAAATTATTTCGGAAGAAGTGATCATTAACAATATTGAAGATGGCCTGGATTTATTGGGGAATTTGTATTACCAGGATTTTGGAAAAATTATTATCCACAAACAAAATATCACGCCCGATTTCTTCGACCTGAAAAACGGAATAGCCGGAGAAATTCTTCAAAAATTCTCAAATTACCGGGTTAGTCTTGCTATCATTGGTGATTTTGGTGCATTCGAGAGCAAAAGTGTTAAAGATTTTATTTACGAAAGTAATAAGGGTAAACATGTAAATTTCCTATCATCGACAGCCGAAGCTTTGCAAAAATTTGCCGGTTAAGCCATTCGCCCACTTTGTCACATTGAGCTTGTCGAAATGCTTTAAGCAGTGTTATGATAGATCCTTCGACAAGCTCAGGATGACAATTCTATATTAAAGTTATAAATCTTAAATATTTTTGTTTAACCAATCCTGATATGAAATCACCCCTAACTCAGGCTTAGCTTCACCTTCCAAAATGGCAATGAATTCGAGTGCATGCCCATCCGGATCGTTAAAATAAATGGCCAAGGCAGGCATCCAGGCAAAAACCATGGGCTCCCGATCGCCGCTTTTAAGAAAATTATAAGGCCGGAGATGATTAGATTCTAGAAACTGAACAGATTTATTCAGCACGTCATCCATATCACAACGGAAGGCAAAATGCCTGATATCGATTTCTTCTTTTGGCTTTTCCCAGATTCCCAACATGGCTTCCTGTGGTTTTCCGACCCAGAAAAAAGCAATTCTCCGTTCTTCTTCATAATGACACTGCGTTAAGCCCAAAACGTTGCTATAAAAATCGATCGATCTTTCTAAATCTTCTACGTAGATATGTGTTTCAAATAATCCCTTTATCATACGGTGAAAGTAGGAATAAGTAACTGTCGCAAAAAATCATGTTTTTCGATACCTGCATCAATAAAATCGATAGACAAAATTTTCTGCAAATTTGGGTTACCAAAATGCCGCTAATGTATTAATTGTAACAAGCAGATTGAATGAATAAAAGGATTTTAAAATATACAGGCAGATTTTTAGTAGTTTTTATCGCATTGATTGGAATTTACTTCCTCACTGCCTTTTGCTGTTCACGAATAACAATTAACGCTAACCCTGCAAACCCTAAAGAAATTGCCATTTATATTATGACGAATGGCGTACACACAGACATAATTGTACCTGCGGTTACCGGACAAATAAACTGGACCAAAGAAATCAGTTATCAGAACACTTTAGAAGCTGATAGCACGTATCAGTACCTGGCCATAGGCTGGGGCGATAAAAAATTCTACCTCGAAACACCTGCATTTTCAGATTTAAAACTTAGTAACGGTTTAAGTGCAATCTCAGGGCTGAGTACATCAGCCATGCATACCACTTATTACAAAAACATTAGGGAAGATGCGAGCTGTAAAAAAATAATGATCAGTAAAGCGCAATACCAGTTATTGATCGATTATATTTTAAAGAGCTTTACTAAAGATGAAACCGGAAGGCTTGTTAATGTTAAATCAAACATTCACTACGATATTGGTGATGCTTTTTATAAAGCCAATGGCAGCTATAGCATTTTTAAAACCTGTAACACCTGGGCCAATGGCGCTTTAAAAAGTTGCGGACAACCAAGTTGTTTATGGACGATATTTGATACCGGTATTTTTTTGAAGTATAAATAGCCATGCGATCGATCGTCATTCCCAACCCGATAGCTATCGGGTCGATTGGGAATCTTAAAGCGCTTGTATTACGATTCCCGCATGCGCGGGAATGATGACCATACAAATCGATTCTATCACTAAACCTCAAATGCCCAATCTAAAAAGGCAGGCATTACACTTTCCCAGGTAGGCACATCATGTTTACCCCCAACTCTTTCATAATAAAAAACATTTTCGGGTCTTTTATAACCTTTCTTAAGGAGGATTTTTACAATATCGATCGTATCATCAATCGAATCGATGATCATATTTTTATTCCGATCGGCCTTTTCATCTTCCGTTCCGGTCATCAACCAGAATTTCATATCAGTTTTGGTAGCTGTATTTTCGATTTTTGCATGCATAATGCGGTCGGCATCGGTATAGCCGTCGGTTAAATCTTTCTTTCTCCACCAAAATGCGCCAGAGAAAACACCGATTGCATCAAAAGCAGCTGGATTGTTCCACGCAATATCGAAAGCAGATAAACCGCCTAAAGAGAACCCTGCAAAACCAACCTTACCGGTAATTGGCATCGCAATTTTCTTTTTAACAAAAGGCAGCAATTCTTTAATCACAAAATCACTATAAAGCTGGGCTTTTGCACCACGACCTTTAAAATCGGGTACACCTGCAACACCATATTCCATTAGGCGGTCTTCTGATGCCTTAATGGCCACAACAATTAACCTGTGGTTTCTTTTGCCATGATGTGCATCTTCCAAAATCCGCCTGAAGTCCATTTTCGCAACATCTTGTCCGTCATTTAAGAATAAAAGTTCTATTTTCTCATTCCCTAAAATACCTTCAGGCGTATAAATATCTATTTCTACCTCGTGCTTTAAATAAGCCGATGGTATTTTAAAGTTGCTGATATTAACTTTTACCGATAAAATTGTTGTGTACATCATAATCAAATCCCCTATCACATGGCAACCGCCTCAGAATTTCGGGGCAAAGGTACAAATCTTGCTAAACTATTAATTACCAAAGGTTAATTTTTACAATTCGCTTTGATTTGCATTAAATTAGGACTTAAACTATTCTTTTTACAGATTTAAATTTATACCTTAAGTCATTCAATTTTTATTATGGTTAAAGAAGAACATAAGAAATGGTACAGCCCGAATTTAGGTGGCGAAATCGACATGCTCATCTTTGGTCACGGTGGTATCCCTATTCTACTGTTCCCAACAAGCATGGGGCGATATTTTGAAAATAAGGATTTCAATTTAATAGACTCTGTTGAGGGGTTTATTAATGAAGGAAAAATTAAGATCTATTGTCCTGATGGCGTTGACAAATTGAGCTGGTACAACAAAAGTATTCATCCCGCAGATCGTGTTAAGAACCACATCTGGTACGACAAGTATCTGCTTGAAGAAGTTGCCCCTTTAGCACGGCATGAAACCGGACACAGCAAAATTATTACTGCTGGTTGTAGTTTTGGCGGCTATCATGCAGCAAATTTCGCTTTCCGGCACCCGTGGCTGGTGAGTCATATGTTTAGCATGAGTGGTGCTTTTGATATTTCAGGCCAGCTGGATGGCTTTTACAATGACGATGTTTATTTCAATAACCCTGTAGATTATCTTTTAACCAACAGTAATCCCGAACTGCATTACATGAAAATTGTATTGGGTACAACCGACCGCGACATGTGCAGACCGGATAATGAACGTTTATCAGCTATTTTAAACAAAAAAGGCATCGACCACTGGCTTGATATCAGACAAAATGCAGACCACGACTGGCCGATCTGGAGAGAGATGTTTCCGAATTATATTGCACAGCTATAGATTTTAGTCCTAAGTCCCGAGGCCTAAATCCAGAATCGATTAGACTATAATAATCAAACAATTAACCGATTAACCAGTTAAACAATTAAACTAAAATAGTACCAATGAAAAAAATAGGGATTTTATTCGGACAGGAGCGTTCTTTTCCTGAAGCCGTAATCGAAAGAATCAATCAAAAAGCGGAAAAAGGCATTACTGCTGAAGCTGTTAAAATCGACAAAATATTTCAGAATGTACCCCTAGGCTATTCGGTCATAATCGATCGCATTTCACAGGATGTGCCATTCTACCGCGCATCTTTAAAAAATGCTGCCATTACGGGTACTGCTGTAATCAATAATCCATTCTGGTGGAGTGCTGATGAGAAATTTTTCAATAATGCACTGGCCGAACAAATTGGTGTGCCCGTACCTAAAACGGCATTAATTCCTTCTAGGGAGCATCCTACAGGAACCACGGGCGAATCTTTTTCTAACTTAGCAATGCCATTAGATTGGGATGCAATTTTCGAATACACAGGTTTCCCGGCTTACATGAAACCTTACGATGGTGGCGGTTGGAGAGATGTTTACAAATTACATAACAAAGAAGATTTTTTCGACAAACATAGCGGTACACAACAATTGGTGATGCTTTTGCAGGAAGAAATCATTTTTGAAGAATATTTCAGGTGTTACTGCATTGGCGGTAAACATGTACGCATTATGCAATACGACCCGCGCAACCCACATCATTTACGTTATGCAACAGAGGGAAAATCGCCTGATCCTAAACTACTTAAAACCGTTGAGGAATACACCTTAAAGTTATGCCAATATTTAGGCTACGACTTTAACACGGTAGAATTCGCTGTGCGTGATGGGGTGCCAATTGCAATCGATTTCTGTAATCCTGCACCAGATGCTGATATCAATAGCGTTGGTCAGGAAAATTTTGATTGGGTAGTAGAAACCACAGCAAATTATGCCATAGAAAGGGCAAAAGCACAAAAAGACGGTCAGGATAATTTAACCTGGGGCGAATACATTAAAGCATCTGTTGGCGGGAAACCCTTAATTGCAAAAGCAGCTCCAAAAGTTGCTAAAACTGCAACAGCTAAAAAAGTGACCACAGCAAAAGCGCCTGCAGAGCCTAAAAAAGCTGCAGCAAAAAAATAATTGGGATTTAAATTTTAACCGATATCAGGATGAACGAGTTTACGCTGGGCATAGAAGAAGAGTACATGGTAATTGATCCCGTTACCAGAGAGCTTACTTCGCATGACCAAAAAATTGTAGAGGCTGCACAAAAAATACACAAAGACCAGGTAAAGGCAGAAATGCACCAGGCCGTGGTTGAAGTAGGAACCGGCATTTGCAAAACCACCACCGAAGCGCGTAAAGAGATTTCGCAGTTGCGCTACACCGTATCGCAACTTGCCGGAGAACAAGGTTTGAGAATCGGTGCCGCCGGTACGCATCCCTTTTCGCACTGGGAAAAACAATTAATTACAGAACATCCCCGTTACAACGAAATTGTTAACGAACTGCAGGAGGCCGCCCGCTCTAACCTTATTTTTGGCCTGCATGTACACGTCGGCTTTCAATCGCGTGAGCTGGCCATTCATATTGCCAATCAGGTGAGGTATTTTCTGCCGCACGTTTTTGCCTTATCAACTAATTCCCCTTTCTGGGAATCGCGAAATACAGGATACAAATCTTTCAGGACTAAAATATTTGATAAATTTCCACGAACAGGTATCCCAGATATTTTTAACAGCATAGAAGATTACGACAATTATGTAAAACTACTCATCAAAACCAATTGCATGGATAATGCAAAGAAGATTTGGTGGGATATCCGAGTACATCCATTTTTCGATACGGTTGAGTTTAGAATATGTGATTGCCCGATGCTAATTGATGAAACCATGGCTTTTACGGCATTATTTCAGGCATTATGTGCTAAACTCTATAAATTGCGCTTGCAGAATATGGAGTTTATCAGTTACTCCAGGGCTTTAATCAACGAAAATAAATGGCGTGCAGCCCGCTACGGAATTGATGGTAACCTGATCGATTTCGGAAAAGAAATGGAAGTAAACTGCCGCAACCTCGTTTTAGAACTGTTAGATTTTGTTGATGATGTGGTAGATGAATTGGGCTGCCGGGAGGATATCAGTTATGTGCATAAAATTCTGGAACATGGCACAGGTGCCGACAGGCAGTTGGCAGTTTACCAACAAACTGGTAGCTTTGAGGCGGTAGTAGATTACATTACTACTCAAACACTTATAGGCACAAAGTAATTTTACAATGGATAAAAGTAGCTTAAAGGTGGCCGTTATCGACTTGAATAACGGCGCACCTAATCAGGGTATGCGGGGGATTCAGGAAATTTTATCCCGTTTTAGAAACGAAAACAATATCGACCTCACTTTTGATATTTTTGACTTAAGACAAAAAGGAGAAATACCTGGCATTGATTATGATGCGTATATTTCTAGTGGTGGACCAGGAAGCCCGATTGAAAGCAAAGGAGAAAAATGGGAAAACGATTTTTTTAATCTTCTGGACCAGATTGAAGCTTTTAACTGTAAAAATGAGGAAAGAAAAAAATATGCTTTTTTGATCTGCCATTCTTTTCAACTAGCATGCAGAAAATACGAATTGGGCAATGTAACCGAAAGACGATCAAACGCTTTTGGCATTTTTCCCATTACTTTAACTGATGAAGGAGAAAATGATGAGATTTTTAACGGCATCACCAATCCGTTCTTTTCTGTTGATAGCCGCGATTGGCAGGTGATTGAACCTGATTTTGCTGCTTTTGAGAAAAAAGGTGCAAAACTTTTGGCCATCGAGAAAGAGCGTAAGCATATTAACCTGGAGCGCTGCATGATGTCGATCCGTTTTTCTGATGAAATTATTGGCACACAATTTCACCCGGAGGCCGATCCGGTAGGCATGAAAATGTATTTGCTTCAGGAAGAAAAGAAAAAAGCAATTGTTGATATGCATGGCGAACAAAAATACCTCGATATGTTAAATAGTTTAGACGATCCGGCAAGGATTGTATTAACGCAAAGCGTGATTTTACCTAATTTCTTGCAGAAAGCAATTGGAAATTTGCAAAAACAGTCGTCATTGCGAACTGAAGAAGTAGATTGAGCGAATGAGTGAAGCAATCTTTTTACAACATAAAAGATTGCTTCGTTTCGATGAAAAATCGAAAACTCGCAATGACGAAAACTATAAAAACCTATGATACCTGCACAACGCCAAAAATATAACCAACAATTTACAGAAGAGAAGTATAAAAATTTCATTGGTAAATTGGAAAATGGTTATCCTGAAATTCCTTTCAGGGTTGCAGAAACTCCTATTTTTATACCAAAAGCATTAAAGGAAAAGTTGATTGCGGCGGGAGAGGAAATTATAAAACTGATTAAACAGCCCAATTTTAAGGCGCTTACCCAGAAGGCAATTCCGACAGATTGGAATGTACCCTATGAAAACGAGCAACCGCATTTTTTAACCTTCGATTTTGGAATTTGTAAAAACAATACTGGTGAACTTACTCCCATGCTAATTGAAATGCAGGGATTTCCTTCGTTATATGGTTTTCAGCACCATCTGGCTAAAACCTTTCAAACCAGTTTTGAAATGGATCCTTCGGTGAATTATTTTTTAAACGGTTTTAACGAAGAAAAATACATCGAGTTACTCAAAGAAGTTATCATTGGCAAACACCGGCCAGAAGAAGTTGCACTGATGGATGTTGATGCGCCAAATCAAAAAACCGCCATCGATTTTTTTGTAACCCAAAAATTATTAGGCATTAAGATTTTGGCTCTCGAAGACATTAAAAAAGCAGGTAAACAACTGTTTTATGAAGAAGACGGCCAGCAGATCCAGTTAAAAAGAATTTATAACCGTTTAATTTTTGACGAAGTTGCAGATAACACCGAAATTTTCAAAAATAGTTTCGATCCACGCGAAGAATTGGATGTTGAATGGGTTACGCACCCCAATTGGTTTTACCGCATCAGCAAGTACACCATGCCATTTTTAAAAAGTGAATTTGTACCCGAAACACGCTTTTTGAATGAGGTAAAAATGATTCCTGGCGATTTAGAAAACTATGTATTAAAGCCCTTGTTTTCTTTTGCCGGCATGGGCGTTATTATTGATGTAACCGAAACAGACATCATCAATATAAAGGATCCTGAAAACTGGATTTTGCAGCGGAAAGTAAATTATGAACCCGCTGTTCAGGCGCCAGATGGTGGAGTAAAGGCCGAAATCAGGATGATGTATTTATGGCCTGATGGTGGCGAACCTCAGCTTTGTATTAACCTGGCAAGGTTAAGCAGAGGCAAAATGATTGGTGTTCGTTATAACGCCGATTTCGATTGGGTTGGGGGTACGATCGGTTTTATGGAGGAATAATACTTGTTTTCTTAACCACAGAGTACACAAAGAAAAAAGCACCGAGGTATACAGAGAATGATCTTCCGTGCTTTCTGTGAATCCGTGGCAAAACAAAAAAACTACACCTAAAATCTTCAATAACCATTCGGCCACGGAGACACGGATGCCACGAAAAACAATGCCTAAGTAATATCCCTCCGTGTTTTCTATGAATCCGTGGCAAAACAAAAAACTACACCTAAAATCTTCAATAACCA
>NZ_AYMG01000004.1 GCF_000633455.1 Pedobacter jeongneungensis
TACTATTGCCGAAATCCCCACTTCTTGTTACGATTGGCTAATTAAATATGCAGAACAGAAAAGCGAAAATAAGAAGTTTAAAATTGCAATCGATTTAATCTTCAAATAATTGAAGAAGGCCTCTTAAAAGTGCTTAAAAGCCTTGTAATCGCATTCTAAATAGCAATTATAGGATTTTTTTTTTGAAATTGCCTTAAGTGATCTATAAGTGATTTTAGAAGACAATGATTTCAAACGATTAGACAGGGTAAAGAGGTAATGTTAAAAATGTTTGACTATAGTTTATCCCTAAGGAGCAATACCGTTACTTTGCTGGTTAAATTAAATCGATCAATTTTAAATATAAATAAGTGAAGTCTTAAAAAAGTCGTGCATAAACAATAACTAATGTAGTCTGTTTAAACTAATAAAAGTTAAAGCACAACAATATGAAATACCTGAGGATTATACTTTATTGTTTTCTGATTTCCACTATACTGTGTCTATTTGGGGTATTCGTTTTACAAAAAACGAAGGTAATCGGTGCAGCTGATTCTGATTTTATTAACTTGCCTTATGGTATTGCAGTCGGTATTAATATCTGCCTTGCTATTAGCACTTTGCCAGTATTATTTAACCTTAATAATGCTATGAGATCCTGCCCACTAAGGAGTACCTCAAGCTTTTTTCTACTACCAACTATATTAATATTACTCTCACTACTGTTGATGTGGGACGAGCCATGGCCAGGAGTACTCTTTGCTCTTCCTTATTTATTGGTATTGATAATTTTCTTTATACGCTTTAGACGCGAACAGCATTAAAAGCAATATAATGATTAGGAATTATTTTGATTTTGATTAAATATGTTATGAATAAACAACTTTCTTTTTAGGTTTACGATGTAGATCCCAATGTCAAGTTACCAAATGATAATTGTTGTATATGACAGCACCAAAGTTTCCCCTTTCAACTGCACCTATTGCTATCCGATCCGCATACTTTATCTGTCCGTTCTTGTAAAGATGTTCTAAAATCTCGATCAGTTTACTTTCATCAAAGTACGCATCTGCGGAAATCTTCTGTAGCAACAGCTCCAGCAGTTGGCCTGCCATCTCGTAATTGTTGGTGCGAATTTTTGTCTCAACGATTTTTAAAAGTCGATAGGTATTTACATCTGCCTTCTCAAGCGAAATTGTCCTATTGAACAGGTCAAAGTCCGCTATTGTTAAATTTGCTAATAGTTTTGCAAAGTATACCATTTCAAATGCTTTTTCTTTGAGATGTCTATCATCCGAGACTTCCGCAATAGAGAGTATTTTTCCCCAGACATCTCTGATTTTTTCGTCCTTATCTAGAACATCCTCGATCTTCATCCTATCTATTAAAAATTCTAACTTCTGGATATCGGCTGATTTTATAATTGTGTTTAACAATGAGTCAGATTTTTCCAAATCAATCGCAAATGCAACCCAGATGTGTTCGACAACCTACGGACAATTGTAGCGTTCTCTATTTTTTCACCAATTTGCGCGTGATATGTGTGTAGAATAAATTATAGAGATTTGTATACAGCTGACCTGATAAAATCCAAATAGCTAATTTGAGGTACTTTAAAGTCTAAAGACCAATAAACTCTACGCTACCCGACTTTTCGGTGAGCCTTTGAGTGAATACATTTTTTTACCTTTTCATCCCAAAAAGGTTCGCCACCCTTGACTTTTACCTCTCTGATTGAGCAGGCTGCCATCGCATCATAAATATGTCCGCGACAAGAATTCATGATATCATTTACAAGATCACTATTGATCCAATCAAAAGATTCGTTATACCTAGCTTCCATAACAACCAGTGACTGGATTGCATTTTTGATTTGGCCATCGGCTTTTGTAACCTCATGCCGCACGCCCTCATAGATAAAAAACTTTGGTGGATGATCCGGAATAATTGCCATCACCTCTATGGAAACGGGCATTCTGAGCAGCTCTGTAGGGCATGGCTTATCCAGCCGCCAAGGGCTCTGCGGTTTTTCGGTTACCGAAACCGCTGTTAGCACCGATCTTTGAGGCCAGTATTTTGTGGCCGGCAGATATCGGTGTATAGCCTGTTAGCCTACTTTCAGGCAACACGGTCAATCAGACGGATGCTATTATGAAAATATATTTTGCTTTCATTTATCTATTTCATCGGCTTTATATGCCTGAAAAGTTAAAAGTTATTATTCCATACACCGATAAAAACAAGAATAGCAAATAAATATATCTCGTGAAAGAGATATATTATTTGTTGGTTTTATCATATATAGGACCAGCAAGAATTAAGTTTTTTAAAGCTTTTCCTAAATGGTATGGCCTGAATTAATTAGGGCTTCATTTTTTAATTAACTGGATGTACTTAGCATCACACTCTCCAATTTGCACATAATAATTCATAGAATTACCTGCATTTTGGATTGTAATTTGATTTTTTTGTAATAGGCCTTGAACTTCTGTTGGTAGAGTTATATCTGGATCAATTGGCTCACCTTCATCATTTAATGCGCCTTCGTTCTCACTCCACTCAATGTTTGTAAGTGTGAGATAGTAGCCGTCTTTAGCCTCGTTAAGCTCTATTTTAGCCTTATCTGTTAAGGTTCTTGTATTAGTAGTCAATTTGTAAACTAGTTGGTCTCTCTTGTAAAAAAGCACTAAGCTTATTTCACACGACGAATCGTCTTTTTGAATCACATACTTCCCTTCAATCGGAAATATGTTTTTCTTTATGGATGACGTTGTTTTAACTAAAGTATCAGTTTTTGCTAGTTTAGGCTTAGCATTAACTATCATGTCACTTTTCTTCCTGTCTGCAAGGTGTACTTTTTTCTCTTCATTGCAAGAGATAAGAATCAAAAAGCAAAAAAGAACCGGTGTTATTTTCATATGTCTAGGAAATTTAGGGTGTAAGGGTTTTGCGCTTACTGGGAGATTGAGGGGGCATAGTGAACCAGTTCCACGATAATTTTTAAATAATTTAGTTTTCCATTCTTCAAGTTACCATCTTAATGAACACGATAAATAAAAATAGTGTTCTAACTGTCACAGTCGTTCTAAATCAATGAGAGAGCAATTAACATTCCAAAAATGGTTTGCGAAAATTATTGTGGTTAGCTCAGTTAGGATGCCGCGAAGAAAAAAGATATAAGTATTAAGATTGGGTTAATTGTTTTTTTAGCGATTATGATTTAATATTTTGCCAGCCCCTGGCTAGAAAAAAACTGAAAAGGCGTGGTCTGATTGAAATGAAAGAAAGGTTTTCATATACCTATTTGAAGGCTGAAACTTGCCCACTGTTCAATTTTCCGCTCAATTTTTTTCAAAATCTGGCTTGCATATAAATAGATGCATTTCATCCGTTCTGTATTTCTCAATTTCAATGATGTATTTTTTTTTATCGGTGATTATATTATGTGGAGTCTGTCCAAAATCTATTTTCATTTTACTAACTAATTGCACTATTCTATCGTTTATTTTCCAGGTATAATGGTGGGTCTGAAAAAAGGAAAACTTTTTTTGTTTCTATTTCAGGGTTTCTAAATTCAACTGTAAGCTTTGCGAATTTTAGAAAAGGGCTGTAGAAATAACTTTCACTAACTCTCTGAAAGGTAATCATTATCTGGTTCCACTACCCTCAACACGACTTAAAGTAATCATTTAGTGACATTTACGTATTCCCTATAAGAGTAAAAAATCTTATTTTAGCACTAATCAACCTTTACTTTATGAAAAAGACCTATAATTGTGCCATTGTGGACGATGATTGGTCAGCTATACGTCTGCTCACCGATCACATTGGGGAATTCCCGAACCTAAACGTCACCAAAACATTTACAAAGCCTATCGAGGCACTCGCTGAACTCAGCATCGATCAAAATATTGACCTTATCTTTCTTGATATCGATATGCCGGGCCTCTCGGGTATACAGGTGGCCGAAAATCTTCGCGATATCTCCCCCAATATTATCTTCACTACCGCACACGACAGATACGCGCTTCAGGCATTTGATGTGAGGGCAAAAGACTTTCTGCTTAAACCAATAGAGCTTGAAACTTTTACAAAAGTAGTCAACAGGGTACTTAAAGAATGCTTTGTAAAAAAGCTGAGCAGATTCAGTTATGATGACCTTGCCTTTTTTCGTCCGGGAAGACGGGGAGTTGTCGACAGGATAGACTTATCGGCCATCACCCATTTCAAGGGCGCAGGAAACTATGTGGATATATTCACCAAAGATGAGCGTTTCACCATATACATGACCATACAGGAGATTTCAGATATCCTCACCGCGGATGATAAATTTTTCAGGGTCCATAAATCCTACCTGATAAACGGCTCCTACGTAACGCGTATAGTAGGGAACATCGTTTATCTGGGAAAGCACCCCATACCGATGACCAGTCCTTATAAGGCCAGGTTCTGCGACTTCGTCGGTGAGAAGATATGGGTGTCAAAGCGGGTTTGATCTTTTATTCGAAGGTAGCTTGCCATCTTGCACAGCGCCCGTCCCAACGGTAATAATGGTCAGACTCGTTTCTGTAGGATCAGTACTGGTTCCCTTTTTTTCTTCTCCGGAGCGGAAAACAAACACCGTTCTCTTGCTCAGTTTAGTGTGGCTATAATGTTTCATAAAAGAAACTTAGCCCTATAAAAAACCAAATTCGAACTTATTACGCAAGGCTTATGTCGACTTACGCAAAACCGATACTTAACTTAAAAAATAAACTAGGCAATTGGCTATTTCACCTTGGGGCATGGTGTGCTTACATGCTATACGAGTCTTTTTCCGTAGCCCTGGCGACGGGCACTTTCAGCAAACTCAGCTTTTACCTTCTACATTACGCCGTCAATATCCTGCTGTTCTATTTCCACGCTTTCGTAGTTCTTCCTGTTGCCGCATCAGCTAGAAGAAATATCATATGGAAGCTAACACTACTGACGATATTTGAAATAGCCCTTTTTCTTGCCTTTAAGTTTGGAACAGACCACTTTATAGCGCTGTTATATCCTCAGATGAGCAGAAATCAAATTATCCTGGATCAAAAATTCATTGCCGGGGGCATCTGGCGCAGCGTATATTTTATCCTCCTGGCATCAGGTTATTATTACCTGCGGTATTACATCAAGGAACGCGACAACATTGAACTTTTGAAAAAAAGGGCCTATGAGGAAGCATTAAAGGCTAAGGAAAGCCTTATTGAGCTCAACAATGCAAGAAATGCCTTTCTCAGGGCGCAGATCAATCCCCATTTCCTGTTCAATACACTAAACTTTATTTACAGCAGCATTCACAAAACAAACCCGTCTGCAGCAAAGACACTATCATTACTCGCAAAAATCATGCGATATGCCCTGGAGAGTGGTAACGGCCCCGGGCTAACCGTTCTGGAAGATGAACTCGGACCTGCTAAACTGCTGCTGGACCTGTGGAAAATCAGACAGGAAGATGAAAATACAGAAATTATACTTGACATCGATGATGAATCCAAAAGAGCGAAATTTGTTCCCCTGGTGATACTCACGCTCCTGGAAAACATGTTAAAACATGGAAACCTCAGCGATGCTCAACATCCCGGAATGCTGAAAATCAGGGTCAAGGCTTCTCAGATAATGGTGATGAGCAAAAACCTCATCAATACCGGGCTGAACGATTCAGGATACCACACTGGTCTACAAAACGTAAGGCAGCGGCTTTTTCTTACCTATGGCAAAGAAGCTGTCATGAGGCAATATGTAAAGGAGAATTATTTTATCGTTCAGATCACTTCGCCACTAAGATAAAACTAGAAGCGAGGCGCAGCGCAACAAAAAAGCCGCCGAAAAAATCTGGCGGCCAATTTCCCAAAACAGTAGTAACGAATTATTTATCGCTATTTTTTTTCTCCGTAACCTCAGCTCTGATTTCCTGAGCCAAAACTTTGAGGTCCTGCATTGCCTTGCGAACACGGGTTCCCGCAGCTGAATTACCGCCATCATAGAATTTTGTTACGTCTGCCTCTACCGAAGAGATTACTTCCTGTACTTTTTTGAATTTATCCATAATTTATTACTTATTTGGCTCGCGGGCCATATTAAAGTTGTTTCACGCTTACCATAAGCGCAGGTCAAAAATAATAATTTTTGCAGAAAGCAAGACTTTTACAAACAACATTTGCTTATTTCAAATTTTACCTAAATTGCTTACTATTATCAAATTCGTCCAGGAGCGTTTTCGAATCAAAAGAGTGCAGAGTGACCAGGGCCAAGCAGGAAGTAGAATATTTTTCAATCCGGTAATAGGCCTTACCTAATGCATCGAGAATACAATCCGAATGTACATCTATTCAAAAACGCCCCTCTACATAAACCAAAGACCAATGGCTAGAATAATTACAGGAACGCATTACGGAGCCTTAGTTAAGGGCGTCAAAATTTCGGATAAGAGTTGGATTAAAAACTTTTTTGGATTTTTGATAAAACCAAGCTTTAATGCCGGATCTTGATATTTTGTTGCTATCAGTTTTTTTTGTACATCTTTTCATTAGCCTGCTCTGCAGACAATTCTTTATCCCAGACAACCTTAGATTTATAACTGCTCTCCAAGGTCATGATATAATCTACCATCGGGGGAAGCCCCACAGAGCTGCGACGGGCTTCAAGACCACTAGCATCTTCCACAGGCCAGATGTTAACTATGCTGCCAATCCTAAAAGTCTGTGTGCCATATAGCTGCTTTTTTCCGCTACGAAGCTGTATACGGTCCTGCAAAGTTGCCAAATCACTTTTCGCTACATTTCCAAGTTGAGCCTGTTCGACCAGCAAGGGCAGGTATTTTCGCATGAATGCGGTATCAGCATGATCAATCACTAGAAACAAGGTATGGTTTTCCATACTGTTCAGATTATTGGGCCACCCGCACCTGTCGAGTAAAGATGCTACAAAAAGTTGATTCTGCTTATCTGACAATTGCATTTCAAGTGCCATTTCCTTTAACTTTGCCGCATTCTGAGAGGGCATCTCCTGACGGATCTTTGCCCTTATCTGCTGATCGTTATCCATGATACTTTTTAGCTGGGCCTTTAAAGCTACGCTGTCTGTACAAGGTATTTCCTGTGCATAGATGGCATGTAGTCCTATGATCACAAAACATAGGCAAATGGAAAATGTTTTTCTCATGGTAAAGTTTAAGTTCTGTATTTTAAATTGAGTGCTGATATATTGTCGTGAAATTAAAGTAGGTGAGTTAGTTAAATTTAAGTCCGGCTACTGAGCGCTGCGAGCTTTCTTGCCAAGTTACCTGAGAGCCACTGCTGCGATCTCTGCGGTAACATAGCATAGGATTACATATCCCGAATTGTTATATTCAAACTTTTCCCCTGGAGCAAAATCTACCGGCTCTTCTTTGAAAAAATCTACCATCATTTTAGGTGTCATTTCCTTCTGGGCAATCTCTGATAGGGTTTTAATTTTGGTGAAATCCTTTATTCCTGAGGTATGGGTAAGCAGGTGGTGTATGGTGATTGCCTTCCCTGCGGGATGATCTGCAATATATTTGGAAAGCTGGTGGTGACCAGTAATTTCCCCTGCTGCTCGAGCATGATAATCGCCACCGCAGTAAACTGCTTAGTCATCGAACCCAGCTCGAAGACGTTTTCAGCCTTGAGACCATTACCTACCTCCAGGTTTGCTTTACCAAAAGTTTTCTCATAGATTGTTTTCCCGCCATGGGCAACCATAAAAACTGTACCCGGACCATTCTGGTTAGAGAATTCTTTTAAGATGAGGCTGTCAATGCCGTGCTTAAGGTTTTGTGCCTTAAGCATCCCAAAGGAGAATAAAACAATAAACAACCCGCATAGCAAGCTTCGGTGGTATTTAAACATTATCATGTGATTTTTATATATCTCTTGGACGCAACTTTAAAAAGAATGGCTACAGCTAAAATGCTCTTCCGGAACACCACAATAACATTTATATTTAAAAACCAATAGTTTATTTTTTCAGCCCTGATTATTTATTAGCTTGTTTTTCAAATACTTTCCGCCACATTATCTGCCATATCTGTTGCAGCGGCCATTTTTAATGCAGCTTTACCTTTAATATTTCTCCATTCTCCTTTATCTCTACAAACTCCTCGATCCGGTCCTGGATATTTTTGCTATACTCTTTTTTCTGGTAATAATCAGTCTGCCCACCATAGTTGTTGTATCCGGTACCTGTATAGGCATTATATGAACCCTTCAGGGTATAATCAAGCATTCCCTGCAAAAAGTACCTTCCAGGCTTCATGTCGGGAAAGGTAAATTCACCATCGCTATTGGTAATCGCCTCGAGCCTGTAGCGGTATGCATCTTTGGAGAGATACACAAAGCGTCGTTTTCTGGTACTCTCCTTTTCCTTACGAAGCCTGTACCAGTCTTCAAAATAAGACGTTACCGGTAAAAGTACTACCGTCATGTTGTTGGCGAGTATTCTGGGCGAAAGCGGAACGCTATATCCAAGCGGGTGTTTCTGCCTGGTAAAGGCTACGCCTTTGATGACGGCGGTGCCTTTTGCGAGCATTTTTTTTGCCTGTAGAGAATCAAAAGCCACTTGTGGATATATCGCTTGGATCTTATCTTTTTTCTCTGGTTCTTTATACTGCGCTGCAGCATGAAGGCCAGCGTAGATGGTAAAAAGGAATGCAATAAAATATTTTGTAGTTTTCATCTTATCATTTTTAAGGATTGACAATTGTTTCATAAGGAAGGTTGAACGACCCCTCGCTCACTGTTACCGGCTCTCCCGCCATATTTCTTAAGGTTCCTGCAAAAGTACCTTTCATTCCCGTTTTACTGATTGATTCTATTTTCAGCGTAAAGAGATCGTTAGCAAAGGAAGTATTGTAGAGCAGCGTTCCATCAGATTTTTGCACAGCATACCGCGCAATCATTTTTGGTTCGGCAGGGGTAGCGTAGCTGCCTGTTGTAATATTGCCGCCAAGCCTCCAGATTTCAAAGTCCAGCGACGGTGGTACCGGTCCACCGGAGGTTGGAAAAGATGTTTCATAACCGCCGACAACGATATGTTCGAAGCGTCCGTCGGCACCGCTGCCTTGAAAATTCACTGTGTGGAAAACGACTTTGCGTCCATCGAGTTTGGCACTGAAATAATAATCTCCACCAGCCTGGCTACCATTTTTATCCTTTTTGCAGGCAGATAAGCTTAGGGTGATCATAAATAGACAAAGTAACTTGCTGAAAAGGGACGGCCGGTCCCGGGGAAAAGCATCTTTAAAACTTGTTTTTCTCATCGCGTATGTTGTTTTAAGGTATGGAGGCAAAAATATTGCAAGTGCCAGCCAAAAGAAATACCACTTTTTGCCGTTTTTTTTCTACTGGTTTTTAGGTATTTTCTGCTATCGGAAGAAAAACGCCTGAGGGTTGCAGATTATATTTTGATATTTACAGAGAAATCCTGGGAGATACCGTTTTACGGCCCCCGAGGTGATAGCTGATCAGGCATGAAAAAAAAAATTCTTTTACTATTGATATTCCAGCTTTTCTGGTACGGCGTATTCAGCCAGCAACAGGTTCCACTTGATGAAAAGCATCACTTAGACAGCCTCCAACAGGTGTTAATACAAAAAAGCCCAGACAGTGCAAAGGCCAGCGCCAATTTCGAACTGGTGGAGTATTGGAAATTTAAGGATACCGTCAAAAGCGAGTCTTACTTGCACGCGGCCAGGAAGCTGGCAGGCAAAGACCCTTACCTCAACGCGCTTTCAGATTTCTACCTGGGACAGTATTATTTTGCATGGAACAAGAAAAAAGCGTCGGCGGCCTTCAAACAGGCAACCCAGACACTTTCGGCCTTTCATACGTCAAAGGCATACGCCAAGCTGGCCGCAGCCTGGTATAACTATGGCCTGATGAACGTAGATCAGATGGGCTATGGTTTTTTAACAGGCATTACTCTGGAAAAAGCCATACCTATCGCCAAGAAAGCCGGAAAACCCGCGCTTGTGGCCTATTTTTATAACCAGTTATCCACCATTCTGATGAACAACTATCAGTTCGCCAAAGCCGCTGCCTACAATCAACAGGCAATCGGGATACTTGAAAGCAGTCCGCAGCACCCGACCGATCTGCTCTTCGCGTATCTTTCCGGGGTAAGCATTTATTGTTACGACAAACAGCCGCCAAAAGCATGGAAACTGCTCCAGCAGGCCCAAAAACTGCTTGAACCGCACCCCGAATCACTAAACTACACCCTTTATTATTACAATGAAGCACTTTACTACACGACTATTGAAAACTATGATCAAGCATTGATCAGTGTAGATAAAGGAATACGTTCAGCCAAAAAATTTAACCAGGGGCAGCTTTACAGCCAGTTCTTCTTCCGCAGATATGATATCTACAGCCAGCAAAAAAAATACAGCAGGGCGAGGCAGGTTCTTTTGGGTATCGTAAACGAAGGAACTTTAATGGCCAAAATCAACGACAGGGCAGAAATTTATTCAGAACTGGCAAAAGTAAGCGAGAAGCTGGGGGATTACAAAGGAGCACTGCAGTGGTTGAGCAAGGCCAGGGATGCCAGCGACAGCATCAATGCCAATCAGACCAAAGTTAAGATCAATGAGCTCGAAACCAGATACCGCAGCGCAGAGAACCGGCAGAAAATCACAGCCCTTCAGTCGCAGAATGAAGCGGCACTACTCGCCTCCCGCAATGACAGGCTGTACAAACTATTGCTTGGAACGGGGTGCTTTTTTCTTTTGATGCTCCTGATTGGAGTTTTGTTTAGCTCCCGAACCAGGCGCAAGCTCGCCGCAGAGCGGGAGATTAATTATTGCCGTCAGATGAGCGAGCTGGAACAAAAGCAGCAGCTAAAGGTGACAAAAGCGATGCTGGATGGTGAAGAACTGGAGCGTGAGCGGGTTGCAAGAGACCTTCATGATGGCCTCGGTGGCATGCTGGCAGGGGTAAAAATAGGGCTATCCGGCTGGAGCGATACCAGGGTTGGGCTCTCAGAAGACCGCGACCTGAACCGGATTATCGGCCAGCTTGACAGTTCAGTGAGCGAACTGCGCCGCATTGCCCGCAATATGGTTCCTGATACGCTGCTCAAGTTCGGGCTGGAGGTGGCCATTAAGGATCTATGCGAATTTTACATGCGAGACGGCCTTAAGATCACCGCTGAAACCTTTGGCCTCGGCGGGGATATTGCAATGAATATACAGCTGAATATCTATCGGATACTCCAGGAACTACTCTCAAATGCCCTTAAGCATTCAGGGGCAAGTAACATTCTTTTGCAGTGCAGTCAAAATGAAGACACCGTTTTTATTACCTTTGAGGACAACGGAGTAGGTTTCGATACTGCATCTCTGAAGGGCAAAAAAGGGATGGGCCTTGAAAACCTGAAAAACCGGGTAGCATTTCTGAAGGGAAAATTTGAACTGCACTCCGCTTTAGGCGAAGGAACAGAAATTGATATAGAACTAAAAACCAGAGCCGATGGATAGACTGCTTACTTTAATAGTAGATGATCACCCGATCGTTGTTGAAGGGCTCAAAACGCTGCTGAAAAACGAGCAAAACCTAAAAATCGTGGCCAGCTTCCATAACGGGACGGATCTGCTCGCGTATATTGAGACCAACCGGGTCGACCTGGTGCTACTGGATGTAACCCTGCCTGATATCAACGGTATGGATCTCTGCCAGATAATCAAGAAAACATCGCTGAGTACCATCATTCTCATCCTCAGCAACCACACAGAAAGGAGCATCATTATGCAGACCATCCAGAACGGAGCAAGCGGATACCTGTTAAAAAACAGCTCACTGGATGAGCTCCGGAAATGTATTTCCGAATCGGTACAGGGAAATATCTGCTACAGCCGTGAAGTGATGGAGATCATCAGCCGTCCAGGCCGAAACGAACTTCGGAGTACACCACAGCTCACCCGGAGGGAAAAGCAAATCCTGAGCCTCCTCGCACAGGGTAAAACAAGCCAGGTGATCGCAGATGAACTCTTCCTCAGCCCGTTGACCGTTGATACCCACCGCCGGAACCTGCTACAAAAGTTCGAAGTTAAAAATGTTGCTGAACTCATTACCACCGCCCATCAGCAGAAAATTCTATAAGCTCACTCTTCACATCCTTATTAGAGCCATAATGCGATTATACATCCGGGTAGTTTTTTAGAGGCTACAATCAAAAAAGTTGGCAAAGTTGCCAATAGGTAGGTATGAATGCAGCGCAGGGATTGTTCTTAGTTATACAATATGCTGACTTGAGCATACAACTAAAATTCTTACCTATTATACAGGATGTTGAGAAAGATGGTGAGGTCTTATCCAGTAACCTTGCTATTTTGGAAGACCGAATTAATATGCGACAGGGGAAAATACAATTTTATGGTAGTCAGTTATTTATCAATAGACTATCTGGAAAGCCATATCCATACCCTATAGCTAACGTAGATAATCTAGATACACGCCGCAAATCTAAGGGGATGCCTCCAATGCAAACTTATCTTAATAATTGGAATACGGAGAATTATGAAAAGGATCTCCCTATGATTGAACAATTAGTCACAGCGCAGGTATAGCTTTGGGGTGAAAGCTGCATCCCCTTAAAAACAATACTTGACCCCAAAAAAGGGATGTGTACCAGCAGGGCATTCGGCAAGCTTACAGGCGATTATCATGAACTAAAGGAAGCCACATCCAATTATGCTGCAAGGCTCGCCGGCAAGCTTCGCAGGGAAAAATTATGCACCACCGTTTTATCGGTTAAACTGTTAACCAATAAGTTTATTGACCAGGAATTGCAGGCTTACCCTTCGATCACCATCCCCCTTGAACACCCGGTAAATAACACCCCCGACCTGATCAACACAGCACACTGGGGGCTGAATAAAATTTACCTCATGGGTTACCAGTATCAAAAGGTCGAAGTAAACGCTACTGGGCTGATACCGGAATCAGAAGTCCAGCTCAACATCTTTAGTGAATTCAAGGGCAAAAAGTATGATCAGGTTTCCAGGGTGCTGGATCAACTCAACTCACATTACGGGGCAGGACACTGCGAATGGCCGGCGAGGGCAAAAACCAAAAATGGACGATGAAGCGAGAGTTCCTGCGTCCGCACTACACCACAAACTGGAAAGACATCATTAAAGTAAAATGAAAGAACTACTGGCACTTATTAAAAGATATTTACTTAAGGAAGCTTCTGCTTTAAATCAAATTAACGATCAGCCAAAACCCAAGCGGAGGAAGAAGTAAAACCAACTGGCATCCAGGCATGTTATAGCTTTTAAAAGCCCAATATACGTGCGCCAGATATACCTTAACTGCCGAAGAAAAAGAAATACTTAAAACCCATCCACACCAGATCCAGGGAGAGTGTGCGCCTAATTATAACCTTGCCATCACACAAAAGGGATTAGTCATCACTGCAGATGAACCAGACATCATTCAGCAAATGTTGTTTGGGATCGTACCCTACTTTGCCGAAGGTTTAAAACTCACAGGTGATACCTGGAACATTAAAAGCGAAACGGCAATGGAAAGCAAATTGTGGCGTCCACTGCTTATCCATCATAAAACGTGTTTAGTGATGGCCGACGGGTTTTATGAATGGAAAAAAGATTCCAAAAGCGAACAACAACCCTACCGCTTCACTGTTAAAGACAGGAAGCTGTTTTGCTTTGCAGGCTTATGGTCCCAATGGGTTGATCCCGAACAAGAAGAAAAGTTCCGTACTTATGGCATATTGACAACCGAGGCAAATCCATTGGTGGCAGAAATACACGATAAAAAGCGTATGCCAGTGATCCTGACTAAAGCTGAAGAAGAGATCTGGTTGAGCAAAACGCTACCGCTTGACACCAAAATGACGGTGCTAAATACCTTTCTCCAGGAGCTGATGAACCGCGTTAAAGTGGGCAAACGTGTAAATACTGTTTCAACTCTGAAAAAAGCCGAACAACGATCAGATTTATTGCTTCCATTAAACACTGATGACGATGTCTGATCCTGTTTCATCACCCTATTAAATCATTAAGTATGCTTTTTAAAGGTGTCATAAGTATTAGTGATAATGGCATTAAACCTTCTTTTACTCATGCAATCGCCAATTGACATAAAGGAGCCTGGTCAGGTCCGCTCCTTCTAGGCAAACAAAACTCATCTCCCTTTTTAAACCCGTGAAACATTGTCTGACTGACTTGGAATGTCTGCCCAGTACTATCTGACTGTTTCGTTGACAGATAGTAAAAAGGCCTGGCCCGAACGATATGATACTGTATCAATTATTAAATGATATGTTACGGCATCCGGAGCAAGCCAGATCTCAAGAAAAATGGATAAACCAGCCACCACCACTGGATATGAACTTTGAACTGTTAAGTATAAAAACAACTAACATGCACAGCAAATAGCCATTAGCTCAAAATGACCGAACTGTAATAACGAATGCCATTCCACTATTAAATACTTCCGAATACGATAAGTGTATGCAGAATAAAACCTTTAGTGCTAAGAGTTGTTGTTAACAAGTCAATCATTTTCCCAAATCTATATATGCCTTACAAATTAATTTTATACCGAAAAATCGGCGCCTGGGTATTTCAGCACGAAACTGAACTGTGCTGGACGGTAATTGTGCTTGCATTGGTCGGAACTTACTTTGCCACAGATATTTTCGACCAGCTGTTTTTTATTTGAGGATACTCCCAAACCCCTAGCCTTATGCATTGATACTATTTCTGCGCAAAGATACAGTCCAATTCCAAAGCCTGATACCGTAGGATGATGTGCGGATCTATAGAATTTATCAAATACCCACTGAAGATCGCCTTCAGGTATGCCAGGCCCTTCGTCATAGACCTCCGTTATAATTTGGCCATCTTCCTTTCTGCATCCTATGGAAACCGTGGTATCAAAAGGTGAATATTTGCTGGCGTTATTGAGCAGGTTTGAAAACACACTGTATAGCTTCTCCCTGTCCGCATGGATCGTATTGGAGCCGTCGGTATTCCGCAAGAAGGCATCATTGGCAAATTGGATGGCATAGTCATGCCCGACATGAACAGCAATTGGAAGGCTACTGTTGTTATAAGCTGCCATAAACTGTTTAACGCTAAAAAAATTATTGTTTTTTTCCATTCGCACTATGTATTGAGGAATTGGTAACTGTTTTATCAAGATAGGGGATACTGCACCTTTTCAATGTAATATAAATTCCAGAATTTGAGAGTTGGGTGAATAAATTACTTCATCAGTCCGTGGAGAACCTGTTTTATCAAAACCAGCAGGTAAAAAACAAAAGCCGGTTAACCATCTATACACTAGCTATTTTCTTTAGGGCAGATTGAACAGGTGAATTTTCTTTCACTACTTCCACCTCAATGATCATTACCGCGAAATAGTTTGAATGCCCCGCAACTTCAGTCTATATCATAAAACAGGGCACAGTCAGGCTAAGTTAGTTCATTATGAAATAGCGTAAACAATCCAAGCCAATAATTCCAGTTCATACGAGTCATTTCAGGATAATTTCTAATATTTCAGATATCCATAACTGCTGTTTCCTTATTTTTTGTTTGCCTAACTTTTAAAGTGCTTGACCTCAATCTTTTTTTCCCTAACTTTTAAGGTTATGTTTGGTACCGTTGTGGCAGTTGCCGATTTTACGGTAATCTGCACCGGTTCACCATCAAAGTAAATATGCTCTGGCAGACGCATTACGTCTGGGTAGGCCTGATAAGTGCCTTCTGGGAGATAGACAGAATAATCTCCATCCTCGCCAGTTTTAACTGCTCTGATCATTCCATCTTTACCCTTTATTAAAAGGCTGATCCCTGCCAGCGAAGGGTTGAATTGCAGACTTTTGTTTTCGTTGAAATTGATAATGATTCGGCCTGTTACATTCCCGCTTTTCTGCATTGGAACGTTAATTTTCATGGTCTTCTGGTCGATAATGATATGCGTCGGCATGATCTGATACCCGTTTTGTAGGGGCATATTTAAACTATAATCACCATAAGGTACTTTATTGTATTGGATAGTTCCATTAGCTGGGACAATGAAAATAATTTTGTTGACCAATATGGTACCTGAGTTTGCAGGTTCGTCGCCTGCATCGAAAATACCGTTCAGGTTGTTGTCTTTGTAAATTAAGATGGCAATATTTCCTTTTTTTCCTGAAATGTGCTGCCTGGGATCCGGTAATTTTTGAGTTATACCGGCCTGTACACTTCTGAATGACGAATTCGCAAAGCTAGTTCTATACTGATATACGTAAGAACTAATATAGAAAGTTGCTTTAGGGGTGATTTTATAATCTGCTTTAACGGTATAAGTAGTATTGTTGCCAAACAATGCTTCGCGATAAAAGATTAAACCTGCTTCTGTACGTATTTTTTTGTTCCAGAAATACTGATGAAAAGAAGGACTGATGCTAAATCGGTAGATTCTTTGCTTATTTAGCCCACTGTAATAAGATTCGGCAAGTAAAAAACTTCCTTTTTGCAAATAGGTATTAAGGTTCATCCAGCTGTTAGACCATGTGGCATTTAAGCGGAGCTGAAGTTCGGTTTTTCCATTCATATTCTGTCCAAAACCATTATCCATGGAGAAAAAAATATTCTGTTTAAAATCAGTGCTGTGCCAGTTGATGGATTCATTTAAGCGGTATGCTGTTAACCTTTCGCTTTCTGTCTGCAAAAAGTTGTATTCTGCTTTTTCCTGATCGCGTGAAGCGGTAAGCGTTAAATTTAAATTTATCTTAATTGGAATTGCCCAACCGGCCTCCGTACGCTGTAACGAGTAGTTTCGTTGGAAAAAAAACACATTTTTTTGGTAAGCAGGATCAAAACTGTAGAGGCTCAAACCTAACCAAGTATTGTGTTTTCCAAAATAATGGCTAATCCGCTCATTTAGCTGGAGTACACCCCGGCGTATGCCTGGGTAATAAGCTGTAGAAAAGAAATTGCTGCTGCTAAAGTTTAACTTTTGCCAGTTGCCGCTAAAATTGGTGCCCAATGCCAAAGAGGGTTTGATGTTATCCGGATTCATAAGATCCTGAGAAAAGCCGCCGCCAATGTTAATGCTCATCAAGAGGCTGCGTTTATTGAGCAGGGAAACTGTATTGGCAGATAAAATGCTTCTGCTTTGTTCTAATGGGGCATAGTCAAAAATAAGCGAACTGTTGAGCTCGCGCCCAATGGTATCTTTTAGGTTTGTTTTTACATAAGCAGAATAACCGTAGCTTAAATTATCGCCCAATAGGTTATAAGACTTTTGTACAAAGGCTGCTTCCAGACCATGAAAGTCTTCATCAGCCCTAGTATAAATTTTTGCACCTCTTCCGTTAATAAAACTTTCCAGGTTTTCGGAAATATTGCCTATTTTGATCCCTTTTTTATCTCCTTCGTAATTAATCCAGGTATTGCTGATGAGCGGGCGGTTAGCAAGGCTGTTCCATTGATAGGCATCTACGCTAAAGCCGAGTATTCCGTGCCCCAATTGAGTGGCTCCGGTGCCGTTAAGCTGCCAAGATTGCGAATCGCTGAAGAGGTTTTGGCCACTGAGTGAAATCTGGTTGGTTAAGTTTCTTCTTAGTATATCCTGAGGTATTTCGGCATTTACAAATTGTCTGTTTGCTGACGCATTTTGTACATATGTGATACCATTACCAAAAAGGTCACCATTTTTGTAAATACCTGCAATGTTGATATAAAAATTATTAAGCTGATACAGTTCGCGGTTAATTATCTTTCTGAAACTTATTTGCTGCTCCGTTCCCGGAGACAACCTGATGTCTTTTTGTAACACATTTTTCCCCTGCCCGTTATCTGATGGGAAAGAGGCGATCAGTTTTAGTTCTTCAACCTGATTACCAGAGTTACGGATTAGCAGATTAACAGTTAGCGAATCGCCAATCTGTTTTAAAAGGATGCTGGGCGTAAGCACAGTAAGTTCTGTAGCGCGCAAAGGCAGCATAGAAATACTTGTTTTAAACTGTGTGCGTAAAGTATTGTTTAAATCGTGGAGCTGAAACACCATTAGGCTCGTTTCTGCATCCGCGTTATTGAGTACAATAAATTTAAATGGATAAAAGATATGTGTTTTTTTTAAAACCTTTACTTTAATGGGCTGGTCTGCAACCAAGCCAAAGCCTTTAGGTAAAACCGGTGTAATATGGCCTTCAAAATCCTGGTCGCTGTTGTTATCGATCCTGATGCTTAGGGAAATTAATTTTTCACGGCCGATATTGATTAAGCTATCCGTGCTGATTTTACATTCAGTACTGTTTTGTGCAAATGAGGGCATGCTAGAGCATAACATTAAGATGCTTAACCATAAAAATATCCTTGGATCGAAAGAAGCCATTTGACTATTTTATTGCGGAATAATCTCATATATTAATATGCCGCTATAATTATTGGGTACAGCGTTCATCAGCCTGCTATCGTTGGCTTTGGTAAAATAGCGAAGGTTATATTTATACGCCTGGGCATTAGTGGTGCTGCTTCCGCCACTACCAACGCTCTGACTGGTTTCTGATAAGGCTACAGTAGCTCCGGCAGAGCTACCTGCACTCAACTGTAAATTTACGACTGATACCGGCAGGATATTGTTGCCAGCACTAAAATTTGCGCTGCTGGTTCTCACCAATATAGCATAAGGGGTGGCTGCAGTAACGGTTAGTGCATTTGCATAACTAACCGAAGCACCATTGGTGTAATCGGCCATTGTTTTTAATTCTAATAATCCAGATCTGGCATTGTCCTGAATCTGAATCCCATAGCTTGCCGGTGTAGTGTAATTCCCATCCGGACGGATCTGCATACCATTTACCGCACTAGAGCGGCCAAGCTCTGTCCCGTTTTTATCCAACAGAACAAAAGCCAGATTTATCGAATAAGCCTGCCAGGTTTTTAGCGCATCTAGATAGCCTCCCCCTTCAAGGATTACATCAACAGTGATTACAATGCTTTTATAAAATTCCTCATTGCCATTTGTTAATGGGTAATTAGAAGAACTGATCAGGAATGCTTGCATGCCGGTTGCATTTAATGGAACAGGGGTGGTGCCACTTCCGATCTGCTGGAAGGTTGCTCCGTTAATGGCACTCAGCTTTAATTTAATTTTGTTGTATGGAAGGGTTTTACCCTCGCTATTGGTAATCTGCTGGTTTAAAACTGTAGCAAGGCTCCAGTTTGGATAGCTTTTGTTGTTTCCCTCGAGCGAAAGCTGAACCTGATAAGCGTTGCTAAAAGTTTGTGTCTGCGAAGAAGTTACCTGCATGTAATTTTGGTTACTGGCGCCAATGCGTGGCTGTGCCAGGGCTTGTTGTAAAAGGCCGGCTATCATAAAAATAGTGAAGGTAAGTGAAATATTGATTCTATTCATGTTTAAACTCCAGCTCAGCTAACTTTACGGTGGCATCATCGCCATAATTTAATACTGCAGATGCGATATATTCTCCTTTTTCGAGTGTTTGCGGAAGGGCAAAATAAATATCACGTTTATTACCTGGCAGCGAATAAAAAATTACGTCTTTTAATATCGCCTTTTTTCCTGTTTGTCTATTTAGTAATTCGCAACTCGCTGTTCCATCAGCCCAAACATTGCCGATATTGGCAAATTTTAGCAGCAGTTCTTCTTTAACCTTCGTAAAATTTTGTATATCCAGATTAGCATTTCTACTTATAGGGAGCCTTTGGTATAATTTAATCCCCGTGCGTACAGCTACTTTAATATTGGTGCCTTTCTGGCTCACATCATCAACCGGATTAAGCTGACTTACGTAAAGCATTGCTGTATGTACCACAATACTATCTTTTAAATCTGCTGGTGGTGCAAGTTGAATTTCAATGTCGCGGTGTTCGCCAGCCGCAAGTGAAAAAAAGGAAGAGGGAAGAATAGCCACCCACTTTGCACATGATGCCGGTGTACTGCCTGCATCGTGTATCTGGTTGTTCCCTTTTTCATCATAAGACCAGTCATTTAATGAAATACTTAAATCCAGGGTCGAAGTTTTACTCGCATTACTTACCGTAATCTTCTGACGCAGGGATTCTCCGGGTGCTACCGTGAAGTATACCCTTGGTGGAGTTACCGATAAGCCCGTTTGTGCACGTCCTGCAATAGAAAACATTAACATCAAAAGCGGCATAAAGTAAAATAATTTTCTCATAACAACGGCGGATGGTTTTTAAAAAGGCAAATATACAACAAAGGCAACTTTGAGTATCACTCAAAATTGCCTTTATGTGGATTAATTCATAACTAGTTTGCCTCAATAGTATAGGTTACAGTTGTCGTATAAACTGTTGGATTTTCAGTTTTAAAGTATTTATCTACATATTTCTGAGCACCTGCAGCTTTGTAGGTAATGTTAAAGTTCTTGTTAACACTTCCGGTATTGCTTGAAATGATCGTCTGATCGGTATTGCTTAGGTTGCGGGCAGTATAACTGGCATTAGCCAATTGATTGCTTGTACCCGCTAACGGACTGATACTTACATCACTGGCATCGATGTTAGCTTTTGCGCCTGTTAAGCTAGCGGAAGCTGATTTTACTTTCACGATAAAGGCCCCTGTACTGTAAACTGTTAAGTGATCAGCCTGCGCTAAACTTACTCCGTCTGTATAATCAGCAGTAGTTTTGTAATCGAGGTGTACCGTTTTTTGGGTCGGGTTAACTGTAATAGTCTGGATAGGATAAAGACGGATATTAAGCGTTGCGTTATCAGTTTGTGCAATGGCTACTTTTCCAACTAATGTTAATGCAATTACTGAGATACTTGAAATGAATGATTTCATGATTTTTGTTTAATTATTTTGCTTTTTAAAATTTTATATTATTTTTGTCAATACCAACCAAAAAGATAGACTTACGCTAGTCTGTAAATTTTATGTTACTTTCTTGTTTGAATGGAGTGCAAAGTTATCGCTATTCCGAATTGAGAAAATATGAAAAATAACTAAAATCATATTAAAAAAGAATACACTACTATATTTACATGTTATTTTAGATAAATGACTGATCGACAGACACATATGTAGCTTCTTTTTTATTGACAATTGTCAAGACTTGTTTTTCTATCTAAATAAATCATCTAAAACAATTTTTTTTTTCGATTTTGAGGCGATTGACAATAAAGGCTATCTGGAACCGGTTTATCGGCATTTCGCTTTGCCACCCCAGATTAAATCATTATCCAATGTTGATGCCCTGCTGCCCACCTGTCAGTCCCGGATCAATCGAAATGCTATCCTAGAATCTTATTTCGACATAAAGCACAAAATATTCTGTCTCTTTAGGTCACTAAAGCTTTCCATCTCTGAGCAATCTCATACATACCTCACCGCTCCTGTTTTTAAATTTCGGTGGCCAGTCCAGGATGGGGTGCATAGCGCCCCTTAAAAATAGTCTCAGCACATCGCGTTGTTTTCCTTCACAAACTTTAAAAACCCTTACGCCGTGCCTATTATAAAACATCGCGCCAGGCCAGGACTAAGTGCTATAAGAAAAAGAATAAAAAGCTGGAAAATATTTTTAATGATGAATCAAAGTCACGAATACTTCGTGGCACTAAGGACAGGCTATCCCGAAGAAATGTGCTAATCAAGGAATTCACCCATGTGATAGGCAGCTAGGAGATTTATTTGCATTGAATTCAAAGCAGCCCTTACCACTGCTGCGTTTATGTATAATTTTTAAAATCAGCCCATTTGTTACGCCTAATCAGATAAGGACTTCGCGGATCATTCGAGACCTCTTACACCATGCGATTTATCGTCTTTTTACTTTCTTTCACCAGCATGGCCATCTAGTTGCTGTAAAATTCCTTTCCGTTAGGTTTTCCTTTGAGGCTACGTGGTTCTGGTCTTTGTGACAAAAAACCATAGGTAATCGAATATTATTGCTCAAGGCAATCTCATTTAGTCAGTATTTCCCTGCGATAATCGATCGCTGTTGATTCACCGATGCTTTTGACGCTTCGCTCCCTTTCTGTATCACGAACAGTTTGGCAGCCTCTATCTACAGATACCAGACGCAATAGGTCTAATAGAAGTTATCGGCATGTAAAGAAATAGCCTTGATCGCCGTGCCTGAGGAATATTTTTAGCAAATTGCGGAATTTTCACACTGCTCACCTTGGCATGTTGTTTTGTTCACCGAGTATCATGGCACGCAACGGAAACATATCCGACGGTAAGAAGCGCGAATATAAATGTTGATTAATTTCATTTCCCCCAGGCCTAGGGGTAAGTATCTAATAATTTATAATGATCTAAAACCGGATGCCTTCGTTATTAAAAAAAGAACCCTTAGGAATAAACTGTGATATCATCAGCGCTAATTCAGAGCAGGACATTTCAAACGCAGGTATAATCAATAATGCCTTTCTCAGGATCGATTTTTTTTGCATAAGTTGTTTAGCATCTGTAACAATGTGGATTCGGTTATTCAACAATTGAACCTACCCTTTACGCTTTTTGTGCCCATTTAGCATTAGCCTTGAAACTCATAACAGTTTTTGCCTCCTTACAGTAACGCTCACCTACTGTATCCTTTTAAGGCGCGTCCTAGACCTCCATAAGAAGCCATGCCCACAGTCGGTGTCATAGTACTTGGCCAAAAGAACTTAAGAAATGCCCAGAATCAAAACTATTTTAGGATTGATCTAATAAGGATAAGTACAAACTGGTTAAAAAGGGTATTTAATAAAGCTCCCCAAAGCCTGCCCCCTCTCAACACTCATCATAAATAATATTATTCTTTTAGCAATGCGAACCATCAGGGGCAAGAAAAGGGGCAGTAAAGGCCTGCACCACACAGAGCACCATAAACCAGTAGTCTTCTCACAACCATAAAATAATTTTACCTGAAAAGTCTGAAACTTTATAAAAGATCAGCCATCAATGATCTTTTGCTGTTTCTTTTTTTGGCAGATAAGGACAAACATTAACCTTTTTAATAAGGCATTGCTTGTATCCCACGATTATTCTTATTACACTAAACTTTATCGCATTGTTGAGCTAGCTACTTTTTTCCAATGGCAAGAGTTACCATCAGCTAATGGAGGTGGGCTATTAGCCTAGTATAACACATTCGAACCGATCAACAGGACTTATGCAATCGTAGCTTAAATACGACAGCCTATATTCACCGATTCCAGGTTCCAGATGCCTCAAGCTACAATTCCTGCATATATTTGTTCATAATCCCACTAACTTCCAGAAAAGCACTAAATATTTTTACTAAAAGTATCCCATTGTGAATGTTTTGATAACATAATTTGCAAATTCAATACTGAAAAGATTTATATTAGCAAATTGCAGTTTATTTGGACGCTAAATAGGTTACCTATCATGAACATAACGGATAGAAAAGATTTTATAACCAAAAACCATATCTATGTTGGACACTCTTCTGGTCTTCAAACGATTCTGGGAAATATCAGTACTCCAAGGCGATGGCCCTATTTTTTCATATTATTCAGCACAGACACTCAATTATTGCATTGCATAGAAAATGAACGCTTCCCCGTGGCCGCAGGCCATTTTGTTTTTGTAGGTCCAGACAGATACCATTCCTTCATTCTAGATCAACAAGGAGAATTTTGGATAATAGCTTTCGATTATGGATTTTATGCGAGAACTCCAAATGATGCATATTTCATTCAGAACAGTAATCTTTTTTTTGATCTGAACAGAATCTATATCAGCAGACCGTCAGTCGACATTGCCGAATATGTTACACTACAGATGGAATTTCTCGAAAAACTCGCAAACCGCCAACAGGCTCCCTTACATACCGATATTATTCACAATGCTGTCCAGGCGATTTTACTCCGATCTACCTTTCTATCCCAGGGACTGCAGAATCCTGATGTCCAGTTTAGCAATAATCAAGACAGAGAAATTGCAAATAAATTTAGAGAACATCTTCATATTTTTTACCAACAGGAAAAAAAAATCGATTATTACGCCCAAGCATTGAAAATTACCCCAAGGCGTCTTAATCAGGCTACGAATAACATATACGGCCGTTCTGCCAAACAGATGGTGACTGAAAAGCTCTTCGAGGAATCGAAGAGCCTCCTCACACATAGTACATTAACGATCAAGGAAATAAGCTACCGTATGGGCTTTACCGAAGAAAATAATTTCAGTGCGTTTTTTACCAAACATGCTGGCTATAGCCCAAAAAAATACAAGAATCTTCAGTCGAGCATCCATACAGATTAATTCCATGGTATTTAAAAGATGATAATTTCTGGACCATTTATTTCAAGCTTCAATACCATATTTTAAATGAATTTTAATCCTTCAATAAGGAACACTTTTTTATTACTGTTAGCAATACACGAGAATTTAGGTATCAAATTTAAGACATCCCTTATTTGCGATAACGCGATTGATTGGGACTGCAATGGCCTAAGCTGATGCTATGTGGGATGCCTTGAGTCCGTAGCTTTATCATGGTAGCATTCAAATGACAATAACCTGCTGGAAAATGGGAAAAGGATGGTAAACCTGGGGCAGGAAAACTATCTCTTTGCCGAAAACCACGAAGCAGCACAAAGATCAACAATGAAATCTTTTTACTTGCAATCAGCAGAAAGCATCAGGTTAATCCCTACAATTGACTTAAATAGATTCTTTCATTCTTTTATCAATTATAGGCATCTGTATACCCTCTTCGTGATCAAAGCGACTCAATACCAGCATTGTCGGATATGTGAAAACTACTGTCCGACTTCAATTTTTGGTGTAAGTATCCTGGGTATTGAATGAAGCATCAAAGCAGGCTATGATATTTGAATGTAGTTGTCATTCTAATATCAGTCATTACCTTCCTACCTTAGGCAACTGAGTCTTTCTGTCCTCATTCTAAAAAAGGAGGCTGATTATCTCAATGGCATGCGGAACAAAACTGTTAATGGTTTTCAATAGTTGACTTTTTTTTCACTGGGAGGAAATTCACAAGATTACATTGCATGCTTCCGATTCTTTACACTGATGGTGAAGAAGCTCTAATCATAAAGCGCTGAGATCTCAACAGATAGTCTATGGAGCGTATTAAATGAAAGGGGATATGGATTATACCCCTTTCCTCAAAAGCTTGGGATGTAATTATAGGCCGCCTCCAAAAGAAAATATCTGCACTAACTCTGGATTCGACTCAACAAAGACTGTACAACATTTATATTGTGAAGATGCAGATGTCATATTGGTCTTTCCCTGATGTCGAGCGACTGGAAATCAGGGGGAGTAGACCAAAAATTTAGTGTTCAGCAAGGATTATCCGTTGTGCGATAGCTCAGCTAATCCTTTTAGACTGTAGAGAGTTGTTTTTTTAAAAAAAACAGATCAATAAGCATTGGAAATCCAATTGCACTTTCAATTCTAGGTCGGATCATAATAAAAGATTAGGTGGTATTTTCCTTGCAACAACCATAATTTTAAAACAAGCAGATAAGAAAAGTGGATTAGTGAGTATTCAAAACACAGGTCAATTTTAAAACTACTTTGGTTTTCTCCATAAAAGGTCATTGAAAGTTGAATTTAGATTAGAAAATCATCCATCAGTTGAAGGGTTGGCTTTAATGGAACCCAGCGTTGGATGGATGATTTAAATATCTTTATCAATAGATTTAACAGCCTTCCCAGCCGTGTAACAAAAGTGGAAAACAGTTTCTCTAAGATCTATTTTTTTACATCAACCCCTCAGTTTATTACACGAAATGAAGTTTTCTGTGAAAGCTTTAGATCTTCTAGTGTAACAAACTCATCTTTGGATTACTCAAGGGTCTAGCGAACTATCTGTAGATCCAATGTAACAGTTGCTGTTCAAGAACTGAATTGATTAATAGTGAAGTAGATTTATACCTTCTTCTTAATAAGTCTCAAATCCCAAAAACTTGTTGGAAATATAAATTGTACTGACCCGGAAATCTTTTATCTGAGTTCAGGAAATTACCTGTTGAAGTCGGAGGCTAAGGCGAAAGCACCAAAACAAAATTGATCCTGGCGTAGAAAGCTGCTATTGTATTGGGCTGCCGATTTTCCTCCCGGGCAGATTCCAAAATGGATAGGCCCGATAAATGGAAGATGTTACCCAACGGTACTCTCATATACTGATTAATAAAAATAAAGGAATCCAATTTTCTGATAGACAATTTTAGTACCAAATTTCAAACACTCTGGATGCTTAGTTCGTTGATAATGTACCCAGTACCTCGAAGTCAAAAAATATTTCAAATCGTTGTATAACGACGGTATTCGAAAATTACAAGCACTTTAGCCGCCTGTAATATTGTGGGAAATAACATTTTATCATAATTTTTCAGAATTATTCTTAAATGCGGAACTAACCTGCTAACTTATATGGCAGGTATTTATCTCGCCAACATGGTCAACCACATAAAATGTGTTTTATTTATTAACTCTAACCAACTGTCCCAGCATCCCCAGATAGATCATCAAGAATCTCTTCTGGGTATGTCTCAAATGCATAAAAGCTTCTAACTTTGTTTTGAAATCCTAATAAGGAGGGTAATGTAAGCAGGCTGCTAACCAGAACATAATCTGCTATTCCATGAACCTTAGGTGAGATTGGTCTTGTCTTCATATTTCTTCGTTTAGTTGATTAATTATACTTTAACAATGTTATCAAGAAAAAGTTGCAGGTGTGGAGAACAGTCCAATTTATAGGGAAGGTTACATATGCCGGCGACTTCGGGAGGATCTCCATATACTGGTTCGAACTTACGTCCGCTCAGGGATTACTATATTGGTTTTGCACTTCCTATCTCTTAAATAATTATATTTAAGCATTTAAATTCTCAAATATACGTTATCTCAAATATCTGATACGGCCCGAGCATAGGGTGATGTCAGATTATGTTCAGCAAGCTGATGGTAAAAAAGTCTGTACCTACCAGGCGGTCTCTTCCATCTATACTCACAACTATTGCGGTCAATCCGGTGCCAACGTCAGTCTTTTCTTAAGTAAATCGAAGCTTGCCCTCCCATACATTTGGCGTTTAATAGTCTTAAGTTTGTTAACATTGCCTTCGCCTAGACGATTGTTCCAATGTAGGTTGATAGCATTTCTATGGATTGAAGATCAGATGATAATCTTGTGGTGAAAATTTTAAACTATGCAATAACCGAATGTTTAGCTTCAATAAATGGCATTAAAAAGTAAATAACAATCGCATTAACACGAAGAATTTGATTTGGATATTGTAAAAAGTAAAATGATCAGATTATTTTTGAGTACTTTTTCCCAACGTCACGATCTTGCCTATTTAATAATGGAATCTAAAATTATCAAGCCCAGGAATGAATTTCTAAAAAAATATGTTCAATATTTTTTATTCTTTAAAAAGTCAGATCCTGGATTTTTAAGCTATTCCACATTTCCAAATAACAACCTCTGCCTTGCCATTTACAAGGAAAATACAATCGATTATACCTGCAATTCAAAATCCAATAACTGCATCATTACACTGGGTGCTTCCGGTTTCAAAAGCAGATTGTTCGGTTTTCATAGAATGCCATTTCAGGTTGATATCAATTCGGCTTTGGATCAAATCTGCATTCTTTTCGAGCCTGCTGCCTTAATTGCTTTTACCCGTGAGTCCTATCAAGACTTACTGGCCACAGATCATGTATTTGATATATTCATCCGTAAGTGTGATTTTTTTCTCGAACGGCTGTTCGATGAGGATAGTCTTCCAAGAAGAGCTGAGAAATTGGAAAACCTGCTATTGGAAAACTTAAATATCAGACACTCGGATAAGATGATAGAAGCATTACATCTAATAAAAACAGGCCGTGAGCAAAATTTAACTATTGAAAGACTCGCTAAAAAACTTGGAATGAGCGCTCCCACATTGTTTCGCCTGTTTAAAAACAATGTAGGCATGAACCCTAAATCCTATATGAATACCCATCGCTTTAGAAATATCCTTAATGAAATCCTCCGTGGTCAACACCATTTAACAAGTATTGCCTATGCTAATCTTTACTATGACCAAGCCCATTTTATAAAAGATTTCAAGGCATTCTCCGGGTTTTCGCCGGGGCAGCTTTTAAATAAAATTTCCATTGAGCAAAATGACCTGGCGTGGATCTACAATAATAAACACCATCAATGAACGATTTTTACAATTTTTACAAATTGATCTTGATTTTCTTTGTAAAAAATCAACTCATGAAATATTTCGCTTTTATCGTTATTTATTTGCTTTTTGCTGATTCCCTGATTGCAAAGGCCCAGCTTGATAGTAAAGACAAACTACCAAAAATATCTTATACGGAGATGCTCGAAGAGCATGATTCGCTTGTATTTTATATCAAACAGATAAGCCCTGTAATCTATTATAATCAGGAAGTGCGGGGTATAGACTTTGACAAGCAGTCCAGGCAGCTGAAAAGGCAAATCAAGCCCAAAACATCCATGGGTGAATATCTGCAGATTATCAAAAAAACGCTAAACGCTGCTCAAGATGGTCATACCAGCCAGGTAAATTCAACTTTACTCGATATTGTAAAAAAATATTGGATGCCGGCCAAGTTGGTATCATTTGACAGCGCCAGTACAGCCAACATGTATGAATATATTAAATATTTAAAAGAAGCGTACTATGCTAAGCCGGAACTCAACCTCATCTATACTTCAGGGGAATATTACAATTTGCTAGGCTTTAGTTACAAGGGAAAAAATTATCCCTCTGGAATGAGACTCCTGAGTTGCAACGGTAAAAACATTCATAATTTTGTGAAAAGACTCACAGCACTTGTTTCGCCCTTACGTTGGGATAGGGCAAAAAATAGGGTATATGATGAGAATTTTTACTGGCCGGCAGAAATCTATAAAAATGGAGTGCTTAAACTTGATTTTATCGATAAAAATAAAAACAGGTATCAATTAACTATTGGTAAACAGGATACGGTTACCTTTCTCACCAGGAAAAACAACGAGTATGGTTATTTCAGTCAGACCGATACCGTAGTCACCCATTATTTTGATAAAACGGGCGTATTTTATGCTAAAATTCCCGCCATGAGGGAAGAACTCGGAGATACCATTAAACTCCGTCTGATTGCTGCTTTCCAACATAAAAAAATCAAAGCTATTGTGATTGATATCAGGGGAAATGGTGGGGGAAGCGATAATACTTATAGTAAATTCCTGAGCAAGCTGGTTCAGGATACTTTAAAGAAAAAGGTAGTGGTGGCCAGAAATTTCAGCCCTTATATTCAGGCACATTATCATATCAACAGGGATTCTATATTGCAGAATCCCACCTACACATTTGATCCGGGCATCCCCAAATTGAAATCGCAGGATATGTACTACATCAAACAGAATTTTAATTTTGTTGTGCCCGACAGTGTAACCTTGCCTTTTGATGGGAAAATATATGTGCTCCAGGATAAATTCATCTATTCCTCGGCCAGCAACCTCTCCAGCCTGGCGAAAAACAGTGAACAGCTCATTAGCATTGGTGAGACACCCGATTTGTTGAGTGGGCTTCAGGCAAGTACATTGATGGTGATGTTGCCTTTTAGCAAATTCATCTTCAGGGTTGAACCCCAGATTGATCTAACAGATATTAAAAAAGTGGATGATATTTTTCAGAATCATGTGGAATACCCCGTTCAATATACCTTTGAGGCCCTATATTTGCGGGCAACGACAAAAGAGAATGTTTTTGGGAAAGATTTTCTCCAAAAGCATGACCCCATGTTTGCAAAAGTACTGGAGCTGGAACAACAAAAATAATGCGAAGAGTCGCATTAAAACGCTATCAGCGTAAAAGATACTGTGGTTATAGAAGTTTATGGTGAAATCTTTAAATCTCAGAACCAGATTTCTGACTTGCCAACTTAGCGTTAGTAGCCTCTATATAGAAAAACCAATTTGCTCGACCCCATCGTACACCACTTTTTAATTATTTTAAGATGCATTGACAAATAGAACCTTATATTAGAATTGTTTTCGACAAGGAAGGGTCAACTGACAATGATTTATTAACTTATAAGCACTAAAACGAGTTTATACTTCAGAAGGGATTGAACCCACCCTGCCAAAAATAAATAAGTAACAACCTTTTGGTTTACAGTTCATCCACTGAATCACTCTTCTTCAGGCGTCAAAGCTTTTGTTTCTACAGCCTCCTTGAAAACTTCATACACGAGGCTAAGATTTGCATACATTTTCTTTAAACGTGCATTTTCTTCTGCCAGCGTTTTTAATTTCGAGAGTTCTTTGACTTCCATTCCGCCATACCTTTGACACCATTTATAAAAGGCTACAGTGCTAACTCCTAATTCTGTGCAGAGATCATGCACGTTTTTGCCGCTATCATGTTCCTTGATTGCTTTTACAATCTGGGATTCCGTAAATTTGATTCTTTTTTCATATTACCAAATAAAATTTATGGTTTTTCCCATAGCTGCGCTCGGTCTAGAATTTCTACTTTTAGCTGGTCTGAATTTTGGGAAGTGCACATGGTCAGGAGAGACATTATTTCCAAAATTCTGGCGCTCATTGCGATTTTTACATACCTACATTTAAGCCTTCAAAGCAATTCAAGAAAGACGCTACTCACATATTATTAAGTCGACGTCGAAATAAATAAGTTCAATTTAAAAATGACACGGAAGTCCCCACTTCCGTGTCGCAAACTACCACTCCTATCCCGTGTTAGACAGTTGGCGAAACAAGATATGATAATTTATATCATAAATCCAAATATAGTTTTGACATATTGCAAAGGTGGAATTATAAAAGAGAAACCATTTACCTTATGGCAAAAACAACTAAAAAAACGAAAAAAGCAACAGAAAATCCTTACTGTGCCAATAACTCATGGGTCCTTACTTGAATACTTCTCTTAAACTTTAACTACAATTTTTCCAGCTGTACGGCGGGATTCAATTTGAATATGAGCTTCTACCATTTCATCAAAGGGATAAATTTTAGCGATGTGTGTTTTCAGTAAACCTTTTTTTACCAAATCTGCAATGGCTCTTAAATCGACTCCTTTGGGTTGCATCCCCCATAAAGAAAGGGTAACGTTTTTGCCTTTTGCTTTATCTTCAAACTATCGTCCACAAGAGCCAAAATAGATCGGATAGTACCGCCAGGCTTTATCACATCAATAGAATGTGCCAAAGTTTCTTCTCCTACGGTATAAAAAAAATCAACATTCTCAATTACTTCCCTAAACTTTTAAGTATGGTAATCGATATGTTTATCAGCACCAAGTAACATCACAAAGTCACGGTTTTTGCCGGAAGAGGTAGCAATGACTTCAGCACCTAGGTTTTTGGCTATTTGCACCGTAAAGTGTCCCACGCCTGATGCCGCGTGAATCAAAATCTTATCGCCCTTTCTGACATTCATTTCGTGAACCAGCGGTTGCCAAGCAGTCAATCCAGCCATCGGAATGGCGGCATTTTCAAAGCTTAGGTTCGCTGTATTTTTTCTTAAAAAACTGTATTTACCGTAATATATTCTGCATATCCATGGGCATTGGGTGAAAGTGTGAAAACAGCATCACCTATTCAAATCCATTATTATTTTTGCGTTTTTCTACAATTTCGCCTGAAATATCCCAACAACAATAACAGAGTTAATATAGGCAACTTAAGTCTCATAAGGCTAATCAATACATAAATTTATAAGGCAATTTTATAAATCATTTATAAGTAAAAGATCATACCAAGAACTACAATTACAGTTCATCAAGCGCTTACATCGCCGCCACAGAACTCTCAAGCTCTTTGTACCACTCTTCTCCATACTTCCTGATAAGTGGTCCTTTTAGAAAACTATATACAGGCACTTTAAGCTCACGACCGAAAGTACAGGCATCATGACAGATGTGCCAGCGATCGTAATTCAACACATCAAATTCAGGGTATTTGGTAATGCGGATAGGGTATAAGTGACAAGAGATAGGCTTCTGCCAATCTACAATACCTTGCTCGTAAGCTTTTTCGATAGCACATTTGGTAATGCCTCCTTCAAAAAGCACATAAGCACATTCTTTATTTTTATCAACACAGGGTGTGGTTAAATCGCCATCTTCATCTACAACGTAGACGCCTTGCGCTTCAATTGCCTTAATGCCTTTTTCATTCAACAGGTGTTTAATTTTCGGATAAATTTCTTCGAGAATGCCTTTCTCGTCATTATCCAAGGGTGCGCCCGAATCACCTTCCACACAACAGATCCCTTTGCATTTGCTTAAGTTACAAACAAAGTTTTCTTTCAACACATCTTCGTGCACCAGCACCTGTTCAACTTCTATCATCATTATTCTTTTGCTAAAGCGTATTTAAGGCCATCGGCCGATTTTAATTCCATAGTTACCGCACCTACCAATATTTCTACCTGAGCTTTTACAGGTACGCGGTTTCCGTCGTCGGTTACCCAAAGGTACAACCTGCTGTCTTTTTTAAAAATTCTACCCGGCTTTATCGACGGGCTAAATTTTAAACAGCGGATATTGCCTAATTTACATTTAACGGTTTCTTTACCAACGTATTCAACTTCAAGTGCCGAAATTTCATCCCCTAAGAAATAGTTCAGTTTAAATTTATCGCCAACTTTTATCTTACTGATATCGAGGCTCCGGGCAAAATAATAGGCCGAAACGAGGTCAAAAGTCTGATTTGTTGGCGTGGTAAATGTCCCCCTGTTCGAAACTACCTTTTTTCCATCCTGGTTAAAACGCGCTTTATCCTGACGCTTATAACTTGCTTCACGGATATTCTCCTGATAGAAATATGGCAAGAGATCAGTTTTATCAATGTACGAATCGTAATGATCCCTTATTTTATAAAAAATATCGAACGTACCCGAAGTCTGCGCATCAACCGTAAGTTTATAGGTAGGCTTGTTATCAAACTTCAAATCAGAATTGCTTACTTTAATCGTAGCCTCTGCCGCTGTAATAAACCCGTACCTCAGTTTATATTGTAAAACTTCACCTTCCTGAAAAACAGCTTCTTTCTTCAGGGGAAGTTCCTGAGCCACTGCAAAAAGGCTAAATAAGCCAGCCGTTATGGTTATCAATATCTTTTTCATTGCTTTTGTATTCATTTGTGTGTGGTTGAGAAAGAATCAGGCCTCTTTAAAATCCGGCCAAATTCCTTTTCACTATGAAGATATACAAAAAGCAAACCAAAATTTAATCTTTTCGCTTATATACAGGTACGGTAGAACATGGCTCACCAAACATGATGCTTTTTACCACCGGGGTAAGCAAGTTGGTAATTTCTACATAAGCAGAAACAGGTACATCAATATCACCACATCCTTTTATCACCACACGCTCATTGGCATAATCCTGTGGATTAACTTTAGAAAGAGCTTTAGTAAACAATACTGCCTCTAAAGTATCCAATCCACCAAATACCACTTCATTGGCATAAGGCTGAAGTTTATTGGCCAATAACATGTAAGCCCAGGTAGGAACAATGGCATCTGCAGAGCAGGTAATGGCTACATTTTTATCCTGATATTGTGCCCAATCATGATCTTTGATAAAAGCCCTAAAATCTTTTTCCCTTAACATCAAGCCATGAAAAAGATTATCTACAATATCATACAGTACTCTTTCTCCTTTGTGATAAAAGTCTTCGAGGTTTAAGGTGATTAAACCACTACTGGCAACTTTATTAACGATGTTCTCTTGAATTTCCATGGCCTTAAATAAAAAAACCGTTCCGATGATCTATCGGAACGGTTACAAAATTACGTATTTTCTGGTTAATAGAATTTCACACGATTGTCTTTTATCTTGGCATTTTCCTGTAAAGCCTGGAAAGCTGATCCTAATGAACGCTGACCTAAACTTAACAACATGCTTTCTTTTTGTTTAAACATGTTGGCAATTGGAGCAGGGCTTGTAAATCCATCAACAGTAAATACATATACACCACGCTCGCCCTGAACAGGAGCAGATACTTTACCAGGCTGTGAACCAAATACGCTACCCACTAAAGCATTTTCTTGCGCAACACCTGGAATTACAGGGTTAGCAAATACAACATTTTGAACTGGGTTAACCGGACGGGCAACTTTAGCAGCAACCTGATCTAAGTTTCCTTTACCTGCGCCAGCCAATTTTTCTTTTAGTTGTTTTGCTTTAACCGCATTGATTACCATTGGTTCGATTTCTTTTTTCACATCAGCCAATGATAAGATGCCTTTAGGGCTAATGTTGGTTAAGTGAGCTACCACATAAGCATTGCTCATGGTGTAAATTTCTGGTAATACATCCCCTTTATCTGCTGCATAAGCATCCTGGATTAGTTTACGCGGGTTATCTAAACCGGCTGCAAATCCTTGTGTTGGTGCAACTTTATCAGCCACACCTACTTTTAATCCTTTTTGGGTTGCAAACTTGCTAAAATCGTTACCTTTTACGTCAGCTAAGAAACTGCTCGCTGCTTTATAAGCTGCCGCCTGGGTTTTGCTACTTGCTGTTAACGCTTTTTCTACATAAGCCAATTTAGCTACTTTAGAAGAACCGATCTGCTTTTCGATTTTAATTACATGGTATCCAAATTGTGATTTTACCACTTTAATATCTCCGGTTTTACCATCAAAAGCTGCGTTTTCAAATTCAGGAACCATTGCACCACGTGCGAAAGTACCTAGTTCGCCACCTTTATCTTTCGAACCATCCACGCTATAGTTTTTAGCAAGTTCAGCAAAGTTGCCACCTTTTAAAATTAATGATTTTAATGAATCCGCTAATTTAACTGCTTTATCTTCGCCACCTACTTTAGCAGGGTCGATTAAGATGTGGCTTGCTTTTACCGAATCAGGAGAGATACGGGTAGCAACCACTTTTATAATTTTGTATGAGTTACCAGTTAATTTCGGACCGTAGAAACTACCTGCAGGTAAAGCGAACACTGCCGAATCAACTGCCGGATCTAATTTACCTTTGGTTAAATAAGTAAATGGAACTTTAACTTCTGAATTGATTGCTGCGAAAAGTGAATCGTTTTTAGCTACCTGGAAATCAGCAGCAATTTTATCAACCTGAGTTTTGATGGCCAATGAATCTGCCTTATTTGGGCTGATGCTGAAAGTAACATATTCGAAAGCACGTGTTTCCTGAGGATTGTTGAAACGCGCTTTGTTCTGATCGTAATATTCCGAATAATCAGCATCAGTTAATTTAACCGATTTATCAGGAATAGAAGCATAATCTAAACTTACATATTTAAAGTTGGCCAGTTTGTTACGGTTGTTATATTCATCTGTAGCTTCTAACGAAGTTACATAAACCGAGTTACGGATTAAGTTAGAATATTTGGTTTGTAATGCCTGATTTTTAATCTCCTCCTGTAACATGGTAGATTGCTGTAACGCCTGAGGCTCTTTCGATTTTAGAAAGTTCATCAAGGTTGCACGGTCTAACTGCCCGGTTTGTGGATTAGAAAAATATTGTTTGATCAATGGGCTAGGATTTTGTCCTTGTAATAAATCCAACAACTCATCTTCTGATACGCTTAAACCTAAACGATCGTATTCTTTGGTTAACAAAACTTTAGCAAGCTCTGCATTCCATGCCTGATCAACAGCCATAGCGGTCATCTGTGCGTTTGCACTACCGCCATATTGTTGTTTCATTTGGTTTACACCCTGATCAACTTTTGGTCCGAACTCGTCGATATTGATATCATTGCCATCAATAGACCCTACAACTTTTTGATTTGCCGACCAAAAAGGTTTACCCACGTTAATTGCATCACCTACTAAAAATGCAACAATTGCAAAACCGATAGCAAAGACTAGGATGTAGCCCGCACGGTTACGCAAAAATGTCATTAATCCCATATTGTAATTATAAATTTATTTAGTTCTTTTTTAAGAGGGCGCAAGATACAAAATTGCATTAAAAAAGAAAATACAAAATTTTATTTATCAAGCGCTTAATTATTAAGGGAATGGAAAAGGTAAAATGGTTAATGGAAGATGGAACATTTCCCTTAAAAATTAGTTTTAAACTATAGATATTTCGATGGTTTGCGAATACATTATCCACCTCACCTCATCCATCTTACATGTATGCTAAGGTGCTACGCCTTCTTTCATATTCAGCTCTCCATTGCCGCTGTCCATTTCGTAGGTACTAAAATCCTGGGGAGCCTTAAAGTTGATTCCTTCGCCTATACTGCCATCGGCACCTTTTACATACACGCGTTGGTTGGAATAGAAATATTTTTTTGATTCGTCCCAGATCAGTTCCTGAGAGGAGAAAGTATCTCCCTTGCTGTTCTTCACTACAACATTTTTCCTGAACTCTGTTTTAAGTTCCGCATCTTTCCTGATGGCATAATCGCAAACCAGGTTTCCGTCAATGGTTCCGTTGGGATTATAAAAATCAATGTTTACGCCTTTAATCATCTCCTGATAAGAACTTCCGTTAGCAGGCGTAACCTTATCCATTATTGGAGCATACCCCTTTGCTTTTACCCTTGCAGAGTCGCTGTAAGTAATATCAACCCCGATTGTTCTATCACGCGATAAGATTGTCTTATTTATAGAAACTGAACTTGCATTTTTTAGATCGTCGTCTCCACATGATGCCAAAAACAAAGGCAACATCAGAAACAAACCATATAAAAATGTATTAAGTTTCATTAATCAACCCTGTACTTACGGAACCAGGTATCGTTCAAAGTAAAGCCTAAGTGGAAGTTAATGTACTGCTCTTTTACCAGATTATTGTTTAAAGTTCCCCTTTGTCCAACTTCTGTTGTAAAATTAATTTTATAAAATGCAGTACCACCTGTTGCAGTAGGTAATGGAAAACCAAAACCTAACGATGCTCCCATTTGTTTAATATCCTGATTGTTGATCTGGATATAGGTTTTATCGTAGTTTAAGCCCAAACGATAATCAATACGTTTTAAATAACTGTTGTAAGAATAGGCATCAGGCGTCAACTGACCACCTAACGATGCTCCCCAACTGTCCTGCAAACCTTGGTTTACACCATTGATACTGGTTTTAGACCATTTGCTCATTCTAAAATCGGCACCAATTAACCACTTATCATTCTCCTGGATAGCGATACCGAAATTATGTGTTAATGGTAAAGTAAGGCTTGATTTTCCATTGTTGATTGAACTTAAAGTATCAATTGCTGTATTTTCATTACCATCCTGATCTCTGGTATACTGTGTAGCAAAGAATGATTGTGTAGAGTTAATTTTGCCAGAAGTACTACCTGAATAACCTAAAGTAACCAATGTTTTTTTGCCTACATTAAAATCATATTGAATTCCGTAAGAGTAATTTAAACCTGCAACACTGTTTTTATTCTGAAGTTTTGCGTTTAAAGCACCTACCGACTGGAATTCGGTTGCACGTGTAGTTTGCAGGTTACCAAAAATATATTCTAAGTTACCACCAATTCTTAAGTGATCGCCAAAACGGTAACCATATCCCAAATAAGCTTTAGATAAGCCGCCTTCACCTTCGTAAAGCTGATTTACGGTTGTAGTATCAACTTTTGTGGTGCTTTTATAAGAATAACCTAAATCAGAATAAGGCAAAATACCAAAACTCAGGGCCGATCTTCTGGTAACTGGTGCAGCAAATGCCAGGTGACTGAAAGTAGAGTTAAAGCTTGATTCGCTTAAATTACCCCTGGTTAAATTGGTTGTACCCGCACTCATACCAATATCAATTGTTGTTAAGTTGATACTTGCATACGATGCAGGATTTTGCATATTGATGTTATTGAAACCGGTAACTTTGCCAACAGCAGTAGAAATTCCACCCATTGCCCTAAACTGAGGCAATAAAGATCCTTTTATATTTCCAAGCCCATATCTTGAATATGGTGATGATGTGGTAACCTGTGCCTGAGCACCAAAACCACAAACTAGAACGAGTATGGCTGCAATATAATTTATTCTTCTGTACATTTTAATCTGCAATAGCTTCATTTAATCCTTTTAATACCAGGTAGGGATCTTTTATAATTTGAGGCGCAAAGATGCTGTTTTGTAATTGCTTATACAAAAAATTAGCGTCCCCCCCCGTTATAATTACCTTTAAGGCACTTTCTTTTTTATTATTTAGGGCAATAAAGCCTTCAATTTCATTTATTATTCCCTGTAAAACACCGTTTTTGATTGCCGATAGGGTATCTGTTCCTTCCGTTATCCCTTCTTTTTCATCCCATTCTACCAAAGGCAAACGGCCGGTAAATTCGTGCACCGCTTTAAAACGCATTTTTATGCCCGGACTTATGCTTCCGCCAAAATATTCTTTTGATCGGCTTAAGGCATCATAGGTAATACAGGTTCCGGCATCTACCACCAAACTTGCACTTGCAGGGTACAATCCGTTTGCACCCAAAACTGCTGCCCACCTATCCAATCCTAAAGTAACAGGTGTTTTATATCTGTTTTGCACGCCGTTAGTCAATAGGGTTGAAAAACGGATATACTCGGTATGTTTTTTTAAAAACACTTCCAGTGGGCCAATTTCCTGGTTTACACTGCTGATGATGGATTTTGCCGGCGAAAATTTTTCGATCAACTGCGCTAAATCAATTATACCCAGTTTATTGAAACGCTGATGGTGAACAATTTCCTTATTTGCAAAAACTGCAACCTTGGCAGAAGAATTTCCAATATCAATGCTTAACCTGCGCATTTAAAATCTCCCTCTGCAAATAATATGTTCTTTAGAAATTCCAATGACTCCATTTTTTATCCATCTGATTAAAACCTAAAAGGCTTCAATTCTAAAATCATGCACAAAGCTATTAATCTTTGTCAAGTTTCGTTCTAGTTATTTGTTAAAAAAGGTTAAACAAACAGAAAATACTGGATAGAAAGCACAAATAAAAGGAACAAAGTTTCATAAAACCAGCGTTTTTTGGCATTGCTGAAATAGTAGGCCAGCAGCACCGCACCGGGCGGCACACAGAGTAAAAAATGCCATGTCCTGAAATCGGGTTTAAGGTAAAAACTGGCTGCAGAAACAATAAACATAAAAAACAGCAGCTGGAAACTTTTCCTTGTACTGATAAAACTTCTGAAGAAATTTTCGCGTAGCTGTAACGATGCCAGGATAATAATTACCGCCACCGGAATCAGCACCAGGTAATCGTTATAATTGATCTTAAACACTGATGGGAACTTATTGCCCAATGGTTCCCAGATCTGATAAAACGAGCTTAAATTATCATTCCAGTAATAAAATACGGCAAGGAAAAAGAATACGGTAATAAATCCGATCAATCCCGCAACCCATTCGCGCCAGTTGAAAGACCTGAAGAGCAACAAAGCCAAGAAGATCATGAGCAACATCACCATAAAAGGGAAATACACCAGTGTACCTATGGCAATAATCATCCCGATATCGAAAACAGTGTTGATTGAGTTAGCACTTTTACCCAGTTTTAAAAATTTATCGATAATCCAGATCAACAGAAAGTTGCAGATCAGTGCCGGAGACAGAATCATGAAGGGCATAAACAAACTGGTTCCGGTAATAAACATCAAACCCTGAAGAAAACTGGGCTTGCCCAATAAGTTATGGTTATTTACGATCCGGTTAAAAATTAAGGCCTGGATGTAAACCAAAATCCCGGCAATAAAAATATTGGTAGATGGTGCAAAGGCGTTATCTAAATCGATATTGATCAGCAACCTGGCAAACGGCTCCAAAAAATCAAAATTCAGCGTATCATGTGTTTCATTAAAAATGGCAATACGCAAAAAGAACGTGTATGCCAGCAAGAATACGAGGTTAATTGGACTTAGCTTTCTAAACTGATTAATCATGCCTTTTTAAAGAGTAGGCAAAGTAAAGAAAATAATTTAAGAGTAGGAGAAGAAAGATAAAAGCAGAAAGCTTAAAACGGAAAGGCGAAAGCTTAAAGTGGAAAGACTAAAGCGAGGATTTAAAGTCAGATATTTATAGAATTGTCAGTCTGAGCGGAGTCGAAGACCATTTGATAGTTATAAAGTGGAAAGACTAAAGAAAGGAGTTTTATTATTTTTTTGAAAAGCAGGTTCCAGTTCTTTTCGGTTACGGTAGTCCTGCCATCCGCTTTATCCCGATGAAAAAATCGGGATGCCCGCTCCTGTCAGGTTTAGATAACAATGTTACGGTGCAAGAAAATGCTTGAGCTTATATTTACTAATATGCCTTACATGGTTCAAAAATGTATCGATTAAGATTCTTCACTGCGTTCAGAATGACAACCAATTGTCGACTCAAGACTAAACGCTGAGATCCTTCGACTACGCTAACATTCATAGATTCCAATAGAATGGTCGTCATTCCCGCGCAGCCTACAATTTTGCCATAAAGATCTGTCTTTTATATGGACTTTTATAAAATAAACTATCCCTCAGGATGACAAAACTAGTGTGATCGACTTTGCACTGCCGACTTAAGACTCCAGACCAACCCTCGCATATTTCTTCACCATATCATCTATAATCTGCGCGGTTTCATCCGGGAAATTAAATTCGTGCTTTTGAGGATTTTCTACCCAGTTTTTAACAATCGGCAGCCAGTTACGGGTACTGCCCCAAATTACAGGCAAACCAAACTGTTTTAAAGCATAGGCATTACACTGCTGCTCAAACTGGAAGCGCATTGGCGCAACCAATAATTTTTTCTTTAAATAAAGTGCTTCAGCTGGCCCTTCGAAGCCACCTCCGGTAAATAAACCTTCGCAGGTAGCCAGGCTTTTATTAAACTTTTCGTTGTTCACCGGTTCTACAAAAACATTACCTTCCTGATAAGCAACTTTGCTGTGTTTAGAAAAAACCTGCCAGGTAATATTCGGTAATTGCGTAAAAAGCTTTACCAAACGTTTATCGTCAATTGCAGGGAGATATACTGTATAATGGCCTAAATTTTCACTTTTGAGGTTTCTGATCTCCGCCCTGATGACCGGTGTATGAATAAAAGTATCATAACGGTCGAAGTGGAAACCAATGTGGTATTTGGTAGGCGCATAACGACTTAAAATGAGCTTTCCCCAATCTAAAGTTCTCGGACGGGGTACTTTTTTCGATTTAAATGCTGCCTGATGACTTAACGATACACATTCAATTCCCTGTAGTTTACAGGCCCAGGCACTTACCGGTTCAAAATCATTAACAATTAAATCGTAATCTTTAAGTGGCAGCTTTTTCATGTCTTTCCGAAAACGGAAAAGATTCATGTTCAGCCAGGTTTTATAATGATCTACACCACCTTTTTTCCCGAAAATGAAACTGAAACCATGTAACTGGTATTTTACGGGTTGACTTAATTTTACATCAGCCTGTGTACCACTTACCAGAATATCCAATTCGCCATATTTTTGAAGCAAAGGAATAATTTCCCTCGCCCTGCTGATATGACCGTTACCTGTTCCCTGTATTGCGTAAAGTATCTTCATTTATGCCCGAATATCTAAAATTATTGGGCAATTTCATATTTTATATTCTGTAAAAGAATATTTATGTCCAGTTTGCTTTTCAAATCTTCGGCATCAGAGAGGAGTCCTTCGTCCAGTTCGTCCTTTGTAAAATGCTGATGCTCATATTTAAACACCGTCCAGTTTTTATCCTGGTACTCTAAAGCCGTTAAACTTTCTACCCAGTCGCCACTGTTCAGGTAAGTTACTTTTCCGTCTTCGGTTGCAATTTCGCGTTGCTCGGCCTGGTGGATGTGACCACAAACCACATACTGATAACCTTTTTCTATGGCCAGTTCAGCTGCTGTCTGCTCAAAACTGTTGATGAATTTAACTGCATCTTTAAACTTTGCCTTAATTTTTTTCGAAAAGCTCATCTTTTCCCTTCCAAATGCTGTAAGTACCCAGTTTACAAAACTGTTAATGAGGATCAGCGTATCGTAACCAACTGCACCCAATTTGGCCAGCCATTTAGAATGCTGCATGGTTACATCAAAAACATCACCGTGGAAAAACCATGCTTTTTTGCCGTCGAGCTCTAAAATCAGTTTATTTTGAAGGTGAAAAGTACCCATTTCCATGCCGTCGAATTTGCGGAGCATCTCATCATGGTTACCCGTGAGGTAATGCACCAGAACGCCTTCTGAAACGAATTTCATCAGTTTACGGATTACCTTCATGTGCGATTCGGGCCAGTAACTTTTACTAAACTGCCAGATATCGATGATATCGCCGTTTAGAATTAATGTTTTGGGTTTAATGCTTTTCAGATACTTTAAAAGTTCTTTTGCATGGCAGCCATAGGTGCCTAAATGTACATCGGAGATTACGACTACATCGACATTTCTTTTATCCATAAAAGGGAGATTTTAGGGGGAAGGGTACTGTTACCGCACGTTTTGAGCAGTTTAGAGATAAATTAAATGTGTTACCACTCTTCTTCCTCATCGAGTTTTACCTCAAAAGGGCTAAAGAAATAAAGTACAACAATTAATAAGCATACGGCAAAGAATGACTCTAACATATCACCTGATTTTTCATTACAAAGATAAGACGCTGTATATCAAACAAATGTTACGACATTGTTAAATTTTAGTTTGGCGGTTAATTAGTTCATTTGCCATTGTTTATTGGTAAAGCAAACTGCCAATTGAAAACCGGGTATTGGTTAAGCAGTTAATTGAAGCCAAAGTCGTCTTCTCGACCGAAGCGCAGCGAAGTGGAGAGATCTATTTAGACAGATGCGAAGAAAAGTTGTCATTGCGAGGAGGTACGACCAAGCAATCTTTCCTGCCAGCGATTCTTGCCAGAAAGATTGCTTCCCCGAAAGGTCGGGGCAGGCTGTCGGCTGAAAAAGCCTTTCTCGCAATGACGATGATTCCTCCCCGGCCAATAAACTGAATTAAAACCTGCTGTCATTTATATTGATTTTTATACAATAAATTATCTCTTAATAATGACAAATCGCACAAAATATTCCGTGTTTCTGCGTTTCCCTGGCAAATAATCGTCGCAAAAAACATAGGCAACAAAAAAACCCGCAAGAAATAATCCTACGGGCTGTATAATTCTCTAAAGAAAAAATTAAGCTTTAACTGCTTTCTTTTTCTTCTTTTCTTCTGAATAAAAACCGAAACCTAAACCGGCCAATAACAGGATCGATCCTGCTAAAGAGATTTTCTCACCAGCGTAATAAGACGTTGGGTGGAAAATAAATTCGAGTTTATGGTTACCTGCTTCCAGCTGCGCCGCACGTAAAACGTAATCGGCCCTGAAATATGGTTTTTCTACACCATCGATATACATTTTCCAGCCTTTGTTGTAATAGATTTCTGAGAATACTGCAATTGCATCTTTAGCTGTAGAATATTCGTAGGTTAAATGATCAGGATTATAATTGGTTAATTTAATAAAGCCTTCCTGCCCGGTACCTAAACGTTTGGTATCAATCGAATTTTTAAAGCTTTCATCAACAATGGCTTCCTTTTTAGCATCAAAACTGCTGATGGCTTTCATTTCCTCATCGGCATTTTTAGCAAATTGTACACTTTGTACAAACCATGCATTACCTGCAGCAGTAGCATTACGCTGCATTTTGTACGACCCGTTTTGAGGATCCTGCGTAATGATGTATTTGGTGTTTAACATATCCAATACATCCTGGTTGATACTTTTTGTTAATTGGTTATCAACCAATTCCTGAAAACGTTTTAACCTTGCCGAGTGGAAACCTCCAACGGTTTTATGGAAATAAGAAGTTTCTGCACTTTTAAACGGATCGCCCAACGACAGATCGAAAACCCTGAAGTTTGGATCTTTATCAGCCGAAATAAAATTATCTACATCTCTTGGCTGGTAGTGATTCTCCAGTTCAGATTTGCTAACAAAATTCTGGTTGTTTAAATAGCGGCGGTCTACCTGCCATAAATCGATCAGCACAAACAAAGCCAATAAACCGAAGGCCAGTTGCATATTCATCTTTTTGGTGATGAGAGCCCAGGTAATACCAAAGCCTATAGCAATGAACAACAATGTACGTAAAGCATCAGTACGGGCTAAACTGATCCTGTCTGCTTTAACGGCATCTAAAATTTGAGCGGTTAGTGAAGCATTATTTTGTAAGATCTGATTTAACCAACCTGTTAACTGGGTTTGCGTAGCATTGGTAAAGCTAAAAAACGCTGTTGGCGCAATAGCAACTAAAAGTGCAAAACCTCCGGTAATTCCCGCTGACCAGGTAAGGCGTTGAACCAGGTACTTTTGATCGTATTTACCATCTTGCGCTTCTTTAACAGCTAGAATTGCCAATAAAGGAACCAGTAAACCTACCACGGCAAGGATTGATTCTACCGCTCTGAACTTATTGTACATTGGCAAGTAATCAAAGAAAATATCTGAGATTAACGGGAAATTTTGTCCGAATGAAAGAAATAACAATAAAATACTACTTCCTAATATCCACCATTTCCAACGGTGTTTAACAATAAATAAACCAAAAACGAATAAGAAACAGATTATAGCTCCAAAATAGTATGGGCCGGAGGTACCCGGTTTATCTCCCCAATAATTTGATCCAACATTTTGAGCAATTGCATTTAAAGCTTTATCTGTATCCTGACCATAAAGTGGCGCAATTACGTTTGAAACGGTACCATCCTGCAAAATTTTAATAAACTTGCCATTAGGATCTAATTGTCCGCCACTTGCCCCACCATATAAATTAGGAATAAGAAAAGTAAAACTCTCTCCAACACCCTGGCTCCATTGGTAAGCATATGCTTTATCCAAACCATTTGCAGGTTCAGCTTTATCGGTAGTTAAGTTAGATTTACCACGGATGGTTTCTTTGCCATACTCATAAGTAGTCCATAATGTACCTGCATTTACCAGTACCGATAAGAAAATACCCGCAGCCATATAAGCGATTGATTTACCAAAAGTTGCCAGCTGTTTTGCCTTGAAAGCGTGGTAAAGTTCTATACAGCCCAAAATAAACAAGGCGATAAATAGGTAATAGGTCATTTGGATATGGTTCGAACGGATTTCCAATGCCATAAACAAGGCCAATAAACTACCACCAACTAAATACCTTCCCCTTAAAGTGAGGATGATGGCCGCTAAAATAGGAGCGAAGAAACCGATGGCCAGGGCCTTATTACTATGCCCTGCCGCTATAATGATGAAATTATATGAGGTAAATGCAAAAGCAATTGCCCCCGCAGCAGCAAGCCACGGATTTATTTTTAATACACAAAATAATAAATAAGCACCTAAAAGGTAAAGCAATACGGTTCCTACGGGATCAGGAAAAACGCCTTTAATTACATCGATACCATAAGTGGTAATGTTAAGCGGATACTGTACCCAAATTTGATAAGCTGGCATACCACCAAACATCTGGTTGGTCCAAAGTGGTCCTTTACCATCTTTAGCCTTAATATCCATAATTTCTTTCTGCATGGCTTTAGCCTGCAAAACGTCGCCCTGTTGTGGCGCTTTACCCTGTAAAACAGGACTGAAGTAGGCAAAAGTGATGACTACAAAAAATGCAATAATGGCCAGGTGTATGCCATTTTTATTAAACCAGTTATTCATTAAGGTTTGTTTAAGTTTAAACGAACGTCAAAAATAAAAAATTGGGCGGTATAAAAAAGGAATAAATTAAATGCGTGCTGAATAAAAAATTAGATTTGTAGCAGAGAATAAAAATTCAACCCATTTATTATGAGAAAGTTTGTAGTTACAATTGCGCTCGCCTCCCTTTCTTTTGCTTCGTTCGGGCAGATTGTAAGTTTAAGCACTGCTGAAACCGCAAAGCTGAAAAGCGGGATCAAAAACAATGAAGAAACCAAAAAACTATATCAGGGCTTCGAAAAATCGACATTAAAATACCTCAATGATCAACCGGGCCCAATTGATACCATCAGAACCGAAGGTTTACTGAAAGGAAATCCGAAGAAATTGAAAACCCAGCTGGCCCTGGCCGATATGAATAAAACTTTCGCACTGGCTTTACAATACCGGATTACCAGTGATCAAAAATATTTAAACAAATGTGTAGAATTTCTTTCGGCATGGGCAAAAACCAATAAACCCAATGGTGATCCTATTGACGATACCAATCTCGATCCGATGGTTGAGTCTTACGACCTGATCAAACAAGACATCCCAACCGCGGATAAAAAACAGATTGAGCAGTGGTTGAGCGAAACGGCCTGGGCTGAAATCAACAGCAAACGAATGAAACCAGGAAGGGGCACGGCCATTAACAACTGGAATGCGCACCGTTTAAAAGTAGTTGGCGAAATTGGTTACGCACTCAATAATCAGGAATTGATCAACTGGACAATCGATAACCTGAAAAGCCACATTAACATCAATCTGTATCCTGATGGTACCAGTTTGGATTTTAAAGAGCGTGATGCCATGCACTATCATATTTACGATCTGGAACCGATGTTAAAACTGGCCATAATGATCGACCGGGCAAAAGGCACCAACTTTTATACCTACGAATCGCCTAAGGGTTCGTCGATCAAAAAATCTGTAGAATGGCTGATCCCGTATATCAAAGGCGAAAAACAGCATGAAGAATATGTAAATACCACGGTTAAATTCGATCGTGATAGGGCCAAAAATAACGAACCAGGCTTTGCACCAGGAAGCATGTTTAAACCTAGTCTGGCTTTGCCCGTTTTACGGTTCGCTGTTTATTTCGACCCTACGCAAACCGACCTGTTAAAAAAGGTAAATGGCAACCCCAGCAACTGGCAAAAAGTATTGGATGAATTAAAACGCAAACAATAATAGCCTTCAAATTAAATAAAGTTTCAATAATTTTTGAAAGTTTAAAAATAACTTTATATTTGTATATGGAATTAGCAGCAGCAAAATTAAAATTTATAGAAGCCTGGGGCAAATTAGGCTCAGAATGGGGAATTAACCGCACCATGGCCCAGGTACATGCGCTGCTGTTAATTTCGCCTGAAGCATTAACTACCGAAGAAATTATGGAGCAGCTCAGTATTTCGAGGGGCAATGCAAACATGACCCTCCGCGACCTGATTGGCTGGGGATTAATTGAAAAGCAACATAAGGCCGGTGAGCGAAAAGAATACTTTTTTGCAGATAAGGATGTTTGGAATATTGCCCGTCAGGTAGCCAAAGAGCGCAAAAAAAGAGAACTGGAACCCGTTTTAAAAATTTTGAACGAACTTTCTACGGTTAATGGCGATGAGAAAGATCCGGAGTTTATTACTTTCAAAAAATCGATCAAAGACATTAACAAACTGGCCGGAAACGTAGATAAAACTTTAGAAACGATGCTTAAGGCAGAAGAAAGCTGGTTCTGGGGTTCGGTGTTGAAGGTTTTTAAATAGATTTGAGAGGGGAGATTGGAGATACTAGACATTAGATTTGAGACAGGAGTATTAAGTAGCAAGACAAATTCACCTTAACCTTATACCCTAAACCTTACACTTCAAACCTTAAAAAAAGCCTTACCTACAGTTCGGCTTTATTTTTTAAACTTATCTTTCATATTTTACTGAAAGTATTAAAATTTAAATAAAATGAGAGCGCTTAAAAACCATGTGATTTTATTTGACAATGAATGCCCGATGTGTTATGCCTATACCAAAGCTTTTGTAAAAACAGGTATGCTGGCACAAGATGGTAGAGAGGCTTACCAGGAAATACCGCAAAACATTTGTCCACTGGTAAACAAACAGAGAGCTGCCAATGAAATTGCGCTCATTAATACCGAAACCGGCGAAGTTACTTATGGCATCCAGAGTTTATTCAAAATTATTGCACACGCCATGCCCTTCTTTAAGCCCCTGTTTTTGTTCAGTCCCTTTGTTTATCTGATGCGTAAACTTTATGCTTTCATCTCTTACAACCGCAAAGTGATTATTCCGGCTGCAGTTAAAGAAAATACGATACAGCCAACTTTTAAACTCCATTACCGCATCGCTTATCTGCTTTTCACCTGGCTGATTACTGCCTACTTATTAACGGCTTATGCACATCTGCTTACCGATTTTGTACCATTGGGCAATAAATACCGTGAATACTTCATCTGTGGTGGACAGCTATTTTTCCAGGGTGCTATCATTAGCTTTTACCAGAAAGAAAAACTTTGGGATTATCTGGGGAATATGATGACCATTTCTTTCGCTGGTTCATTGTTGCTTCTGCCTATTATAATGCTGGCAAAATACTTCAGCTTTTCATCTTTATTTTTTCTATTGTACTTTTTAATGGTTGCGGGACTGATGTTTTTAGAACATATCCGCAGGAGTAAATTATTAAAATTAGGCTGGCTAATGAGTATTAGCTGGGCATTGTACCGCTTAATTGTCTTGGGATTAATCTTAAGTTTATAACATCATGAAATACGGAAAAATTATACTGGCAGGCGGTAATGGTTATTTAGGCAGCGTATTGGCGAAACATTTTAGCAGTCTGGCTGATGAAGTGATCATCCTGGCCAGAAAAGCACATGCCGAAACCAGCAATATTAAAACCATGCTATGGGACGGCAAAACAATGGGTGAGTGGACCCACAGCTTGCAAGGGGCAGATCTGTTGGTGAACCTTTGCGGCAAAAATGTAAACTGCAGATACACCGAAAAAAACAAAAAAGAGATTTTCGATTCAAGATTGATCCCAACCCGTTTACTGGGTAAAGCGATCAAAGAAATGGAAAATCCGCCAAAACTTTGGATCAACATTACTTCGGCCACCATTTACCGCCATGCGGAAGACCGTCCACAAGATGAGTTTACGGGTGAAATCGGTGAGGGATTCTCTATTGAAGTTTGCAAAGCCTGGGAAAATAGCTTTTTTGAAAACGAAACACCCAATACCCGAAAAATAGCACTCAGGATGAGCATTGTATTAGGTCTGAAAGACGGGGCATTTCCACGTTTGCTGAACCTTGTTAAACTGGGCATGGGTGGTAAACAGGGCAATGGCGAACAATATATGAGCTGGATCCATGAAGATGACGCCGCCAGAAGCATCGAATGGTTGGTTAATCATCCAGAAATTGAAGGAGTTATAAACTGCACGGCACCAGAAGCCGTTAAAAACCATGTTTTTATGCACAACATACGGAAAGCTTTTGGTATGAGCTTCGGTTTACCTGCTCCTGCCTGGTTATTGGCCATTGGTGCAAAAATTATCGGAACAGAAACGGAACTGATTTTAAAAAGCAGGTGGGTTAAACCGTCCGTGTTATTGGATGGCGGTTTTGAGTTTAAGTATGGGGAAGTAAGGGAGGCAGTGGGAGCGTTGAGCGCCCAGCGGTAAGCGGGTGGCGTTTGGCGGTAAGCGGATATCAACCGCCAATTCGACTTGTTAAATATCTTTGAAAGAGAAACTCCTCTGCATGATGCAATTCGGCATAGCAGATTTCCGTAGGAAAAAGCATGGAAATCTTTGCACTACCCCACGTACACCACAGCCCAAGGCAGGATTAAGCGGTAGCGATGGGATAAAGTAAAGGTAAGAGCCTGGATACTGCCGCAATAGAGATTTCCATAGCTTTTTACAAGGAAGGATGCAAGCCTTGATTGTTTGTTTCTTTATCATCAAGGATAAAGAAAGAGCCCCATCGGCGGCGGTGAGCCGAGGCAAGCCCAAGCGCGTGGGCAGAAAAAATTAAGATTACAATGATTACGAATTAATTATGCCTACAATCATTTTAAAAACATTGATCAATGCACCAGTTGAGCGTAGCTTTGATCTATCCAGAAGTATCGATCTTCATGTGCAATCAATGAAAGCTTCCGGAGAACAGGCCATAGCAGGAAAGGTAAGTGGATTAATCAACTTGGACGAATCGGTTACCTGGCGGGCCAAACATTTTGGCATCTATTTCGAAATGACCAATAAAATTACAGCTATGGAGTATCCGAATTATTTTATTGATAAAATGATTAAGGGTCCATTTAAAAAACTTCATCATCAACACTTGTTTAAAACAATAGACACACAAACCGAAATGACCGACATTTTTGAGTTTAAAGCACCATTAGGCATTTTAGGATGGCTGGTTGAAAAACTTTTCTTAACCCGTTATATGAAGCAGTTACTGGCAGAAAGAAATGAGGTAATAAAGCGCGAGGCGGAGGGCGATAAGCGGAGAGTATAAAGCTGAAACCGAAAGACTAAAAATTAACGCATTTTTCATCACCATGTTACACATTTAAGCACCATATAAGCTTACATATCCTTATATTAATATGGTAAAAGCCATTATCTGCAATTGGCTCATGCCATTTTACAGCTTAGCGGTTCTCAGGTGACTAAGGTGGTGAATTATACCGCGCAATCTTTATTTTTATAACCACCTGAGTCACCTGAGAGCACCTGAGTTTTACAGAATTAAAATGAAACCGAAAGACTAAAATCAACGCATTTTTCATCACCATGTAAGGCATTTAAGAACATATAAGCTTACATGCTCTATATTAATATATGGTAAAATCCATTATCTGCAATTGGCTCATGCCATTTTACAGCTTAGCTGTTCTCAGGTGACTAAGGTGGTGAATTATACCGCGCAATCTTTATTTTTATAACCACCTGAGTCACCTGAAAGCACCTGAGTTTACAGAATTAAAATGAAACCGAAAGACTAAAAATCAACGCATTTTTCATCACCATGTAAGGCATTTAAGAACATATAAGCTTACATGCTCTATATTAATATATGGTAAAATCCCTTATATGCAATTTGCTAATGCCATTTAACAGCTTAGCTGTTCTCAGGTTACTAAGGTGGTAAATTATAACGCGCAATCTTTATTTTTATAACCATCTGAGCCACCTGAAAGCACCTGAGTTTTACTGAATACAGCATTATAACTCAAATAAACCGGCACACCTAAAATATCATCTCAATTTTTTACTCCCCTAATCCTCACTTTACGGTTTTCCGTAAGGATTGCCGTTCTCATGCTTATACTTTTGATCAACTAAACAATACTAAAAGCATTAAAATGTATAAATTATGAAAACAGGCAATACCCTGAATTTTTTCAGGCTAATGGGATTACTGGGCTTATTTGCAATTTCAGCATGTAAAGGTTCCGGAGGATCCCAATCAGAAGATCCGTTTGCTGCTACAAATTTCAACCCTTATGGTCAGGATTTAGGAAAGCGTATCGAAGCATACAATAAGGCCGTAACTCCAGGCAATAATCAGAAAAGAGGTACCCCGGCACTTTACATTGATTTCTCATCTGGAATAAATAAGGCTTTTAGTGATCCTACGATTAAAAGCATGATGTCGGCCTGCTTCAACACCGTGCTCGCCCAGCAGTTTGAAGTTTACAAATTAGGTTCCAACAAAATATCATTACTCAACGTAACCAATACTACCGAATTGGGCCAACAGGTAAGCGACCCAAAACAATACGCTGATATTTGGGCACCATTGCAAGCAACAGTAGAAAAAATTGTTGACGGTAACAGCGATGCCCTCCTGATTACCGATTTTGAAGAGTGGCAAAAAAATATAGAAGTTACCAATACGGCTTTTCTTAAAATCCCATTCTCCAAATGGCTCGAAAAAGGTAATGCTGTCCATTTTTTTATTGCAGATTACAAAGAAGGCAAGGTGAATAAACACCTCTATTTTAGCATATTCAGTTGTGGCAATCCGGATGCAGGAAGTTTGATTTCAAAACTCGAATCAAAACTTGCCCCATCAACAACCAGGTTTGATTTATCCAACACGGCTTATCAACTATCAACCGGATATCCATCAGAAAAATCAGGTGGTATTTTTTATGACGAAAGTGCAAAATCAGACAAAGCCAAAAATGTACTCGATTTAAAAGAGGGTTACATCAACGGCCTCAAAAACGGGCACAACTTCGAGTTTTATCCGCTCGGATTAGACTGGGAAAACATCGATCAACTCCACAGCACTTATGCCGCGCAAAACCAGTTTAACGATTTCCTTCGGAAGCTGTTTATTGACCTGAGCAATGAGGATAGTTACACTTTTGGAAACTTCAGCGTAAAAGTTTCGGATGTAACTACTGATTTCGAAAATTTTGCCAAAGCAGAAGAAGCTAAAAAACATCAGCCCAAATTAAGCAAAGGGAATAATGGCGAGGCTAAGTTTTCTGATCAGGAAAAAGATGAAATTGCAAAGGCATGTTACAATCCCGACGGGAAATTAAAGGCACAATGGATTTATAAAACACAGGCATCAAGCCCGCTTAATGAGGTTTTTATCCTCAACCAAACCCTTTTTACCAATACAAGGGCATCTAACCCAAAACATGTAGAATTTGGTGTTGCCTTCGACCCTAAATTCAGTGTAGCCAACATCCATAATCCTGATGGATTAGTTAAGGTAGATATTTTATCAAACACGGCTACACCAAATCTACAGGGCGCCAAAATGGCCAAATTTGCGTGGCTAAACGCTAAAAATACACCTAATACCGCTTTAGCAGAATCGATCAAAAACACCTTGCAAGAGCTTAAACCTGTAGATAAAGTAGTGTATTCGTACTACATCAAAACTAAACAGTAATCTAAAATCATTAAAAATAAATTCTAAAATGGAATCAACTTCAGCTTACATCATCTCGATCATCACCGCATTAATCTTTCTCCTTTTATCGGCCATCATTGCAAACGCCATCAAGTTTGAAGGTGGGAGTAATCCCAAAGACCCACAGGCACGCAAAACCTGGTTTTGGGTATTGGCCATCTTAAATCCGGCAGTCTGTTTTCTATTGGGTTATTATGTATTCAAACCAGATGCAAATATTATGGTATTGAATAATTATGTAACGGCTTTGAGTATCGGTACAGCTATCGGTTTTATACTCTACATCATCATCGGTTTTGTAATGAGCAAAATATTTGCCACCGGAAAAATCGGACACTGGTTTTAATCCCTAATCAAAACATCAATGGATAAATTATTCGTAATCGCCATAGGCGGTACCGGGATGCGCTGTTTGGAAGCCTTTACGCACTTATGTGGAATCGGGATGTTCGACAATCAGGAAATCGAAGTCCTCACGCTTGATACCGATCAAAATAACGGAAATAAAGGACGGGTTGAAGAACTGATCGGTCTTTACAACCGGATTAAAACAACAGGTACCAGTGTAGGCGGAACACCAAATGCAAATACTTTCTTTTCAGCCAAACTGAATTTACACCGGTTTTTTACCAATTATGCCGGTCCGGGAAGAGAAACCTATAAAAATATCAGCAAAATTACCACAGGTTCACCCGAACAGCAGAAAGCCAATAAATTAATCTCCGACCTGTTTTTAGACAATAGTTCGGTACAGGAGTTTGCATTGGATCATGGCTACCGGGCACAAACCCACCTGGGTTCGATGCTGATGTACCATGGCATAGTAGAAGCCGCCCGCAATATCATTAAAGGTGCTGCAGTACAATCGCAGGAACGCGAACTGGACACTTTTATGGGCAAACTGGAGGGCGCAGGCGCAAATGCCAGGGTTTTTATTTTTGGCTCTATATTCGGTGGTACAGGTGCATCATCTATTCCGGTAATCCCAAAAGCATTACAGGATTTTGTAAAAATCCGTTCTAACGGAAATGCCAGTATCGATTTCGCCAAGGCCAAATTTGGTTCTACCTTATTAACAGAGTATTTCACTTTTAATAAACCCGATGATAAACAGAAAGCCAGCAAAGCCAATAGCGTAATTGCCGATTCGTCGTTTTTTCCACTAAACAGTCAGGCAGCGTTGCAGTTTTACCAAAGCGACCCTACCGTTCAGAAATGTTATAAACTGCTTTACCATATCGGCTGGCCAATAGAAAGCAAAAAAATTGATGGCAACAATGTTTCCAATCAAACCATCACCGGTGGCAGCGAACAGAAAAACCCCTGCCACATTACAGAATTGTTATGCGCCTGTGCCGCCTACGATTTCTTTACCCGGAATGATGGTTTTAACAGCGCAAAGGCTGATTACCTCTATAAAGCAGTAGAATTTAAAGATAATTCGTTCAACTTCTCCTTTGATGATTTTATAGGCAATGAAAATAAATCGGGTGAAATATTTGTAAATAAACTGGGTGCTTTTTTCTCGCTGGCACACATTTCTTTAACCAAAAATGGTGGTGCTTTTGATGATGCCGGTATAAAAGGTTTCATTAAACAATGCGAAAACCAAAAACTCAACCAGTACAGTACCATTACGGATACGGAGTGTAAAGACATCAACGAATATTTTAAACTCTTTGCCTATACTTTTAAAGATGCCAAATTTATACCCGGCTGGCTTTATCAGGTGAGAAACTCCGTTGCCCCGGGCAGGTTCCTTTTCGATAGCAAGGCATTCCCCGATAACCCCTCTGAACTAAAAAAACTGGATGTGGGTACCATTTTCCTGGATGAAAAACACCATTGGAGTAAAGGCGGCCTTTTCAGGGATCGTTATGATCTTTTTGTTGAAAAACTGATCAACACCAACCCAAAAGATGAGCAAAAAGTAAATACCACCAAAGAGAAATTCCTTGCGCACATTTTTAATGCACTTACCATTTCACAAAACTTCGATATAAACTAAAGCACTATGTCTGATAAAAGAATCAAAGCACTGGCGATAAAAGTTCATCCCAAAACAGAGCCGAACGGAGTAGAATTTGCCTGGGATAAAATCCCCCAGCTTGAAGTATTTACCAAAAACATCCTGATCCCCGAAATCGCTGTAGATCAGGACGGTAATTCTGCTGTTAATATCGGAACAATTGTATCCGGCATACCTTCTGTATTTGCCCGGGCCAATTTATTCAAAAATGCCATAGATAATATCCGCGATAAAGATGCTGAAGCATCAGGTTTGATGTTGTTCTATAAGTCCCTGATCAGTGAATGGAAGGGATTGATCAGTTGTATAGCTTTAAACTATAAAGATATAGAAGCAAATAGAATCCATCTATCTTATTCAGACGGCGGGCATTTAAATACAACTGCAAACCTATACGAGCCTACCGGGGCATTTGGCAATATGTTATTTGAGCGGAAACCTTTATGGTGCGATCAATCTTTAGCCAATAATGCAGATAGAATACCCTTTATTGATGTCATTTCATTTAAAGGCAATGTGATCGGTGGAACCTCTCCTGATAGTTTTGTTTTTACTTCCGTATCCTATCAGATCAGGGAGAAATTTCCCTTTATCAACGTACAGAATGGAAAATTTATCGATCCTTTACAATCGGAAATTAATCCGCAGGAACTTTTTACCCTGCATGGTTACGCCAAACACATTCTGGATAACATTGAAAGGTTCAGGTTAAATTATGCCGGTGTAGAAGAACTGATCAGGCCCGAGTATGGCAATATTTCTACCTGTATCCAAGCCTGGATGAATGATATGGTTATTTATCAGCAGGCTAAGGGCTACCCTAAACTCGATAAATCTACCGCTCCCGAAGTCGGCTCCCTGTTCAACTATCCTTTTAGCCTTCTTTTTAACTATTCTACAGCATTATTCGGTTCAGAAGGGATTATCTACAACGAATCGAAAGAAGGCAGTATCCTGTTCGATCCGAAAGATTTATTACTTCCAGATACTACCGAAATTGCACAGATCGATTTTGGCAGGGATGGTATGGAAACCCGTAATTTCCTGAAATCTAAACCCATATTGCTATTGGCTGCCGAAACCAAAGGACAGCTGAACAGCCATGCTTATTTTACCCTGCCATTAACACCATTGGCGCTAAATGTTTTTGGTGCTACACTTGATGCATTGGTGGGCATTTCGGAATCATCGAACGTAAAATCTCGGATTACCGCCATTTATGACCCCACTGATAAAGACGGCGAACGTTTAATTGTACAGTTAAAACTATATACCGAAACCGGAAATGAAATTATAAAAGAGGTCATTTATAAAGTAACCTCCGAATCGATCAGCGGCAAGGACATTTTAATGTGGCCGAATTTTATTTCCAAACAATGGAACCGCTATTTTCTGTATTCCGAAATACCGCATAACGATGCCAAGTTTCAGGCTACACCATTTATTGGAAATGTAGACGACGATTTTTTCAGGATTGTACTGGATGAAAAAGGTATTCCTCTATACCTGGCCAATAACGGAAGGGCAGCAGTAATCCCCGAAAAATATGGCAACATTAAAGCGCAGTTACATATCGCATCCAATAATGCGGTGGCCGACAATAAATATAAATACGAGATATACGAAAGCAATAAACCCTTTAAAGGCGTAAAGTTTGCACATGCAGGGGTTGATTGTGGTTTTGGAATTATCCGTTACGATGGATCAGGCAATACGCAGGCCTTACCGGTGAATATGTTAAACGCGCCAAGGACATTGTCGCCAGCCTTTTTAGGTGTCGATTTTGGCAGTACAAATTCTTCTATCGCTTACTTTTCCGATCAGCGGAACGAGGTTTGCGAAAACCTGAAACTCACCAATAAAAGGGTATCATTACTGGCCAGCGATAGCAAAAACAACGACGAAAGGCCTGCGGTGGAAGATGAGATTTTCTTTTTTCAGAACGACGAAATCCTCACCAATTCCATTAAATCTGTACTCACCATACACGATTCGAGAAGGGTGGTAAACGATGGCAACATTCAGGTTAACTCCTTAATGGCCCAGGCCGTAAAGGGTGGTTTCCCCTGTTTTGAAAAAAACCTGCCCATCGAAAATGCAGAAAACAACCGCTACATTTTAGGTTATAACCGCATTGGCAGGGCCGAGCTGGTGTACAACATGAAATGGTCTACCCAACAGATTGACAAGAGTTACAAAACCGCTTATTTAAGTACCTTACTGCTTCATGTATATGCACAATTGTTTATTGAAGGGCATGAGCCACATACCTTAAAATGGTCGTACCCTTCCTCAATGGGTAAAGAATTATTAAGCGAATACAGGGGGATATGGGATTCGCTTAAAGAAATATCACCGATTGAAAGCCAGGTTAAATTAAAAACCTTCCCTCCTTCCGATCTTTCTGATATCGGCGATACATCTGGTAACAGCAGCTGGGGCTCTCCCGGAGCTCAATCTGGTGGCTGGGGCAATCAGGCTTCAACACCAGTATCCACAACACCAGCATGGGGTTCAACAGAAACGGGCAATAGCGGCTGGGGCGAACAAGCCCAAGAAGCTGTTGCTACAGGATGGGGCAATGAAGCTAAAAGAACACTTACAGCGGTAGATATTAAAACGGAAACCGGCCCGGTAAGGTTCGATTTCAAAAAATTAAGTAACGAAGAATCCTTATCCGAAGCCTGTGCTGTAGCCAATTACCTGGTGCGCCCAAATGGGGGTTACTCCATTAATCCCGGAGAACTGGTACTTTGTTTCGACATTGGTGGCAGTACAACAGATATTACCGCATTGTGCCAAATGGAAGGCGGAAAGGCAATGATCAAACAGAACTCCATCCGTTTTGCAGCCGAACGTGTGGCACAGGCAACCAAATTTTCGCCCAACTTTAAAAATGTACTGCTCAGGATCTGCGAAAAGAAAAAAATATCAATCCAGGGTTTAAATTCCGGCACACCTAAATTTAACGAAAATACCGCACCCTATTATTTCGAACAGGTTGTCGACCGTTTAGAAGCTTCGGATTTTGAAACTTTTTACCTCTTAATCGCTGCCGAATGTAAGGAAATGATGAGTATTAACCTCTACGTTACCGGCCTGATTATGTTTTATGCAGGTCAGCTGGCCTATAAACTGAGGAATGAAATTGTAAAATCAGAAGATGCACCACCAGCGGTTAAAGCCATTCCGCCAAAAATAAAAATTGCATTTGCAGGTAAAGGCGCCAGAATATTCGATTGGTTTACCGCGGTAAATCCGGCCGCAGCCGATGATTATTATACGCAGATGTTTATCAGGGGAATGGGCGGAGAAGCAGTGGCCAAACAAACCATTAGTCCGATCACCACAAGCCCCTTAAAAATAATCGATATCAATTCGCAACGTGGAACAGACAATGCCGATGTTAAATACGAAGTATCGAAAGGTTTGGCCATCCCAACCAATATCACCAGTATTCTGGTGCCGACCAACAAACAGGCCATTGAAATATTGGGCGAAGACAATTTCTGTGTGGTTACGCCAAATGGCGAATTTAAATACTTAGAATCAACCAATTCCATTACGCCGGAAATGCTGGAGCACATTGGCAATCATTTTATCTGTTTGCCACAGGAAGGCAAACCGCACTGCCCAAGGTTTATGGATTTTGCGGATCTGTTTTACAAGGTATCATCCAGCATGTTTGGTTTAAAAATGAATGCCACAGATTTTATGGCGGGTTTTCAGGATATGAACATCGAAAATTACATCAAAGGAGAGCCTGATTTTATCAAAGCACAAAAGCGGAAACACGATGATCAGAAAGATTTCGATTATGTAGCGCCAATCATCATTCTGGAAGGGATGAAATTCTTCGAAAAACACCTGCTTAAAGGCATTCAAAAACAATAGTAATGATGGGATTCTGTGTATTGGCAAAAATATCGAAGCGGACGGTTACTTTCTGGTATCAATCAGACAGTAACCCTTATGCCCCATTAAAAATGAGGGAATCGAACGAGATTCCCTTATACTTTTATGTAAATGGCAACGATTTTATTTTTGGTGCTGCCGCCAGGGAACGCTTTTACAAAAACGATCCATACGCTTATGGCAATTATTTCGAAATTGTAAAAGATCCGGCGAAACATTTCAGTATATATGGCAACAAAAAACCTGTTAAACAGCTCTTTTATTATGGTGTTGAACAATACTTATCACACTTTTTAAACACCGTATTATACAAATCCGATTCTATCGAATCGTACAGGCAGCAGTTTCCTTTGCGCTTTTTATTTGATGATGATATTGAAGACAATGAGAAATCGCTGATTGAAAACCTGTTTCAGGAGGCTGGCTATTTTAATTTAGACCGCATTGCATATCACCATACCCTTTTTAATATACTGGCCCAAAAACAGATTTTATCAAACAACAAGGCTATTTTATTCATGAATGGCATTGATGATGTACTTTATTTAAACCTTTACAAAAATAGTAAGGCCGAAGCGCTTGGATCGGCAAGACTGCCAGGTCAGGGTGCCGACCCCAGGGTAAAAATCCTGGCCGATATGATTGTAGAATATATCATCCTGCAAAATTCTTATCTGTCGGTTAATAAAGATACCGAAATCGCTTTCCTGCTTCCGTTTTGCGCTGCTTTACTCCAAAACATCAGCCCGATTATTAAAGGCGAAGCCGAACTATCTGATGGAAACCGGTATTGGTTTAATGTAAGGGAAAGAAACCTGAACGACAGGCTGCAATATTATGCCAATGACGGGATGATTTTTGCCGCAACAGACGATCTGCTGAGGGCAAACAATTTACAGGCCGATGGGGTAATGATCCTGCTTGGATCAGAAGAAATCAGCACCCCGTATTTTTCTGATAAACTGCTTAAAAAGTATCATCATGTTATCGCCTTGCAACCTGTTGATGTTAAAGATAGCATGCTGGCTATTTTTCAGGCCATTGCCAATGCTGGTTACAGCGTTAAAGCAAAAGTACCCACTGCGCCTCCGGTACTCTCGCGGCCAGCCCTTCCAACACCAAAACTGCCTCCGCCGTTACCACCCAAAAAGCAAAGCGATGTTCCAAAACCGGTAAACATTCCCAGGTTACCCGAAATAAAAGCAACACCAAACAATAAAAACAATCCTGTAAAACCACCGCCTTTACCTCCAAAAAAAAGTTAGGGCATATAAAATCTAAAACTTAACAAAATGGCTATACAAATAGAAAAAAGAAAACCCGTTTCCCTGATTGGGGAAGAACCGGGCTTAAATCACCTCATTGCAGGCCTGGGCTGGGATACTGCTGTTGTAAACGGGCACCCGGTAGACCTCGACCTCTCTGTGTTTATGCTGGGCGAAAACGGTAAACTCCTAACCGATGAATACTTTGTTTTTTATAACAACAACACAAGCCCTGATGGTTCTACCCATTACCCGGGCGATAGCAGGGGTGGCGAAGGCGACGGCGATGATGAGGTAATCCATATCGATTTATCCAAAATAGATCCGAAAGTGGAGTTCCTCTATTTCGCCGTAACCATTGATCAGAGTGAAGAAAGGGGCCATCATTTTGGCCACGTTCAAAACTCTTATATCAATATCAGGAACAATGCCGATAAATCGGTTTTATGCCAATACCTGCTTAAAGAGGAATTTACCAATGAAGATTCCCTGATGATTGCTTCCATCTCCAGAAACGGGGGAGCATGGAATGTAGAGGCTCTTGGGCAGGCCTTCTCTGGCGGCCTTAATACATTAATAGAATTATATCAATAAAAAGATGAGCAGTTTTAATTTAAATAAGGGAGACAGGTTCTCTCTATCCAAGGCAGCGCCTGGATTAACCGTTGTAAAAATAGGAATGGGCTGGGATCCTAATGAAGAACCCGGCGGTCCGGAGTTCGACCTCGATGTTTCGGCATTTTCAATTGGTGGCGATTTCAAGATCCCTTCTGATTCGTACTTTACCTTTTACGGGCAAATCCGTATGGGTAATAAAATTGAGGATAAAGTAGAGAAAGGCCTCTTTAGGCCATTTACCGAAGACGGGGCAATTATCGGCGCCATTGATGATCCGGATGGGAGCAGAAGTGATGGCGACGACGATGAAGATATGTTTATCGATTTGTCTAAAGTCAGCGATAAAATCGAACAGATTATTATATGCTGTACCATCTGTAAATATCCTCACGACAATAAAAAAGACCGGAGAACATTAGACCTGAATTTTGGAAAAGTAAATGACTGTTACATCAGGATTGTGGATGAAAGCAATGGTGCTGAAATACTGCGTTACGACCTGAAAGACCAATATACCAACGAAGATGCGGTAGAATTTGGGCGTTTGTTCCGTGCTGGCGAAAGCTGGGAGTTTGAAGCCATGGGCAGGGCACATACGGGCAGTTTGCAAACTTTGGTTGATATGTACACCTAAAAAATAAAATTATGGCATTCGATTTAAATAAAAATGATGGCTCCAAAAAAGAGCCATCAAAATTTGATCTTTCAAAAGGAGAGATTGAAAAACCCGCTGGCAAATCAAGCGGCTGGTTAATCGGTTTATTGGGGATACTGGCTGTTGCTGGCGGCATCTGGTATTATGCATCAGGCAAAACAGATCCTGCAGCAAAAACACCTGCTTCAAACGTTTCTTCCGATCCGGCTTCGGTTGTTGTACCTGCTACACCAGTAAAAGAAAAAGTTAGCGGTATGGATACCACTGCTGTAGCACGATTAAAATCACCGGCGAAACAAGAAGATTCGATCAGTAAAACCAGTATTGATACAGCCCCTGCTAAATTACCAACAAAAGCACTCAAAACATTAAACCATGCTGTGCCTGTAACATTTGTTCAGGGTTCATCATCTTTTGCCAGTACCAACAGCGCTTTAATCAAACGCATTGTCGCTTATTTGATCAAAAACCCTGCTGCATCCATCCATATTGATGGTTATGCCAGCAGCGATGGTCCGGTAGCCCTAAATCAGCAGATCTCGCAGGCAAGGGCCGATGCATTCAAAAATCATTTAACGGCATTAAATATTGAAGCAAGCAGGATAAGTACCACAGGAAAAGGTATTGAAGATCCGATTGCTTCAAATCATACTGTTAGTGGGAGAAAAAGGAACAGGCGTGTTGAAATTACATTGCTATAAACCTAAGTTCGATTATTAATATAATTATAAAGGATTTCCATTGAATATTTTTAACTCATAGCCATCATCCTGCCCTGATGAAAAATCCTATTGTGTGGACGCAAATACATTTTTTTCCCGCTCTATGCCGCGGGGGCATGGTACTTTGGAGCGCCAAAGTACCCAAAGCGCTTCGTCAATCCAGCAATGTGCTTTCGCGCAAATCCATCTCACATCAAAAAAACAGCGGCACTTTGTTTTGTGCTATAAGTGCTTGATTAATGTTTGTGGAAAATGTGCACAAAACCACTGCGTTTTAGGTTTGGTAGTGCCCGTTGTTCTATTTCGCAACTGTTTTTTTGATTTCCCTGCACTTGGGATTGACCGGCGTCCTTCGGTAAAACCTGTTTGTTATCAAAGCAAGCTAGCATAATCCTTTAAAAAGACGTGTCTATACGATAGGGACAGGATGGCAATCGCGTTAGGAAAAAGAAGCTAAACATATTAAAACTCTTAAAGATTAACCAGACTCAAGTTATGAGTTAATTATTAAAAAGAATTAATGGCAAAAAGAAGAACCAGAAAAACAAAACAAAGGGGTTTTAAAGAAATCTTAATCTTATTGGGGATGCTTTTTAGCTGCATCCTCTTTATCATCAAAATCATTTTCGGGCGCATAGGCTGGTTAGAAGTTTTTGCGCCTGTGATCGTCGTATTTCTGATCCTTTTTCTCCTCTCGGTATTAAAAACGGCAGTGAGGAAAGTATAGCTCGAAAAAGCAAAAATTTAATAAACCCTGCTCCAACCGGGTATAATCGCCAGTTAGGGCAGGGTTTAATGGTTAAGCCTGGGGTACGGTAAAACTGCCCAGGTATTGACTGTTAGACACCACATTGTTTTCGCGCTTAATGGCAAAGGCCCAGGCATAAAGCACATCGCCTGCAGCGGTATTACCTACAATTGCCGTGTAGGTTAAAGCTGCCCGTTGCGCATCTTCGTACACGAGGTACATTTTTTTGGTATCGTTAAATAATACCACCATCAGCATATCATCGTCGAAAGCATTGTAACGGTTCGAAATGCCCTGCCAGCTGAGCACAATATCAGTCCCCTGTAAAACAGCACTTAAACCATGGAATACGGAGAGTGAACCTTTACTGATTACGATCTGCGAAAAATCGATTGTAAAATCAGGGTAATCGCCAACAATGGCATTGTTTAAAAAAATCTTTACCGCAGCGTTGTAACCCGTGGTTTTATTGAGCTGTTTATCTTTGAAACCAATATTTAAAATGTCTTTAATTGGGCTGAGGTAAATTGGGGCGAGGGCAAATTTGCGCCGTTGTGCCAGCTGAAGGTCGGAACTTTGTTTATTGCTTTTTTTCGGCAGACTTTTAAGGTAATCTACCCCACGCCAGTTGCTCCCAACAATACTGCCTACTTTACCTGAGAATGCGCCATTGGCGCCTTTTGAATACGTTGCCATGATCAGTTTTTTTAAGTGAAAAGATGTTTAATTAAGGACCCTCCCCTTTTATCAGGAATTTTAAATCCATACCCAAACTTAGCTACAGGCTTTCATGATGTATTATTTTAGACTTTAATGGGCCAAATTGAACCCCTTATGGGTAGGCTTGAGCCAAAATGAACCTTTAAAAACTCAAGCTATAGACAACATACTCCCATGGTAGCATACAGCTGGTGTAGCACCTAACCCTATCGCAGGCATAAAAAGGCCCCGGTATTACTTTTTTGGTAAACAACAGGTAATGCCGGGGTAAACAAAAGGTAAAAAACAGGTAAGCAAAGGGTAGAGAACAGGTACAGAAATGGTAAACATGGGCTTAACCTGGTACCTGCAAAACGTAAAAAACAGGTACAGGATCAGTACCTAAATGCGTCCTTTTCTTTGGCTTTCTAAATAAGCGGCCAACAGGTCTTTCAGGTAAAAACGGTCGCCGCCCGGTAATTTTATGGGTTTTAAAGTGCCATCTTTTACCTTACGTTTGTAAGTACTTTCGCTTATTTTAAGGTAATCTTTTACCTGCTGGCGCGTGAGCTGCTCGTTGGGGCTGCCAAATAGATCGATAAACGTAAAAGGCCGGTTTTCTTTATTGAGTACGAGATAAATATTGTACAAAATCTGTACAAGCGCTTCATAATCTTTCATGTGTATAGTGTTTAAAAAACATGAAAACATTCTGCTAAACTTTTAGGGACATTCAGGTTCTAAAAATGTTTCAGTCGTTCCTGTGCTGAAGGTTAAGCCAATCGTTTTGAAATCGCTAAAATCTCATCAAAATGGTTATTTACAATTCGATTTGAGCAGGTAAACAAAAATCAACTGGTATTTAATCCTCAGCTAATTCAGGTTAATTATCATTTTGTGTGTGGTGTGTGTAAATTGCGGTTGTGCATGGGCTTATGGATAGCCCCGACTCAGCCCAATCAGGCCAATACAAGATCTAATGCACAACACCTTCTGCGGGAGCTGGCAGTGTGCATCAACGAGGAGAGCATGCACAAATTGGGATGATTTAACTGTTAGGGATGGGATAAAAACTTGATTTCGTTTTTCCATCAATGTAAGTTTAATTAGTAATTAAACAGCAAAATAAGCGACGCTGTATATCTTGTATAACGAAAGGAAGTTTTGGAAAGTATGTTAAGCTAAAGGTTACAAAAGATTTATTTTTTCAACAACAGGATCGGCTCGTTTTTTAATGGTGATATATTCATTTATAGCGGTTTAACAAATCAGTTTTTGTTAAACGGCCTTTTTCTTAAGAGATATCTTCAATGAGGCATTGGGGGCATTACGTTTAATGGCATCAATGCCATTTTCCCTGTTTGCGGCGGTAGTATAGTTCTCGCTTCGACCGATGATTTCGCCATTGGCCGCTTTTAGATTAAAGGTATAATTGCCAACGGCATCTTTACACATTATAAGAATTTATTAATTGAGATAACTAATAATATAATCATTTGGCTCATAATTAAATATACTAGATAATTGTCGAAATTTTATCCATTTGGTATAAAGTTAAAGGTATATGACGCTCACATCTGACTACCTCAGAGAGAATTAGGATAAAATATTTATGTAGATCAAAAAATATTTTTGAATTACTCAAATTTTTATCATTTTCGTGATGTTCTTCAATCAAGATATTTATTTATCCCTACTTTAATTACTCTCAAAATGATATTTAATTGGCCATGGTCAAAAACTAGAAAACATCGATGCCTCGATGGTTCCGTCAAGCTTATTTTTAACAATATTGATGATGCATTTCCATTAGCTTTAAAGGATACTAATATCAAAATTGAAGCCGAGGGAGCTGTGCAAGAAGCTGCCACCGCGAATTTAAAAGCAGAGCATCAATCAAAAATCCAGAGTTTGTTATTTAGTATTACAGACCAAAATCAAAGCTTGATGATGACATTCCGATCCGCTTACATTGGATATACTACAGATCCATGTGGAGATGGAGGTTTTTTTACCCGTCAAATCGAGTCAATTACACAAAGGCAGTACAGATTGATGGAGCTTAGAACTCAGATTACTGGTTTAATTTCTCTAGCTGAAATGTTCCCAGACAACTCACAACAGATCACAAATACTTATTTTGAAATCATGAACCAGCTAGGCGGTAAGGGAATTGCAGAAATGGCTAAGGTTGAAATTAAAGAAAATCGTGAGAATGCTCAGGAATGGATAGGAGGTCAAAATGGCTAAAATAATCTGCATGGCAAGTGCAAAAGGTGGTTCTGGTAAAACTGTCTTAACTTCTACCTTTGCGTCTTTTCTTTGTGCTTTGGGTAAGAAAGTTCTTATGGTTGATACAGATGCCTCAACGAACGGCTTGACTTTGATGTATCTGAAAGAGGTCATGGTCCAAGCAGAGCTGGCCCGTTCGGAGAAAAGGGAACCTAAAGGGAGTTTTGAAATTAGCATTCTCAAAAACTATGCTGAAATTGTTTCTCTTGAGAGTGGAATTGATTTAATTCCGTCAACATTTTCTTTTCAAAATACTGAAGAATGCGAAATCGCTAAATTTCGAGAAGGTTTAAAACAAATTCTTCGTGACCATTCTGGAAATTATGACTTTATCTTTCTTGACGCTCAGGCTGGTTCTGATAGTTTTGCAGGATTCTGTATGAAACGAGGCGTTTCAGATCAGGTCATAATTGTAAGCGAATATGATCCATTGTCAGCAGCGGGTATAGAAAGGTTAAAAGGTATTTTTCGCGATGATCTAACTTATGATAGAACCTGGGTCTTGTTGAATAAAATGCTTCCAGACTTTGTTCAGTCATTCAGCGATTTTTTAGAAGTAGCAAAATATCTTTCCCCAATTCCATGGGATGCGGAAGTCGTGAAATCTTATGCACGACGTAGATTAGCTTTGAATCTCGAGTCTGGAAATGAATTCACTCTGGCAATAATTCAAACTTTACGTTCGTTTATTGGAATAGAAATAGAAGACGAAGTAAATAACTGGTTAAATAGTCGATCTGCACTGTTGCGTGAACCTATCGAAATACAATATGACGATGCTAATCGTGAAATGAAGCTTCTTTTTAAGATTATTAAGTCAGAAGAAAGGAAACAGATCCGTAAAAGATGGTTAACACTTTCTATGTTCTTGTCCGCGGCCTTTTCATTGTTTTTTGTTATTTGGAATGTTACAGATGATGGAATGACTAGAAGTTTTTTCAAGCAAAAGATAAATAATGAACAATTATTACTGGTGCTTCTTGGGATTGTGACAGTATTTATTCCTTTTATTTTGAGGGATTTTATTATTCCAAAAACTTCTATAGAGGATGAAAATACTAAGGATAGATTGCGTAGGTTACAGGATCGTCTGGAAAAACTTGACAGCCTAAGGCGGGCGAATGTTGACGTGCTTATTAAATATAATATAAAAAATTCAATTATAAACTAAGCGAATTACTTAGAGTGGTAAAGTCTTGACGTTTTAATAATAATTTTAATCACGCTAGACGAGTGATTTTTTTATCGTCGTAACCACTCCTTCCGCCAGTAGTTACGTATAACTGCTGGCGTTTTTGTTTTTAAGGCGGCGAGAAATAGGGAGAGAATATTACATGGAATCGATTGAATATGACTCATTTTAAATTTTGTATAAACCTATCATTCTCTTAGAATGAAATCTAGCTATAAGATGAATGTCTTCAAGAATAATTGCTCATATTCTTATTGAAGTTTTAATCCTAGAAGTCCCAAAAGATAAGTGTATAATATTTCCCCTTGCAATTCTGTCTGTTGATTCAGCATAGATTGAAAAGAATCATGGTCGTAATTTAAAAAATAATCTTTCCCGTTTGCAACGGATGGCTTATTATGTTTATTAAAAGGACCTATTTCGACAGATAACCTATAGATCTCTTCAATCTTTTTAATGCATTTCACCAATGATTCTGGAAACTGCTTTTTGTCCATCTTCATATCGACTAAAAAACTAGAATCAACAGCAGATAGGTCTTTTACCAATACACCATGTATCTCCCCAATTAACCTAAGCACCTGATCCAATGAACCTTGCGGAGCAGCGTGCCGCAGTTGCACACTTATTGTTTGATTTCTAACGACTATAAAGCCTTTATTTTCCAAGTATTGCTTTAAGATAATTTGATAATCATTAAGCCCCACTTGATTTGTAGTAAAAATGGTGTCCAACTTCAGTAATTTCATTGTTGAAATAGCGGATGCCAAACTCATTTGAATACTCTGATAAACAACCATCGTATTTTTTGCACACAAATCCAAGAGTTCATTTTTCGAATAAAAATCAGCATAGGTTGCATACATTTGCTGTTTATCCTGTTCGTAAAATTGTAAATAGTGCTGAAGGTAGCTGACAACAACTTGCTTGATATTACTACCCTCACTTTCCAAAGCCTGACGAAAAAATTTTCTGAGCAATATAGAGATTTCTTTTTGACACGCAGAAGCTTTCTCTGAAGGCATGACGTTACTCCTTGAAACGTCAAAATCAATTCCGCCTGGCTTAAAATTAATTTCTCCACCAATGATATATGGGAATTTATAAGGAATAATTGGCAATGGTAAATCTGTAATAATAAAACCACTATTTGATGCTATCAGATTAATGGCATGAGGAGATAGGCCCAACTTTAATTCATAACGGTCATTTGTCTGAACCTCTGTATATAAACATGATTCAATATTCCAACTCTCGTGTTTTTGTACTCTAGAACCATTTTGGTAACATTCCAAATTCGCAATATGGCGACAATAATGCATCGCTTGACTAAATGCAACTTGAGGTATATATCCCTGTTTGAGATAGATTCTCACAATTGTGCCAGTTGTCTGAAGACGATTTTCCAAATTCGACTGAGAATATTCAAATCCTTTAAAGACATTTTTTATCTTAAACGTAACTTGTTCATCCATTTCGTGTTTGGTTGAAATTTGGATTTTATCAGCAACGATAAATGTGCTAATGAATCCAATACCAAACTTAGATATTAAACTGAAATTTCCTGTATTATCATTAAACTCTTGACTAATACTCTTTCCGATTACCGAAAAGTGATTTTTAAGAACTTCTTTAGACATCCCATCTCCCTCGTCAAGCACTTCGATATAATTTTCAGTCGTATTCAGACTAATAATAATTTTAGGGGATAAGTGCGTATGAACTTGCTTTACACGATTGCACGCGTCTACTGAATTTTGGATTAGCTCTCTGATAAAAATATAAGGATTTGGATAAAGGGATTTGCCAATAAGAAGTTTGACAATACGATCCACATCTGCAGTATAGCTGTCCGGTAAATTTTTATCATCATTATTTGATTGCTCTGCGAGTTCGTAATATCGATTTTTTATAGGAAGCTTTCCTGAATGGCAACCATTGGGAAGAGAATCAGTATCTTTGTCAAAACGATATCCATTGAGGATAAACTTTCTAGCTTGAATTTCATAAGTTTGGTGATCAACATCTACGTCAAGTACGATGTACCCAGGCTGAAAAACACTTGAAATTTCCTTTGAATTATTGAAAGCAGAACGTCCGTTGATTGTGAGAAATCCTCCATTAGCTGAATGCACAGATTCTGCACGGTACTTGTGACTGTGCCCGAAAAAAGCAACATGAAAATCTTGGGCTTTAAGTATTGCTTCAATTTCTTCTGCCTCCGCACTATTTATTGCTTCTAGTGGGTGATGAAAAAGTGCAATATTTAGTTTCGTATGCTGAGCTGCAAACCGTTTTTTTGCGTTGAACAGTTGGTTTATTCCAATAAAATGCTGTTCTTTTTTTAGATCCACAGAACACCTCCAAGAATCATTGATCATTACTAATCCAACTTTGTTTTCTCCATCACTAAGTATCGCTACAGATTCATTATTTGAGTAAAAATAATCAGGAGTAGATAAATGAAATTTTTTTTCAAAATTTTTAAATAATTTAATACGCTCATTGTAAGTATTGAATTCATCTTTCATATCATTTAGATAGGTATTAGCCATATCCTTATCGAGTTTTTCAGCTAAATAATATTCCGAATGTTTCTCTACCTTTTGTCGCTCAATGTCATGATTTCCTGGTATCATTAATATTTGCGAATTGGAAATACCTAGCCCTAATGCCAAACGAGAAATCACTTCTTGCTCAAAGATTTGATAGGGGTCAGTTCCTAAAGAATCTCCTCCTTTGTCAACCAAATCTCCGGTAAAAATAATAACATCGATCGGCTTTTTAAGGTGCTCAGCCTTCAAATCAGATAAAAGAGCTTCCATAAAATAATTTTGAAGGTTAGTCAAATTACTGTTGGATAAGTGTATATCAGAAAGTTGGATAATCTTCATATTTAGTTTAATAATTAGTATCCTCAAATGTAAACAATACTATATAGTATAAAAAGGTAAGCTACAGTTTAATTCGATCTCGGACCCCTGAGTTTTAAATGAATATATGTATGTATTTACATTCTTCCCATAAGTCAGATTAAATATTTCAACTTGTATAAATTTAATTTCAATGGAAAATCTCAATAAGTTGGTAAGGGTGGTTCAATAGTCGAATTAGACAGCTACACTATAAAAGCTTAAGGGAATATCTAATCCATAGATAGCCTCGACCTAAATATTAATTGATCTGAGGTTAGAAAGGGCTATAGCTACTTCGAGTTTTCCAAAATCTTAATTATTTAACAACTGCTTCCGCGGTTTCCGCCACTCCCATGGCGCTACCGCATCTGCTTCCTCCCATAATCCTATTTTATTTTTCCTGGCGGTCATTTCCAGTTGCGCATAAAGCGGATCGCTGGAGTACTTTTTAAAATGCCAGGCCATACCCAGTTTAACCATTTCCTGATTAAGCACCTGTTTTTTATCGTTAATCACTACAGCAATCAATCTTTTATAGCGGTCGTATTTTTGGCCCTGCACAGTAACCATTTGTCCGAAACAGAGATCGGAAAGGGCTTGTTTCGCTTTGGTACCAAAAGGCTGGTGGCCACGTTTCTCGGGGCAATCGATATGTGCCAAACGGATTTTAACGGGCTGGTCCTGATACAATACTTCCATGGTATCTCCATCTAAAATGCGGATGACCCTTGCCGTAAAAACAAGATTACTATAATTAATGCCTTTATTTCCAGCTGGCCGGATGAAGCAGGACTGAAGCGTGAGCAACAACAGCAGCAGGCTTACTTTTCCCAGCCGCATAATGTTTTGCCGTCTTTTTTGGCTTTTTCGATATCCACTTTTACAATTTTATAAGTACAGTTACTTAAGCCTTTGCAACTGGAGCTGTTATGGTATCTTTTTGCATTCGGACTGTTGCAGATGTATACGGTTGTACTTTCTTTGCAGGTAATAATGTTAGCAAAGAAGAAGATGAGTAGCGAGAGTGTTTTCATGATGAGGGGATGATTTTAAATGAGTTATGCTATTTTAACTTTAGTGGTGGATTGGTTATGATTTATTACCTCCTGAAATAATTTCTTGTAGTACAGGTGCTAAATTGGCAGGCAGATCAGCCGTTTTTAAATAGTATTTTTTCACTTTCATGGCTTTGAACCAATCTGTCCAATACTGTTTAATTATATCTTCTTCGTATGGGCTTTGCTTTGACGGATTAATGCCTAATACAATAACCTCGAGGTTTTGCAAATTGCCGGTTGCAGGGATAAAACCAAGATTGTTCTTTTTTATGATCGCCCTATAATCAGCGGAGGTGAGCTTTTTTGCCTGGATAAATGCCGGTGTGATGTAAGAACTTTTTCCATTATCTAAAAACTTACTGTCTTGATGGTACATGTAGCCATCGGTTAGGATAATCAAAATATTTCTATGCTGATCTTTAATGCAATAATCCTGAACATTGTTTTTGAAAAATTTCCAGATATCGGAGCCTACATAATGACCATATTTAATAGTATGCTGATAGATTTTTGCAGAGATCTGTGTGTACGAGTTATCCACACTTAAGATGTCTTTTTTACTTGTTTTTGGATTAAAACTGACTTTTAACTGTTGACTCAGCAGATTGATATTCGGAATTTTAGGTATTGGATCGAAGAAAACCTGCATCTGATCGTTCAAAAGCATCATCTTTTTCCCTTTTACATGGTTTACAAAAGCTGTTTCTATCGATTTTATGTAGCCTAAGTCTCTTTGATAAAGATCAGGATTCTTTTTAGGATCTATTCTGTCTGATAAATCGAGTAAAAAGCTGATGTTAAGGTTCTGTTGCGCTGGCTGGGCTTTACCCTCTCTCGCAAAAGCAGCTGTAATTAAGAGCGGCAGTAATATGTTTAGTAATGTTGACTTCATGATGCCTGATGGTTATAAAGTAGTGACATAAACAGAATTTTGCGAATCTTCGCTGGCGCCTACACTTTTAAGGTTTTCGTGATAAGTTTCCATACATTCAGTTTGAAGAACAATTTTTTCGTGTTGGGAAATGCGGAGTTTTTCATTAACGAATGTAATCCAGCCCTGCATGTACTCAGAAGCATATAATACATATTCTTTAGTAGGGATAATTACGGCATCGATGATGTTCTGAAGGGTAGCAATGCGCCCCTGAGCTTCGAGCGAACTTTTCTTGATGCCGCTAAGTTCTTCTATTAATTTTGCTTTTTGAATTTCAATATCGCTTATCCTATCCTGATGGATCTGGATGTCTTTTTTCCTCCGAAACTGTTCGTGTTTTATTTTATCTTTCTCGCGGTGTTCCTTCATGATAAAATCGAATACCACACCCCAGATGAGGTACACCACAAAACCGGCAAAGATGATTCCCCAGAACTGGATTTTGCCAAAGGCAATAGGGATATTAAATTCAGGTGTATTAAACGTTTTGGTTAGCTCGTAAATCTTTTCTTCGATCTGGTAAGCCAAAATGGCATCGAAAACAAAAGTGGTAAGTAACAACAGACCGATTTTAATGTAATTCCCAATGCTTTTAACCTCTCCGAACATGTGTATTAAATAACCCAGTCCTAAAAACACAAAAGGGATAAAGGTTACAAAAGCACCTTCGAGCGAACCATCGTGCCAGGCCTTTTCAAAAGCTTTCGAATCGAGCACATTCATGATGATGGTGCTGGTGGCATCGAAGGGTTTAAAAAAGGCAGAATAAGAGGTAGAAATATAAAAGGTAAATAAATACAGGCTTAAAGGCATGAGGATGATTAAACCGATCCAGAATTTGCTTGAAGCACCTTTTGAAGCACTGATGTGGTATTTTTCGGGATTCCGGGGCAGGTCGTTAATTTCGAATTTCAACTCTTCAATATTATCCTTTACCTCCCTGATATCGGTTTCTACCTTGTTAATCTGCTGTTCCTTACTTTCTTTACTGATGACCAGTGTTTTTATTTCGGTTTCTTTAGTTTTCTGCTCGTTGATATAGGGCTCTTTGGCCAGTTGCTGCTTTTCTACCAATTCCTTTTCTTCATTTTGGAACCTGGCGTAAATGGCGTTCAAACATATCGAAAGTGCCAGCGGACTACCACTGTTTCTCGATCCATCTCTGAAACCCGCTTCGTGGTAAGTTCTTTTTCTTACCTCCTCTGTTTCTTCGGAAGCCGGCTCCTTAATCTCTACATTTTCATCCTGAGGCGGATCGGCTGTTTTTGGGTTAAAAAATTCTTCTATTTGGGCAATCATAACATTAAGTTTTAGTTTGATTTATGATGTGATTAGTGTATTTCTCTTTTTGCCGAAACAATCCGGTCTCTGGAGTATGTTTTTTGAACGGGTAAAATTTCAGTCGCTTTTTCTTCTTGTTTTGCAGGTTCACTTTTCTTATAAAAGGCAAAGATTAAAAACAAGAGCCCGGTGATGATATCAAGTGGGATCCAGATGCTTTTTCTATGCAGGTAAACGGGGAACAGGGGATTAAAAAGGATGAGTATGATAACAAAAACAACTGTTAAAGCGTAGTTTTTTTGTTTTGTCCAAACGTAAATAAGCAGTAAGGCTCCCAGCGAAACTATTGTTCTCAGAAAGGTGTAATATTCGATAGGTAATTTTAGTATAGCTACGAAACAGCAGAGGGCACAGATAACAAGAAAAACTTTCATAATTAGGGAATTGAATGTTTTAACCTCTGAATACAATTGCCTCATTAAGTGCACTTACAATATTCTGAACATATAATCTGTCTTTCGAAACAATACTGTTCACTTCTCCGGCATTTGTACTGATCCTTACTGTAAATTCATTTTTATTGAGGGTCAGGATTAAAATACCTACAGCCAGCACAATAAAACCTAAAATCCGTATGTCATTTGCAAAAAGCATTAGTATTCCCGTAATAATCATCAAAACTGGCGCTGCTTTACTTTTTACGATTTCAAAAATATGGACAGAAGATATGTTCCGCATTGCATAAGTTTTTGAATTGGTAACATACCTCGATTGAGTAACCGTAACATTTACATCTTGATAAAATGTTACTTCATTTTGTAATTGTGTTTCCATGTTTAGTTATAAGAGTGTTTGAGTTTGTTGATCAAAAGTATACAAGCCCAAGCCCTAAACCTTACGGGAACCCGTAACGCAAAAAACTATTTTCATGATACCTGCAATCTAAACAGACATTAAAAAACACTAAATATCAAACAGTTAAACAAAACTTAAATCACAGTGAACAGTAAAAGAAGTATGACTATATTTTCTCAGCAGATTTCTCCACTGCGGTCGAAATGACGACCTATCGAAACCTATAGTTTAAGATTGCTTTCTTGGCTGAAAAAGCCTCCTCAAAATGGCGAATCATCACAAATTATTCCTTCGGCTTCATATAATCTTCCGATTTTTCTTTCTTCCACCAATTGTTATCCAGGCGTTTAACAGAGGTAAATGTTCGGGTAATGCCGGTTTTCATGGTGGCGGTATCGAGGTGCCTGGGCCATACGTGGATAATGGTATCTTTCCCGATGCATAGCCACCAGAATGTTTTTCCATAACGTTTGGTGGTGTAAACTTCGCTGATGGTTCCGTTAATTACTTTGGTGTTAAAACCCGGTTCCATTAACTGATAGGTTAAAATTTTCTGTGCATGGGCGGTTGCTATCGCGGAGGTGATTAACAGCAGTATCATCAGGTTTTTCATAGCGCTAAGGTATTCAGGCTAGAAACGGATTCTTTACGGCTAACCTTAGGGTAATCCTTCAACTTCATCCGATAGCTATCGGATCAGGATGACGAGCGCTTTTTAACCACAGAGATCCACTGAGATAAGATACGGAGATCACAGAGGTATTAAATTATGTGATATAGATTTCTCTGCTCCCGAATTCGGGACAGGTTACGGTCGAAATGACGGTGAGCGGTGAGGGTTTCGCAAGCTTAAATGATCTTATATTTCTTATATGGTTGAAAATGTTAATAGTTATTTAAAAGATTCTTCGACTCCGCTACCAAGGATAGATTTAAATAAAAAGGGGCGTCATTAATAGGCACGAAGCAATCTTAATGCGCACGCTGGTAGCGACCGTTGTAAGATTGCTTCGTCGGCTGAAAAAGCCTTCTCGCAATGACGACCCTTCTAAGCATATTAATTTAAAAAAAGCCACTGTCATCTCTATCGATTTTTATACAATAAATTATCCCTCAGGATGACAAATCGCGGAGCGTTTGCGTATTTAAAATGAGAGGTCGCCCTGTCCTGCTCCCAAAACAGGCCAAAAAGCAACCCCTGCATTTTGTGAGCGTGGAGCGTTTAATTAATAATTCGCTATGGTTTGATGGAGCTGATCCCTGTAGTTATAAAGCTCATCAAGGCTAAACAACTGTTTTTTCTCGCCCGCATCCTTTCCGTTCTGAAAAGTTTCGAGGTATTTATTGGCGGTATTAAAATGGAACCTGCAGATTGGTTTGCGGTTATTGTCATCCAGCAATACACCAAAGTAAGATTGCGTATCGCGGGCTGCAATACGTGCCGAAGGAATCTTTTCGCGCAAAATGGCTTTTACAATCTGGAAAGCTTCCAACTCTTCCTCTGTGGTTACAATTTTTGAAGCCTCAGGATCTTCGACAACAGGAATTACTTTACCCTCTTCCTTTTTCTCGATTTTCTCGTTGATATTCAGGGCGGATTTCAAACGGTCGCTGATCGATTCGTTAATGGAAATGGCCAGGGCTTTTTTGGCGTATTCTTTAAAAGCAATCATCCGGTTTGCCGTGAGTGGTTTGTCGAAAAACCGGTTCACCAATAATTTCACCATTTCGTCGGAGGGGTTGTCGATCTCTTTTTCAAATTCCTTCCTGATAGCTTTGATGTATTTTAAACCTTCGGCCGAATCGAGGATCGTTTCTAAATTATATTCGTTTTTGGTAAAACTTTCGAGGATCTTAATGGCATTATCTTTCAGGTCTTCAATATCGATGGTGAGGAAAGGTTTCTCGTCCATAATATTTGGCTTTTCCAGATCGGCGTAAAAGTTATAAACCGTACCGTTGGTTAATACACCAAACCTGGCTTTTGAAACGTGGTAATAGCGATGCAACTGCGAATTATGGGCGTCGGCACTTTCTTTCCAGTGTTTACATTCAAAAATGAGGATGGGCTCATTGTTTTTACGGATCACGTAATCTACTTTCTCGCCTTTTTTGGTGCCGATATCGCAGATGTGTTCGGGTATTACTTCTGTTGGATTAAAAATATCATAACCAAGGATTTGGATAAAGGGCATTACAAATGCATTTTTGGTGGCTTCCTCAGTATTGATCTGATCTTTTAACCCGACCACACGCTGATGCAGCTGTTCTAACTTTAATTTAAGATCCATAACTTTTTGCATTAAATGGTTTCGTCTTCTACTGATGCATTAGGCGAGTTCTCTTTAACCGATTCAATGCCGTTATCACGCGTTTCGGCAGTGCTGTACATTTGACTGGTACCGATAATTTCGCCATTTGCGGCTTTTAAATTGAAATAGAATGAATCATTTTTGGCGGCTTTTCTATCGTACCTGGTATCGGTTGGGGCATTGGTTTTTACAGATTCGATGCCTTTATGGCAAGATGCTTTTGCAGTGTACCCCTCACTGGTAAGGATAACCCTGCCGTTTGATGCCTCAAGGTTAAACTGGTATTCGCCGTTTGTTCTTTTAGTAATGATAAATTTTCCCATAGTTAAGTTTTTTTAGCTGCTCAAAATTATGAGGGGAATGTGGTGGATCCTTACGGGAAACCGTAGTGAGGTGGGTTAACTGGTTAATTGTTGAAATTGGTTAACTGATCCAAACACTAGCCCTATTTATCACAGATCCTTAGACTCCGCTTAGGATGACAAGCGCTTTTTTTAACCACAGAGAACCATGGAGAAGGGCACGGAGAGCACAGCGCTTGTTAAATGGCTAAGATTCACTTTCCATCTCAAAAGATCCTTCGATTATGCTACCATTGGCAAAATCCATTAGCACGTCCGTCATTCCCGCGCAGGCGGGAATCTTAATGCAACCTACAAACCCTACCAAGGCATTACGATTCCCAATCGAGTTGGGAATGACGATCTCTCGCAACCTACCATTCGCAAAAAAAAATGTCATTTATATTGATTTTTATAAAATAAATTATCCCTCAGGATGACAAGCGCTTTTTTTAACCACAGAGAACCATGGAGAAGGGTACGGAGAGCACAGCGCATGTTAAATGGCTAAGATTCACTTTCCATCTCAAAAGATCCTTCAAATATGCTACCATTGGCAAAATCCATTAGCACGGCCGTCATTCCCGCGCAGGCGGGAATCTTAAAGCGCTTGCATTACGATTCCCAATCGAGTTGGGAATGACGATCTCTCGCAACCTACCATTCGCAAAAAAAAATGTCATTTATATTGATTTTTATAAAATAAATTATCCCTCAGGATGACAAGCCCTTTTTTTTAACCACAGAGAACCATGGAGAAGGCACGGAGAGCACAGCACTTGTTAAATGGCTAAGATTCACTTTCCATCTCAAAAGATCCTTCGATTATGCTACCATTGGCAGACTTCAATAGCGCGGTCGTCATTCTTCGCGCATGCGGGAATCTTAATGCAACCTACAAACCCTACCAAGGCATTACGATTCCCAATCGAGTTGGGAATGACGATCTCTCGCAACCTACCATTCGCAAAAAAAATGTCATTTATATTGATTTTTATAAAATAAATTATCCCTCAGGATGACAAGCCCTTTTTTTTAACCACAGAGAACCATGGAGAAGGACACGGAGAGCACAGCGCTTGTTAATTGGCTAAGATTCACTTTCCATCTCAAAAGATCCTTCAACTATGCTACCATTGACAGAATCCATTAGCACGCCCGTCATCCGATAGCTATCGTTGTAAGATTGCTTCGTCGGCTGAAAAAGCCTTCTCGCAATGACGAATTTGGCGGCTTATCATTGCGCTAGGATTTGTCTGTCATCAATATCGATTTTTATGCAATAAATTATCCCTCAGGATGACAAGCGCGCGGAATTAACTGAAATCAATTGACTCCAGACTATGGACTGAAGACTTAGGACTCATCAAATTATCCCTACATCTTTACAGTAAGCGATCAGTTGTTCGTTTTTGGAGAAACCGAGTACCTCTTTCATCAAATTCAAACGCTTTTCAACGCTGCTGAGCCCAGAGGGTTTAATATTGTTTTCCTGCAGGTAATAAGGAATGTTTTTCTGGGGTGTTCCATCAACCAATTGAGAAATGATGGCGATATCCAGGTCTGTAAAATCGTGCGAATTATTTTCTTTTCTGGCCAGTTTTAAATCAGGCGAAAGGTATTTTTTATCGTTATAGATGGCGTTTATGGCCAGTTTTAAGTATTGGGCATCGTGACGGGCTTTTCGCACATAACCATCAATATGCAATTCTTTAAATAACATATCGATTACAGCAGATTTATTTTCGACAGAAAATACAAGGATTTTTAAACTGGGTTGTACTTTTTTCGCAGCTTGTATAAGTTCAACACCACCCGCAATTCTTTGTTTATTATGGTCTTCTACAAAGGATAGATCAGTAACTAACAAGTCATAAGGCTGTTCTGCTCTGATGGAATTTTTTATCCAGGTAAGTGCATCATCACAATAATAAACGTATTCGGGTTTTTCTATACTCAGATCAGCTAAGGTTGTTTGTAGCGAAATATTCTGCGTTTCTTGATCTTCGGCAATAAGTATTCTTTTAAACATATATCATACAATTAGGAAACCGGAAAAGAGATTTGGATTTTAAGCCCCTTTTCAACTCTGGTATCAAAGGTAATTGTACCACCAATTGCATCAATACGGGTTCCCGTATTTGTGAGTCCATTATTAGGCTGCACTTCACCCGAAATGCCTATACCGTTATCGGTATAATAGATATTTATTTTTCGTTGGGCCTGTTCAAATTTGATCACCACATCACTTGCCTGGCTATGTTTGCCCATATTTACCATCAGTTCCTGAAGGATATGTTCTATTTCCTCCCGCGCCTGTTCGGATACTTTTTTCCATAACAGAGCTGAATTTCCGACAAGTATTACCCTTGTATTTTCGGAAGCGAAGGATTTTAACAGCTCAGATATTTTTTCGTTAAAAGGTTGGTTTTTCGATTTTGGCTTTTCGTAAGAGAGATCACGCGATTGCTCATAAAGTTCTTCTATTTCGTTAACAATAGGATTGTTTTTTAAGCTTTCCTGATTATCGAGTTTATTCATGATCCTGTACAATCCGTTGGCAACTACATCGTGTACTTTTTGAGAGGTTTTGAGTTTATTTTCACGGATGGAGTTTTGAGCTTCAAGTTCTAATCTTTGTTTTCTTTTTTTATACCAAAGGGTACCAGCGATAGTGAGTAAAAGAATACCAATGATGAGTATGATGATCTGATACCTTTTGCCTTCATTGTCTTTTTGCAGCACAAGATTATCGGCTTTGCTTTTTTCTGTGTCGTAACGAATAAGTGCAAATTGGTTTTTAGCCGCGCTGCGGGCGGTTTGCAAACTATCGTCAATTTTTTGGTACTTTTGAAAATACTGTTTAGTTGCCGCAGCCGGACTAAGTTTGATTAATTTCTGGAGTGCTTCGAGCCGATCGTCAGGACTATTAAGTTTTGTTGCAATTAAATACATCTTTTGCGCATAATTAAATGCTGAATCAGGTTTTTTCTTTTCGTAATAATCAGCAAGATGTGCATAGCTGGCATTTTGCCCCCACTCATCCTTTTCTGAATAGCGAATCTGCAATGCTTTTGATAAATCTGCTATCGCATTATAATTTGGATTTTGAAGCCATTTAGCTTTTGCCGCATTAGAAAGTACTCTTGCGTATTCTTTCTTGTCCCGGATTTTTCTCAGAACTTCACTGTAAATATCGATTGCGTTTGAATAGGCTCCACTTTTTTGATATGCTAATGCTTTATTATTGAGGAATCGTAATCTATATGCCTCGTTTCTACAAAACTTTAGTGCCAAATTGTAATAATTTATGGCATCGGTATATTTCTTGAAATATGTACTATTTAATCCCAGTTCATTATAATTAGAAGCAATACAGGCAAGGTCAGTTTGTTTTTGTTCATTTAAAAACCTTAATGATAATGTTAAGCTTTCCTGCCCTCCAAAATAATCTCCGGCATCTGATTGTATCACTGCCATGTAATTATAAGCCATGGCCACTTGTAAGCTATCTTGAGCAGTAGTAGTTACTTTGTTGAAGTAATAAAATGCAGAGTCATTATTTTTAAAAAAAAATGATTCTGCTCTCTCAAAATTTTGGTTTTTAACAAGTGCTTGGGTGCTGCTTTTTTTCTTACAAGCAAATACAACCAAAATAAAAAATAAGAGAATGTATGTTTTTTTCAAGAGCGAGAGTAATTATTTATTCAAATATAAAAAAACAGGATAGTTTTTGCTTAGATATTTCGGGATAGTTTTATAAACAAAAAAGTAAGGCAACATTTGCTGCCTTACTTGTTAATAATCGAGATAGTTTATAATATCAGATGATTGCCAACTATGGATTTTTTGGCGGAACATGTGAGCCCTCACCACCTGTATCATCACCACCAGGGTCGTTACCCGGGTCATTACCTGGATCGCCAGGGGTATTACTGTTAGTGGTTACCGTTGTACCGTCATTGTGGGTACAGTTGCTACTTGTATTCGATGGGCTTACAAAGCCTAATAATATGGCAATAAAAAGTGGAATAAACATGATTCAAAAATTTAAAAAGTGATGTACACGTAGTTCCCCACGCCCCATGCGTGGGGGTTGCTACAAACTGTAAATCAGAAGGCCTTCTGAAATTTTTGGGAAGTGGTGAGTGTCTGTCGCGGGAGCTAATAACTGCTTCCCAAACCGGCTAATAACGACCGCGATTTCTACTCTTTTATTAATCAGTTTTTTATTTTAGCTTTGATAATGAATCGCCGCCTGTGCTGATCAACGATACAAATATGGGGGCTTCAAATCGCTAGTTATCAAAAGATTCCGTTCGTTCCTGTCATTCCGTTAGAATTCCGGTTAACCGTAAAAATTCCGGAAATTCCGTCTTATTTTTACGACTAAATTTTTGAAAAATGCCCGAAGAGTATAGAAAAGTTGTATTTGATGCCTATCAAAAGAAAAAGAGAGAAGGCAGTCTTTCGTCAAATTTATTGGATCCAACTCCTGGAAATGTACGCGAAGAATGTTTAATTATTTATCGAGAAAGAGAACGTGATCCTAAAGATGACGAGATATTCAAACAATTTTTCAAAGGAGTAGATAAGGATAAAGGGTATCTTACTGTTCTTGAGAATTCTTTAGCAGAAAAATTTAAACAAATGCCAAAAATTTTAAAAGGAGGTGTACCGAAGTATGGGCTGAGGTATGCTGAACTTTTGGCATGGTTAATAGATTTCCAGCCTAGACCAAGTACATCTTATTATACAAGTTTTTATAAAGACAAGCCATCAGATATAGAAGAAGTTATCGATACAACTGATGTTAAAATAGGTGAAACACTTACTACGATAACAGGTGGAAACGGTGACGGTACTCAGAATCCTGAAAATGAAAAAATAAATAAAGACGAAGGAGAAAATAAACAAGACGACATAGTTGAAGAAGTAAAGGATTCCATTGTTGAAACAACTGATATGGGTGTTACCGGTCAACTTATTGATATAAAAGAAAAGGAAAAAGAAGATACTAAAGTCGATTTTCCTGAACCAGAATATGTCCGTCTCTTCTCAACCCGCTACATCACCATTTCCTGTGTCATTTTGCTATTGATTGGAACCACTTCTTTTGTGGCCTGGGAAACTAGTATCGCTTCAGTTCGAATGCCAAAAGAAGATGAGAAATGTATGTATTGGAATGAGGATCATTACGAGCCGGTAAAATGTAATGCACAAATAAATGGGGTTACTATAATTCCCTTAGATCTAAAAAAATTACAGCATCAAAGAAAAATTAATTTACCCGATACCCTCACCACCTATTCGTTAGGCAAAGTATGGTATAAAGGTTTTGTAAAAGACCATGAGTTTTTTACCGATAGCGGTGCCTATCCTCAAGATATACAAAGGGTATTAAAACCACTTACTAACACGATTTTAACCAAGTACACTTCCAATTACAGGTATATGCTTACCCGTTTAGTATGGTTTTTATGTGCAGCTCTTTTTGTAAGTCTTTGCGGTATCGGAGCCAGTAAGACCAAAAAGAAAATTAAAGTTGGCAATCAGAATGAAACAAGCAATAGTCATATTCAGGATTTACTAAAACAAATAGCCCAATAATAACTTAGTTACTATTGGGCTATAAAGGTCTGTTTTAAAGGTTAAGAATAGTTTTATTTTCCCCAGTTTACCTGGATATTGTGCTCCTGGGCATATATCTTGCCTTTTTCCATTAACGCATTAAAATGTTGTTCGAAACGAGCTCCGTATTTTTCATCGATATTCTTAATGATTTCATCTTTAGCTGTTTGGCTGCCTTTACTATCGCACAATTTAGCGTAAGCCAGGTATTCGTTTTTATAAACAGGGATAACGAGCTCATATAATTGCTGGGAGAGGGCTTTAATTTCTTTTTCTTCTTCTCCTGAAGCCGAAAGTTTTTTCACTTTTTCGAGCGATTGTTCGAGGTATAATATTTTGTTATTGAGGCTAACCGCAGCTTCGTCGCCTTTCTTTTTACTGGATGGAATATCCTGGTATTCTTTGGTTTCATCGTTAATATGACGGGCCAGATCGACGCTGGCAAAATCGTTGATCATATTGGTGTTCAGGATGGCAATGTCGAAGAAACGTTCAGGGGTTTCGGAACAGGCGGAGAAAAAAAGAGTTAGGAGAATTAAAATAGCGAATCTTGATTTTTGGGATAGTGCTTGTAATTTGTTCATGATCTAAATGGGTTTTCCTTATTAAATTTAAGCTTCGGTAGGAGCAAAGATTGAGCCGTTTTTAAGTTGGGAGCAGGGAGATGGGAGTCTGGAGTGGATTAACCGATTGATCAATTCAGAGTCGGAAGTCTGGAGTTGGTTTACAAAAGATGTTTTTAACATTAAGAGGTTAAGCACATTAAGATAACCAACTAGCCTGGTGTTCTCTGTGGTCTCTGTGGTAAAAAAAAGCAAGGAGTCCGAAAGTCCGAAGACCGGGGTCCGAAGTTAATAGCGCAAAAATAGCCACCAGCTTTGTGTTCTCCGTGCTTTTTCTCTGTGGTCTCTGTGGTAAAAAAATGCAAAGAGTCCGAAAGTCGGAAGACCGGGGTCCGAAGTTAATAGCGCAAAAATAGCCACCTGCTTTGTGTTCTCTGTGGTCTCTGTGGAAAAAAAAGCAAGGAGTCCGAAAGTCAGAAGACCGGGGGTCCGAAGTTAATAGCGCAAAAATAGCCACCAGCTTTGTGTTCTCCGTGCTTTTTCTCTGTGGTCTCTGTGGTAAAAAAATGCAAAGAGCCGAAAATCGGAAGACCGGGGTCCGAAGTTAATAGCGCAAAAATAGCCACCAGCTTTGTGTTCTCTGTGCTTTTTCTCTGTGGTCTCTGTGGTAAAAAAATGCAAGGAGTCCGAAAGTCAGAAGACCGGGGTTAGAAGTTAATGGCGCAAAAATAGCCACCAGCTTTGTGTTCTCCGCACCCAGGCGCTGCGAAATTGCGATTAAATGAGCTAATATCAGATAGCTATCCGGCAACTATCTTTACTGCGAGAATGTGTTTACAGATGCCTCTTTTGCCCTGATAAGCTGTAAACCACTCACAGGTACAGCGATAGCCCTGCTGATTAATAACCACTTTATGCTCTACACCTGTTCCCTTAACCTGGGCTTCGATATAATCGTTTTCTTTTTTTAGGATCTGAACCTGCTGTTCATCAATCAGTTTTTTGGCATTTTTAAGTCGGGGGTTTAAACTTAAAATCCTTTTGGTTTTAAAAGGAAGCTGACGGTAAAAGTGGCTTCTGCCTACAACATCGTAACCAAGCAAACCAATAGATGATAAACTTGAAGTAAGCTGGTCCATTGTACCAAAATCGATATCGTGCTCTATGGAGAGTAAGGTAGGATCGAAATTTTCGTTTGCTTTAAGTAAACTATTCAGTCCATATACCCACTCAACCGGTAAGCTTTCCGTCATCTGTTCAAGTGCCTTACCTTCACCCGAAAATCCGCGGTATGCATCAGGAGAGAAAGCCATCAGCAATTGCATTTTAACAAATTCGTATACAAAAGCCACTGTTTGCTTATCGGCCGATTCGTAAATGTAAACCTTATCGGCAATGGCCAAAACCCCATCCAATAAACGCAGACGGTGTAAACCGCCTATACGCACAGCATCAGCAGTTGCCAGAGTTGAAAACATAAATTTACCAGCTCTTTTGGAAATGAAAAAATCGCCTTTAACCGTTCCTTTCGGCATATTTTGGAAAAGCTGTATGGTTTGTATCTTATTTAGCTCAAACTTTAGCTCCATATCGGCAAGGTAAAGCTGTACACTGGTTAAACCTTTAATCCAACGGGTTGGCAGCGTTACCTTTTTTTCTACTACTTTGCTTTTTGTGGTAATTACCTGTACTTCCTGCTGACCAACGGCCAGGGTTACTTTTTCGTTTTTCTGAATACTGTTCAGGGCATTTAACATCGGATCGTTAAAATCGACGTTAGTAGTACCATTTGCAATAAATTCACCCTCGATGGATTCGGGTTTCATATCGAGTCTAACGTATACGCCATTGCATGAGGAAAAACCTTCGAACCTGATGCGTTCGGTACCAGCGGTAACTATGGGATCGCGAAGGCTTGGAGGGATTGGTCCAAAGCTTGATCTTACCACTTTAGCAATGGTGCTCCAGCACTTAGCTGTAATATAAGGATCGGTTAAATTGCCCCAAAAAAAGCAGGGGATACTGTTTACAGATTCTATTTCAGTTTGATGGGCCAAAACCAGATTATTTATCCCTTTTGTTTTGGTAAAAGTAGAAAGCCCATTATAATTGTATTGCAGATCGGTCATGTTAAGCCTTGATGATTTGTTTAATTAAACCTTTAAGAGAAGCATTATCTTTCCATCTTTCGAAAAAATTAATTGCTGCGGCCGAAGGTTGTTCTTTGGTTTTGTGAAGGATATCGATATAATGCTCAACCAGTTTTTTAAAATTCACCGGAAGTTTTTCGGATACAACCAGGTGTTTAAAAATGGCTTCGACCAATTGCAGGAAAGCCGAATTATGCAAAGCAGAAACATCTTTCAATGCACTGATACTTTCTACCAGGCGTAAAAATGCTCCATATTTGTTCGAAGCCAGATACGCCAGTTTAATGGCAAAAAGTTCGATATCAATGTTTCTTTTTTCAATGAGATTGATCAGCACCTCAGAAGCCATTAACCTGATCTCTTTCTTATCCATAAAAAACATACAGGCAAAAACAAGCATAGAAATATTAGAAAAACGGAAACCTTTACCATTGGTTACATTTAGAAAACCCTTTAATTCTTGTACCCCACCACTGGCATGTACACATGCCGATCGTAAAACAAACCAGCTCAATGCATCGTTGTTCTGCGGCATCAGGCTGTTCCAGTAATAAATATTTCCCTCGCCACTTGTCATGTATTCCCAGCTATTTTTTCTGCCATAAATGTCTAAACTGAAAAGGAAATATCCATTTTGACCGTTATAAACAGGAGAATCAAACTCTATCGCATACCAGGAAGGTGATCTTTCCTTTTTCTTTGTCTGGTAATTCATATACTCATTCCAGTGTTCTTTGATCCTGACCTCCGGTTTAAAAGGTGATACAGCCATAGGATGATCTTTAAGATATGTATTCTTAAATTCCATAAAAGTTTCCACAGGATAATAAGTACGTGCTGCTACTGCCCACACACTTTTAAGGCTTGCATCTGCTGTATTATTGATTTTAGTTAACAGTTTATTAAACATGTTATCCGATTTGAAAACAATCTCTTTAGTGGCGCGCAGGCAAAAAGCCATTAAAGCTTTAAGCTCTCCAGTAAGCTTGTTTAATAAAGGGGTAGCTTCGTCTACCTGTTTGCGTGGCATCCGGCCTATGGCGATTGTTAAATCGAGTGGATGGATTTCTTCCCCATTTTGCTGATAAGCAATTAATCTTTCTAAAAGTACTTTCGGAGCTATCCAATGTGGGTAATGACTAGGGAATGATAGCATGGGCAAAGCGGTATTGCCAGCCATTCTCTTTTGCACGAGATCTAAATAAGGCCTGATGAGCAAAAGTGTGTTTATTTTGTGATAGGTGCTTTTCGCTATGGTAAAAACTGAATCAATATTTTTTATTTTTTCGCGTAGAAATATGCTGATGTAATTTTTATGAATACTCTCAAAATATTTTTTTTCAACTTGCTGTCCGTAAGGTGCTAGTTGTTTAGCATAATCGGCCGGGAATAGATGTTTTTGTGTGATGTAGGTATTTAACAGTATTTCGCCATCTGCTATTTCTTCTGAAGCAATAAATTTTCCGAAGAGGTAAATAATGTCATTCCAATCTTGAGGTAATACAACCGCTTCATTTAATACCAGCTCCTCTTTTGGTTCAAAATGATAAGTTTCTAAATCATCATTTGCAGGCAGAAGATCATCTGTACTTAACAAATTGCTTAATCCAGTACGCACATTACCCAGCATGAGTGCTGCGTAGCCCGATAATTTATCGCGCAGCGCTTCATCTTTTGGAGCCGCAATTTTTAATAGCAGTTTATTTGCCCTTTCCTGTAGGTTAAGATCGGGTACCACATAAACATCGGCAATGAGCGACGTAATTTTTTTATTTAATTTAGGATGAAATTTATTGAGTTTTTCTAAAACAGGTAAGACATTTTTAATGGCAGTTTTATTATCATTGCTCATCATTAGCGGTTCGAGCCAATCGAGAAAAGAATTTACATTAAATTTTTTCTCCCCATAAATCTGTTTAATCAGTTCCATAGCCCCGTTAACAACAGGTGCATACGCATATTGCAAACAGGCAAAAATATACTCCTGATTAACAAGAAGTTCTTCAGGGCTTGGATTTAAATCGATTAATCTTTTGCGATAAAAAGATTTAAGGTTATTGTTCCATTCCTTGGTCTGGATTAAAATCGATTGTTCTATAAACTCCTGCCGGTTTAACTTCCCTTCCTTTAACAGGGTATTATAAATAATTTCCCAAACAGAAAAGTGGTTATAAGGCTGCGTATCGTTGTCTCTGAAATGAACGTTCTGTAAACCTGTTTCATAATTGTACAAATTGGGCACGTCGCGTTTATAAGCCAGCTCATCATTTAAAATGTACCCGATAAAATCCCTTGATTTTAACTTTGCTGTATATTCGTTATAGTTAGCCAAACATAGCGCATAAAGTTCATCCCGTACGGTTATTAAACCATTGCTTTCTAAAAACCGCAGGGTTTGGTAACTGAAACCCCGCCACTCATTCTTTTTTATTTTATCGAGCAAATAATCATTAATCCAATCGGGTTGCACCCACTCTAGTAGTGTTAAAATAGTTTTCTTTCTTTCAACCTGGGCAAATATATCGAAAGCTTCATCCCAGGGCATAATGTCTGTTTTACTCATTATACCTATCGCCGTAAGGGTGATTATCTCCTTTATTTTTTCATCGCCCCTGGTCCCCCAGCTATAATTTTTTCCTTTAAACTGGGGCTCGTTGGTTAGATCAACAAACGACATCCAGTAACGCTTTTTAGCCCTGATATGCTTTTTAAGGACTTCAATATTTCCTTTGGTATTTTCCTGGAGAAATGGTAAAAGTGCTGCAAGATTTTTCTCTTCTAAAATGGCATCGTAGGCAGCTAGAATTTCTTCAGTTTTTTTACTATCGCTATTCTTCGATGATGATATGCTCTGGCTAATTATCACCTCTCCTGTTTCGGAGTAACCCTTTTTTATTTTTTCGTTTAGCAGTTTCTCCGCAGCTTTTAAGCATTGAACATCATCATCAAAACTTTTAACCTGCGAGGTACCGCTTGTTCCATTTCGCCCGTAAGTGACGGTATAACTATTGTTGAGTACTTCGATCTGCCAGAATTTGTCAGAGCTACCATCAATATATTTAAGGTGTTTTTTCATGCCGGAAGCACTATTTTTAGAATTTGAGATACGATAATTGTATAGTTAGCTAAACTATTCAATTTTTTCTAAAATAGAGAAGTTTTAGGTTCGTACTAAATCAATTAAGTTAGACGGCTAAAGTTTGGCGCCGATAGGTGAGTGCCCTGCCATAGTTAACCGATTAACCTAAGGAAACGATCAAACTATACACTTCCCCTTCATAAACTCTCTCCAATAATTGCACTGCCATTTTGCTCCGTTGCCCGGTTTGGCAATAACATACCAGTTTTTTATTCTTTGGAATGGTTTCAAGAGAAGCTGTTAATTCATATAAGGAAATATTCACTCCACCAATGTTCCCTTCCTCATGTTCATAATCTTCACGAACATCAATCAGAAAAATTTCATCAGAAGATTTTGAAAGCCATTGATCTAAAGTTATTTTATCAATTTCTTTTGTAGTTTCAATTATAGCTTCTTTTTTAACTATTTCCAGTTGTTTTTCCTGAGCAATTTTAAATACGAGCACCATATTGTTCAATGCATCGATGGTCATTAATTTTCCCGAAAGGGTTTCGCCTATTCCACAGATCAGTTTAATCGCTTCGTTGGCCATATATAAACCGATTATTCCAGGCAAAATTCCTATTACTCCGCCTTCCACACAGTTGATGTTTTCAGTTGGTGGTGTTGGATAAAGATCCCGGTAATTTGCACCGCCATGATGGTTAAACACCGCAACCTGACCTTCAAACTGTAAAACGGAGCCAAAAATGAGTGTTTTATCTAAACTCACGCAAGTATCGTTTACGAGGTAACGGGTGGTAAAATTATCAGAACAATCGATCACCAGCTCATAATCCTGACAAATAGCTATGGCGTTATCAGCGGTAAAGCGTTCGTGATAGGCAATGGAACCTACATGCGGATTAAGCAATTTAAGTTTTGCTGCAGCAGTTTTTGCCTTAGGCAGACCTATATCGGTATGGTTATATAAAATCTGACGGTGCAGGTTGCTCAGTTCTACCACATCATCATCTACAATTCCGATTGTTCCGACCCCAGCTGCGGCCAAATATTGCAATACCGGACAGCCTAATCCGCCGGCACCAATAACCAATACTTTGGTGGCTTTTAACTTTTCTTGTCCTTTTAAGCCTAATTCTGGCAAAATCATCTGCCTGTTATAGCGGCTCAGTTCTTCTTTTACTAACATGATTTACTGATCAAACTCATATCCCAATCTTTCCAAATTGGCTCATAACCTTGTTTTCTGATCATCGCTGCAATTTCCTGTGCCGAACGTTCATCAGATATTTCGAACTGCTCCAATGATTGAGGTTCTACTTCGTAACCACCGGGATTGGTTTTAGAACCCGCACTAATGGCCGTGATCCCCAATTTAATTACCTGATTTCTGAATGCCTGCGTTTCGCGGGTAGAAATAGAGAGTTCTACTTCGCTGTTAAATAAGCGGTAAGCACAAATCAGTTGTACCAATTCTTTATCGTTCATCACCACTTTGGGTTCTAAACCACCGCTAAAAGGGCGTAACCGTGGGAAAGAGATACTGAACTTACTCTGCCAATATTGTTTTTCGAGATAGGATAGGTGAAGGGCCGTAAAAAACGAATCGGTACGCCAGTCCTCCAGGCCAATTAATACGCCCAATCCCATTTTATGGATGCCTGCCTGCCCCAAACGGTCGGGAGTTTCTAAGCGGTACATAAAGTTAGATTTTTTGCCTTTTGGATGGTGTTTTCGGTAATCGTCCTGGTGATAGGTTTCCTGGTAAACCAATACGGTATTTAAGCCGTGTGGAATCAATGTTTCATAATCGGCTACATCCAGCGGCTGCACTTCCATCGAAATATGGGCAAAATGCGGACTGATCAAGTCCAATACTTTTTTAAAATAATCGGTATGCACACTTTGATTAGCTTCACCTGTTACCAGCAGCACATGATCATAGCCCATACCCTTAATTACAGCCACTTCCTGCATAATTTCCATTGGGTTGAGCGTTCTGCGCCTTACCTTATTGTCATAACTGAAACCACAATAGGTACAGATATTATTACATTCGTTGGAGAGGTAAAGCGGGATGTACATCTGGATTACGCGGCCGAAGCGGTCTAAAGTTAAACGTTGACTGATCTGCGCCATATCCTCAAGATAAGGCAGTGCAGCGGGAGAAATCAGCGCTTTAAAATCCTCCAGATTCCGCTGTGTATTGCTCAAAGCTCTTTCTACATCAGCAGCCGTTTTATCATAAATACTGGCTTTGGTATCGTCCCAACTGTATGATTCGAATATTTCGTTAAAACTCTTCATCTAAAAATGCGGTTAGTGGACTGCTTGCCGCAGCATAGTGTGTTTGCGCGCCTAATTTAGATTCGAAAGCCATTCTACCAGCTTCTACAGCCAGTTTAAAGGCAATGGCCATATTGGTTGGATCTTTAGCTATGGCAATGGCAGTGTTCACCAAAACAGCATCTGCGCCGATCTCCATGGCTTTAGCCGCATCAGATGGCGCGCCAATACCTGCATCCACAATTACCGGCACCCGGCTCTGGCTAATGATAATCTCTAAAAAATCAATCGTTCTTAATCCCTTATTACTGCCAATTGGAGAGCCTAACGGCATCACCGCTGCGGTACCCACATCTTCCAAACGTTTACATAACACCGGGTCGGCATGGATATAAGGCAGCACCACAAAACCAAGCTTAACCAGTTCTTCAGTAGCCTTTAAGGTCTCAATCGGGTCGGGCATGAGGTATTTGGGATCGGGGTGAATTTCGAGCTTGATCCAATTGGTTTCTAAGGCTTCGCGCGCCAGTTGAGCGGCGAAAACGGCCTCTTTTGCATTACGCACGCCAGAAGTATTGGGTAATAAATTGATGTGCGGATATTTAAGGTGATGAAGAATATCGTCGTCCTTATCTTTTAAATCTACACGCTTAAGGGCCACGGTAACGAGTTCGGAAGCCGAGGCAATTAAGGCACTTTCCATCTCTTTTGCCGAACTGAATTTTCCGGTTCCGGTAAAAAGGCGGGAGCTAAAGGTTTGATCTGCTATAGTTAACATATCTGTAATTTTTAAAGCGAATGAATATTGAATTTGCTATTGATTTCTTCAAGAACTGTAGCGGTTTGTGTTTGGTTAGTGAGCGCTGCTGAGATGGCAATTCCGTAAATTCCGGTTTCGAGTATAGCCGGAATATCTGCAGCTTCGATACCGCCAATGGCGATAATCGGCGTTTTGATACCGGCCCTTCGTACTTTCTCCATTAAGTGCTCGTAGCCCTCTAAACCCACAATCGGACTCAGGTTTTCTTTTGTACGCGTAAACCTGAATGGACCCAAACCGATATAATTGGCTCCTTCAGTTACCTTTTGCCGGATATGTTCGAAAGTATTTGCGGTACCTCCGATGATCTGGTGTTTGCCGATAATTTTTCTGGCTTCCAGAACAGGCATATCCTGCAGCCCCAAATGCACGCCATAACTATTTACGGCTTTGGCCAGGTGTGGATAATCGTTTATAATCAGTTTGGCACCATAATTTTCGCATAAGGCCTGAGCGGCTTTTGCAAAAGGCAGGATTTCGACTTCGGCCTGATTTTTAATGCGGAGTTGGATCCATTTTCCACCGGCCTGAAGCACCTGCTCAATGGCATCGATATGGGTGCCTGTTTTAGGGGCTTGCGAGATATATTGTAAGGGCTGAATCATGGTTATATGGTTAAATTTTGAGCATAAGCAAGGCATTTTGCCTGTGCTTTTTTAAAAGTGGTTAGCGCTTGCGAAGGATTGTTCCAAATGCTGCCCAATAGTGCAACACCATCGAAATTCATCTCTTTTACCTGATCAATCTCGTTTAAACCGATGCCGCCAAGGGCAATGATTTTCGGGGCGGCTTGTTTTTTCTCCAAATGGAAATCTGGTGGAATTACGCCCTGATAACCAGGTTTGGAAAGGCTGTTAAACACTGGACCAAAGAAACTGTAATCGTATTGCCCAATCTGTTCCATATCAGCCAAGTGATGGATAGAAGTGCTGTAGGTCTTATTTTCTGGCAGTTCCCCATTATTCCTATCCTTCCTGAAATTTTCTGTGTGGTGGATCCGTTGAATATCGTAATCGTTAGTAAGCGAATGATGGTGATGCAAAACAATCCGTGAGTGATACTCAGGCAAAATGCCGTCAATAATTTTCCGGTATGCTGCCCCATCAACATTTTCTTTGCGCAAATGAAAAACCCGTAAACCGGCTTCGAAAAGCTGGTTAATCAGGTTACTTTCTTCTTTAAAAACGGTCGGTTTGGCGATTACAATCAGTTCCATGGTAGGTTAAGAATAAATTTCGCTTCCTTTTTCGGTAAACTCTTTCGATTTTTCCTGCATACCTTTGGCCAAAGCATCTTCTGCTTCTACAGCTTGTTTTGCAGCATATTCACGCACATCCTGTGTAATTTTCATCGAGCAGAAATTTGGTCCGCACATGGAGCAGAAATGCGCAATCTTCGCACCTTCTGCAGGCAGGGTTTCATCATGGAACTCTTTTGCCGTATCCGGATCGAGCGATAAATTAAACTGGTCTTCCCACCTAAACTCGAACCTGGCCTTGCTCAAAGCATTATCACGGTATTGCGCACCTGGATGACCTTTAGCCAGATCGGCGGCATGTGCGGCAATTTTATAGGTAATTACACCATCTTTTACATCTTTTTTATTCGGTAAACCCAAATGTTCCTTAGGCGTAACATAACAAAGCATCGCCGTTCCGAACCAACCAATCATAGCCGCACCAATGGCCGAGGTAATGTGATCATAACCAGGCGCAATATCAGTAGTCAGGGGGCCTAAAGTGTAAAAAGGAGCTTCTGAACAATGTTCAAGCTGCTTCTCCATATTGGCTTTGATCAGGTGCATTGGCACGTGACCAGGTCCTTCGATAATGGTCTGCACATCATGTTTCCAGGCGATTTTGGTCAGTTCGCCCAGGGTTTCAAGTTCCGAAAACTGCGCGGCATCATTGGCATCGGCAATACAGCCCGGCCTTAAACCATCACCTAAAGAAAAAGCCACATCATAAGCTTTCATGATCTCGCAGATTTCTTCAAAATGGGTATAAAGGAAGTTTTCCTTATGATGCGCCAAACACCATTTGGCCATAATCGATCCGCCGCGCGAAACAATTCCGGTTATTCTTTTGGCGGTTAAAGGCACATAACGAAGCAGTACGCCAGCATGTATGGTAAAATAATCTACGCCTTGTTCAGCCTGCTCAATTAAGGTATCTCGGAAGATTTCCCAGGTCAGGTCTTCGGCTTTGCCATTTACCTTTTCCAGGGCCTGATAAATCGGAACGGTACCGATGGGTACTGGTGAATTGCGGATAATCCATTCGCGGGTTTCGTGGATATTTTTCCCCGTAGAAAGGTCCATAATGGTATCTGCACCCCAACGGCAGGCCCAAACAGCTTTTTCTACTTCTTCTTCAATGGTAGAGGTAACCGCGGAATTGCCAATATTGGCATTGATTTTCACCAAGAAATTACGCCCGATAATCATCGGTTCGAGCTCAGGGTGGTTAATGTTACAGGGGATTACCGCACGCCCGGCGGCCACTTCATCCCGCACAAATTCTGGCGTAATATAGCCTCTTGGGGTATTGGCACCAAAACTATTGCCTTTATGCTGGTGGTTCATTACCTCGTGCTGATCACCCAATTGCACATTTAACAGTTCGATCTGCTGGTTTTCCCTGATGGCAATGTATTCCATCTCGGCTGTAACAATGCCCTTTTTTGCATAATGCATCTGCGATACATTGGCACCCGGCTGGGCTTTATAAGGTTTATTGGTATAATTAAAACGCAAAGCATCAAGTTTTTCATCCGCAAGGCGTTGTTGCCCGTAAGCAGAAGATAATTGATCAAGCTGTGTTACATCCTGCCTGTCTTTAATCCATTGTTCCCGTAATCGTGGAAGTCCTTTCCGTACATCAATAACCGCATTTGGATCGGTGTAAGGGCCACTGGTATCATACACGGTTACGGGTGGATTGGGTTCGGTTAAACCAAATCCATTGTGAATTTTTGTTTCGGTTAAACTGATTTCGCGCATGGCCACCTGGATATCGTGGATTTTTCCAGGCACAAATATTTTGCGTGAAGCGGGAAATGGATTACGACTAATAACTTCCTGATTTGGTGTTTTTTCTTGTTTCATGTTAGATGGTTTTATCCGCCTTGAGTGGCTTTAATGAGTATAACCTGATCGCCTGGGTTTAATAGATGGCTATCCCAAACAGATTTGGAAATGATGATTTGATTAACGGCGATGGCAAGGCCATTTGTCTCCGTTGAAATGACAGCAGCAAGCATCTGTTCGATGGAACAGGCTTCGTTCAGTTGATGGTTTTGATTGTTTATAGTTACTTCCATATTTTAAAAAATTGGAAAAACTAAAGAGATTGCCCCAAAATGGAGATCGAAAAGACAGCAACGGTATTGCTTTCACTTTTCCCTTCGGCAGTACTAACTGCATCAGGTTCAAAGGGTATTTCTCAGCACGTAGGCACCCCTAAAGTTTTTTGTAAATATATGTGATTAAATTTCTAATGCAAATAAAAATTGATATAGATAAAATCTATATATTAAACGCAACAACATAGTTTATAACTGTATTATGATTTTTGTCATTCTGAACGCAGTGAAGAACCCGGAGGCTCTGCGAAGCAAATCTTTAACCGGTACAACACAGAACCTAAAGCTGTTCAATAAAGATCCTTCGTTGCACTACCATAGACAGAATCCATTAGCACTGTCGTCATTCCCGCGCAGGCGGGAATCTTAAAGCGCTTGCATTACGATTCCCAATCGAGTTGGGAATGACGATCTTGCGCAGCGTATCATTTTGCCAAAAAGATCTGTCTTTTATATTGATTTTATGAAATAATTATCCCTCAGGATGACAAATTGAAAGGAATGAACGCTAATTCTTCGTTTCCCAGATTGCCGACTTAGAACTAAAGACTATGGACTGGCCAACCGCTTTTCGCAAAACGCAAAAATTCACTACCTTTGCATCATCACCAAATCCCCGATACATGTAAGATTCATTTCTTTTCAGAAAATAGATAACTGGCAGAGCGGTTCCGTTCCTGCAATTATTTACCAATAAAAAAAGAAATTTATGCTTAATCTACAAGGGGCTGGCTATATCCATGCTAATGGAGATTTACTGTTTTCAGATTTAAATCTCACCATCAACAAATACGAAAAAATTGCCCTCATTGGCCATAATGGCGCAGGGAAATCGACACTTTTAAAAATTTTAGCGGGTAAACTCATGCCAACTGCCGGATCTGTTAAAACAGAATCGAAGCCTTATTATGTACCACAGCTTTTTGGCCAGTTTAATGATTTCACCGTTGCGCAGGCTCTCCGGATTGAAGATAAATTAAAAGCGCTAAACGAAATCCTCAACGGAGAAGTAACTGACGAAAACATGGTTATGCTTAATGATGACTGGACCATTGAAGAACGCTGCGCGGAAGCTTTAAGCGATTGGCGATTGGAAGATTTAGACTTAAACCAGAAGATGGAAAGTTTAAGTGGTGGACAAAAAACCAGCGTATTTTTAGCTGGCATTGCCATAAATCGTCCGGATATTGTTTTGCTGGATGAACCGACCAATCATTTGGATCTGGAAGGCAGAAACCTGTTATACAATTATATCCGATCGACCAGGGCTACTTTAGTGATAGTGAGTCACGACCGTACTTTATTGAACCAAATTGAGAAAGTTTGCGAATTAAATCAGCGGGGAATAACCCTATATGGCGGAAATTACGATTTCTATGCTGCACAAAAGAAAATTGAAAATGAAGCGCTGAACAATGATTTAAAAGCAAAGGAAAAAGCACTGCGTAAGGCTAAAGAAGTGGAAAAGGAATCGCTGGAGCGGCAACAAAAACTTGATGCCAGAGGGAAGAAAAAACAAGAAAAAGCAGGATTACCGACCATTTCGATGAATACTTTAAAAAACAATGCAGAAAAAAGTACGGCAAAACTTAAGGGTGTACATGCAGAAAAGCTCGGCCATATATCTTCTGAATTAAGCCAGCTCCGGTCCGCATTGCCTGATGCAGATAAAATGAAAATCGGTTTCGATCAGGCTACACTGCATAAAGGAAAAAGTATTGTGGAGGCCAAGGAGCTCAATTTTGCTTTCCACGATCGGTTGCTCTGGAAGGAGCCAATTAGCTTTCAGGTTTTTAGTGGTGAGCGTTATGTGATCAAAGGCCGGAACGGATCAGGCAAAACCACCTTGATCAAGCTTATTTTAGGCCAGCTGCAGCCTTCGATGGGAAGTTTAAATCAAGCCGTCATTAGCTCCATGTATATTGATCAGGATTATTCGTTGATCGATAATCAACTTACCGTTTACGAACAGGCCCAGCGATACAACTCGGGTGCGCTGCAAGAGCATGAAATAAAAATCCGTTTAAACCGGTTTTTATTTGGTAAAACCGACTGGGATAAACCCTGTTCGGTCTTGAGCGGTGGCGAGAAAATGAGGTTAATCCTTTGTTCGTTAACGATCAGCAACCAATCGCCCGATCTGATTATATTGGATGAGCCTACCAATAACCTCGATATCCAGAATATAGAAATTTTAACGGCAGCCATTAACGAATACCAGGGAACGCTTCTGGTTATATCTCACGATGAATATTTTCTAAATCAGGTTCAGGTAGCACATACCATTCATCTTTAAAATAAATATATAGCCTTATCTTCGTTTCAAATTATAAAACCCAGTACACCTATGCAAAACCTGTTAGCACTACAAAGTGGCGAAATAAAGGGCGCGGTATCGTTAAAACTTTCTGAAAACCTGACCGAGTTTCCAAAGGAAATATTCGAGCTGGCCGATACCCTGGAAGTGCTGGATTTATCATTTAACAAATTAAGTGCGTTACCGGCAGATTTTGGCCGGTTAAAAAAGCTGAGAATTTTCTTTTGCTCAGAAAATCTTTTCACGGTTATGCCTGAGCAATTGGCCGATTGCCCTGCACTGGATATTGTCGGTTTTAAATCCAACCGGATTGAAATCGTACCGCCGAAGTCGATCAACCCGAATTTACGCTGGCTAATTTTAACGAATAACAACATTGCTGAACTGCCTAAGGAAATTGGTCTTTGCAAAAGGATGCAAAAACTGATGCTTTCGGGTAACCGTTTATCTACACTGCCTGAAGAATTGAGCAATTGCCGGAATTTAGCATTATTGCGGATTGCAGCCAATAAATTGCACGAATTGCCTCAATGGATTACGCAACTGCCAAAACTATCGTGGATTGCATTTTCAGGAAATAATTTTAGTAAAACGCCTGCTGTTGAAACACTTTCATTGATCAACTGGCATGATTTAGAAATTAGTCATTTGTTGGGTGAAGGCGCTTCGGGCGTGATTTCGAAAGCCAACAGAACCATTGGAGAAGAAACCAGCGAGGTAGCGGTTAAAATATTTAAGGGCAATGTAACCAGCGACGGTTTGCCTGAAGATGAAATGACAGCTTATATTGCTGCCGGTTATCACCCGGGTTTAGTCAACCTGATAGGACAGATCGCCTTACATCCGGAAGATAAAAAAGGACTGGTAATGGATTTGATCCCGCATCATTTTTATAATCTAGGCAATCCACCAAGTTTAGAAAGCTGCACCAGAGATGTTTTTCCTGCTGATCGGAAACTTTGTGAAAAACAGATCATCAGTATCGCTAAAACCATTGCTTCCTTAGCGGCTCAATTACATGAGGCCGGCATTATACATGGCGATTTATATGCACACAATACCTTGATTGATGATGAAGGCAGTACTTTATTCGGTGATTTTGGCGCGGCAAGTTTTTACGATAAGACAGCTAAATCTGCCGCACAGCTGGAGCGGATTGAAGTAAGTGCTTATGGTTATCTGCTCGATGATTTGCTTTCTTTAAAAAATGAAGAGGTTGGTGAGAAAGTGTATAAAACGGTAAGCGAACTTAGGGATGCGTGTTTGGATGCAGTGCCTTCAAAGCGACCAGGCTTTAATGAATTAGTTGATCAGTTGGCTCAGATTTAATTACAATTGCTAGAAAGGTCGTCATTCCCGCGCAGGCGGGAATCTTAAAGCATTTTACATTAAGATTCTCAATCAACCCGATAGCTATCGGGTTGGGAACGACGAAGCAATCTTTCATGCTTTTAGCACCCTTGCATTAAAGATTGCTTCACCCAATGAAAAATTGGCTTCGCAACGACGATTTCGCTAGTCAAGAAAACTGGATTAATTCTGCTGCTTTTTTGCCCAATCCAACCTGCGCTGATCGGGTGTAGTTGTGACCTTAAAATTTTCGAAAGTCGCGTTAAAGCCCTTACCATCAGGGCAGGCGGCTACCAAACCCACCATAACCGGGGCATTATCTTTAAAATAACAAGTACGGATCATGGTATATTTTTTGTCGTCTAACGAATAGAAAATTTCTACCGCGTCCAGTTTTCTAACGGCTTTCATCCATATCGATGCTGGTGCCTGTGCCAGTTCTACCACGCTCCAATCACTGGTTTTGTGTGTTACTACCGCACTTACATTTTGCTTCCCATTAACAAATTCCACTCCGGCTTTAATCCATTCTTCTTCATTAATGCGGAGCATCAACCCCATCTGATCGAAAGTGGTTACATAGTTTCCGGTAATTTTTACTTTCACTTCAAATTCTCCGCCATAGGTAGCATAATAAAAAGGTGCATCATCAACCGTAAAACCATAATGAGAAATACGCCAATAATCTGTTTTTGCGGGCACAAACATGCTAAAGGTATTTTTATCTTTAATTTCCCATTTTTCGGGTTCGTTAAACCAATTCATTTTAGCCAGGCTTTGGGCATTTGCTTTTTGAGAAATAAAATAAGATAGGATGGCAATTAAGGTGAGTAATTTAAGTTTCATTTGTGTGTTATAGTTGGTTATTGAGTGTGTGTGTTGCAAACATAATGCAAGCACAAATTTTTGGAAAGGACATACATCACTATTTTTATGTGATGATTGTCACGCCTATATTGGGCAGCAATTTTACCAGGATTATAAATCTTCAATAAATATTACCTTTGGTATCAGAGAAACATGGAAACTAATTTTTTAAGAGCGCACATTCATCAGATCGTTTGTTTAACAGATGAGGAATTTGAGTATGCAGAATCCTTTTTTACAAAGCGTAAATACAGAAAACACCAGTATATTATTCAGGCAGGCGATGTAGCCAGTCAGGAACATTTTGTAGTAAAAGGCATTGTAAAATCTTCTTATACCGACCATGAGGGCAAAGAATATATTTTACAGCTGGCGATGGAAGAGTGGTGGTTTTCCGATCCGAATGCTTTTAACACGGGTATGCCTGCAACCTTAAACGTGGATTGTATTGAAGATACTGAAACGCTTTCAATTTCTTTTGAGAACAAGGAAAAACTCTGTGCATCATCCAGGAAGATGGAATATTTCTTTAGAAAAAAGTATACTACAGGGAATATGGCCTTGCAAAAACGGGTATTGGCTTTATTGAGTAATAATGCAGGTGAGCGTTACAAACAATGGCGCAATCAATATCCATCTTTACAGAAAAGGATTTCGAAAACCCTTATTGCTTCTTATCTCGGCGTAACCAGAGAAACTTTGAGCAGATTATCGCTTTAAAATTTCTGTGCCTTCGCTTTTTTACCACAAAGACCACAGAGAAAAGGCACGGAGTACACAGAGTTGGGTTGCATAATGGAGATTCTCTTTTCGCTGCTCCAATGATCAGATCAACTCCAAATCTGTGTTTATCTGTGTTCATCCGTGGTTAAAAGGCCTATTTCTCACCCTCTATACTCCACTTATAGCCTGGCAAGCTTGCCAACACCAAACTCGAAGCGCTTACAACGAAAACCGAATAATTAAAAGGCGCCCTATAATTCGCAAAGATCAACATCGATAAGGCAAAGGTAAGCGTAAGTAAAAAACTACCAATAGCGGCCAGTTTAATTTTATAACCGATAATGAGCAACAACCCGAAAAGCAATTCGCCAGCGGTGGCAATAATGCCCATAACATTGGCCAATGGACGGCTTAAATAGGGCATAAGCGAATGGGTATAATCTACAAATATAGCCCAGCTTCCCCAGCCTACAGTTGGAGAACCCGGTGCACCCAGCCACCCAAAGCGATCCATTACAGGTAATATAAAACCAATGCCCAAGGCGAGCCTAAGAAATAATTGTGCAAAATGTGGTGTGTTTTTCATCTTGTTTAAGTGAATAGGATATCCGCAATTTAGGACCTATCTATCACAACTTTCTTAAACTAGATTAAGAAATGAGCTATTTAGAAAAATCAGTCTAAAAACACTCTACTTCCCAAAACCTCGACCACTTTTCGCCAATAGCCAACTTAACAATACCTTCTTTATGCTCCAGTTCCTGATCGTGGTTAACACTATCGGCCACACCGCACCAGGGTTCTAAGCAAACAAAAGGGGCATCTGTTGCCGCCCATATCCCAAAGAAAGGAAAATCTTCAAAATGAAAATGAAGGCCATAATCGTTTTTGGTATTTAGTAAGCTAATGCAGTTGCTTTGCAGCGTTTTAAACACCAGTGCATCATTGTAGAAAAGGTCGTGTTTAAGGTTTAATTTATGATAACTCAGCTCAATGCTCTCGGTTTCATCTGCAACTAAACCATCATCCAGCTTCCAATAAGTTAATTTCTCGTCGGTATTAAAGGCAAGGTAATAATCTTCGTAAACCGTATCAGGTGTATTAGGAACTGCAAATGCAGGGTGCGCCCCTAATGAAAACAGCAGTTCTTCAGTACCCGTGTTAATTACTTCGTAAGTTAAGTTCAGCTTTCGGTCTATCAATTGATATTTCAGCTTCAATCCAAAATAAAAAGGATAAACTTTTAAAGTTTCATCCGTTTGGATCAAGGTAAAAACCGCTTCAGTTTCACTTATTTTTTCGAAATTAAAAACATGATCGCGTGCGAAACCATGCCTTGGCAATTCGTAGTTTTTACCCTGATAATTAAAACTGTTGTTTTTTAAGGAACCTACAATAGGGAACAAAACCGGACTATGCTTTGCCCAATATTTGGGATTGGCATTCCATAAATATTCCAATCCGGTTTCTTTGCTAAATAAGCCTTGCAATTCTGCGCCCTTAGCCGCCAGGCTAACTTTTATATAGTCGTTTTCGAGAGTAATCATTTGCAATCTAAATTAGGAAAAAGAAGGGCTTTAAAAAGATCTTTTTTTTAAATAAGGAGAATCATAAATCTGAATCGATTTCAGACTCATGACATTGGACTGCAGATTAAGCCCTTTCTTCCCAAATACACGCAATATTAATAATCGTTTGCACTGCTTTTTCCATATCCTGCACGCTTACCCATTCTTGTTTACTATGAAAAGCATGTTCTCCGGCAAAAATATTCGGACAAGGCAAACCCATATATGATAACCTTGATCCATCGGTTCCACCACGAATACTTTGCTGCTTGGCTACCACGCCTGCACGCTCAATGGCCTCAATTCCATACGCTACAATTTTTGGATGCTGATCGAGCACTTCTTTCATGTTCCGATATTGTGCCTTAATCTCTAAAGTGTAGCTTGATTTTGGATATTTCGCCATCACCTGCTTTACCGTTTCTTCTAAAAACTGTCCGTGTGCAGCAAGTTTTTCATTGGTAAAATCACGAATGATAAACTGCGCTTCAGCTTCCTCTACCTGCCCGTGCATGCTTACCGGATGGATAAAACCTTCCTTTTGATGTGTTGTTTCAGGCGTTAGTGTATCTTTTGGTAAGGAGTCTAAAATTTCCGCGAGGATTTTAATGGCACTTTCCATTTTTCCTTTTGCAAAACCGGGATGGGTACTTACGCCATAAATTTTAAGGGCGGCACCATCTGCAGAAAATGTTTCATCTTCAATAGAGCCCAGCGTTTCACCATCAATGGTATAACCAAAATCAGCACCTAGTTTTTTCAAATCAGCCTTATCTACCCCTCTGCCTATTTCTTCGTCTGGTGTAAAAAGAACTTTAATAGTTCCATGTTTTACATCAGGATTTTTCATAAAAAAGGCCGCAGCTTCCATAATTTCGGCTAAACCTGCTTTATTATCAGCGCCCAACAAAGTGGTACCGCTGGCGGTAATAATATCATTTCCAATCTGGTGTTTCAGGTCTTTATGATCGGCCATTTTGATCACAATTTTAGGATCGTCTGGTAAGATCAGGTCCTGCCCTTGATATTTGTCATGAATAATCGGCTTTACATTTTCTCCACTGGAATCCGGCGAAGTATCCATATGCGAGCAGAAAAAAATCACAGGTAATTTTTTATCTGTATTGGAAGGAATAGTGCCATACACATAGCCGTTATCGTCCATTTCTGCATCAGAAACGCCAATTTCCAATAATTCCTGCACCAATTCTCTTCCTAAATTCTTTTGCTTTAGGGTTGATGGGCAAGTAGGAGAATTTGGATCCGATTGCGTATCAATTTTTACATATTTGATAAAACGCGCTTCTAAGGTTTTGTTAAAGTTGCTGTATGTGCTCATAATTCAAAGGTAAAAGTTATAGATATTCGATAAACATATTATTTTTGTAAAAAAACGATATGATTTTTAATTTGCTGAGAGCTACTTGTATAACCCTTTTGCTTGTTTTTATTGGAAGTTTTTCTTTTGCCCAATCCAACTATTTTAAAATGTCGTACGGTTTCGGTGGTGGAGTGAACAAATCTTATACCGATGTGTACAAAGGAGGGTTTGGCTACACAGCTTATGGCGTATTCGATTATCATATCACCCCGTTTGTAACATTAGGCCTGGAGGGGCAGTATGGAATGGTTCAGGGTGGCGATATTGAAACCGATCCGCACAACCGCCAGTTTGTAAACAAATACAAAACCCTTTCCGTTAATGTAAAATTGATGCTTGGCGAAGTGGTTGACTATGATAAAAGTGAGTTTTTATATAATATAAGAGGCCTGTATTTAGGTCTTGGAGTAGGTGTAGTAAACAATAACATTACTGATATTGTAAGATACAAACCAAGCTGGGCAGCTTACGATCCAGGTTATGGTCCTTTCCCGGGGCAAGATAAAAGCAACAACCTGCTGGTGCCTATAAACTTTGGCTTTAATTATTTCATCAATGATGGTTATGGTTATATGAGGTATATCATCAATATCAATGCACAATCGAACTTTACTTTTGGAGAAGGATTGGATGGTTATAACGACTCGAGTACCAAATTTAAAAACTATTCTCCTGACGTTTATAACTCCTATACCATAGGCTTTAAATATATGCTGGGCAGGATTAAATCTTATCGTAAAACACTTTAATAACAGCATTTCATTTCTTAGCTTTAAGGCATGAGAAAACTCTTTGTGTTATGTTTGCTATCGATGAGACTAAAAGCCATCGCACAAAAAACACCTTTCGAATTAAGCGGAAAAACCGAAACCACAACCTACACTGCAGCAATATCTTATTACGAAAACCTGGCTAAAACTTACCCCGAAGCCAGACTATTGACTTATGGGATTACAGATTTCGGAAAACCTTTGCATGTATTGGTTTTATCACGCGATAAGGTTTTCGATCCGGCGCAGATTAGAAAAAGCAACAAAAGAGTATTATTGATCAATAACGGGATCCACCCGGGCGAACCAGAAGGAGTAGATGCTTCGATGATGCTGGCCCGCGACCTGCTTAAAGCGGGGAAACTCCCAAAAGACGTGGTGATCTGCATCATTCCGCTTTATAATATCGATGGAAGTTTTAACCGTACGGGCACATCGAGGGCCAACCAGAACGGACCAGTTGCCTACGGATTTAGGGGCAACAGCAAAAACCTCGACCTGAACCGTGATTTCATTAAAACCGACTCGAAAAATTCGGCGGCATTTCAACTTATTTTTAATACCTGGCAGCCTGAAATATTTGTAGATACACACACCAGTAACGGTGCCGATTATCAATATGTGATGACACTTATTCCGACGCAAAAGGATAAGTTAAATCCGATAGTTGCTGGTTATTTAACCCAAACTTTGGTGCCCGATCTGTACACAGCAATGGAGAAAGTTGGTTATCCGATGATTCCTTATGTAAACTCGATCGGCGAAACCCCGGAAACCGGAATAACCGGATTTATTGATCCTCCGCGTTACTCAACAGGCTATACCACACTTCATAATACCATTGGCTTTATGCCTGAAACGCACATGCTAAAATCGTATGATTTGCGTGTGGATGCCACTTATAAACTTCTGGAAAGCTACATCAGGATTGTAGAACGGGATGCCAAAATTATCGGCGAGAATAAACGTAAAGCCGATGAAGCTGTTGCTGCGCAAAAGGAATTTCCTTTAGAGTGGAAATTAAATAAAACGGAAGTAAACGATTTAACCTTTAAAGGTTTTGAGGCCGGACAAAAACCCAGTACAGTAAGCGGTGCCGACCGTTTATATTACGACCGTAGCAAGCCTTACACCAAAACGATAAAAGAATGGAATAAATTCGAGCCTGCAGTTTCTGTTCAAAAACCGGTTGCTTATATTATTCCAAAAGCCTGGGACCGTGTAATTGCCCTGCTTAAACTGAACAATGTTAAAATCAGCGAGCTAAAAGCCGATCAGAAAATTGCAGTGGAAAGTTATTATATCGGCGATTTTAAAACAGGCACCAGGCCCTACGAAGGGCATTACCTGCACTCGGCCGTAAAATTGAATACCGTAAAACAGAACCTCCAGTATTATGCCGGCGACTTTGTAGTGTACACTAACCAGCCTGTTAACCGTTATATTATAGAAACACTGGACCGCAGGCCACCGATTCTTATTTCAACTGGAATTTTTTCGATTCTATTCTGGATATGAAAGAGCATTATTCGGCTTATGTGTTTGAAGATACCGCAACAGCACTGCTTAAAAACAATCCGGAGCTGAAAAGTAAACTGGAAGCTAAAAAGTCATCTGATCCTGAATTTGCAAAGAATGGGGCTGCACAACTTGATTTTGTGTATAAAAATTCTGATTATTACGAAAAAACACATAATAGATATCCGGTTGCCCGTTTGGTTACAGACGTAAAACTTGATTTAAAATAGCACTAATGGAATACTTCAATATCGCACCAGTTGCATCCTTAATCTTCGTTTTTACCATTATTACCAGTCTTTACGCTTTCTACGATCATTCGGTTTACGGAAAGTTTATGCTGCATCCGTACAGCGTATCAAAAGGACAGAATGTATACACATTAATCACCAGCGGACTTGTGCATGCCGATTGGATGCACCTGTTTTTTAACATGTTTACTTTTTATGCTTTCGCTTTTACACTCGAAAGTTTAATGGGCAGCTGGCGCTTTGGAATACTTTACTTTTTGGGTTTGGTGTTAAGCGATCTGCCAACGGTTTTTAAACATAAAGATCATTTCAACTACAATAGCCTGGGCGCATCAGGAGCAATTAGTGCTGTTCTTTTTAGTTATATTTTATTTAATCCGATGTCTAAAATTTACATCATGTTTATTCCAATCGGGATTCCTGCTGTCGTTTTTGGAATTTTGTATCTCATCTATTGCGCTTATGCTTCACGTAATTCCAGAGATCATATCAACCACGATGCACACTTTTTCGGAGCACTAACCGGATTGATTTTTACGATTATTTTCGTTCCGGGGATTTTACAGAACTTTATTGCCATGTTAACGGGTGGGAGATAATATCCATTGGGAAGAATCGTCATTTCCGTGAAAACGGGAATCCTAATGCAATATACAATAACATCTTTCGGTTTAAGATTCCCAATCAATTTAAGAATGACGGATTCCAAAAAATCGGGCGTCATTGCGAGGAGGAACGACGAAGCAATCTTTCCAGCTTGCGATAAAGATTGCTTCAGCCAATGAAAAATCGGCTTCAAAATGACGACATCCTTAGAAAAATCTATGATTTAAACTCATCTGTTTTTACAAAAAAACTGACCTCTGGGAATGATGGTACGCAAAAAACTATCCAGCAGTAGGCAAATAAGGTTTCTCGAAGAAACTCATCGGCTCATCGGGGTTTTTAATAATCTCGAACACCACATATCCCCAGGGTTTCCAGAAATTTTCCAGTACCTGCGCATATATTTTATTTTGCCAGACATCAAAAAGTGGTTTGGTCATGTTTCCGCGTAAGGGCATCGCTTCGATATAGGTAGTGCCTTCAACCGGCATAAAAGTATATTCGGGCAGGCGGTTAAAAAGATAAGCTGAATAATAAAAACGGGCACTCAGTTCCTCAAACTGTTCGGCGGTTAAAGCTTTTCCTTTTACTTCGTTGATAATTTCCTGATGATAACGTTTATTGGTGCCATTATCCTGCAGGCAGGCGATAATACCAAAATCTTTCATTTTTAAAGAGAAAGTCAGCGTATTAATTTCATCGCGGAAACTAAAAGGCGTTTCTCCGTTTTCTAACTTCACTACGGTAATAGACCATGGCGAGAAATCCTCAAACTCCAAACTGGTGTACAGGTTCTGCATCATGAAATTCAGGTTGGCAAATTTCATCATTAACGATTGCGACATGTTTAAACCATCAGCAGTCATTTCTTTCCGCAAAGCCGAATGCATTTCGATGTATACAAAACCATATAAGAACTTACCGATCCAGTTAAAAAGATCCAGTTCGGGCAGTGCAGAAACCGCATCATACCCCTTTGCAAATGCCATTTCGATCTTTTCTTCAAGCGGATTTAAAAACTGCTCATTTACCTCGCTGTTTACCGGAATCACCAGGGTGTTGTATGAACGGATGCTTTCATCCAAAAACTGAATCTGCTCTTCGCCGCTTAAACCTGCCTGTTCCAACAACCATTTTGGTAGTAAAGGCACCTGAATTACAGGAGAATTAAAGGTTTTTCCGCTTAAAAAGCAGGTTTTATATAAAAAATCGAAATTTTGGAAAGGATTGTATAAGCCGGTATTCATCACTGCAATATTAGCCATTATATTTTTAGGGCTAAGCAACGATGTTTTATTTTAACGCAGGGATTACAACCACCTCACCCCGTGGACGGGTTTGCTTTAACCACTGCAGCAGCTTCCCTCTCCTACAGGAGAGGGAGACAAAGGACATTGCGGTACCAGCGACCTTAACAGGGTGAGGTGGTTAATAATTATTATAATAATACCCAATATCATCCACCAACTGATTGTAAATTGGTTTTGTAAATTCTAAAAACAACGCACTTGGTGGTGGCGGTAGTTGTTCTTTTCTTCTGGTGATGGCCAATTGCTGGTTACTTAAAGCCCTGTCATCGCCTTTATAACTGGCCCAACTATCCCTCCAAACATAAGTACCAGGAAATTTCTGCTGGCGCACCAGTTTTCTTGTTTTCCAATCGGTAATGCTCATATCCAATAAACCCGATGAAGAAATATTCTTTTCAAAAATGCTTAAGGTGGCTTTTACCGTTCCATAAACAGGTTTTTTATCACGGGTTTCACCGATAACCACGCTATCGCGTTTAAGTTTTTCAACCCTTTCCTTTACATAAGTCTGTCCAACTACAAAATCATCGAAGTTCAAACTTAGTACCTGATCGGGAACAACTTTTTGATTGGTAGCCTGTTCTTCACCATAAAAAATCACAAACTTATTTTTGGAGTATTTTGCGATATACTGATCAATCTGTTGTTGAAAATAATCAGCACTTAATTTGTACAAACTGCTGTTTACAATAATTGGCTGCACCACAACCCTCGTTACTGCGGCCCAGTAAGCATCTTCCATTTTTGCTTTGGCATCTTTGTAGCCAGGCTGAAGATTTAACGTTTTCTCAAATTCGTAATATGCTTTTTTAGCGGCCTGACGGTTATTTTCCCTTAAATAACCTAAACCAGAACTATACCTCGCACCAGCAGCATTATATTTACTATCAGCCAGTTCGGTAATGTACTTTGAAGGATTTGGAACGATCGCCAAACAGGCCGGACAGCTATTGATATCATCCGCCAGTTGATTTATTTTTTGATAATCGTACATCACCGATTCCCATCTGAATAAATCGTTCGACATTTTGGCTTCATCTATTTTCCGCAAATGATCCTGCAAAGCCAGTCCGTATGCCGTTTTTAGTACTTCCATGGCTTCGCTATTTTTTGGCGAATTTTGTAACCTGCTTACCGATTTTTCGACCGAAGCATCATAATCACCTTTTTGCAAGGCTTTTTTCCCTGTGGTACATCCTCCAATAATTATTAAGGATAAATAAATAAAATACCGTAATCTTGAAATGTTTTTCATGGCAGGAATATTTGCGTTAATAAACAAAGATAATTTGTAAGACGATAATTACCTCATTTATTTAGAAGACGATTGATAATGAAAATTAGTTGCAAGCAATTTGAGTTAGAGTTAAAACATCCTTTTTCAATTTCGAAATTTACCCGAACCAGTACACCTTTAATGTTATTAAAGATCGAACATGAAGGCGTTGCGGGTTATGGTGAAGCCTCTATGGTGCCATATATGGGCGAAAGCTACGAAAGCGCAGGTAATTTTCTTAAGCTGGTAGATTGGGATAAAATTCAGGTTCCATTCAATTTCGAAGAAATTATCGCTTATCTGGATAGTCTTGCGCCTGGTCAGCCAGCCATTAAAGCAGCTATTGATATTGCCCTTAACGACATTCAAGGCAAGCTTTTAAATACACCCTGTTACGAAATTTATGGTTCCGACCCGGCAAAAATGCCTGTAACTTCTTATACCATTGGAATCGATACCCCAGAGGTAATCCGCGAAAAACTGAAAGATGCCGAAGCATTTAAAGTAATTAAGGTGAAGCTGGGCAGGGATAATGATCAGGAAATTATCGAAACCATCCGCAGCATGACCAATGTGCCACTTTATGTGGATGCAAACCAGGGCTGGACCGATAAAATAAAAGCAATCGATTTAATTTACTGGCTGCATAACCAAGGTGTGGTTTTGATTGAACAGCCCATGGATAAAAACAACCTGGATGGAAATGCCTGGTTAACCGAGCGTAGTCCGATCCCACTATTGGCAGATGAAGCAGTGCAACGTTTAGCAGATATGGATAAGCTAAAGGGTGCTTACCACGGCATCAACGTAAAGCTGATGAAAAGCTGTGGCATGTATGAAGGCAATCAGATGATTTTAAAAGCCCGCTCTTTTGGCATGAAAGTGCTGATTGGTTGCATGAGCGAAACCAGTTGTGCAACTTTAGCAGCCGCAGCTTTGGCACCATTATGTAACTGGGCAGATCTGGATGGCCCCTGGCTCACCAAAAACAACCCATTTACCGATCCTGCTTTTGAAAATGGAAAATATATCCTCAAAGATTTACCCGGTTTAGGGCTGGAAGGTATTACTTCGGATCTTTTTCTTTAAAGCTTTTTCTAAGCTCTTTAGTTAACTGATACTTGAAATAAAACAAACAGCATACTACACCAACCAAAAATGCGGCAGGCAGGTATTTATGGTTGTTATAACACCAAACCAATCCAAAAATTGAAAGGATAATGGCGAGGTTATAAAAGATATTTAAAGCAAATTTTTTACCCACAATGCGGAAATTTATCGTGTATAGAATGGAATTAATTAATGACCAGGTTACAATAACCAATTATCAAACCTTAATAACACGATAGTTAGTTTGATAATTGGAACTTGATTATTGGTTATTTCTAGTATACCTGCATATTCGGATCAAAAGCTTCTTGCCAGGCTAAAATCCCACCTTTTAAGTTATAAAGATTGTCAAATCCATATTGTTGCTCTAACTGCATTACCGCTGCTGCGCTCCTTTTTCCGCTACGGCACTGAATAATTACCGGTTTATCTTTAGCAACCTTGTCGGCCTCGATTAAAATCCCTCCTAAAGGAATATTTTCCCCGTCAAGATTGGAAACTTCATATTCGAACGTTTCGCGGACATCAATTAACTGAAAATCTTCTTTGTTATCGATTTTCTCTTTTAGTTCTTGTACCGATATTTCTTTCATTTTATTAAATGTATTTATGCAAATATAGGAAAATCAGCTTTACACTCCCCATCAAAAAAATGCCATAAAATTTTACTTAAAACTGTAACAACTGAAACCCTTAGGCGTTTAAATATAAATAGTTACAAATGGACAAACTGAACCGTTTCTTCTGGTTTTGCTCTGGTGCGCACATCCCAACGCTCGAGAAATACCCTTCGGAACAAAATAAATATACCGGCATTGGTGCCACAATCTTCTTCACGGGTTTATTTGCCGCACTTTCTGGCGGTTACGCCATGTATTTTGTATTTAAAGGTGCCGATCTGGCCGTAATTTTCGCCATTGTTTTTGGCTTTTTATGGGGTGCAGCCATCTTTAATATGGACCGCTACATCGTTTCGAGTATTAATAAAAGTGCAAGCACCAATAAACAGTTGCTACAGGCTACACCACGTATTTTACTGGCCATTATGATCGGTATGGTGATTTCACGCCCTATTGAACTTAAAATCTTCGATAAAGAAATCAAAGAACGTTTAAAAGTAAGCTACCTCAATGGTCAGCGTGCTAAAATTGACACGCTGAACAAAGCTTTCGAGAAAAAATACCAGGTAGAATTCGGCAGGTTAAACCAACAGAAAGCGACCAGAGATTCGCTCGAGAAAGGCATTAAAACCGACAGACAAAAGCTGAATTTCGAGATTTTTGGCAACAAAACCACCGAAACTTCGGGTGTGATGGGTTATGGTCCTTATGCAAAACGTAAAGAAGCCGAAATTGCACAGCGTACCACAGAACTCGATTCGTTAAAATCAGCCATCAATAAATCAGAAAGTTTTGTTGATAAACGCAAAGAGTTTGATGGTTTGTTTACCGAAAAATTATACACTAAAAAACAGTTAGATAGCTTATCGGATATTGCAGGTTTTGCCGACCGCAACTGGGCTTTAGGTCAGCTCAAATTTAATGTAGATGGAACCAGCGATAACAATACGGCCATTGCAGTTACTTTTATCGGGCTACTGTTTATTTTCTTCGAATGTTTACCGGTGTTTGTAAAATTAATGAGTGCCCGCGGACCTTATGATTATGCCATATCAGATGGTGACGAGGTAGCCATTTATCACTCTAAAAAGGATAAGGATTTTCATTTCGAGGTAGCGGATAATATTCATGAAACCAGGGTCGATTCCGAATCAACCAAGAAAAAAGAAATTATAAAAGGAAAAGCCTACCGCGATCTGGAGAAATACGATTGGGACGGAGAGTAGATGGATAATGTAAGAGGGATGAGGTAGCGAATGATCCATAGTTAAATAGTTCATGGTTAGATGGATCATAGATCATGGCCAAAAGCGATACACTATAAACCATTAGGCTATCAACCATGAGCAATCATACCATGAACAAAAAACCATCAAACCATTAACCAATAAGCCATCACCAAAAAATCACCAAATTACCAACCAAAAACCTTAATTTTCCTTAAATTCACCCTCTATAACTTATTATATGAAGAAAATTCTCTTTTTTACACTTGTCGGCATGGCAAGCTTGCAGCTTAAAGCGCAAAACATTGATAAAATCATCACACGTGAGTATACCGATCACCTGATTAAAACCTTAAGTGCAGATGATATGCAGGGACGTGCAACATTTACGCCTGGTATCGACAAAGCAGCAACTTTTATCGAATCTGAATTTAAGAAAATTGGCTTACAGCCTTTAACTGGCGAAAAAACATTCCGCCAAACGTTTAACAAATACCAGGTTGCCAACCAAAGTATCAGTGTTAAAATAGATGGACAAGAAATTGCACCAGAAAATTTAATTGTTTCGGGCGTAACTGCAGAAAGTGTAACGCTTGATAAATCGAATACCACTGTTGTTAAATTAGATCCGGAGAAACCATTTGTGGCTCAATTGAGAACGATGATGGGTGCTGAGAAAAATCAAATTGTATTGGTAGATAGTAAATTTACCGATCTTTTTAACCGTTACAGAGGTTATTTCGGTAAACCGGCAACTGTTGATGAAAAAGATATAAAAGCAACTACCAGTGCTGTACAGGTGTTTGTTTTAGGTAAAGATGCCGCGACAGATTTTTCGGCAACTTTTAAAAGCAAGGTAACCAAAATGCCATTGTTCAATGTTGCAGGTGTAATTCCGGGTAAATCTAAAGCCAAAGAAATTGTAGTGTTCTCTGGTCATTACGATCATTTGGGTTTCTTAAAGCCTGTAGATGGCGATAGCATTGCCAATGGAGCTGATGATGATGCATCTGGTACTACGGCGATGATTGCACTGGCAAAATATTACAAAGCACAAAAAAATAACGAGCGTACTCTGATCTTCGTTGCTTTTACAGCAGAAGAAATTGGTGGTTTTGGCGCAAGGTATTTCTCAGAAAAATTAAATCCTGATGATGTTGTGGCTATGTTTAATATCGAGATGATCGGTAAAGACTCTAAATTTGGCAAAAACACGGCATTTATTACCGGTTACGAAAGATCTGATTTCGGAAAGATTTTACAGAAAAACTTAACCGGAACTGAATTTACTTTCCACCCGGATCCATATCCGGATCAAAACTTATTTTACAGAAGCGACAATGCTACTTTAGCAGCACTAGGCGTTCCGGCACACACCATCAGTACCGATAAAATCGATATCGATAAATTGTACCACAGCGTGAAAGATGAATACAGCTCTTTAGATGTAGAAAATATCCTTTCTACCATTAAAGCCATTGCTAAAAGCGCTGTTACCATCGTAAACGGGACAGATACCCCAACCAGGATTCCGAAGTTGAAGCAATAAAAGGGGCAGTTAAACGGTCGTCATTCCCGCGCAGGCGGGAATCGTAATGCAGTAAGCTTTAAGATTCCCAATCAAGTTGGGAATGACGAGCCGCCCAGTACAACTACAACAAAAAATGGCCAGTGAAAAATCACTGGCCATTGCTACTTATAAACCTTTGTAAGCAGATTACTTACTCAAGTACATCGATTTGTCTTTGTAAAGCTTGCGGAAGTAAGGATCTTCTAAATCTTTAATGAAACGGATCGCCTCACCTGTAGATTTCATTTCAGGACCTAATTCTTTTGCTACTTCAGGGAATTTTTCATAAGAGAACACCGGTTCTTTAATCGCATATCCTTTAAGCTTGCGCACGATCGTGAAATCTTTCAGTTTCGCTACACCCAGCATAATTTTAGCCGCAATGTTGATATAAGGCACATCATAAGCTTTAGCAATGAAAGGAACCGTACGCGATGCCCTAGGGTTGGCTTCGATTACATAAACCTTTTCGTCTTTAATGGCAAACTGGATGTTTAACAATCCGCGTACATTTAAAGCTTTTGCAATTTTGATTGAGTATTCTTCCATCGCTTTAGTTACCGTTTCTGGTAAGCTAAAGGTTGGCAATACTGCGAACGAATCTCCTGAGTGGATACCTGCAGGCTCGATGTGTTCCATCATACCTACAATGTGAACATCATCACCATCAGAAATCGAATCAGATTCTGCTTCTTCTGCCCTATCTAAAAAGTGGTCGATCAATACGCGGTTGCCCGGTAAATCGCCCAGTAATTTTACTACCGCTTTTTCAAGGTCTTCATCGTTGATTACGATGCTCATTCCTTGTCCACCCAAAACATAACTCGGACGAACCAATACCGGATAACCAACCTCGTTTGCTACAACAATTGCTTCTTCAGCATTTTCTGCAACACCATATTTTGGATAAGGAATATCTAACTCTTTCAACAGGTCAGAGAAACGGCCACGGTCTTCCGCGATATCCATATTCTCGAAAGATGTTCCGATAATTTTGATTCCCTTTTCGGTTAATTTTTCGGCCATTTTCAAGGCGGTTTGTCCACCTAACTGAACAATTACGCCTTCAGGTTTCTCCAGCTCGATAATTTCGCGTACATGTTCCCAGAAAACCGGCTCGAAGTATAATTTATCGGCCATGTTAAAATCTGTTGAAACCGTTTCAGGGTTACAATTGATCATGATTGCTTCGAAACCCGATTCTTTTGCGGCTAATAAACCGTGTACACAAGAGTAATCGAATTCAATACCCTGACCAATACGGTTAGGACCAGAACCCAATACAATTACTTTTTTCTTGTCTGATGGTTTCGACTCGTTCTCTTCTTCGAAAGTAGAGTAGTAGTATGGTGTTTTAGCCGGGAACTCTGCTGCGCAGGTATCAACCATTTTATACACCCTGTTGATGCCTAAAGCCTTACGGCGATCGTACACTTCATCTTCGGTAACATTGCCTAACAACCAGGCGATCTGAATATCAGAGAAACCTTTTTGTTTAAGTGTTACGAAGAAATCCTGAGGGATATTATTTAAAGAGTATCTTTTCAATTCAGTTTCAAGCAACACAAGTTCCTGAATCTGGTTTAAGAACCATTTATCGATTTTGGTCACCTTACGGATCGATTCCAAAGGTACGCCCATTACCATGGCATCTTTTATTAAGAATAAACGGTTCCATGAAGCATGCTCCAAACCGTCCATAATTTCTTCAATATTGCGCACCTGTCTGCCATCTGCACCTAAACCTGCACGGTTAATCTCTAAACTCTGACAAGCTTTTTGAAGCGCTTCAATGAAAGTACGACCGATGGCCATTACTTCACCAACAGATTTCATCTGTAAGCCAAGTTCTTTGTTTGCGCCTTTAAATTTATCGAAGTTCCAACGTGGTACTTTAACGATTACATAATCTAAAGTAGGCTCGAAATAGGCCGAAGTAGTTTTGGTAATCTGGTTTTCAATTTCATCCAGGTTATAACCAATAGCCAGTTTAGCAGCGATTTTTGCAATTGGATAACCAGTTGCCTTACTTGCCAATGCTGATGAACGCGATACACGTGGGTTGATTTCGATGGCAATAATTTCGTCATTTGCCGGATTAACCGAGAACTGAACGTTACAGCCACCGGCAAAGTTGCCAATTGCACGCATCATTTTAATCGCCTGGTTACGCATTTCCTGGTAACAACGATCAGATAAGGTCATTGCAGGAGCAACAGTGATCGAATCTCCCGTGTGGATACCCATCGGGTCGAAGTTTTCGATCGAACAGATGATGATTACGTTATCGTTGCTATCTCTTAACAACTCCAACTCATATTCTTTCCAGCCTAAAACTGCTTTCTCTACCAATACTTCGTGTGTTGGAGAAGCCTCTAAACCGCGTTTTAACGCCGCATCGAATTCTTCTTTCTTGTGCACGAAACCACCACCAGAACCACCTAAGGTATATGATGGGCGGATTACCAATGGATAACCAATTTCTTGAGCAGCTTCTTTACCTTCTAAAAATGAGTTGGCAATTTTCGATTCTGCAACACCTACACCGATATCAACCATTAACTGGCGGAAAGCTTCACGGTTTTCAGTTTTTTCGATCGCAGCAACATCTACACCAACTACTTTAACACCGTATTTTTCCCAAACACCACGTTCTTCTGCTTCTTTACAAAGGTTTAGTGCAGTTTGCCCTCCCATTGTAGGAAGTACCGCATCAATTCTAGGTAAATCTGCAGAGTCGATGTGCTCTTGTAAAATAACCTCTATTGAATCAACAGTTAACGGGCGCAGGTAAACATGGTCACCGATAACCTTATCCGTCATAATGGTAGCCGGATTGGAGTTGATAATGGAAACGGTAATCCCTTCTTCTTTTAAAGAAAGGGCCGCTTGCGAACCCGAGTAATCAAATTCACAGGCTTGGCCAATGATAATTGGTCCAGATCCTATAATCAGTACTGAGCGGATGGAAGTGTCTTTAGGCATGATAAAGCTTAAACAATAATTAAAATTCTAAAGTATTTGGGTATTTTAAACACCCTGAAAGCAACGAGATTTTGTGCTTGTAAGAAGAAAAATCCCAACTGTTCTGTCGGGATGCAAAGATACATCTTTAGAGGGATTTTAAGCTGATTTTTTTAAAATAAAAAAGAGGATTTATTGAACCCTCTTTTTAGATTTTTCTTTTGTAAAATTCACTACTGTTGCAATTTAATTTCGCCTAAATCGGTAGTAGCACTATCTTTTACGGCAACCTTTTCTATCACAGCATCTTTATACGGCGCATTGGCTTTTATAACTACATTATAAACGCCTTGTTTAAGGTTGGTAAAAGTAAAAACGCCTTGATTTACTTCAGCTCTAAGCGTGTCTGTTGCAGCTACAAGCGTAATAGAAGAAGCGGCATCAACAGGACTTATTTTTCCGATTATTCCGCCCAGTTTAATATTTGTAAAGGCAATGGCGCCTAAAGCAAATACAATTACCAGTGATAATACAACACATAATTTTTTCATGGTATATCCTTTTAGTGTGATGTCCGAAATAAATAACACCATTTTGTACAAATAGTTTTAAATAATGAACACCAAAAACACGCATTGTACTATAAATTATACACGATTGTAAAATCAATATGTACAATATTACCGCAAATGTTAATTAGTGTTAAAAGAAATCCGTGAAAATAGCCTCACGCGTCAGAATTAAGTCACGAAGTTGTGAAGATCGGAATATTGGCAATAATGTTGTAATAAGCAGAACATATATGCGTTTTGTATATACTTTAGACAATGATCTAAAGCTTCCTCCGCGGATTAGTTACCCGCAATGAGGATTTCTTCATAAATAGTTTGTTTGGTTTATTATCCGGTTAGAGGAGCCCTCCTCAACCGGATTTTTTCTTTTAAGGCTTTTTCCTTTACATTTGGATGTATTCAGAAAATTTTATCGTGAATAAAAATATCAAAAAGATCGCTATTGTTGGCCCGGAAAGTACGGGAAAATCTACCCTATCTCAGTTGTTGGCAAAACGCTACAAGGTTTCGTGGGTGCCGGAGTATGCCCGTTATTATTGCGAAAACCTGGTTACCGACTACACGCTGCAGGATGAAGAAAATATGTATTACGGGCAGGTTGCGCTCGAAGATGCCATTTTAGCCGTAACCGAAAGCGATTTTATCATCTGTGATACCACTTTTATTACGGTAAAAATCTGGAGCGATGAAGTGCTTGGCGAAACACCAAAGGTGGTACTTGATGCTTTGCCTAAAAGGCCTTACGACCTCTACCTGTTAATGGATATCGATTTACCCTGGCAGGATGATCCCTTGCGCGATTTTCCCGATAAACGTGAATATTTTATGCAGGTTTGGCACAAGGAACTTCAGGCGCTCCATGCAACTTATAAAGTTATTGGCGGCTCGGGTGATGAAAGAATCTCGAATGCCGTTAAAGCGATTGATGGTTTTTTGGGCAGATAGGAAATCGAAAAGGATACTTTCATTTTTTTTTGAAAATGATTGTCAGTAGCTTTTGGCGGCCGGCAGTCCCGCCATTCGCTTTACTTCATCCGATGAAAAATCGGGATTCGTGTTCGCTGCTGTCAGGTTTATTGAACAGGGGTTTGTTACCCTGGTGCCAAAACACGAAACGTTCCTACGGAACGAAAAAAAAACAACATTTTTTTTCTACCCATGAGGCGTCCCGATGGGACGGCACAGGTAAGAATAATTTACCCACGACTTGTCACAGATACGCAGATATAAAATCCGTGTTTATCTGTGTGCAGCTGTGGTTGAAAACCTTAACTAATGGCATTGCCCGATGGGACAATACATTAATATGAGATCTTTTGCCGTTCCGTAGGAACGCTTCATGGGTAGCCAATTTATAATTGGCGTTTTTCGTTCCGTAGGAACGTTTGGTGATGATCCATTAATATTTCTACCAGCCTGGCCACTTAAACCCGATCCGATAGCTATCGGATGAAGTGGAAGCCCGGATCCCGATTTTTCATCGGGAGAGGACCTGGAACGTAAAGCGGGACTGAAAATACCAAAGACACAGAACCTTTCATTATCAAAATCTAAAACACAACAATTTTTTCCAATTGCACTGTCAATTTTTGCTCATTTGAGCCACAATACAGCAAAAACCGTTCGAATTGCCAAATATTTTCTACATTTGCCACATCATTAGGGGTGCCTTGTTTAAATAAACACAAAAACAGGCTGAGATCATACCCATTTTGAGGTAAAAGGTAGAAGGTAAAAAGGTAGAGGGTAAACCCCATCAGCCTTAAAACCCTCCAGCCATCAACCTCGAATGCACCTGATCCGGGTAATGCCGGCGTAGGGATTGGAGTTATGGAAGTTTAACTGAAATCGGGGAAGCCCCTTTTCCGATGGGTTTAACTAAAAACAAAAACATTGAAAAATTTACTTTTTGCAGCACTTGTTGCAATGCTACCTTTCTTTGCATCGGCACAGTTTTCGGTTACAGGCAAAATAACCGATCAAAATCAGCAGGCACTTCCTGGCGCAACAGTTAAATTGAGAAATCAAAAAACAGCGGTTGTGAGTGATGCCAGCGGAAACTACACCATTACAAACTTATCGAACGGAAAATATACCATCGTTGTAAGTTATGTTGGCTATAAATCGACAGAAAAAACGGTAGAACTTACACAGAACACAACCCTAGACTTCAGTTTGTCGCCGCAAAATTTCCTCGCCGATGAGGTGATTGTGCGTGCAACCCGCGCCACAGACAAATCGGCAACTACTTATAAGAATATCAGCAAGGAAGAAATCCAGCAGAATAATTTCGGACAGGATCTGCCGTTTATCCTGCAGAATACCCCTGGCGTAGTGGTTAACTCTGATGCCGGTGCTGGTGTGGGTTATACCGGAATCCGTATCCGCGGGAGTGATAACAGCAGGATCAACGTTACAGTTAACGGTATTCCGATCAATGATAGCGAAAGCCAGGGGACGTTTTATGTAAACATGCCCGATTTTGCCTCTTCGGTTGATAATGTGCAGATCCAACGCGGTGTAGGTACTTCGACCAATGGCGCAGGTGCATTTGGTGCGAGTTTGAATATCCAAACCACTGCCAGCGAAACAGAACCCTATGCAGAAGTAAACAGCACTTATGGCAGTTTCAACACCTGGAAAAATACGGTAAAGGTTGGTACGGGTTTAATTAATAACCGCTTTAGTTTTGACGGCCGTTTATCAAGAATTAGTTCTGATGGTTATGTAGACCGCGGATCATCTTTGCTAAAATCGTATTTTCTATCTGGTGCCTACCACGGCGATAAAGATTTATTGCGTGTAAATGTTTTTTCAGGAAATGAAAAAACCTATCAATCGTGGAACGGAATCCCGCAATCACGTTTAGAAAATGATGTAACCGGGATGAATGTCTATATCGCCAGAAACGAACTAAGTACCGAAGATGCAGCAAATCTTTTAAACTCTGGCAGAACTTACAATAGTTTCCTTTATAATAACCAGACGGATAATTATACACAGAACCACTATCAGTTAATTTATGCCAGACAGTTCTCTGATCAGTTTTCTTTTAATGGCGCTTTACACTATACTAAAGGTGAGGGTTATTATGAAGAATACAGGGTACAGGATAAATTGGCCGCTTATGGCTTAAATCCGGTTGTTATTCCAGGAGGAACTCCGGTTACAAATACCGATTTAATTCGCCGCCGTTGGTTGGATAATGATTTTTATGGAGTTACCTATGCCTTTAATTATGTGCCCGAAAAGGATTTAAACTTTACTTTAGGTGGTGCTTACAACGAATATAAAGGTGCGCATTTTGGGCAGGTAATCTGGGCGCAATATGCTTCAAACGGAAATATCGACAGGCATTACTATGATAATGATGGTTTCAAAACCGATTTTAACGTTTATGGTAAGGTAAACTACAGTCCGGTTGAGGCCTTAAGTTTATTCGCCGACCTGCAATACCGCCGCGTATATTATGATATTGCCGGAACAGAAAACAAATTGAATACGCTGGCCATTAACCAAACCCTAAATTTCTTTAACCCTAAATTTGGTGCAACTTATTTTATCAATCCGCAGAGCAATGTGTACGCTTCGTTCAGCGTGGCCAACAAAGAGCCTAACCGCGATGATTATACGGATGCAACAGTTGGCATTACACCTAAACCAGAGCGCCTGAACGATGTAGAATTAGGTTACCGTTTTAAAAATGATCAATTTAATATTGGTGCCAATGCTTATGGCATGTTCTATAAAAACCAGTTGGTGGTAACCGGAAAGATAAACGATGTTGGTGGAAACTTCCGTCAGAATGTTGACAGGAGTTACCGTTTAGGGATTGAGCTGGATGGTTCTTATACCATTAGCAAACAGTTTATTGTAAATGCTAACGCTGCTTTTAGCCGTAACAAAATCAAAAACTTTACTGAATATTACGATGATTACGATAATGGTGGACAGGTAGTAAACAACTATAACCTTACTGATATTTCGTTTTCTCCAAATACGGTCCTTTTTGGCGAATTGGTATATAAACCTATCAGTGGCTTGGCTATCGCTTTACAAAGCAAATATGTAAGCAAACAATATCTTGATAATACGCAGAATAACGATAGAACCATTAACGGGTACTGGGTAAATAATGCACGTTTAGGCTACGATTTTAAATTTGCCGGCGTTAAAAATATTAACATTGGTTTATTGGTGAATAACATATTAGACAAAAGATACGAAAGCAACGGTTATACTTATGGTTACCAATCTGGAGGGAGCAGAATAACCGAAAACTTTTTTTACCCACAGGCAGGCACCAACTTTTTGCTAAGCCTCAACGTTAAGTTTTAAGAAAGACCAAAGCTGAAAGCTAAAACTCATTAAAATCGCCATTGGAAGATAATCGCTCAATGGCGATTTTGTTTATCTTGCCCCCTCTGATCTTAAAATCCTTTAATCTTACCAATCCTAATGAAATACATCGAAAAATTCCAGTATATCACACACGATATTCGACACCTGACCCACATCGAACAGACACAGCTGGCTTGCGAGGCTGGTGCAAAATGGATCCAGTACCGTTGTTTGAGCAAAACGGATCAAGAACTCCTGGTGGATATCAATGCCATTGCGGAGATCTGCGATGATTGGGGCACCACTCTAATTGTTACTGATCATGTTCATTTAAACGGAAAGGCCGATATACAAGGCTTTCACATCGAGGATATGGATACCGATTTTATCGCCCTGCGCAAATTGGTAGGCAGTGACATCACATTGGGCGGCTCAGCAAATACCATCGAAAATTTAATCCGGCTTGCCAACGAAGGTGCTGATTATGCTGGTTATGGCCCATTTTCGGTAACCGAAACCAAACCTAACAATTATGCGCCTATAGATATCGAAGCTTATCGTCATACCATAAAGGAATTACAAGGCAAAGCTATTGAACTGCCTATATTAGCGGTAGGAGGCATCAAAATTTATGACGTAGAGGCTCTAATGCAGACTGGCATTTATGGAATAGCCGTTTCCGGAGCAATTAATTTTGCTGATGATTTTATCGAAGCCTATCAGGATTTTTACAGTTTAGTTAAAGAAAGTGCTGTTAATTAACATTTTATAGTTTGATGCCTATTGGATAATTTTTAGTTTTGGGATAAACCCAAACCAATATGTCTGAAAACGCACTTCAAACCAACTCTCCCTGGAATATTTATAAAAAAGTTTCCTTTCGGTTCTTTTTTCTGCTGTTATCGCTTTTCATTATCCTGAACAATAATGGTGCTTTCATGGTGCTGTCGAGTATACTGCAGTTACCTGGTTTATTGCTGCACGATTTTATTCCCTGGTTTTCCAAACACATCATCCATTATAATTACGATTTTAGCATCCACACCAATGGTAGTGGCGATACCTCTTACGATTGGGTATTGCTGCTTTTTATGTTTCTCATTTCGGTGATAGGCTGTATCATCTGGTCGGTTTTAGACCGTAAACGTAAAAGCTACAATGCAGCCTACTATTGGTTAGTGGTTTTGGTAAGGTTTTACCTGGCCTTTACCTTATTATTATATGGAGCGGTAAAAGTAATCAAGCTCCAGTTTCCCGATCCTTCTTTAAACAGGTTGCTTCAACCTTTTGGTGATGCCTCACCAATGGGCCTGGCATGGACTTTCCTCGGTTTCTCTAAAGGCTACAACCTTTTTATGGGGATTGTAGAAGTTTCTGCCGTTTTATTGTTGTTCCGCAGAACAGTAATTGTTGGTGCTTTCCTCTCATTAGCCGCAACCGTCCATGTAATGTCGATGAATTATTTTTTCGATGTCCCTGTAAAACTACTCTCCACAGCACTGGTCGTAATGAGCCTCTTTATTTTGGCACCCCATTTCTTAAAACTATACCGTTTCTTTATTAAATACGAAAGCCAACAGCTTGATCAGATGTACCGACCAATCTTTAAAAAGCGATGGCTTTATATTTCGGCTTATAGTATAAAATACCTGTACATCACAGCCTCAGTTGTTTTCTTAATGTATTCGGTCATGCAGCAAAGGAAAACTTATGGCAGTGCAGCCCCAAAACCATTTTTATATGGCATTTATAATGTAGAAAGCATGAGGCTTAAAGGCACAACTTTACCGCCATTAACTACCGACAGTACCCGTTGGAAACAAATGATCATTAGTTATGAGGGTTATGCAAGGGTTAAAAAAATGAATGATAGTATCGCTAATTTCACGACCGTATTTAACAAAAAAAAGAAAGAATTGGTATTAAAATCAACAGCTAAAGATTCATTGAAATATGTGCTAAACTATAATGTGATCGGGAAAGACAAATTCATTATTTCCGGCTTAAGAGATAAAGATTCTATCTCGGTGAGTTTTAAAAAGAAAGACCTGAAAGATTTCAGGCTCATTAACAGGGGCTTTCATTGGGTAAATGAATATCCATACAACCGATAATCATTTTACCTCAAGCTGATTCTTCATACATGCTACTTAATGTGAAATTTATATATTCGCAGTATGTCTTCACATCATATTGTAAAAGAAAAACAAGAACCAGCTTTATTTATAGAGGAGCTTGGAAATTTTAACGAAGAGCTTTTGGGTCAGCTGTTAGAATGGAGCCCAACGCTTTTGGTCAATGCCGAAAGCTACGACAAAATCTTATCGCTGGGTTTAAAAGTTGATGTTCTGGTAAACGGAACACAAACCGAAACACAAGAAAACACCAAAGTGATACAAGGGCCGGTTGATGCGCTAATGGTCGCGGTTAATTACCTGTACGAAGAGAAATATCCTGCCGTAAATGTGATCACCCGCAAGTTCGACTTAGAAAAATACGCAGGTTTTGAAGATAAAATCAATCTTGTAGTATTTACCGAGAGGGCTAAACATTATCCTATAAAATCGGGCTTTTCGGTTTGGAAACCCGCAGGAAGTGAATTTTTGATCCATGGAAACCGATACCTCGAAGTAACCAACCTGATGCAGGATGAGGACGAAATTTTTAAAGTGGTTAACGACGGTTTTGTAGAATTTACCTTTTCCGGACAACCTATTTTTATCAGCGAACCGATATGATTACCCTTAGAAAAGCAAAAGAAGAAGATTTAGAAATCATCAGGGATATTGCTGCAGCAACCTGGCCTTCGACTTATCTTGATATTATCGGGCAGGCACAGATTGATTACATGCTGGATAAAATGTATAACCGGGGCGAACTCTTGAAACAATTGATGGAGGGGCATATTTTCCTGATTGCCGAAGAAGGTGAAAATCAATTTGGTTTTGCAGGTTATTCTATCACCGGGCATGAAGAGCGGATATACAAACTGCACAAACTTTATGTGTTGCCTTCTGCTCACGGTAAAGGCGCAGGCAAAATTTTGATTAACGAGGTATTTAACCAGGTAAAAGATGCAGGTGGAAGTGCGCTACAACTTAATGTCAACAAACATAATAAAGCCAAAGACTTCTACCTAAAAGGAGGTTTTACCATTAAAGAATCGGTAAAACTTGATATCGGCGAGGGTTATTTTATGGACGATTATGTAATGGAATATAAGTTTTAATTTCTGACGACGGATATAGTCGGATCGTCATTCCCAACCCGATAGCTATCGGGTTGATTGGGAATCTTAAAGCTTATTGTATTAAGATCCCGCCTGTGCGAGAATGACGATCATCGCATTAACTACCTTACTAATTCTTCATCCTTCCCTGCTCCGATTCTGTACCTGTTGAACGGCGGCGTGCTGGTTTAATTTCGTTTTTACCAAAGCGGTAAGTGAAACTGATCCTACCGATCTGACTTTCGTTCTTTTGGCGCACTTCGTATGTTAAACCAGAGTATATGCTCGATAAATTGGTTTTATAAGTATTAAACACATCAGATAAAGCCAGTTTCAAACTCGCTTTTTTATTAAATAATGCTTTGCTTAAACCAGCATCAATGGAATAGCGGGGCCTGATGGCAAAAGTACCGTAGTAAAGAGGCGATTCGTAACTACCATTCAGTTCTGCCGTAAAACCACTCATAATGGTAAAGGTTTGTTGGGTTTTAAACTGAAAAGATGTTTTTGCTGTTTTTAATTCATTCCCAGCCAAATCTGGTGCCTGGAAACTCAGGTAGAAAACATTTAAATTATTATTCATCTGCCACCATTTGGTAACCTGAACGGGTATATTCAAATTGGCATTATAACTGATATTTCTGGCAATGTTAGCATTAGTTTGATATAAAGCTTTTTGAGCAGTATCTGGCAAAAGCACCTCCATAATAACGTCGTTAACCCTGCTATAACCAATAGATAGCATGTATTTTTGTAACAAAGTATAACTCACTTCGAAATTGTTAGTGTACTGTGGGTTCAAAAAGGGGTTACCCTTATTATAGGTATATTGATCCAGGTAATACACAAAAGGATTTAAGGCATCGTAACTCGGACGATCGATCCTCCTGCTGTAAGAGAAACCCAGCTGGTTGTTTTTCGAAAGGTTCTGCTGAATAAACAAGGTTGGAAAGAAATCCCAGTAACTCCGCTCAACAACAGTATTTGTGGTAATTAAATTCCCTTTCGAATTGGTTTGTTCTACCCTTAAACCAACTTGTACACTGGTATTTTTAAACTGTTTGTTTAAGTTGGTATAGGCTGCGTTTACATTTTCATCGTAAATAAACTGGTTGCTACGGCGTACATCGTTCTGCCAGTTATTGTTCACAAATTCTTCCGCTTGTAGATCGTTATTGGTTTTAACCCAACTACTTTTAACACCTGCTTCAAGTTTAATCGTTTTGCTCAATGCAACATTATAATCAACCTTAAAAGCTTTAATATCTATAACAGAAGGCGTGTTATTTCTGGTGTGAACAATAGGGCGCATCCTGTCACCATTTGCGAACAGATAATCGTTATCATATTTCGATCCATCATTTCCATTGTATCTTGAATAATCTACATCGGCCGAAATTTCCGATCCGGCAGTATCTAAAACCGATTTATAGTTTAAGTTATAAGAAAGATTGTTATACTTATTGGTTTGCAACGTATTCGAAATCAATATAGAATCTGTTTTTTGAAATGACGGGCCTATTAACGTATTATTTACTGATGCTTCTGTACCGTGGTTAAAATAACCGTTTACCAATACCCCAATGGTATTGTTCTTATCGATAAAATAATCTAAACCCGCTTTAAAGTTGTTGTTCTGTTGCTTTCTAAGACTGCTGCCCACCTGCATAAAATAGGTATCCTTTGTTTTACCGTTAGAAATCCGATCGATATCAATCTGGTTCTCACGCTCATTTTTACCATAATTGTAGTTACCAAAAATATTCAGTTTTTGCGTTCTATGGTTAAGATTTAAGCCCGCGTTACCCCTAAAATTTTTACCGTAACCAGCCGTTCCATTTATACTACCATTTGTACCACCATTTTTACTTTTTTTGGTTTTTATATTGATGATTCCCGAATTACCAGAAGCATCGTATTTTGAGGAAGGATTGGTGATCAACTCAATGCTTTCGATTTCCGAACTTTGCATGTTACGGAGCAGGTTGGCCACATCGGCACTGCTCATGTAAGTCTGTTTTCCATCCAGCTGGATCAGTACACCCTGTTTGCCCATCATGGAAATTTTATCATTCTGATCGACAGTTACACCAGGCGCTTTTTGCAACACCTCGAGCGCAGTAGAACCAGTCATGATCGCACTGTTAGAAACATTCATTACGATCTTGTCCATTTTTCTTTCGATTAATGGTTTGGTTACCGCAACACTTATTTCTTTTAGATTTTGTGCAGTTGCAACAAGCTGTGCCGAACCGAAATCTACCTTATGGTTATCTTCCGTTAAAACGATGATTTTGCTCTTAAGGGTTTTATAGCCCATATTGCTGGCTTTATAAAAGTAGCTTCCTTTATTCGTTACGGTAAAACCAAAGGTTCCGTTCGGATCGGTAAAAGCCGTTTTAACGATGCTCGAATCTGTCGACTTATAAAGTACAACCGTAACATAATCAGCAGGTTTCTTATTTTCATCTAAAATTATACCACTGATGTTTGGCTTAGGAGTGGTTTGTGCAAAAGCCGTTGAAGCGGTTAAAAAGAGGCTTAAGGAAAGCGATATCGCGTATAATATTTTCATGCTCGGTTTTATTATCTTAAAAAAAATTGGCAAAAAGATTCCACAACGCATGTTTATGCATTTTCTCACTTAGAACCAGATATTTTAGTTTAGTTCAGAAACGAAAGGTTTCTATTCTTTAGTTATAAGTAAGACGACCGCTTTTTGAAAAGGTTACAAGGAAATAAAAAAAGTCCGGAGTCGGTAGTCAGGAGTCGGGAGTAGATTATTGTGTAACTTCAATTGGTCTTTATCCTGAGGTTAATTTAATCTGTAAAATCAATATAAATAACGGGGCCATTGAATTTATAGACTGAGAGGAATCGTAAAGCTTATTGCATTAAGATTAGCTTCGCTGAGCACTTCGTGGTTACCGCCTGTCTGGGAATGACGGCGATTTTTGAAATCTATAAGATAGACCAGTTGAGATTTTTTTTAAGGGTCTTGGTCAATTAACCGATTAACCAGTTTAAACAATTAACCAATAACCAGTTTGCAGTTGACGGTTCGCAGTCACTAATGAACTAATGGCCAGTGAACCACTGAACTAAAAAAAGCCACAGACAAACAAGTTTACACTCGCATATCTATGGCCTTTATTTTTTAGTAAGAATTTCTATTTTACACCTAGTACATCAACTCCTTGTTCAAAAACAACATCTACCGGAATATTCTTTTTGGTTAAGCGATCCAGATCGGTTTGAAGTTCTGGATGAATAATTGCTTTCGATTTTTGTGCTTTTTCTACTGCAACTTTATCTCCATTACCTTGAAGCGTAATGATAAACGCACTTAAATCGTTCATTGCAGTTGCAAATTTCTCGAAATTAACCTTATAAGTACCTTTAGACGTACGTTCAAAAGCTCCTTTTTCCTGAAAGTAATTAAAACACTGCATATTGGCTTTTCCATGTGCTTCTGAAACACCAAAGCGCACAGAACGTAAAATACCGGCCATAAATGTGGTATAATAATCCTTAATATCACCCTTTAACTCGCCTTTTTTAAGCAAACCGGTTACCATGTATAAACCTAAAATATCAGCTTTACCTTCTTCTAACCAGCTATATTGTTCTTTTAAAGCTTCTCTTACAAATCCTTTTCCGGTAATGGTTTTTTTAATGCCTAAACCATGTGCCACTTCATGAAACATTACGTTGGCGAAAAAAGCATCGAATTTGATATACTGCTGCTGTTCGGCGTCGATCAGTTCTTTCGAAATTGGGACCAAAATTTTATCAAATTTAGCCTGCATCGCATTTTTCAATTGCGAACGGCGGGTACCTTTTTCCTGTTGTATTTTCTCATCATTCGGAAGGTTAACGGCAATTGTTTTCGATCCCGCATTACAATCTCCTGCATAATAAACCACATCATAAGCATTCAGTTCAGAATCCGTTCCAGGGGTTTCAGCTTTATACTTGGCTGCAACAGGCAGGTTTTTCTGTAACTCTGGAAGCATTTTTACATATTTTGCTAAACGTTTGCTCCATTCTTTATCCTTAATTAAAACATAAGCCTCATAACTGGTACGGGCATTAAAGAGTTTATCCTCATAATTTTCAATTGGGCCGATAATGATATCCAGACCATTGGTTTTCATATCCAGCCAGGCATAATCGCTGGCCGTAAAATTATCCGTTACCAAAGCATCAGCCCTTAAGTTTAAATATTTTTTTAGGCCTGCATCTTCTGTAATTAAAGCGGCCTGTTTTAAAAGAGAACTCGCCCGCTGTAATTCTGAAGCAAATAAAACGTGATAAGGAACGGTAGATAATTTGCCTGTACTATCTCTCTGAACCACAGAATATGCACCAAATTTATCAGCCAGATCAGATTTTTCTATCGCATCCTTTGTAATTCCATATGGATAAAAAGATGCCCCTTCTGGTTTAACACCTACGCCTTCAACAAAAGGTTTATCATTATTTAACCTATCCCACGGACCATAATTAATATTTAAGAAGTCGCGTGTTTTTTCATCTTTAATGGTAGCCAGTAAGCTATCTCTTTGAGGATAGGCCTGTTTCCAATACAGCTCGTCCATAATTTCTGCCGCCTGGATCAGCAAAGGCAAAATTTTGCGGTCGTTAACACTTAATTGATTGATATTGGTAGTGAGCTTAACTTTTTCGTAAATGGCCAGGCGCTGTGCAACATAGTTTGTTAAACTATCTTTTTGTACCGTTGCAGTAGTCTTTCCATCAGTAGGTTTGTTATCGCCTGTACAAGATGATATTGACCCAGCCGAAATAGCAAGTGCAGATAAAATCAGGGTTGATTTGTATAAATTCTTCATATTAAAGTATATCGCTGCTAAATTAGTAAATTTTGAAAGCTTTGTATAAAGTTTGATGTATTGGCTTAAGTTTCCTATAACTTTGTAACTTCAACTCATTAACAATTCATGCCCATGTTATTTTCCAGATTATCAAAGTCATCATCTATTTTCACTTTTTCTCTCTTGCTCATTTTATCGGCCTGTAGCACGAATAAATACGCTGCAACAGAAAAAATATATAAAGACAAGGCAAAAGATTTTTCGAAAATAATCAGCACAACTCCTCCGCTTGGTCAGCTTTATGATTCATTAGAAGCAACAAATCAAACCTGGGTTGGTTCTGTAAATTTTGGGATACGTAAACCAAATTTTGTGGTGATCCACCATACCGCACAGGATAGTTTGGCGCAAACGATTAAAACATTTTTCTCTATCAAAGCAGGTACCAGTGCACATTATGTAATCAGCAGAGATGGTAAAGTGGTACACATGGTTAACGATTACCTGCGTGCCAACCACGCCGGTATAAGCAAATGGGGCAAAGATACCGACCTTAACTCTTCATCAATAGGTATCGAATTGGACAACAACGGAACAACAGACCCATGGCCAGATGCACAGGTAAATAGTTTGCTGAAGTTATTGGCTACCTTGAAGAAAACCTATAACATCCCAACCGCAAATTTTATCGGTCATTCCGATATTGCACCAAGGCGTAAAAACGATCCTAAAAATTTTCCATGGAAAAAACTCGCTGATAAAGGCTTCGGTTATTGGTATGATGATGTGCTGAAAAACCCACCAGTAGATTTCAACACAGAAATGGCACTAAAGTATATTGGTTACGATACAAGCAATCTGCCAGCAGCAATTACAGCCTTTAAAATCCATTTTATACAGAGTGATATTACAGCGGCTTTAACGCCTGTAGATATTTTGGTATTGTATAATGTGTATACGAAATATTAAAAGATGGAAAATGTAAGAGGGATGATGGAATAAGATTAAAATTCAAAGAACCGATATTTAGAAGCAAAATATTCTGCCAGGCTTACATTGTGCCACTTCTTTACGATTATGAAGGAAGATGTAAAATGGATGATGGAATTATCTGGCGCTTCAACCTACTCAGTTAACCAATTCAAACAATTAACCGATTAACCTAAATAACAAAAAAGCACAGACAAACCACGCTAATCTGTGTTCATCTGTGCCTATATGTGGTCAAAAAGAAGTGGAGTTAATTTGGCTTCTTAAATGTATCTTTTAGTGTTACCGTTCTATTGAAAACCAATTTATCGTCAGTAGAATCTTTATCCAAACAGAAATAACCTTTACGGATAAACTGATAACGTCCATCTAAATCTGCACCTGCTAAAGCCGGCTCGATATAAGCATTAGGCAATACCGTTAAACTCTCAGGGTTTAAATAATCTTTAAAGTCGCCTTCTTCTGCATCAGGAGTTTCTGAAGTAAATAAACGGTCGTACAAACGGATTTCAGCAGTTTTGGCATGTGGTGCACTCACCCAGTGGATGGTTCCTTTAACGTTGATGCCGCTGGTGTCGCTTCCACTTTTTGATTCCGGGATATAAGTACAACGGATTTCAGTAATGTTTCCATTTTCATCCTTCACAAAATCTTCGCATTTCACAATATAAGCAAATTTTAGGCGTACCATTGCACCTGGTGCCAAACGAAACCATTTTTTAGCCGGCACTTCCATAAAATCTTCACGCTCGATCCAAAGCTCGTTACTGAATGGGATCACACGCGTACCACCACCATCTTCAGCCTCTGGATTGTTTTCGCCGATTAAATCTTCCGTTCCTTTTTCGTAGTTGGTGATCACTAATTTAATAGGATCTAAAACTGCCATTACACGGTTAGCTGTTTTGTTCAGATCCTCGCGGATACAGAATTCTAACAAACTCAATTCGATTAAATTTTCGCGCTTGGCAATACCGATACGCTCACAGAATTCACGGATACTTTTGGGCGTAAATCCTCTTCTGCGCAAGCCCGAAATGGTAGGCATGCGTGGATCGTCCCAGCCGTTTACCAGGTTTTCATTAACCAATTGTAAAAGCTTACGTTTACTCATTACCGTGCTGGTAAGGTTTAAACGGGCAAATTCGTATTGTTTTGAAGGGAAAATCTCTAATTTTTCGATAAACCAATCGTATAGTTCGCGGTGCGAAACATATTCTAAAGTACAAATCGAGTGCGTGATGTTTTCAATACTGTCACTTTGTCCATGGGCAAAATCGTACATGGGGTAAATGCACCATTTGTTACCTGTACGGTGATGCTCAGCATGTTTAATACGGTAAATAATCGGGTCACGCATCAACATATTCGGACTTGCCATATCGATTTTAGCCCGCAAAATATAAGCACCATCGGCAAATTCGCCATTTTTCATTTTGGTGAAAATATCCAGGTTTTCTTCAACGCTACGGCTACGGTAAGGACTATCCTGACCCGGTTCTGTTGGTGTACCTTTTAAAGCCGCAATTTCATCAGCAGTACTTTCATCAACATAAGCCAATCCTTTTTCGATCAGTTTAACTGCAAAACCATAAAGCTCATCAAAATAATCTGATGCGTACAATTCATTTTTCCAGTTAAAACCCAACCACCTGATATCTTCCTGCTGGCTGTTAACGTATTCCGTTTTCTCCGTTACCGGATTGGTATCATCAAAACGCAGGTTGGTATAACCGCCGTATTTTTGTGTTAGTCCGAAATTTAAGCATATTGCTTTCGCGTGGCCGATGTGCAGATAACCATTAGGCTCCGGCGGGAAACGCGTAACCAAAGTTTCATACTTACCACTATTTAAGTCGTTCTCAACAATTTCTTCAATAAAGTTCAATGACTTCTCTTCACTCATAAAAACCTGTAAATTAGGAATGCAAATGTAAAAAGATTGAGCGTATTTATGCAATGATTAACGGTTTATTAGCATACAGTTAATATTGGATCTGATAGAATTTCATTAATAATTGTTAAATGCTATGCCTATTTGCTCTTACACGCAATAACCATGATTCATCAACCATAATCTATACTGCCTATTTCTCTATTAGTTAATAAAATCAATACATTTACATCAACTTGATATTCATTTATGAGCAAAATATTAAACCGGCCTATACGCGTTTTGGTGGCTAAAGTTGGCTTAGATGGCCACGATAGGGGCGCAAAGGTAATCGCAACTTCTTTACGCGATGCCGGCATGGAAGTAATTTACACGGGCCTCCGCCAAACGCCGGAAATGGTGGTAAATACGGCACTCCAGGAAGATGTTGATGCCATCGGGATTTCGATACTCTCAGGTGCCCATATGACAGTTTTTCCTAAAATTATCCATTTTATGAAAGAAAAACAGATGGATGATGTGTTATTAACCGGCGGAGGGATCATTCCAGAAGCCGATCGGTTAAAACTTGCCAACCTCGGTGTTGGAGAATTATTTCCTCCGGGCACAACAATGGCAAGTATTGTAGAATATATTCAGAATTGGGTTACAGAAAACAGAAATTTTTAAGCTATGGCATACCAGAATTTAATCTCAGAAGTAAAAGAAAACATTTTATACATTACCATAAACCGCGAGAAATCGCTTAACGCATTAAATAAAGATACTTTAGCCGAACTCGCCGACGTAATTACTTATGCAGGTAAAACCGATGAAGTAAGGGGCGTTATTTTAACCGGGGCAGGAGAAAAAGCCTTTGTTGCAGGCGCAGACATCAAAGAATTTTCAGATTACAGTGGAAAACAAGGAGAAGAATTGGCAAAACATGGGCAGAACCAGGTTTTTAATGCTATCGAAAATTCACCAAAATTATTTATTGCTGCAATTAATGGATTTGCATTAGGCGGCGGACTGGAGCTTGCGATGGCATGTCATATCCGCATCGCATCCGATAATGCCAAATTAGGGCTGCCAGAAGTTACCTTGGGTTTAATTCCAGGTTACGGTGGTACCCAACGCTTAACACAATTGGTTGGAAAAGGCAAAGCGATTGAACTTATTGCAACGGCTAACATGGTTACTGCCCAAGAAGCGGGGAAAATTGGCCTGGTAAACTATGTTGTTCCACAGGCAGATTTAATTGGCAAAGCAGAAGAAATCCTCAATGCGGTTAAACAACGTGCACCCTTAGCCATTTCTGCCGCCATAAAATCGGTAATAGCATCATTAAATGATGAAAATGGCTATGCTACAGAAATAGAAGCTTTCGGCAAATGTTTTGAAACGGCTGATTTTAAGGAAGGAGTTACAGCATTTGTAGAAAAAAGGAAAGCTAATTTTACAGGACATTAACAAGCATGTAGTATTAAATCTATTCTCAAAAATTAAAAGTGTAGAAAATATTTCCCACTATCATAATTTTTGAGTAATTATGTATGATTTAATCTGAATATTTTTGACTTATCCTACTTAATTATTTGGGGTTCTTTTATCAATAAAAAATCCTATTAATGAAAAACAAAATACTTATAATCGACGATGAAATAAATATCGGTTTATTACTTTCGAAGTTTCTGACTAAAAACGGCTTTGAGGTTTCCAACACCACAACAGGTGCATCAGCAGTAGAAATGCTCAGTAATGAAAAGTTCGACCTGATTTTATGCGACTATCGCCTTGACGATACAGATGGTAGAGAAATTTTAAAACATGTAAAGGAAAACCATCCTGCCACTGGTGTTATTATTATTACAGGTTATTCCGATATCAGGCTTGCTGTTGAGCTGATTAAACTGGGTGCATACGATTATATTGTTAAGCCTCTATATCCCGATGAAATACTAAGTACGGTAAACAAAGCACTGGAAACACAAAAAGCATTAAAAAAACACAATAGCAGCAGTAAAAACGGGAATAAGATAGAACCGCTTAATTTCCCTAAATATATCGAAGGTAAAAGTAAACTGTCGTTAAAACTTTTAGAACAGATTAACCTCGTTGCCCCCACCAACTACAGCATTATTTTACATGGAAAAAGTGGCACAGGCAAAGAATGTGTAGCCAAAACCATCCACCTGAGCAGCTTACGCAAAAATGCACCTTTCGTGGCCATGGACTGTGGCTCTTTAAGTAAAGAATTGGCTGTAAGTGAGTTTTTTGGACATGAAAAAGGATCATTTACAGGAGCGTTATCTACCAAAATAGGACATTTTGAACAGGCTAACGGCGGAACCCTGTTTCTTGATGAAGTAGCCAACCTGTCATACGAAACCCAGGCTATTTTATTAAGGGCCGTACAAGAACGAAAAATTAAACGGATAGGCAGTACAAAAGAAATAGACCTCGACGTAAGGATTATCATTGCGACCAATGAAAACCTCGAAAACTGTATACAAAAAGGAACATTCAGGGAGGATTTGTATCACCGCTTTAACGAATTTTCCATCAATGTTCCTTCATTAAAAGATAGAAGCGAAGACATTCCCGTTTTTGCAGATTTTTTTCTTGCAGAGGCGAACGAAGAACTCAACAAAAACATAATTTCTTTTTCTAAAGAGGTTAAATATTGTTTTTTAAGCTACAACTGGCCAGGGAATGTGCGCGAACTCAAAAATGTAATCAGGCGGGTTGCTTTGCTTACAAACGGACACCAGATCGAAGTAAGTGCTTTGCCATTGGAGTTTGAAAAAATCAGTTCAACTAAAATTCTGCAGCGCGAAAAAAAACTCCCCCCCTTAAAAAAGTCGAATAATACACATCAGCAGCATCTTAAGAAAACAACTAAAGAAGCAGAATATACTGCAATTTTAAATGTTTTAAAGGAAGTTAATTTTAATAAAGCTAAAGCTGCCAGGATACTCCAAATCGACAGAAAAACTCTTTACAACAAAATAAAGCTAATTAACCTTAATGATGAACAACAAATTTGAAAATCGACAAAACAAAACAGGCTGATTTGGTATTTTAAAGAATAATCCCAAGCATCCTAAATTATGTCAGTATTTTCTTATAAACAGCGTAACAACATTAACCTTGTTATCATAATTGCGCTTGGCGTTTTAATTGCTTATTCTTTACAAAGTATTTTTAGTGCCATCCTGAGCACTCTAGTTTTATACACCATTATGCGGCCTGCCTATATCCACCTGGCCGAAAACAAGGGCTGGAATAAAAGACTGGCAGCCATTTTCCTCATCACCATTAGCATCATTTTAATTGTATTACCATTTTATGCCCTAAGCAGCATGGTAATCAGCAAAATCTCAGAACTTCGCAGCAACGAAATCTTTTTTAAAAACCTTTTGGTTAAATTACAGCACCTGGTTCCAATCAAAATTAACCAGGAATTAATTCAGGACGGCATGAACCGTTTGGGAAATTGGGCAACGCAGCTTTTCCCTTCGCTCATCTCGAGCGCGGTAAATATTGTACTGAGTTTACTCGTGATGTACTTTTTACTTTATTTTATGCTCATAGAGCGAAAAAAATTCGAATTTTCATTAATAAAATATGCTCCTTTTAGAGAACAGAATGCCCTCCGTTTCGGTGATGAAATGCGTAATACCACCTATGCCAATGTTTTGGGGCAGGGATTAATCTGTTTGGTACAGGGTTCATTAGTAAGCCTTTCCTTTTATGTATTAGGATATAAAGACCCCGTTTTCTGGGGTGTTATTACCACATTTATTTCATTTGTTCCTGTTTTGGGGCCTCCTGTTGTTTTTGTACCAGCTGCCATTTTGCAGATTGCCAACGGAAATAATTTTGCCGGCTGGGCCATGCTTATTTTCGGTTTTGTGGTGATTATCAACATCGATAACGTGTTGCGGTTCATCATTGCAAAAAAAGTTGGCAACATTCATCCCATAATTACAGTAATTGGCGTAATTATTGGTATTCCTTTATTCGGAATATTGGGTCTGGTTTTTGGCCCCCTGCTGTTGTCTTATTTTATTTTGCTCATTAAAATTTACGAAACCAGTACGCTCGCATCAGAAAGATTGGAAAGAATTAAAACAAATAATGAGCATAGCGAGTTATAAATATAGCTTAACAATAAAATAATGTAGTAGTTTTATATTGTACATAATTGTTAAACCCTTAAAATACATTGATTATGAATGATAACTCAAAAGTTGTAGTTGCGCTTTTAGCAGGATTAGCTGCAGGTGCAGCCCTGGGAATTTTGTTCGCACCAGATAAAGGTGACGAAACCCGCGATAAATTAAGCCAATCGTTAAAAGATCTGGGCGACTCTATCAAAGATAAAGCTGCTGACGAAATTAATAACCTGGCCAGCCTGAAAGATAAAGTGGTAAGCTCTATCAAAACCAAATTGAGAAGTGTAGAAGAAGAATACAGCGACGACGTAGAGCACGCTTAATAAATAAAAATATTGCATAGCCGGGTATTTTGCCCGGTTAAATCTCATCTGAATTATGCAGGAGAATAAAGATAAAAGTATTGAAGATCTTGTAGACGACGCTAAGGGCTTTTTAGAAGCCAGGGTGGAGTATACCAGACTTTATATTGTAGAAAAAGCATCGAAAATTTTTGCCGATTTAGTAACCAGCACCGCTGTTATTGTGTGTTTTATACTGGCCTTTTTATTTGGATCAGTAACATTGGCACTATATCTCTCGAGCGTTTTAGGTAGTTATGCAGGGGGATTTGGTTGTGTTTCCTTGTTCTATATTTTACTGGCCATAATCGTTTATTTAACCAAGGATAAATACATTGAAAAAGCAATTATCAATGTAGCCATTAGAAAATACTTTGACAAACTTGCAGATAAGGAGGAAGATGAGAAGCTATAAAGACATCCGCAACCTAAGCGACCTGCAGGCTAGAAAATTAGAACTCAAGGTTGAATACACGCTTAAGCAGAATATGCTTAAATCAGACACCAAAACGTTTTTTAAACAGTTTACATTGGGCGCGCTGATTAAAAGATATGCTACGCCGAATAACTTGTTTAAAGCCGACGAAAAGTTAAACATTAGTGGCACTGCAATGTCATTGCTTTTGCCAATGTTTATGAACAAAACGATATTCAGAGGTGCAGGCTTTTTAACTAAGGCAGCTGTAGGATTAATTTCGGGAAAAGTAGGCAAATCGCTTGATGCTGAACATTTGTCAGCAATTTTTAATTCAGTTAAAGGTTGGTTTGGAAAAAAGAAAGAAAAAAAAGATAAAAAGTTTATCGATTATGGCATTCCGCCAGATAGTGAAACATACTAGTTCAAATTAGTACAATGGTTCATTAGCCATTAGTTCATTAGTGAACATGATGCCGCGAAATGATCTTAAATTAAAAAAGCCTCAGGATTTAATGGACTGCCCCCAAAAGTTTAGACAAACTTAATAATTAATTATTTAGGATTTGAGCTCGGTATTCAACCGGGCTCATTCCTTTTAGATTCAACCTAATCCTATTGTTGTTATAGTAATCGATGTACTCATCAATATCATTCTGTAACTCCTCTACTGACAAGTATCTTTTGAGATAAAACATCTCAGATTTCAGCGTACCAAAAAAGTTTTCTATTACAGCATTATCAAGGCAGTTGCCCTTTCTTGACATGCTTTGAATAATTCTATTCTTCCGCAGGATACCTTGGTAATCCTTCATCCTGTATTGCCATCCCTGGTCCGAGTGTAGTATCGGTTTGGCATTCTTTGGCACCTTTTTCAATACCTCATCCAGCATGTCAGTAATTTGCTCGAAATTCGGTCTGAGAGATTGTGAATAGCTTATAATCTCTCCATTGAATAAATCGATTATCGGAGAGAGATACAGTTTTTTGCCAGCTACACTGAATTCAGTTACATCGGTAGCCCATTTTTCAAACGGTCTGTCCGCATTAAATTCCCTCTTGAGTATGTTGGGTGCAGTCTTACCCTCTTCTCCTTTGTAGGATCTATATTTCTTAAGCCTGATAATACTTTTCAGATCCATCTCACCAGTTAGCCTCAATACAGTTTTATGATTGATCTTATGTCCTTCCTTTTTTAGCTGAAATAGCATTCGCCTATAGCCATACCTACCCTTATGCTGCTTGGAAAGTGCAATGATGCGTGTCCTAATCGCTTCGTACTTATCAACCACCTTATTACGCTTCATATAGTAATAAAATGAACTTTTTGCAATATTGGCGACCTTCAAAAGTATTGATAGATCAAACGTCTTCCTTAACCCCTGAACGATCAGAGCTTTTTGTTTTTCTTTGATTCTTCTTTCTGGATTAAGGCTCGTAACTTTTTTAAAAACGCGACCTCCGCACGTAAACGCTTGTTTTCTTCCAAAAGTTGTTCATTCTCCGTCAAGGTTTTTTCTGGTACTTTTTTCGAAATCTTTGGCTTCATCAGACGTTTTTTTCCTCTTGTTTCCTCGGACAGCCCCTCGGCTCCGCCAGCCCTATATATCCTCAGCCAGTTGAATAGAACCCTGTCGGATCTGATGTTAAACTGGAGACATGTCTCCCTCAAAGATACTTGATTGGCCGTAAAGTAACGGATAACTTCGAGTTTATTCTCTAAAGAATAGACCGTTGACTGCGGTCTGAGTCCGGCCTCACCAAAACGTTTATAGAATTGCATCCACTGAAGCACCATGCGACGTTCAA
>NZ_AYMG01000005.1 GCF_000633455.1 Pedobacter jeongneungensis
ATAGTTACCTAAATTTTACCCTATCGATCCTAGTCCTTAATAATGGGGAATACCCTAATTGTTATCTGGTCACTAAGGGAAAAAACGGTAGCGGATTGCATCATCTCTTAGGCATAAAAACCTTGACGAAATTTTAATGTGCCGCTACCGCTTTAGGTAATCTGATTAATAATTTAAGCAAAATAAATATTTGTACTCCTTAAATAAAAGATCAAAACAAATCTAAAGGACGATCTTTTCTATTAAAATCGGTCAATGGTACAGGTTAGAATTTTTCAAATACATCGGAGAGTTGATGACAGATTTGTAGCTTTATCAGTATTTTGTATCCACAAGATAGGACTTTTCTGGAAACTCAAATTGACAAATGCGGATAGAATTTATAACTAATAAAAAAATGGTTGATGTTTAACAGCTCTTGCCATTAATCATCAACCATTACGTATAAATTAATCTTTTTTTACTTTACCAGGTAAGGCTGTAAAGCCGTTTTTATTTTTTCTTTGTTCTGTGCTGCCGTCCATTTTTCTTTGATAGACTGATCACCTAAGCTAAAAAGTGTTTCGTAAAGCAATTTACCGTTTGCCATGGTTTGTACTTTAAAGGTGTTTTGAGATCCGATAATATCGGCCCAAACGCCACGAACATCAGCCCAGTAAGATTTTTGGCCGGCCCACCATTTTTGCGCATTGGCAAAGGTTTTAGGATCTATTTTGGTAAATTCCTCATAACCTTTTTCAACTGCCAGCAATTTATCGCCACTGGCCGAGCGCACAATTTTTTTATTGTCCTGTTCAAACATCCAGCCATCTTTGGTAATGGTAATCCTGCTGCCACGGTTTAATACATTGTAATCTTTACGCACGGTCGATTCTCTTCTTGGTAAGGGTGAATCGGTTTCGCTCTGCCAGGCGTCATGACCGCCAACGTGGCTCCAGGTGCCATAACCCTGGTAACGTGGACTATCATCTACCTGATAAACTTTCTGCGTCCATTTGCCTTTCACATCAGCAGGAGTTAAATTTCCTTTTTTCCATGCATTAGCTTCGGTATAAAGCATAATGTCGGTATCTTCATAAGTCCAGTCCTGGCGCCAGTGTTTAATTACCGTAGTATCATTAATGGCCAGCATGTGCTGAATTACGATTCGTTTAGGCTCATCAACAATAATTTCGGCCCATTCGTTACCATGGCTTTCGTAAGGTTTACTGAATTTGTAATTTGGATCGGGTGCATTCACTTCGCCATAATTGAAATTCACTTCGTAGAAACCCGCTAAAGATTTAATGGCCTTTCTATCTTTTTCCAATTTTTCTTCCGGAGAATCTACTTTTGTTTGTGCGCTAGTATTAAGGGTGATTAAACTGGTTAACACTAAAATTACGTTCAAAAACTTCATTTTTATTATTAATTAGGTTGTGGTTAATTTTCCGCCGCTGCGGGATTTTTCTTCTTTTTCTTTTTGCCCCACCAGATGATAAAGCCGGTAATGGGTAAACTTGCTGCAATAAGGCTTGCAAAAAATGCCATAATTTTACCTGGTAGCCCCAAAATAGCGCCAACGTGGATATCGTAATTCATGCCGATAAGCGCTTCACCTGCATTTTTGTCGCTTTGGTTTTTACGTGCCAATAATTTACCCGTATACTGATCGAATAGCAATACATCGAAATTCCAATAGGTTTCTTCTCCTTTGTAGCCAGTTGCATAAATAGGAGCCGTGCCTCCACCGGCTGGCGACATCCCGATACGGTCTGCATTTTTAAACGTCTTTTGCGCGGTTTCGAAGGCTACATCAAAAGGAACGGCTGTAATCGTTTTGGTCGAATCTGATTTGGCGGTTACTTCTTTTGGCGGGGTAACACTACCTGATGCAACAACGTAAACAGTTGTCTGAAACCATTGAAATGCCCAAACCAATCCGGTTAAAGCCAGCATCAGGCAAATGATCATCACATAAAAACCCAGTACATTGTGCATATCGTAATTGATGCGTTTAAACTTGGCCTTCCATTTGATTTTGAAACTTTTATCAAAGTTTGATTTTTTGAGGTTTTTAGGCCACCACATCACCATACCAGAGATTAACAGAAAAACAAAAATGATGGTGCTCCAGCCGATAATCTGCTGCCCGATGGGGTGGTTAATAAGAAAACTCCAGTGCAGCATTTTAATAATGCCGAAGAATTCGTATTTATAATCGGATACCAGGGTTACCTTGCCCGTATATGGGTTGATGAGTACGAGATCGTAATAATCTATCGAATCGAAATACCAGAATGCTTTAGGATTGCCAGGCTTATAAGTGCCAAACTCCCAGGCGCGATCGGCCTGGGCATAACTCGACATGAATGTAACTTTTTTCTTTCCGCCCAAAGCTTTTTCGGCATTTGCTTTTAATATGCTCAGAGGAATTGTTTTTTTATTCGCCGGTACTTCAACAAAAAACTCTTTTCGATGGATAAACTCTGTGATTTCTTTCTGAAAGGTAAAAATACAGCCGGTAATGCCCAAATGAAAAACTACAAGACCTGATGCTATGCCTAGCCACAGGTGCAGCCAATCGCTGATTCTTCTTATCTGGGATTTCTTTGTTTTTTTCTGTAAAGGTTTTGTTGGCGACATTAAGCTTTATTTAATAAAAGAACCAATTAACCGTTTTTTGCGGCCAATTGGTTGAAAATTTTGAGTTAATCCGGTTATTTAACTTCGGTAGTGTAAGTTACCAGATGCCAGGTTTTTTCGTAATCCTGTCCGTTTAATTTGCCTGGTGTTTTATCTTCGGTAAAGGCTTCAAGAAAGTAATTTCCTTTTGTAGCTGGTTTGAAGGTAAATTTACCCTGTGCATCAGTTTCGGTGGGCTGGCCTTTTTTATCAGGACCAACAACTGTTAATTTTTGGTTTGCGAAAGGTGTTTTATTATAAATAACCTCATGAATTGCCGTTTCGCCAACTTTTAAAGTGTGTTTATCTGGTCTGATGGTTAAAGCCGCACCGGTAGGAAAAGTCTTGTTTATTTTTAAGTTACCAACAGCAACATCGGCAAATGCATAATATTCGATTTTTGCTTTCTCGTAAACTGCAGCTACCTCATGTACCACAGAAATTTTATAAGTTCCGTCCTGATCTGGTGTAAAACTGGCTTTGTAAAAAAGTACATCCGGCGAAGTTGTTAAAACTTTGGTAGTGCCATTAGGTGCAGTTAAAACCAATTTGAAATCTTTCAGGTTGCTGAACCATTTTGCTGCGGTATCTGGCTCGTTGCTTTCATATTCTCCAAAAAATACTTTTACATCCTGTGGCTGTCCTTTTTTGCCTGTTGCCGATGTTTCTATCCATAAAGCATGTGAAAATACATTCGAGATGCTAAAGACAAGGAATAATGCTAATAATGAGATTTTAGTTTTCATGTTTTCGGTTTTTAATCAGGAGCAGCTGATCTGATCCAGTTGCTCCTGATGGGGTTAATTAAAATTTATAAGCAATGCTTAATCTATAGTTTCTTGGCGCTTCTGCCTGGTAATAGTAGGCGTTTAAGTATTGGTAATACGATCCGCTAAACAGGTACTTATCTAAAATGTTAAATGCGTTGGCTGTTACTTTAAACTTCGGCTGCTCATAAAATATGCCCCCATCCAGTTTAAAATAATTAGGCAGTTTCTGTAAACCAACACTCCAGGTGTCGGTTGCACGTCCGGCCAGGTGGGTAAAACCTGCCGAAATACCAGAACCTTTAAGTGCGCCGTTCTGCAGCGTATAGGTTAACCAGGCATTTGATACGTGTTTAGCAAAACCTGGGATAATATCGCCAACATTTATACCTGTTACACCAGGTGTTACTTTGGTTACTTTGGCGTCGGTATAGGCGTAATTGGCAATCAGGGTTAAACCTTCCACAATTTTACCCCTTAAATCGAATTCGATACCCTGTGCTCTTTTTTCGCCCAGAACAACACTAAAGTTTTCTTTTATCTGTTTTGTAGGGTCGTTAGGGAAATTCGGATCCTGAATAAATGCATTATTTGGATCTGTGGTCAGTTCGTTCTGTTTGGTTATTCTGTAAGCCGATAGGGTAGTATTCCAACGGCCGCCAAACCAGTCTTTTTTAATGCCAATTTCCTTGTTGTTTCCGGTAATGGGTTTCGGTGTGGCACCGCTGCGCAATAAACCCGATTGAGGGGTAAAAGCTTCATCGTAAACTGCGTAAACTGACATGCTTTTATCAACCGATACGCTTAAGCCAACCCTTGGGGTAATGTGTTTCGCCTTATCTGGTGCGCCGCCCCATGCCGACTGACTTACGTAAGTATAACGACCAGCCAATGTTAAACGCACAATGTTATTAAAAAAGCCAAGTTCATCCTGGATATAACCGCTCAGGTATTTAGAATCCATTAAACCTCCGGCTGCAACAGCCCTCTGCTCTAGTGGCGTGGCGCGGTCGAAGTCTGGAAATCCATTGGTTGGGAAGCTATAATCAGGATTATTAGGGTTGAAAGGAGAAGTTGGAAGATCCAGATCGTGCGATTGACCCCAATCTGCCATATAGTTTTTCTTTCCTCCATCAAAACCGGCTAAAATGCGGTGGTTAATGCCGAAAGTTTTGGCCTGGCCATTGATGAATAACTGGGCCAGTTTCATGCTGCTCTCTGCATCCCAGATCCCTACATTTCTGATTAAAGTACCATTTGCATTTACAGCCGATGGCCATGAACTGTATCCATTTTGCAGGTATTTAAAATATGCCGCCTGTGCCGTTAATTTCCAGTTATCGCTAAAATTATGCTGTAAGTTTAAGAATAAGCTATGATCGTTCATTCTGGTTGGTGGAAGCCCGGGCTGGGTCATGGTTAACTCCCTTGGATAAGTGGCATAACCTGCAGGCGAAAAAATGTAATACGAACCTACTTCAGTCATTTTTGCATTCTGCAAGGTATATTCAGCAGTGAATTTGGTGCGGTCTGATATCTGGTAACTCAATACCGGAGCAAAGGTGTACCTGTCATTCTTTTCATAAGGCCTAAAAGAGCCTTTGCTTTGCATTGCGGCATTTAAGCGGAACAATAATTTGCCATCGGCAGTAAGTTTACGGTCGAAATCAACAGTTGTTCTGTAAAGATCATAACTTCCCAGGGTAAAAGAAACTTCGCCTTTGTTAAATCCCGTAGGCTTTTTGGTTACCACATTGTACATGCCGCTCGGATCGCCATTGCCCAGCATAAAACCCGCGGGTCCTTTCACAAACTCGATATGGTCTACAATGCTCATGTCTTCGGTTAGTGGCCCCCAGTAAGATGATACTACATTAAAACCGTTGCGCATGGCCTGAATCTGCGAACCGCGCATGGTAATGTTAGTGTACATATCACCCCAGTGTTCCAAACGTACAGCACCACTTACATTTCTGATCAGGCCATCGCTCATGCTGATGATCTGCTGATCTTTGATTACCTGATCGCTAACGGTCTGTATATTTTGAGGCGCTTCCAACAATGGCTCATTCAACCTTAACGAAGCCGAAGGAAGACTGATTTTATAACGGCTGTTTTTACCTGCCACAGTAACTTCTTCCAGTACCTGGTCGTTTTCTTTCAATGTAAAATCTACCACAAGGGTTTGACCGGCAGTAATGGTGATACTTTTTTCTGATGGATCAATCCCCACAGCCGATGCTTTAATGGTATAACTGCCAGCCTTAACCCTGTTGATGGTATATAAACCATTTTCATCAGACGTAGTTCCCAAACCTTTTCCTTTTAGTCCGATCGAGATAAAAGCTGCAGGTTTTCCATTAGAGGTAGATACTTTACCTTTTATCGTTCCAAATTGTTGTGCAAAAGAAAATAAACTAAAAAGAGAGAGTAAGAACGTTAAACCAATGGTTTTAATTTGATTCATTTTAATATTGATAGGGATTTTTATTAAAATTTGTAAGTAACACTACCTGTAAAAGTTCTCAAATCCTGTGGGTTCATGGTGCTGTAACCTGTCCAGTATTTTTGGTTGGTAAAGTTGTCTACTTTCGCCCCGATCCTGAATTTTGGATGATCATAAAATACTGATGCATTGAACACTTTGTAAGCTGGTAGGATAAATACATTTTCAGTGGTAGACGTTGGCGTGATGATTAAGTTATTTACAATTCTGTTATCGCTGGCGTAGTTACCACCGGCACCTAAACCAAAACCTCTTAACGAACCTGCAGCAAATTTGTAACTGATCCATAAGTTTGCCGAGTAAGGCGAAGCCGAATAAGCATCACGTCTTCCTTCAACATCTGCAGAAGCATTTTGCAAGTGGTTATCGTTATAAGCAAAACCAGCAATAATGTTTAAACCGTTAACAGGATTGGCTACAATTTCTGCTTCAATACCTTTACTGATTTTGTTGCCATCCTGAATCTGTGCATTTGGGTTTGATGGATCTCCGTTGTAACCCCTAACCATGTCTTTCACTTTGATATAATAGTAAGATACCGATCCGGTTAGTTTACCATTAAACAGGTTGCTTTTAACACCACCTTCAATCTGATTAGCCTGCTCTGGCTTAAATGCATCACCTTTATAATCTATACCGTTAACATTGTTAAAACCGTTTTGGTAATTGGCAAATAACGACAACTGATCTTTGATCGGTTGAAATACCAGACCGAATTTTGGAGAGAAGGCCGTTTGCTTATAAGCGCCAACTGGTGCAGAACCCGCACGATCCGAATTACCTTTGTTATCAAAACGATCTACCCTTATGGCAGCTAAAGCAATTAATCTATCTGTTAAATTAATTACATCTGATGCATAAGCGCTGTAAGTATTAGATTTGTAGTTTGATAGGTACTTAGAATAAGGATGTGAAGCATAAAATGCAGCCAAATTAGTTTCGGTAAAGTTGTTATAGTTGGCACCAGTCCCGTTTTTATTAGTTACGTCAAACGAATCAATCGAATAAAAAAATTGATCAGAATTTTGACGTAAATAATCCAAGCCCAAAACAACCCTGTTTTTAATTGAACCTAAGTGAAATGTACCATTAAAGTTCTGTTGTATTTCGTAGTTGTAAAGTTTGCTATTATCGGTTGACTGATCTGCCCTTGATATATATGTTGAACCAGGGCCAGCGCTTGGATTATATAAACTACCCAATAATGGGCTATTGTCTGGAACCAGAAACAAATAAGTACCACGACCGTTAGAAAAACTATAACTAGATGAAAAGCTGGTATGTGATGACCAGTTTTCGTTAAATTTATAATTTGCCTGACCAAAGAAATTTGTACTGTTGTATTTTTGTTTCATCGCATCACCGGTGAAGGATTTATCATAAGGGATTCCAGATTGATCAGCCCTGTCAAAACCCAGGTCTTTTACCGGGAAATAGAAGAAAACAAAAGGTTTCAATGTATTTTTTCCATTGGCAATTTCCGCATCAAAAGTAAAATCCAACTTATCATTTACTTTATAAGCTAAACTCGGTGCAACAAAGAAACCCCTGTCGAATACATTTTGCTGGAAAGAGCCTTTGTAATTATAAGAAGCATTTATACGTGCATAAATGTGGTTGGCCTTATCAACCGGGAAATTGAAATCGGTACTTACCCTGTTTAAATCGTAGCTACCAGCTGAATAGGTTACCTCTCCGCCCAAACCTTCGAAAGGTTTTTTAGTGATGCGGTTAATTAAACCTCCGTAAGAAGTTAAGGTACTACCAAATAGGGTAGCAGATGGACCTTTAATTACTTCAACGCTTTCAATGTTTGCCGCATCATTACGGCTGGTTACATTACCTGCAATTCCGTTTCTAAGTTTCGATTGAACAATAAAGCCCCTTGATGCATAATATGCGCCACCATCTCCGCCACGTCCGGTTGATTCCCACATTTTTTGGATACCTACTGCATTACGTGTTGCATCGTCAACTGAAAAAAGCAGTTGATCGTTAAATGTTTCTTTTGTTATAGTGGTATAAACCTGAGGGTTTTCTAAATTGGTAATTGGCATTTTAGACACATAATCACTCTTTTGAGCACCGTATTTATTGGCTTTGCCCTTATTAATATTGACCTCACTTAGCTGGTTTGAATTTTGGCTGATTACGAAATCAACCGTTTTGTTTTCGCCAACAGTAATCACCACTGGTTTTTCTACTGATTGTATACCAACTGCCGAAACCCTTAAAATGTATGAGCCCGGTTTAACACGTTGAATTTCGAAAAAACCTTTATCGTTGGTTACGTTTCCTAAACCTTTACCTTTTAATCCTACAGAGATATAGGCCGCTGGTTTCCCGTCTGATGTGGTTACAGTACCATTGATGGTAGAAAACTGCTGGGCAAAGGAGAGTAAGCTGAGGAAAGTTAAAAGAAAAGTTAAACTGAAAAGTTTGATTTTAAACATGATAAGATTTATTTGGATTAATTCTAAAGAGCTGCAAAATAACGGGAGAAAATGTTATTATCCAAATTATTTTGAATTATTCTAAATAATAAAAATGTTAAATTTTCCTATAACAAAAAAAATCGCCTCCGTTAGGGGGCGATTTCTGAATTCAGTAGCTGAAATCTATATCTCTATTTGAAATTGAATGGATTTGGACAACAAAAAGGCCTTACTTTAGGGTAAGGCCTTTAAAAGATTTTTAATGCGCTTATTTAATCTGGATAGCCTGTAAGTTCAAAGCGCGTTCCGTATCATTTGCAGGTGTTACCAAACCACCCAGTATTACATCGTAATGATAACCGGCCGTAAAAGTGGTGCTGCCTGTTGTAGCCTTAACCGTACCCGATGAAGTTTCTTTTGCATCAAGTGAATAAGTTCCTGCATCTACCGTAACAAAACCGCTTGCATTTTTAAAAGTCTTATTGGTAAATAAAGCAGTGGTGGCGCTGGTTTTAATTAGGTCAAATGCAGCTGCATCAGGCGATAAATTGATGAAACGGATATAAGCTTTATCTGCAGACGGAACAGAAAGGTCATCACCAATGGTATAAATATCCAGTGCTGCAGGTTTATTGATTAAATAAGCAGAATAATAAGTGCTGGCACTTAATGCAACCGTTTTGGTTATTAAACTAGCGGTACTGCTCGCGGTAGTAAATTTTAAGCTGTATGATCCTGCTGCGTAAGAAGTATAAGAAGCAGCACCGCCAAAAGGTAAAGCGGCTGTATTAACCTGGGTGCTGTTAAAGTAAGCATTATAAGTGGCCAAAGAAGGTGAAGTATTAACCACTCTGATATAAGCTATAGTCGGATCGGCAGTTTCTGTCTTTTTGCAAGAAGTAAATGTCGTAAAAGCAACCAGGACAAGTAAAATAAGGGATTTGAAATAAAATGGAGTATAATTCTTCATAGTGTTTTAAAATTTGATTTAATATTATAAGAAACATCAATAAAACGAAAGCTTGGTAGCATTCGCTACAGCGATACAAATATTGTGTTTAATCGGCATTTTAGTTTGTTAAATGATGTTAAGCAGATGTTAAAGTTTGAAGTTTATTTTTAACAATGTTAATATTGATGAGGCTTTAATGATGAAATTGATTATTAATGGAAGAATTCTTAAAGGGAGTATGTTCTCTTAAGCATTAATTAAGTCAGATTAGTTTAAAAAAACAAAAGCTTAACATAAAAAAATCATGATATTATTGTGTAACTCGATTTTTATTTAAACCTTTGCACCTCAATAGAGTTAAAGCCGTTTTAATACGCAAGAAATGATTAAACAATTTTTACATAAACTTTCTGTTTCTACAGCACAAATGGTGTCTGGGAAAGGTTTGTTTATTAATCATTTTCAACCCGTATTTTATTACCCCACAAGCCGGCAAAATTTCACTCCACGTATTTAGTACCTAAACTAAACGTAACGAGGAATTGATCCTCTCTAAAAACCCAATTAACAAGAATACTTATAATTTTTCGTTAGAAAACGAATGGATATTAACGAATTTATAGTGCAGGTTGCACTTCCTGAACATCGTGTATTTGCAGAACAAATTGTAACCGAGATGGCCGAATCTGCTAAAGCACGCGGTACTGGTATCGCAAAACGTTCTCCAGAATATGTTGCAGGCAAAATGGCCGAAGGCAAAGCTGTAATTGCTTTCCACAAGGATGGCTCATGGGCTGGTTTTTGCTATATCGAAACCTGGAGCCACGGACAGTTTGTGGCCAACTCCGGTTTAATTGTATCTCCTGAATTCAGAAAAGCAGGTTTAGCACACGCCATTAAAGAAAAGGTTTTCGAACTTTCGCGAACTTTGTATCCAAAGGCAAAGATTTTTGGTTTAACAACTGGTTTAGCTGTAATGAAGATCAATTCTGATTTGGGTTACGAACCGGTTACTTATTCTGAACTTACCCAGGATGAAGAATTCTGGAAAGGTTGCCAAAGCTGTGTAAACTTCGAGATATTGAAGATGAAGGAACGTAAAAACTGCATGTGCACCGCTATGCTTTATGATCCGGCTACACAAAAACACGATGCAGCCAAAAGGTTTGCCGAAGAATTGCAGAAAAAACCCAAATTATACGAGCGCTTTATGCGCATCAAACAGCGTTTAGTTGTTAAACCGAAGCCAAAAACTGGCTTAAAAGCCCTTTTATTTTTATTTACCTTTTTATTTAAGTAGCATGAAAAAAGTTGTTTTAGCATTTAGCGGAGGCTTAGATACCTCATTTTGTTGTATTTACCTTGCACAGGACCGCGGATTGGAAGTACACTCGGTAATTGTAAATACCGGTGGTTTCTCTGACGAAGAGTTGCAGGAAATTGAGAAAAGAGCTTATGCTTTGGGCGTAAAATCGCATGCTGTGGTCGATGAAACGGAAAGTTATTACGAAGGTTGTATTAAATACCTGGTTTTTGGCAACGTATTAAAAAATGCTACTTACCCATTATCGGTTAGTGCAGAACGTGTAAGTCAGGCAACTGCCATTGCCAATTATGTAAAAAAAATCGGAGCCGATTATGTAGCGCACGGTAGTACCGGAGCTGGTAACGATCAGGTACGTTTTGATATGATCTTCAATATCCTGATCCCGGGAGTGGAGATTATTACGCCGATCAGGGATTTAAAATTATCACGCGAAGCTGAAATAGAATATTTAGCACAGCATGGTGTTGAATATGGCGCCGAAAAAGCAAGGTATTCGATTAATAAAGGTTTATGGGGAACTTCGGTAGGAGGAAAAGAAACTTTAACTTCTCACGAAACTTTACCAGAAAGCGCCTGGCCAACACAGGTTACCGAAACTGAATCGCGTAAAGTAGAATTAACTTTCGAAAAAGGTGAGTTGGTTGCCATTGATGGTGAAAAATTAGCGCCTGTTAGGGCAATCCAGAAATTACAGGCTATTGCGCAACCTTTTGGCATTGGCAGAGATATTCACGTGGGCGACACCATTATCGGTATTAAAGGCCGTGTAGGTTTTGAAGCCGCCGGACCAATAATCATCATTAAAGCACATCATACTTTAGAAAAACATACTTTAACCAAATGGCAGCTGAGCTGGAAAGAACAATTATCATCTTTCTATGGCAACTGGTTGCATGAAGGGCAGTTCCACGATCCGATTATGCGGAATATTGAAGCATTTTTGGCCGATACACAAAAATTTGTGAGTGGTAAAGTATTTGTTGAGCTGTTGCCTTATCGTTTCCAGATTATCGGAATTGAATCGAACCATGATTTAATGAGTAATAAATTTGGTAGCTACGGCGAAATGAACAACGCCTGGAGCGGAGAAGATGTTAAAGGTTTCTCTAAAATATTCGGTAACCAGGTAATGATCTGGCACAAGGTGAATGGTGAGGAAGCCTAGTTTTAAAGATGTACGATGGAAGAGGTAAAATAGAAGTTTATATCTTCTCTTGATACTCGATTCTAAATACTTGATACTAACTATCCGATACCAAAAAATGAGCGAAATCCTTTCAAAAGAAAATTGTTTAAGTCACTATAAATGGGGCGATAACTGTGATGGATGGAATTTTGTAAGCAAAACTGAAGCAGTAATTAAACAAGAATTAATGCCGGCTCAAACTGCTGAGAAATTACATTTTCATACTTATGCAGAACAATTTTTCTTCATATTGAAAGGGCAGGCAACATTTTTAATTGAGGGTGGAACATTTACAGTTGATGCCAATAAAGGTTTGCAGATTAAAGCGGGCGACAAGCATAAAATTATGAACAATGGCGTTGATGATTTAGAGTTTATACTTTTCTCCTATCCATCAACCCAAAACGATAGAACTGATTGTGAATAATATAACGATAAAACAAATAGGATTAACAGAAGCCCATCTTGTAGCTGGCCTGTTTAACCAATATCGTATATTTTATAACCAGTTTTCGGATATCGGAATGGCTAAAGCTTTCATCGATGAACGTTTGTTGCATAACGAATCTATCATATTTTTAGCCATTGATGCAGATACAGAACAACCAGTTGGTTTTACGCAGTTATACCCTAAATACTCTTCGGTAAGATTAAGTAAAAACTGGATTTTGAATGATTTATATGTCGATGAAACTTATCGCAAGCAAGGCATCGGTGAAAAATTGATTAAAACTGCGATGGATTTTGCTAAAGCCAACGGATCTACATTCGTACAATTGGAAACCGCGGTAGATAATTATACCGCGCAGCACCTGTACGAAACTATAGGCTTTGAAAAACAAGGCAATGACGAAGAATTTTTTCTTTATAAAATAGCACTAAACTCATAGAGATGAATAAAATTAAAGCAGGAATAATCGGTGGTGCAGGTTATACAGGAGGCGAAATGTTACGCATCTTGGTTAACCACCCCAATGTTGAAATTGCTTTTGTAAATAGTACCAGTAATGCCGGAAATCTGATTTCTGACGTACATACTGATTTGATCGGTGATACAGATTTAAAGTTTGTAAGCGATATTCCACAGGATATTGATGTACTTTTTCTTTGTGTTGGTCATGGCGATGCAAAAAAGTTTTTAGCCGCTAACCCGATCAACGAAAACATTAAAATCATTGATTTATCTCAGGATTTCAGGTTGCACGAAAAAGCTAAATTCGAAAACCGTGAATTTGTTTATGGACTGCCGGAATTAAACCGCGATAAAATTAAATCAGCCAAAAATATTGCCAATCCAGGTTGTTTTGCCACTTGTATTCAATTGGGATTATTGCCATTGGCTGCAAAAGGCTTGATTCAGAAGGAAGTTCACATCAATGCAACTACTGGCTCAACAGGGGCTGGACAGAGTTTGTCAACTACTTCGCATTTCAGCTGGAGAAATAATAATCTGTCCATTTATAAGGCATTTGAACACCAACACCTGAACGAGATCAGTGAGAGTTTGTTGCAATTGCAGCCGTCACTTTCTGATGCTTTGAATTTTATCCCACAACGTGGTGCATTTACCAGGGGTATTTTGGCTGCTATGTATTTAGAAACCGATTTAACTTTGGAAGAGGCACAAAACCTTTACGAAGAATATTACAATGCGCATCCTTTTACGCATGTAAGCCGGAAAAACATCGATTTAAAGCAGGTGGTAAATACCAATAAAGCCCTGGTTCATGTAGAAAAGCATGGTGGCAAATTATTTATCATCAGCATTATCGATAACCTGTTAAAAGGCGCCAGCGGACAGGCGGTTCAGAATATGAACTTAATGTTCGGCCTGGAGGAAACTGCTGGCTTACGTTTAAAAGCCGCTAATTTTTAATAACCTGTCATGCTGAGGTACGAAGCATCTGTAAACGATGAAACAGATTCTTCATTCTTCAGAATGACAAAAACCTCAAAAGATGAACTTATTCGACGTTTACCCACTTAACGATATAGAAATAACAAAAGCATCAGGCAGCAATGTTTGGGATGCCAATGAGCAAAAATATTTAGATTTATATGGCGGTCATGCTGTAATTTCAATTGGTCATACTAATCCACATTATGTAAACCGCTTAACCGATCAGTTAAATAAAGTCGGTTTTTACTCCAATTCGGTTAAAATTCCTTTACAGGTTCAGCTTGCTGAAAAACTGGGCGAGGTTTCCGGTAAAAAAGATTTTCAGCTCTTTTTATGTAATTCTGGAGCCGAAGCAAACGAAAATGCTTTAAAACTGGCTTCGTTTTACAACGGAAGAAAAAAGGTAATTTCATTTACTGGCGCTTTCCATGGACGTACCTCTTTAGCGGTTGCGGTAACCGACAATCCTAAAATTGTAGCACCCGTTAATCAAACCGAAAATGTAATCTTTTTACCTTTCAATAATGAAGTGGCTTTAGAAGAAACTTTCAAAGCACAGGGAAATGATATTTCTGCGGTAATTATCGAAGGCATTCAAGGTGTTGGGGGTATTAAAGAAGCTTCTAAAAGCTTCCTTCAAAAAATCCGTTCACTTTGTGACGGATATAATTCGGTATATATTGCTGATAGCGTACAGTGTGGTTATGGTAGAACGGGTACGTTTTATTCGCACGATTATTCGGGTGTTGAAGCGGATGTGTATACCATGGCAAAAGGAATGGGTAACGGATTTCCTGTTGCCGGGATCTCTATCGCGCCTAAATTTAAACCTTGGCATGGAGAGCTGGGTACAACTTTTGGCGGTAACCATTTGGCCTGCGCTGCAGCTTTAGCAGTTTTAGAAGTAATGGAAAAAGATAACCTTATCAAAAATGCTGAAGAGGTGGGTAATTACCTAATCGAAGAATTGAAAAAATTCGAGCAAGTGGTAGAAGTTCGAGGTCGTGGATTAATGATCGGTATCGAACTGCCAGCCGAATTGGCACATGTTAAAAAAGAATTATTATTTACACACCATATTTTTACCGGCGAAGCAAAACCGAATGTAATCCGTTTGTTGCCTGCCTTAAATTTAACAAAAGCACATGCTGATGAGTTTTTAGCAGCTTTTGAAAAAGTGGTAAAAGGTATAGGGCATAAGGTTTAAGGTTATGAGAGACTATAAAAAGCTTGACGTTTGGAAAAAAGCTCATGAATTGAATATGTTCATCAAGAAAGATATTGCAATTAGATTTCCAAAAGAAGAAAGGTTTGAATTAACGTCTCAATTAACTAGAGCATCGCTATCTATACCTTTAAATATTGTTGAAGGGTGTGGAAGATTTACTGATAAAGATTTTGCCCATTTTTTAGATACAGCGTTGGGCTCAACCAATGAAATTGATTATTGTTGTTTATGCGCTTCTGAATTAAAGTATATAAGCGTAGAAGAATATTTAAAAGTTAACCAAGCTATTAATGAAGTTAGAGCAATGCTAATTTCATTTTTGAAATTTTTAAGAGCAGGTGGAAAGGAAAAACCTTAAACCCTACACCTTAAACCTTATACCTTAATATGAAACTTTTCACTTCCGTACACGATGTTCCAAGCATCAAACAATTTGTAAATGACGCACTCGCGTTAAAAGCAGATCCTTATGCACACCAGGATTTAGGTAAGAATAAAACCCTGGGTCTGGTTTTTATGAACCCAAGTTTACGTACCCGCTTAAGTACGCAGAAAGCAGCCTTAAATTTGGGTATGAATGTAATGGTGATGAACATGGACAAAGAAGGCTGGGCTTTGGAAACACAGGATGGTGTGGTGATGAATGGCACAACCGTTGAGCATATCCGTGAAGCGGCAGCTGTAATGGGACAATATTGCGATATCCTGGGTTTACGTTCCTTTCCAAAATTGAACAACCGCGAAGAGGATTATAGTGAAGATTTCTTCAATAAATTCGTAAAATACTGTGCTGTGCCTGTAGTGAGTTTAGAGAGTGCAACACGCCACCCATTGCAAAGTTTTGCTGATATTATTACCATCCACGAAACGTGGACGAAAAAACCTGACGGACGCAAACCGAAAGTAGTTTTAGCTTGGGCGCCACATGTTAAGGCTTTGCCTCAAGCTGTGCCTAATTCTTTTGCCGAGTGGATGTGTAAAGCTCAGGAAGAAGGAATGATCGATTTTACCATCGCACAGCCAGAAGGTTATGAGCTTTCGGAAGATTTTACACCAAATGCCGATATTCAATATAATTTAGAGGAAGCTTTGGCCGGAGCGGATTATGTGTATGTGAAAAACTGGAGCAGTTATAAAGAATACGGTAAAGTATTAACTTACCCGGATGGTTGGATGATGAATAACGAAAAGTTGAAATTTACCAATGATGCCAAAGTAATGCACTGTTTACCAGTTCGCCGTGATCTGGAATTATCATCTGAAATTTTAGATGGACCAAACTCATTAGTCATCCATGAAGCTGGCAACCGTTTATGGGCTGCACAGGCAGTGATTAAAGCGATGTTGGAAGAATTGTAAATCATACGCCTCGGTTCGTGTCCTCACGAACCAGGGCAAAAAAATAACCACAGATAAAAAGGATGAACACAGATACTTTTTGTCTTACTAATCTGTGTTTATCTGTGCGCATCTGTGGTTAATTATTAAAATAGATTATGAAACAACTCACTATCATAAAAATCGGCGGAAACGTAATCGATAATTCAGAAAATCTGCATCAGTTTTTGTTGGATTTTACGGCTTTGCCCGGAGATAAAATTCTGGTTCATGGTGGTGGTAAAATTGCAACCGAATTAGGCGAATCGTTAGGTATTGAAGCCAAAATGGTTGAGGGGAGAAGAATCACCGATATCGAAACATTGCGGATTGTAACGATGGTTTACGCCGGACTAATTAATAAAAACATGGTTGCCCAACTACAAGCTAAAGGTAGCAATGCCATTGGGTTAAGTGGTGCTGATGGGAATGTGATCAAAGCAAAAAAACGACCGGTTAGCACTAAAACTTATGGGCCGGAAGCTGGTCCTATGGCTGGAGCTGTAATTGATTATGGTTTTGTTGGTGACTTGGATGAAAATTCTGTTTCTTCTTCAACTTTAGATAGCCTGTTAAAGGCTGGATTAGTTCCCGTTTTATGTGCCATTACACACGATGGTAATACACAACTTTTAAATACCAATGCTGACACTATTGCTTCCTCTGTTGCGGTGGCTATGTCAAACTTATATGAAACACGTTTGGTATATTGCTTTGAAAAAAAGGGTGTACTTAAAGATGTAAATGATGATGCTTCAGTAGTTCGGGAAATTAAAGCTGATGAGTTTGAAGGTTTAAAAGCCGATGGAACGGTACAAGGCGGAATGATCCCTAAATTACACAACGCTTTTGAAGCGATTAAAAAAGGAGTTTCAGCGGTATATATCGGTAAAGCAGATGAACTTGCTGATCTTGCTGATGGTACTTTTGGGACCAAAATGCTGAAATAAAGGTAGAGGGAAAAGAGGTTGAAGGTAGGAAGGCTGAGGGTGTAAGGTTTTTGGCGAGGTGCATAAACTCATCGCTTAAAAAAATTAACCACCAGGACACAAAGGCACTAAGTTGCGTTTGTAATTCTTTATTGTGCTAGCTTTCTGAATGTAAATTTTATAGGCATTTAGAAGGAAAAGAAACCGATTAACCACTGCTTTTGCAAACTAAACCTGATAGTAATGGAAAGCTCCCGATTTTTCATCGGGACTTGTAATGAATAGCAGGACTGAAACATCAATAAAATTACTGAAATTGCTTTTCAAAAACCGAAGGAAAATATAAATCTGTGTAATCAAATTATCTGTGCAATCAACCCGCAGGAAAAATTAGTAATCATGTCAAAAAAAATAGCCATCATTGGTAGCGGAAATATCGGTTTATCTTTAGCAAAAGGTTTGGTAAAAGCCAACTTTGCCCAAGCTGCCGACATTACGTTAACCCGTAGAAATATTGACCACTTAAAATCTTATGCCGAGGCAGGTTTTAAAGTAATTAACAACAATAAACAAGCCGTTGTAGACGCTGATGTTGTAATTTTAGCTGTTTTGCCGCAACAATTAAATACAGTTTTGGATGAAATTCAAGCGTCAGTTGTTCCAGCTAAACATTTGGTTATTTCGGTAATTTCGGGTGTAAGCTGCGCTGCGGTGAGGGAAAAATTAGGCGATGATGTTGAAGTCATCCGCGTAATGCCAAATACGGCAATTGCCATCGGACAATCAATGACCTGTATGGCCAGCGATAACGCATCAGCAGAAAATATTGCAAATGTGACCAAAATGTTTGAAACAGTTGGTTCTGTAGTAAAAATAAATGAAGATTTAATGACATCGGCAACAGCACTTTGCGCTTGTGGTATTGCATTCTTTTTAAGGGCAATCAGGGCAGCATCGCAGGGCGGGGTAGAAATTGGTTTCCATGCTGATGAAGCGCTAAAAATGGCTGTTCAAACGGCAAAAGGTGCGGCAGATTTACTTTTATTACACGGTACACACCCAGAATCAGAAATAGATAAAGTAACTTCGCCGAAAGGTTGTACCATTGCTGGTTTAAACGAAATGGAACACAACGGTTTTAGTTCATCATTGATAAAAGGGATTAAACTTTCGGCTTTAAAAGCGGGGAATTTGTATACTAAAGAGAGCTAAGGCTTAATGTAAAATGGCTAAGGTAAAATGGAAGGTGTACCTGGCCGATATTTAAAGGGGTTGAAAGTTAAAAGACAGTATGTTTAGACTCAATGTCTTGATACTTGATACCAACTACTTGATACTATGTTACTAGAAAATATACAAAAAGAAAGTCTGGATTTGTTGCGACAGTTGATCCGCATCCAGTCTTTCAGTAAAGAAGAAGACCGGACAGCGAATTTAATTGCGCAGTTTTTGGAGGAGAGAGGAGTTAAGATCCAGCGTAAAATGAACAATGTTTGGGCTTACAACAAGCATTTCGATGCAAATAAACGAACATTGTTATTAAACTCACATCATGATACGGTAAAGCCAAATTCTGGTTATACCCGCGATCCTTATGATGCTGCTATTGAAGGCGACAAATTATTCGGTTTGGGCAGTAATGATGCAGGTGGTTGTCTGGTTTCGTTAATCGGTGCATTTTTGTATTACTACGAACAGGAAAATTTGAAGTATAACATCTGTTTGGCCGCTACTGCCGAAGAAGAAATTTCGGGCAATAATGGTTTGGAACTGGTTCTTCCAGATTTAGGTGAATTGGAATTCGGGATTGTAGGAGAACCAACCGAAATGAATTTGGCCATTGCCGAGCGCGGTTTATTGGTATTAGATTGCGTATCTCATGGCAAAGCTGGTCATGCAGCACGTGAAGAAGGCGAAAATGCCATTTACAAAGCACTAAAAGATATTGAGTGGTTTAGAAACTATCAGTTTCCTAAAGTATCTGAGGTTTTTGGTCCTTTAAAAATGACGGTGACCATTATCAATGCAGGTTCGCAGCATAATGTTGTACCTGCAAACTGTACTTTTACTGTTGATGTGCGCGTAACCGATGCTTATACCAATGAAGAAGTGTTAGAGATCATCAGGGCAAATGTTGACTGTGATGTTACGCCACGTTCTATCCGACTAAAACCATCATCAATTGATAAAAACCATCCGGTAGTTCAGGCTGGGGTTGCATTAGGAAGAACTACTTACGGTTCGCCAACTACATCCGATCAGGCTTTGTTGGATATTCCATCAGTAAAATGTGGACCGGGCTTTTCTGGCCGCTCGCACATGGCCGATGAGTTTTTATATGTTCGTGAGGTTGCAGAAGGTGTTGAAGGATATGTAAATATGTTAAAACCGGTTATTGAAGGTTAAAAAAGGCGAAAGGTTTAGGGTATAAGGCAGAAGGTTCAGATGCCTGACTAAAATGTTCTTATATTTCTTATATGGTTTAAAACCCTTTGCGGTTGAATCGAAATTCTTATAATATTGTTTATCTTTACGTTATGAAAACTTATTCTAATTTCATAGAGATTAACTCGAATAAACGCTTTGTTAGACCGTGTATTAAAGGTACTAGAATTGCTGTTTATGATGTTTTAAGTTGGCTGTCAAACGGAATGACCATTAGTAACATTTTAGATGATTTCCCAGAAATAAAAGAAGAAGAAGTATTGGCCTGTTTTGCTTATTCGGCAGATATGGAACATAATGTAAGAGTTGCTTAGTGAAACTATTGTTCGATCAAAACATCTCTCATAGGATCACAAAACTTTTAGAAGCCGATTTTTCAGCTTGTGACCAAATACGCCGGTTAAAGTTAGAAAACAGATCGGACAAGGAAATCGGGGCTTTTGATGGTCAAAATGGCTACGTGATTGTAACTTTCGACGATGATTTCTATGAATTTTCAAATCTGTATGGTCATCCTCCTAAAATTATTTGGCTTCGGTTCGGTAACAATACAACAAGTGGAATTGCAGAAACTTTAATACAAAAAAAAGAGAATTAATAAATGATTTTATAAAACAAGATGAATTCTCTTGTTTGGAATTACAATAAATTATATAGAATAAATCCATCATTGCGAGGTACGAAGCAATCTTAATGCTGATGTAGTCTGCGAATGTGATATGATTGAATTTAAAAGATAAAAAGGATTGCTTCGTGCCTCGCAATGACGAAGATGATATATGAAGATCTGGCAAAAAAATATAGATGTTAATCAGTTTGTAGAAAGCTTTACTGTAGGGAAAGATCGCGAATTGGACCTCCAAGTGGCAAAATTTGATGTTTTGGGCTCTTTGGCTCATACTCAAATGTTAGAAACAATTAATTTACTAACGGCTGAGGAATTGAAAACCGTTCAGCAAGAATTGAAAAATATTTATGCCGAAATTGAAGCTGGTAATTTTACCATCGAAGATACTGTAGAAGATGTACACTCGCAGGTAGAATGGTTGCTTACCCAACGTATTGGTGAGGCGGGTAAAAAGATTCATAGTGGCCGTTCGCGTAATGATCAAGTTTTGGTTGATTTAAAATTATTCTTCAGGGCTTGTATTGAAGACATGGTTAACCAAACTTCAACTTTGTTTAACCAATTGATCGAGCTAAGCAATACCCATAAAGATAAATTAGTGCCGGGTTATACGCATTTACAGATAGCTATGCCATCATCTTTCGGTTTGTGGTTTGGTGCCTATGCCGAAAGCCTTGCCGATGATATGGAACTGATGCTGGCCGCCTGGAAAATCACCAATAAAAACCCACTGGGTTCTGCTGCGGGTTATGGCTCTTCGTTCCCCTTAAACAGAACTTTAACCACTGAATTATTAGGATTTGAAAGCTTAAACTACAATGTAGTTTATGCGCAGATGGGCCGTGGTAAAACCGAAAGGATTTTGGCTCAGGCCATGAGTGCTGTAGCAGCAACGCTGGCTAAAATGGCGATGGATGTTTGTTTGTTCATCAATCAGAATTTCGGATTCATCAGTTTTCCTGCAGAACTGACAACAGGTTCGAGTATTATGCCGCACAAGAAAAATCCGGATGTTTTCGAATTGATCCGTTCTCGTTGCAATAAAATCCAGGCTTTACCAAATGAAATAGCGATGATGATTACCAATTTACCGTCAGGTTATCACCGTGATTTACAGTTGCTAAAAGAAAATCTTTTTCCAGCAATTACTTCTTTAAACGAATGTTTGGAAATAGCTACTTTCATGTTTCAGAACATCACCATTAAAGATGATATTTTGAAAGATAAAAAATATGATTACCTGTTTAGCGTTGAAGTAGTGAACGATTTGGCTTTACAAGGTGTTCCATTTAGAGAGGCATATAAAATTGTTGGCGAACAAATAGAAAATGGTACTTTTGCACCTTCTGGCCAGATACATCATACACACGAAGGAAGCATTGGCAACCTTTGTAATGAGCAGATTACTGCAGCAATGCAGGATGTTTTGTCTCAATTTGGTTTCGGAAAAGTGAATAAAGCAATTGAAGATTTAGTTAAATAAATTTTGCTAATTTTGTAATTATGACAACTTTAACAATAGAAATTAAGGATAAAGATGCTGGAATCGTAAAAGAATTCTTGAGCAAAATTGGTGCTAAAGTTAAAGCAGAACCAACAAGTCAGATTACTTTTGAAATTGCACAAGCCCTCAAGGAAATTAAGGAGATGCAGCAAGGAAAACGGAAACCTTTAGGTTTAAAAGATATTTAATGGCTAATGTGGTTATTTATTCCGCCGTTTTCATCAAAAAAGCTAAAACTTACAAAAAGAAATATCTTTCTTTAGTAGACGATCTCTACGAACTAGAAGAAAAACTTTTAGAAAATCCTGAGCAGGGAAATGATTTAGGGGCGGGTCTTTATAAAATCAGATTGGCTGTTAAAAGTAAGGGAAAAGGCAAAAGCGGCGGATTTAGAATAATAACCTATTTAGTTTCAAATACTCTTGATGGAACCATTATCAATATGTTAACCCTTTACGATAAATCAGAAGAGAGTAGCATTGATAAAAAGGAACTTCAAAAAATAATTAAAGCATTATAAATCTGCTAACAACATTATTCAATATATAAGTATGAACCATCATGATTTTCCACAAGAAAATAATGGCCAAATCATGATAGCCTCATCACCATAGAAAAAAATATAAACAGATGAAAGTTTCAGTATTGGCCAGTTCATTAATTGGCTCAGAAATTATAAAAATTGGTAACGAAGTTAACGAAATGAAGCGTAAAGGTGCTTCAATTGCTAATTTAACCATCGGCGATTTTGATGCAAATATTTACCCAATTCCAACCGAATTAAAAGCGGGAATTGTTGATGCGTACAATGCCAATCAAACCAATTACCCACCAGCTGATGGTGTTTTGCCATTACGCGAAACCGTTTCAGAACTATTGAAAGATAGGTTCGGGTTAGAATATAATACCAATAGTATTTTAGTTTCTGGAGGTTCGCGCCCGTTAATTTACGCTACCTATCTGGCTTTGATTGATCCGGGAGATATTGTGGTTTTCCCTGCTCCATCATGGAATAATAACCACTATTCACACTTAACTTCGGCTAAAACCATTGCCGTAGAAACTGATGCTGAGCATAATTTTATGCCAACAGCTGCACAGTTAAAACCGCATTTAAAAGGTGCAACTTTATTGGCTTTATGTTCACCATTAAATCCAACCGGAACCATGTTTGATGCAGATTCACTGGCTGAAATCTGTGATGCGGTTTTAGAAGAAAATGCTTCCCGCGGCGCAGATGAAAAACCATTGTACATGATGTACGATCAGATTTATTCGCTTTTAACTTTTGGTAAAGAGCATGTAAATCCGGTTTCTTTACGCCCGGCAATGAGACTATTTACCGTTTTTGTTGATGGTAGCTCTAAATGTTTGGCTGCAACAGGTGTGCGTGTAGGATGGGGCTTTGGCCCGGAAGATATTATCAATAGAATGAAGGCACTGGTTGGCCACATGGGCGCCTGGGCACCAAAAGCGGAGCAGGTTGCGATGTCTAATTATTTTAACGATAAAGTACAGGTTGATACTTTCTTAACCAGCTTTAAAGCGCAGATTCAGGATAGTTTGAATGCGCTTTATAATGGTTTTAACGAGCTAAAAGCAGAAGGTTTTAATGTTGATGCAGTGGAGCCAATGGGCGCTATTTATTTAACCATTAAAATCGATTACATCGGAAAGACTACCGAAGACGGTCAGGTTTTAAAAGACAGTGCAGATGTAAATTTCTATCTGATCAAAGAAGCAGGTGCAGCATTAGTGCCATTCTCAGCTTTTGGAAATGAAGATAGCATGCCATGGTTCAGGGCGTCAGTAGGTGCTTGTACTTTACAGGATATTAAAGACATGTTGCCGAGAATTAAAACCGCTTTGAGTAAGTTGAAATAAAATTATAAATAGATAAGAAAACCTCTTCAATTAGTTTTGAAGAGGTTTTTTTAGTTAGATCGTCATTTCGAGCGGACCCGATAGCTATCGGGTGCAACGCAGTCGAGAAATCTGGTGTAGATCTCTCCATTTCGCTATGCTTCAGTCGAGATGACGAATTTTCTATAGACTGAAGACTAAAGACTTTGAACTAAAGACTCTACACTCCCAACTCCCAATTAGTCCTCCCTGCTTCCATCATCCGCCATTCTCACCATTTTTGGCTCAAATTTAGCCACCACATCAACCAGTTCAGTTTGTGCTGCCATCACTTTGTTAATGTCTTTATAGGCCATTGGCGCTTCATCTAAACCTGCACCGATCAGGGTAACATTATGGTCTTTTAAAATGGCTTTCATATCCGATTTCGTAATCGATTGAATCGCTTTTGTCCGGCTCATTTGTCTACCCGCACCATGTGATGCAGAGTTAATTGCACTCGTTTCTCCTTTTCCCCTAACCAAAAATCCTGGTGCGGTCATACTTCCCGGAATAATCCCCATCACGCCTTTACCTGCAGGCGTAGCACCTTTTCGGTGCACAATTACTTCTTCACCATCAAGCATTTCTTTCCAGGCAAAATTATGGTGATTTTCTACTTTGGCCAAAACTTTAGCACCAATGGCTTTGGTCAATCTTTTATGAATCACTTCATGACAGGCCGAAGCATAATCTCCGGCTAAATTCATGGCTATCCAATATTCTTGTCCTTCGGCGGTGTTTAAATCCAGGTAAGCCAGGTTTGCAGCTTCTTTAGGAAGTTTACAGATATCTTTGGCCAATTTGGTGTAGTGACCTGCAATGGTTGCTCCAAAGCCACGGGAACCTGAATGAGTTAGCAAAGCCACATAACGGCCTCTATCAATATTCAAGATCTCATCGCGCTCGGCAAAATCGATAATTCCCCATTCTACAAAGTGGTTACCACCACCCGAAGTACCCAATTGCGCCCAGGCCTTTCCGTGTAAGTTTTTAAGAAAAGGAGTGGAGTTAAAGGCCTCATCTTCTAAAACATCATGGTCTGCTTTTTCATTACCCTTAAAATTTTGACCTGCGCCAAATTTCGTAAAAGCAATCAGTTCACGTTTGTACATCGCATCTTTACCGAAATAATGTTTTTCAGGGATATCGAAAATACTTAAAGCCATTCTGCAACCGATATCTACACCAACGCCGTATGGAATAATGGCATTTCTGGTGGCCAATACTCCACCGATCGGCAAGCCATAACCTTGGTGTGCATCGGGCATTAGTGCACCCGCAACTGAAACTGGTAATTTCATGGCGACATCCATTTGGTTTCTGGCGCCTTCTTCTATATAATCTGCGCCAAAAATGGAATAATCTTTAGCATTATTAATTAGTTCAATGGTCCCGTTTGATTTTGGATTGGCTGCCTCAATCACAGCTGTTGCCAGTATATTTAATACCTCGTCATCCAAAAAACTTTCCGGATAATCTTTTACTTTTTTAAATAAGGTCAGTAATTCTTTTTCTTCAATATCCGCAAAATTTTCTTTCAGGATATCTAAAGCCATGCCTACTGTTTTTCCTTCAGTATAACCTATTTCGATCAGGTTGATACCTGTTATGTTGTTGTTCATTTTTTTGTTTTTTAATTGGCGTAAAGTGCTGCTCGCATTTCTACAAGTAAAGATTCAATTCGTTTTGCATCTGGTTTTTCCTGAAGCTTACTTTTTCCTGTTTCTTTTTCTATCTGTAGCATAAGATTTTCTGCCATTTTTAATACTTCCTCATATTCAAGTTCACCTCTTTTTATTAATAGAAGTTCGTCTCTATTTTGCCGTTTTACGGTAAGTTTTCCGTCTCTTACAATTTCAAGTGCTACCTGAAGCAATCTAATGGTATGCATCATGTTTTTGGCGTCATAATCTTTACCATGACTTTTATTTACTGCATACCGAACTTCATTCCGTTTTTCTGCCCATTCCCAATATTCGTTATGCTCTTTACAGTAAGATGAATAACTATCCTGATTGAAAAAGAGATAAGCAATTTCTTTTTCTCCTGCCAGTATAGAAGATACCGAAACATCATTAGTATTTTCTTTATTTGCTATTCCTTTATAATTAAGCTTCTTTTCTGCATCATGAAACAGCGCATAGAGGTTTTTGGTGTTTGGGATTTTTGTCAATCCACAATTTACTTCCGAAATGCCATTTTTTGTTAGCCAGCCTTTAGCTTTTACAGATGAATGGTTAACCGTAACGAAACAAAAATCAAGCACTGTTTTCCTTCTCTTTGGCATCGGATTTAAAATCTTTTTATTTAAACCTTTTGCTTTTCTGATCTGCGTTAAAGCATATCCACCAAAAGTATCTTTGCAGAGCTTGGATAAAATGATATCGATATTTAGCTTATCCATTATCGGGTTTTTGTATAGAATACATTCTTCTGGTGTAGCTAAAATTTCTACAATATTAGGATTGTTCTTGATCAATAATTCAACAAAACGGCCGATTTCATAATATACCTCATCGTTGCTTTCATTGCTGATTTGTGGGATGTACTTCAGGCCAAAAAACATGTCTTTAGGCATATAATATATCCCTTTAATATCAGTGTCTGACTCTGGTGTATCCAATCCGTAAGCTTTGCTGCCACTTAAACATTCAAATAACAGCAGGTTTTTATCCTTTAAATCTTTAATCGTCATAACGGCTTAGTATATTTCTAAAAAAGGTATCAAGCATTTCGGTATCAAAATTTTCTTTTGGTAAATCTTTAGCGCCTTCAGTACAAATTTTAAATTCATCATCAATATACATGTGCAATTTGGGATCTATTTTGATGATAAAACCCTCTGCAGAGGTAGATTTTAATACAATTAAATCTTTAACCAATAGTTGAAGATGTTCTGGCATTAGGGTTAAAAGCGGCCCTATAGTCATTGGTGCAATTGTGTTTTTCTCTAAACACCATTTTGCCGAAAGTAAAGGACGCAGGACGTAAAAAAGTTTTTTGATCTTAATTTCGTCGCCATTTATTATCGTATCCAATGCACCATGTGTTATTCCTAGATAATGGTTGATATTTGTTTTCCTGTAAAAATAAGACTGGCATAATGTCCACAATTCATCTCTAAAATGATCTTGCTCTCCGTAAATGATTGGCGATTGTAGCCACTCGAAAGGAGTGGTATTCGATTTACGGATCAATTTAAGTACCTTTTTTATGTCCCAGCCATAAATATCCAGTTCATCATTTATTGGAAAGCCCAATTGATCATCTTTTTCAGAAACAGAAAGATAGTAGTTAAGGGGGCGTACATAAATAAAACGCACATCAAAATCGCTGTCTGGTGATGGAAATTCCCATCCACGGCTTCCTGATTCGCAGGCAAATAATATTTTGATATCGTTTGTTTGTTCTATTTCTGCAAGTCTGTTTATTATGGTGGTTTTCATTTTATTCTTTATTGATCCCTGGCAGGCAACATTCACCTAACCAGGGAGTTTCTAAATTTAGTTTATTTCACGAAGATCTGTTTCAATTGATCTACAATTTGTCCGCTGCCTGATAAGCTGATGTTGTTGATTTTTTCCGCGATTTTCTCTACGTATTCCATCTCCTTCAACTTATATAACATGCTGTTGTCTTCCATCAGTTTGGCCGTGTTAAGCAAACTTCTGGTCGAGGCTGTTTCCTCTCTGCGGGTAATGATATTGGCCTGTGCCCTTTTTTCGGCCACTAAAACCTGATTCATGATTTCCTTAACATCACCTGGTAAAACAATGTCTTTAACACCGCAATTGGTTAATTTTACGCCAAGGTTTTCAATCTTATCCAAGGTAATTGTAGTTACCATTTCGGCAACTTTTTCCTTACTTTCCATCAGTTCATCAAAAGTCATTAAACCAATACACTCTCTTAATGCCAATTGCATGGTGATGTACAATTGTTTTTCAAATTCTTTGTTATCCAATAATGCTTTGATGATGTCATCAACTTTATATTGGATACTGAAATTTACCCTCAACTGCGCTTTATCTTTAGTTAAAATCTCCTGTCCGATAATCTCCATATTCAATTGCCTCATATCGGTTTTCAAAACCTGGATAGTTGTACTGTTTTTCCAATAAACATAGTTTCCTGCTTCAACCACGCTTTCGAATTTGCTATCAATAAATAACAGGCCTTTTTCGAACGATTCTACTTTATAACCTCTGATATAATTCGATAAAGATGCTTTTTCTAACAGGTTTTTATCGATGGATTCATCAATATTGATATTACTGATATCTACTTTAACAAAATTGTATTCCGACAAACCTTTCCAAATGGCATGTCTGCCGGCGGTTAAAACAGACTTAAAGTTTTTGTTCTGGTAAACCAGAGCCAGTTCGTTGTCGGCAACGCTTACCAAATGGATTAGATCAACGAAATCTGCATTTTCTAACAAGATATCCAATTCGGCAACTGAGTAATGATACTCTTTTCCCATATCGTAAAAAGCAATGCTTTCGCCAAAACCTAACCAGTTGGTACCTGCTGTTAAAATGTTTTTTAATTTTCCTTTTTTAAACACCAATCCAACATAATTGGTGTTAATGGTTACTCTTTTCATGTTTTCTGGAGTTAAAATTTATTAATTTGTTATTTATTCTCTTAAAAGCATTGCGCAAGAACATTTACCTGTTTTCTGCGGAAGTAAAAGTTTATCAAGCTTTGTTTAAAAATGAGATCATGTTTTTTTCATCGGTTTATACTCATTAGAGTATTTGCCTTTTCGATTTAACCAATTTGATTTTTAAATCTTTTCTTGCTGCACTGATTCTTACTGAGCAAACACAGATTTGCTTTCTGGATTCCGAAAAATCTTTAAGCCAAATGCGGTTGCGCAATGCTGGTTTTTGTGGGCGGTTTGAAAAGTTGCCCTTCTTTCTAGATGGAACCCTAATCCATTGCATTACCCTTATGCGATTCCAAGCGACAGTTGGAAGCAGGATTCGAACCTGCATTTTTTGGTTGTTACTCTACCCCTGAGTTATTCCGGCGGGCCGGAAGCGGGATTCGAACCCACGCACACAACGTGTTCAGACAGTCTATCATAATTCTTATCAGCATATTCTACGCAATTGCCCGAATACTTTGGGGCTATTCTGAAACCCACAACATTGGATAAGTTTTATTTAGTATTGCCATTCCGATTATTCATCGGAATTTCTTTATAATGATCTGATTTGCACTAATGATACCCTGTTCCACCTATCGGGAACAGGGGTTACTTGCTGCCCGAAATAAACGGGAGCAGCATGACGGAGAGCGCGTATCATTTAAACAGTAAACTGTCTTTATAAATCAGATTTTAATTATTGATATTTTTCAAAGAACTTGTCGACTGGCGACATTACAAAGATGCCATCAGTACTACGCGACTGATTTGCGTAGTAAAAATTATTCTGCTACATATTATTTAAATATTTGATAATCAGTTAAATAAATTTAATTTTACCCATGAAATAGTTCTTTTTATTATAATATACGCAAATATGTTGCGTAGTTGTGAAACGCTTTCTTATATTTAGATCAACGAAATCAACGGATTTCTAAAAGAAACCTAAAACCACTCCAAAATGGCTGTAAATAAATTGGCGCTCATCAGGTATAAAACCATCGACGATTGTTTGAAAAACCGTTTCCGTAAATGGACATTGGAAGATATTATTGAAAAGGTATCGGCAACCTTATATGAACTGGAGGGAATTACCACAGGCGTGAGCAAGCGGACCATCCAGGCTGATATTCAGTTAATGCGAAGTGATAAGCTTGGTTACAATGCACCAATTGTAGTGAAAGATAAACGCTTTTATGCTTATGAAGACCCAGGTTTCAGCATTACCAAAGCGCCGATTAATAATGCTGACGTAGATAAAATGAAAGAAATTGTTGGCGTGCTGAAGCAGTTTAATGCCTTTAATTATTTCGACGAAATGAGCGATATGATTGCCCGTTTGGAAAATAACCTCTACAAATCGACCAAACAGAGTGGTAATAATATCCAGCTGGAAAGCAATAAGCTGGTTAAGGGTTTGGAGTGCATTCCGCCCCTGTACCAGGCAGTTTTAAATAAACGATCACTATTGATCGAATATAAATCTTTCAAGGCTCAGCAATCGCAACAGGGGATATACTTTCCATATCTGCTAAAAGAATATAGAAACAGGTGGTTTTTGATCTGTAAAGCAAAAAAGCGACCTGGTATTTTAAATCTGGCCCTGGATCGGATTGTCGAATTTCAGGAATTACCCAATGAAGAATTTGTTGCTTATCAGGGAATAGATTTCGACCGGTATTATGAAGATCTAATCGGCGTTACTAAAAATGAGAAGGATCGTGCCCAAAAAGTGATTCTCGAATTTACCAATGATCATGCACCTTACGTAGTAACGAAACCTCTGCATTCATCGCAGGTAATATTAGCGAAAAACGATAAAACAACTACATTTAGGATCGACGTGGTATTAAATTATGAACTGGAACGGGAGATTTTAGGCTTTGGAGAATGCGTTAAAGTGCTTTCCCCAAGATTCCTGATTTCCAAGATTAAGAGAAGATTGACGCGAACTTATGAACAGTACGAAACAGAAAGGAATACCGACATTACGACATCAATCTCCTGAACCAGGCAATTAACGTATTACTACTTAATAATGTTAACTGTTATTTCATGTTTAAACAAGGTAAAATCTTTTACCGAGCGTAGTGAGTAAGAAACAGGATAAGAAATGGCGGTGTTATTAAATGTTTCAAATTCTTTGGTTATAGCTTTTATCTCGTCTAAATTTTTAGCAATCTTGATAAACGACTTTTCATTTCCACCCCTGGCATAAAAAACAACTTTTGCTGTGTTTAAAACCTGAATTTGCGCTGATGTTAAATCTTGTTTTAAAAGAACTGCTTTTAAGGCAACTTTTAATGTTGCATAATCGGCATCAGCTTCTGCTAAAATTAAGGTGTTATTGCCATAGCTAACACCATTAATGTAATATGCATTATTAGATGTGCTTATGGCATCTGCATCCGCTATCGATAATAACTCTGTTTTTTTTGGAAGATTCATATCAAGTGAAAACTTAATATTATTAGAGAAAAAATATGAGGCGTGTTTTTTGGTAATCCGTGTAGATGTTGTAATCCCAATTTTTTCGAATATCGATTTTACATCATCATTATTGGATAGGTAATACTTTACCACATTGTAATCTTTAAATTCATCTTCTGAATAGGCCTGACTTGCATCGCTGTTTTTGGTGGTCAAACTTTTAATATAGGTTGCAATTTTATCGGCAGATGGAACATCATTAAAACTTTGGTTTATCACACCCACCAAAGAAGTAGAAGCTGTAATGGGCAATGGTGTATATTTATCTTTTAAAGAAACCATTTCAAGATCATTTGCACTTTGTTTAACGCTAAAGATTGCTCCCGGAAAAATTTGTGCTACATGATTATCATCCACGATAAAGGAATCAAATTTCCAGGTTAATTTCTCAGTTTTATCTATTTCGGCAGGGTTAACAGGTTCTGGTAGGGGGGCAGTATCGTTAGTTTTCTTACAGGAAACGGCAAATAAAAGCGCAGAAATAACCAAACAATGGTTTAGGATGTTTTTCATCAGGTTTATAAATAGTGTGTTTAGAATATAAGCATGTACAATATTTATGCCAAAAAACTAATTTTTTAGTTAACTGATTTGGTATTGCATGTGAAAATAGAGTACAAAAAAAACCCTCTCAGGTCTTTAAGAACTGAGAGGGTTAGATCTCATTTACAAAGGCCTCTTTAGGGCTTTGAAGTTAACTTTTAAACTCACTTGTTTTATGGAATTCAATATCAGGATAATCCTGTTTGGTTAAATTAATCATGTACTCACTATCTGCCAGATAAACCGGATTGGCTTCTTTATCGAAACCGATGTGCTGTTGCTTGCGTTTCACAAATTCGTCAAGTTTCTTTCTGTCTGTAGAAGTTACCCAGCTCGAACGCGTATAACTTAAGGTACGGAAACGGCATTTTGCACCATATTCATGCTCTAACCTGAAGTTGATTACCTCGAACTGAAGTTCACCAACTGCACCGATCACTTTTCTGTTTCCGGGCTGCATGACGAATAACTGTGCAACACCTTCGTCGGTTAGCTGCTCAATACCTTTTTCCAATTGTTTTGTACGCATCGGATCCATGTTCTCTACCTCTTTAAAAATAGACGGAGAGAAACTCGGGATTCCTTTAAACTGTAATTTTTCACCTTCGGTTAACGTATCGCCAATTTTAAAGTTACCGCTATCGTACAAACCCACCACATCGCCCGGCCATGCTTCTTCAACAATACTTTTTTCGTTTGCCATAAAATCCATAGGGTTAGAAAACTTTAGTTTCTTATCCTGACGGGTATGGTAATAAAATTTATTGCGCTCAAATTTACCAGAGCAAATACGTAAAAATGCAATTCTGTCGCGGTGTTTTGGATCTAAGTTGGCGTGGATTTTAAATACAAATCCACTGAAGTTTTTCTCTTCAACCAATACATCACGTTCTTCAGCTTCTCTATGGCGAGGGCTTGGGGCAATATCAATAAAGGTATCCAAAAGCTCTTTTATCCCAAAGTTGTTAATCGCACTGCCAAAAAACACAGGGGCAACCAAACCGTCGGTGTATAAGTCTTTATCAATTTTACCATAAATACCGTCAACCAGTTCTACATCGTCTTTTAACGCATTAATCTCGTTTTCTTTAAGGTAATTTAATAAAGACGGATCATTTAAATCATTCGCCGCCACAACCGAATCGGTTACTTTGGTTTTATCCGAATTGAATAAGTTTAAGTGTTTATTGTAAATGCTGTAAACGCCTTTAAAGGTATGTCCCTGACCAATTGGCCATGAAAGTGGACAAAGGCTGATGTTTAGTTTTTCTTCAATTTCATCCAATAAATCGTAAGCTTCTTTACCTTCACGGTCCATTTTGTTGATGAAGATAATCACCGGTGTATTACGCATACGGCAAACCGACATTAGTTTCTCGGTCTGTTCCTCCACACCCTTTACACAATCTACCACCAAAATTACACTATCTACAGCCGATAAAGTTCTGTAAGTGTCTTCTGCGAAATCTTTGTGACCAGGTGTATCCAAAATGTTAATGCGTTTACCGCTGTACTCGAAACCCATCACCGAAGTTGCAACCGAGATACCACGTTGCTTTTCAATTTCCATAAAATCGGAAGTATTACTTTGGTTCGCTTTATTCCTTTTTACCGCACCGGCAGTGTTAATGGCACCACCAAAAAGCAGAAATTTTTCTGTCAGTGTGGTTTTGCCCGCATCGGGGTGACTAATAATGGCAAAGGTTTTACGTTTTTCTATTTCAGGGTTAAGCATAATAAAATTTTGGGTGTAAAAAGAGATGAAACCTTGTTAAAGGAATTTAACAGCTATAAGATTTGAATATTGTTGTTTCATCTGGCGGCAAAGATAAGGAATTTGGTTAACTGTTTGAACTGGTTAATTGTTTAATTGAAAACTGATTGCAATTTTTTGAGATTTGAAAAGCAGAGACAGTAGTTCTTCTGCTATTGCAGTCCTGCCATACACTGTAGTCCCGAAAGTTCGGGAGCTGACGTCCCTGTCAGGTTTAGGTTACCTCTGCAGTAGTTCTATTGAGGTTTTTTATTCCGCTTCGAATAATAATTATCGTTCGTTAACTTAAGCATAAGTTTTGTCAGTTTGAGCCTGTCGAAGACATTTGATCATCAAAAACCAAAACATTTATCCTTCGACAGGCTCAGGATGACCATGTTTTTGTTTTATTCTTCAGTTAACGATACTGGGGCTGGTTTGATAGGTATTCTTTTCCTTAAATAATCAGATTCTGATTGCATAAATCTTCTTCAGCGGTTAGCATAACCAAAAAATATCCAGCTAAAATTAAAATTTCTTATTAATCATTGTTTAATTTTGTGCTAAAATGTTTAGCTTTATTCGTCCCTCCGTTTATTGCTAACTAAAATTTTACTGCCGATGCCCACTTTAGAAGAAACTTCTATACCCGCAGAAATTGCGGCTAAATTTGTTAATTATACCTCGAAACATGTTTTCTTAACCGGAAAAGCCGGAACGGGTAAAACAACTTTTTTACGGAAACTGATTCAGCTTACACATAAAAAGGCTTTAATTGTAGCGCCAACGGGTATTGCCGCGATTAATGCATCCGGGGTAACTATCCATTCACTTTTTCAACTCCCATTCGGTGCCTTTTTCCCTGATGCTGCAGGAGCACTGATCAATGAAAATATCAATTTCAATTTTAATACGCCCAAAACTTTGGTAAAACACCTAAACATGCAGGGCAATAAACGCCGCATGTTACAGGAACTGGAGTTGTTGGTTATTGATGAGGTGAGTATGCTACGGGCAGATATGCTCGATGCCATCGATTTTGCCTTACGTTATGTCCGAAGGAACAGAAACCTTCCATTCGGTGGGGTACAATTGTTATTTATTGGCGATTTGCACCAGCTGCCCCCAGTGGTAAAAAATGATGAGTGGCGCATTATGGCCAAATTTTACAAAAGCATTTATTTTTTCGATGCGCTGGCCCTGCAGGATAACCCACCGGTTTATATCGAACTCGATAAAATTTACCGTCAGGATGATTCGGTTTTTATCGATCTGCTGAACAACCTGCGGAACAACAAAATTACTGCTGAGGATACCGCATTGTTAAGGCAACATTTTAAGCAGGATTTTAAACCTTTGGCAGATGAAAATTATATTACTTTAACCACGCATAACAACAAAGCAGATAGCATTAACCGTGAGCGGTTAACTCAGCTGAAAAATAAATCTTATTTTTTCGAGGCAAAGGTTCAGGGCGAGTTTAATGAGTATGCCTATCCTAATGATAAGAGCCTTGAATTAAAAGTTGGCGCGCAAGTAATGTTCATTAAAAATGACATGACCGCCGAAAAGCGCTATTATAATGGTAAGATTGGTGTTGTGCATCATATTGAAAAGGATGTAGTTGAAATTGAACTGCCTGAAGATAAAGTAGTGATCCAGATTTCGCCCTACACCTGGGAGAACGTTAAATATAAACTGGATGAAGCAACCAATGAGATCAAAGAAAATGTGGCTGGCTCTTTTATTCAATACCCAATTAAACTGGCCTGGGCCATTACCGTACATAAAAGTCAGGGTTTAACTTTTGATAAGGCCATTATTGATGTGGGTGAAGCTTTTGCTCCAGGTCAGGCCTATGTGGCGCTGTCACGTTTACGTTCCTTAAAAGGTTTGGTTTTAACCTCTCATTTGCGTGAGAGCGGTTTACAGCAAGATCAGAATGTACATTACTTTTCAAAAACCAAGCAACCTTCTGAAGTACTTAACGAACAGATTAGTGTAGAGAGTTATACTTTTATCCGTAGCTATCTACTTGCTGCATTCGACCTGAACCTGATCAGGTATTATTTAAAAGAACACCGCCAGACCTTTGATAAAAGTGAAAAATCGGCCAAGCAAAGACACGAAGAGTGGACCGATACGGTTTATACCGATTTTCAAAAAATAACGGCAACAGCTGATACCTTTGTGAATCAGCTGAAAAATCTGTTTTCACAACAAACTGAGCATACATTATTTAATGTATCGAAAAGGGTAGTGGCCGCATTAAAATATTTTAATCCGCTGGTTAAAGAGATTTCGGACCGTTTTCTGGCTCAAATCGAAGTGATAAAAGAAGAGAAGCAGATAAAAACTTACGTTACCGAGTTGCTCGAACTCGAAATTCTGGTTTATGAGCAATTGAAAAAAATGCACAAAAGCAAAGCGTTGTTGCAGGCATTGATTGAAGGTAAAGAGTTTAGCAAAGCAGATACTGATGCGTTACTGAATACTGTTGAGCGGAATAAACAGCTTCAAAAAGCCATCCAGTTAAAAGGAGAAACGCTTAAGGTAAAATCAGCAGCTGAGAAAAAGAAAAAAGAACCAAAAATAGATACCAAGCTGGTAAGCTTCGAACTTTATGAGCAAGGCAAAAACATTGATGAAATCGCAAAGGAACGTGGTTTTTCTGTTGGTACTATTGAAGGACATTTAGCTTATTACGTTTCAACCCAGCAATTGGATGTAACCAAACTGGTAAAGGCGAATAAAATCAGAAACATTAGCGATGCAATAGAAAGCCAGAAAACAAAATCGATGGCTACGATCAGGGAATTTTTAGGTAAAGATTATTCGTTTGGTGAGATTAAGTTGGTGCTGGCATCGTTGTTTCCATCTGAGGAATAGGCCGTTATTTTACCACAGAGTTCACAGAGAGTAGGCACAGCGACTACTGAGTATTGTAGATGCAATTTATTGACAATTATAAATGCAAAGGTGATAATTCATTTTGCCACAGGTTTTTAAGGAAGAAGATTTATTAACAAGAACCATTATTGGGTTTGCTATAGATGTTCATACGGCTCTCGGCCCTGGATTGCTAGAGAGTGCTTATAAAGAATGTTTATTTTATAAAATTGACAAAGCGGGTTTTCAGGTTGAAAAGGAAAAAGTTATGCCTCTGTTATTTGAAGATGTAAGATTGGATTGTGGTTACCGGATTGATATTTTAGTGGAGAATAGGTTAGTTTTAGAGTTGAAAAGTGTGGAGGGTTTGACTGATATTCATTTGGCGCAGACTTTAACATATATGAAGTTAGGTGGCTATAGGTTTGGATTATTAATGAATTTTAATGTTTTAAGATTGAAGGACGGGATCAAACGTGTTGTAAATGGTTATTAA